>NZ_BROP01000001.1:0-126069 GCF_026008575.1 Haladaptatus sp. T7
CGAGCCACCTGTTACTTTGAGAATATTCCGCCGTGATACGCCATTGGCTTTCCTTGCCATGCGGCTGTATCAATAAACTACATCGTAATATAATTTCCTGCTATAAATTGGGAAATTAATATTCAGAAGCGTCTCTCGGTCGGGGTTGAACACCGTTCCGACCCCTGTCAGGCCCCGGTTTGCCCGTTCTCCTCGACGTACCGTATCTCGGGATGATCGTCGAGTTCCGCCCAGTCCTCTCGTGAGATTCGAATCGTCACCACGTCGAGCGATTCGAACTCCCGAACGACCTCCACGGCGGCGTCCATCGCCGTGTTCTTGCCGTCGGTCCCGTCGTAGCCGACGTTCACCTCGACGGTATCCCGGCCGGAATCTCCCTTGCCATGGTTCGCCACACCACGTTACTACTACACAATAGTTATTAAAATATTCTTCTTCCGTTCAAATATTCCAAAATAAATCTATTTTAATACTTCCATCGAACAAATCAAAACTCGAACACGTTCGTCGTCCCTTCGAACGACACGTCTTTTACCCGGAAAGACCCAACTACACCCGTGCAAATCGTTGGGTACGAGACTGGTGCGGCGGGAGACGACCCGCCAGCGTTGCTGGTGGACGACGACGGGACCCTTTCGCGCGAACCGCTCGAACGCGGAGTCGAACTGGAATACACGCTCGGCGACAGACACTGTGCGGGTACGTTCGACGGTTCGACGCACATCGCGTGTTCTCGCCCCAACGCCCCCTACTGTGACGCACACACCAGTACGTGGGTGTGTGCCCGGTGTACCGGAACGTGCCTCAAGGCCGAGATGGACTGCTACGAGGACCACGCCATCTACCTCGCGGCATTCGGTCCCACGACGGTCAAAGTCGGCGTTACGCGCGAATGGCGACTGCAAACACGACTCCGCGAGCAGGGTGCGGACCGCGCCGCACACCTCCAAACGGTGAAAGACGGGCGAATCGCCCGCGAACTGGAGGCCGAAATCGCGGAGACGTTCACCGACCGCGTTCGCGTTCCGGCGAAGATTCGCACCCTCGACCAACCGGTGGACGAGGCGGTCTGGCGGGACGCCCTCTCCCGGTTCGATCCGCTCGACACCTTCTCGTTCGACTACGGTTTCGAACTCGAATCGGCACCCGTCCACGAAACCCTCGCCAGCGGTACCGTCCTCGGGACGCAAGGCCGCGTCCTCGTCCTCGAACGCGGCGGAACGACCTACGCGACGGACATGCGCGACCTCGTGGGCTACGAACTCGAACGCGGCGCGACCGATCGAAGCCTGCAGGCCAGCCTCGGCACCTTTTAGGCCGCGGATTCCCCAGTTTCGGTGTGGCCGACGTGACCCTCACGTTCGAGAACGGTACGCTCCGCGTCGAAACCGAGCGCGACGTTCCGTTCGCCGACTCCGACCCCCGCTCGAAGACGCTCCGAGCGCCCGCTTTCCGCTACGCCGCTATCCGCGACTACTGCGAGGAACGCGGGATTTCGGTGGACGATTCCGTCCTCGACGCGCCCGATTTACCGCCGTGTTACTCCGCCTACGAACTCCGGGACTACCAGCAGAAGGCGCTCGATTCGTGGGAAGACGCGGACCGACGCGGCGTCCTCGAACTGCCGACCGGAAGCGGAAAGACCGTCATCGGCGTCAAAGCCATCGAACGCTGTCAGGCCGCGACCCTCGTCGTCGTCCCGACTATCGACCTGCTCGAACAGTGGCGGCGCATCCTCGACACCGAGTTCGACGTTCCCATCGGCCAACTCGGCGGCGGCGAACAGAACGTCGAAGCCCTCACCGTCTCGACGTACGATTCCGCCTACCTCCGGGCCGACGACATCGGCGACCGGTTCGGTCTCGTGCTCTTCGACGAGGTTCACCACCTCGGCGGCGAGGGCTACCGCGAAATCGCGCGCCTCCTCGCCGCCCCCGCTAGAATGGGGCTGACGGCGACGTTCGAGCGACCCGACGGTGCCCACGAAGTCGTCAGCGAACTCGTCGGGGAGAAAGTCTTCGACGTCCACGTGGACGAACTCGCCGGAACCCACCTCGCACCCTACGACGTGAAACGGTTGACCGTCGAACTCACGCCCGAGGAGCGCGAACGATACGAGGACGCCCAAGGCGTGTTCACGGACTACCTCGCCAGTTCCTCGATTCGGATGCGGAGCGGCAGCGACTATCAGGAACTCGTCAAGCGCTCGGGGAGCGACCCGAAGGCACGCGAAGCCCTCCTCGCAAAACAGCGCGCACGCGACATCATGATGAACAGCGAGGGAAAGGTGACGGCCCTCGCGGACATCCTCGACGCCCACCGGGACGACAGAATCATCGTATTCACCGCGCACAACGACCTCGTGTACCGTCTTTCGGAGCGCTTTCTCCTCCCGGCTATCACGCACCGAACCTCGACGCCCGAACGCCGGGACGTTCTCGATAGATTCCGACGCGGGGAGTACTCGCGCGTCATCACCTCGAACGTGCTGGACGAGGGGGTCGACGTTCCCGACGCCAACGTCGCCGTCGTCCTCTCCGGGAGCGGGAGCGAACGCGAGTTCACCCAACGCCTCGGCCGAATCCTCCGAGCGAAGGAGGACGGCGGACGCGCACTCCTGTACGAAGTCGTCACCGAGGAGACGGCGGAAGTCCGCGTCGCAAACCGCCGCCGATAATTTTCCTGTCGTCCACCGATAGCGACTCACTCGGCCAACAGTCGAGCGCTGACCCTAACCGTCGAGGACTGTCTTTCGTCCGCTCCAGATAGTATGCTCTGTTTCTATACTATACATTATATCTATGGTTTTGATAGTATTTTGGTAGTATTCAATATTCCGATGCACTTTCACTCAAACGGGGACGACCCCACTTCCTCTGACATGGCTCTCAGGGGTCGTCCCCGTTCGACGATTCCGCTATGGAGGCCGATGATGACCGACGTATCCACCACCTCGACCGAGGAGTACGAGCTACTGACCGCGAAACAGAAGGAGCGACACGGCAACACCGAGACCGCGACGGTGCAAGACGTCCGCGTGAGCCGAGCACAAGTCAGTCTCGCGCTCGCCTTCGACTGGACGGCCGACGAGACCCGACTCGTCTACGATTTGGACGACGCCCGCGACGTGCGCAAACTCGAAGCGCTGACCGACGAACGCGGCTTCGAGTTCGCACAGGTCGGCCACCTCGACGGCCTCACGGTGTCCGTCCGGTACACGAGTCAGGGCTGGGTTCCGACCACTCACCTCCCCTACACGGAGAGCGAAGGCTCCATCGCCGAGACGTTCCGGACGGAACTCGAACTGTTCGGACGGGAACTCGCGCGAACGCCCGGTTTCCTTCGCCGATTCGTCACGTGGACCAACTCGCTCTCCACGAAACAGGTCATCATCGGCGTCATCATCATCAAAAAACTGCTGGTGGTCGCTGTCCTCGTCGGACTGGTGCTGTAATTATTTTAGATTGATGCTGATCGAGGTGCTGCTCGCCTCGCTGTATTTCTCGTACGTCACCTCGAACGGGACCTCTACGTCTTTCGTTTCCTTTCCGGGAACCGTCACCGTCGGGTTCATTTCGTGTACCACGTCGTTGAGGTCGGCCGTCACCTCGAGTTCCGCGGACTCCTCACTGTCCCCGTGATTTTGAATCGTGACGACGACCACGAGGTTGCCGTCGTCGCCTTTCTTCGGTCGAATCTTGAGGCTTTCCAAGTTCCCCGCTCGACTCCTATCACCGTCGTCTTGGTTACCGCCGCGACCGCCGAGAATGGCCGCACAGCCACCGGTAGAGGCGAGAGCAGCAACGAGGCCGAACTGTTGGAGGGCGTCTCGTCTTCGCATACTCCATACAGATTGGAGCGGTTAGAATGAATCTTCTCATTCAGACGCCTTTTGTACACCGGACGTGTATTTTCGGCCGTGCTTACCAAAGACCTGCTCCGGGTGTCCCGCGCCGGGGGAGGCTATCATCCGCGGTTCGCCGGTCGTGAACAGCGACCGCTCGCCGCACGCATCCTCGGCACGTATCAGGGGCACGTCGGCGAACCGTACGGTCAACTTCGGTCCGCGCTTTCGGACCTCGAAACCGACGCGCCCGACTTCAAACTCGTTCGCGGGTTCGCCAAACTCCTGGGCCGGGAAGCGACGTTCGAGACGTCGGCGGCCGTGCCCCCCGAACGCGCCCGAAGCGTCGCATTCGAAGCGGCCGAAGCCGTGAGCGTGGTCACCGAGGAGGAGCGGGAAACCGCACTCCGGCGTGCGGCAGAGCGCCTCGGTTCGACGCCGGACGACGTGGCCGATTCGTTGTACGCCGACCTCGAAGAGCGCCAACTGCTGGTCGCGTTCGACTCCCGCTGGGACCCGGACGAACTCGTCTCCCAGTACAACCTGTCGCTCGCCCAAACCGCGCTGTTCGACGCGACGGAACTCCGGGTACGAAGTTCGGACCCCCGGGCGCTCGTTTCGGCCGTCAAACGGCTTCGATTGATGTACGAAATCCACGAGACGGACGCCGGACGTGAAGTCGTCGTCACCGGCCCGGACGCTCTCTTTCGCTCGACGCGGCGCTACGGGACGCGGTTCGCCCGACTACTCCGAACCGTCGTCAAAGCCGAGGACTGGCGACTCGCGGCGACCATCGACGACCGCGGAACCGAACGCCAACTGGTGCTCACCGACGACGACCCGGTTCGACCGCCGGGGACGGAACCCATCGCGGACGTATCGTTCGACAGCGAGGTGGAACGGGAGTTCGCCACCCGGTTCGAGGCGCTCGATTTGGACTGGGACCTCGTGCGCGAACCCGAACCGCTGGCGGCCGGTGCGCGAGTGATGATTCCCGACTTCGCCTTCGACTACCGGCACGCCGACTTCCGTGTGTTCTTCGAAATCATGGGCTTCTGGACGCCCGAGTACGTCGAAAAGAAGCTCTCACAACTGGACGCCGTGGACGACGTGCAACTGCTCGTCGCGGTGGACGAGAGCCTCGGCGTCGGCGAGGAGATAACCGCCCGCGACCACCGCGCGATTCCGTACTCCGGATCGATTCGTCTCAAGGACGTCCGCGACGCGCTCCGCCGGTACGAGGACGAACTGGTCGCGGAAAGCGCGGCCGCGCTCCCCGACGAACTCGTCCCGGACGCGGACGCGATTTCGCTGGCCGACCTCGCCACGGCGCACGGGGTGAGCGAGGACGCGTTGGAGGACGCGACGTTTCCGGACCATCGACGCGTCGGAAGAACACTGGTTCGTCCCGTCGTGCTCGCCGACCTCGACGCGGAAATCGAGGACGGGATGGCCTACTCGACGGCGAAATCCGTCCTCGAAGACCGAGGGATCGAAGACGACAGCGCGCTCCTCTCCGAACTCGGCTACGCCGTCGAGTGGGAGGGATTGAGCGGCGGCGTGGTACGCGAGCGTTCGGCCCGCGACGGCGACGGAAAATCCAACTGACGCGACGGCGGGTCGAAACGTTCGTCCGTTTCAGAGGTCGCGCTGTCGTCCGCCGGGAACGAGCGACTGCAGTTCGCCGTGGAGGAACAGTCCGACGCCGAGCGGTTCGATTTCGCCCGCGATTTCGTGCGCGGCGATGAGGTATCCCCAGTCGCCCTCCCACTCGATTTCTTGGTCCTCGCCGCGGGCGAATCGACGGGCCTGCTCGCCGTCGAGTTCGATGACGTTCTTCGTCGCGCGCCGACCGAACCGCTGTGCCGCGTTCGTCGTCGGCTTCCAGTGTCGCTGTCGCGTGCGCAGGAACGTCATCCCGAGCGCTTCGATGTGGACGGGCGACTCCAAATCGCCGTCGAGAATCCAGATTTTACCTTTCCCCTTCTCCCAGAAGGTGGCCCCCTCGAACGTCTCCGGCGAAATCCCGAATCGGTCTTCCCACCAGTCGATGACTTCCCCCCTGCTCGCGCGTCCCGACACCTCGCGGTCGTCCTCGGTGGCCGGGAGGCGGTCGAACCGCTGGCCGTCGTTCGTCGCCAGTTCCGTCCCGTCGTCTCCGTTTTCGCTCATTGGCCCACCTCCAGTTTCGCGCAGAAGAACCCGCCCGTGTCGTTGTGGTGCGGATAGAACCGTTTCGCCTTCCGGATGCTCTCGTCGAACTCGTCGCCGTGCCACTCCGTGAGGCCGGGTTCGGACCGCAGGCCGATGTCGTACTCGACCAGTCGGCAGTCCTCGCGCGCGAGAACGTAATCCAGAACCGCCTCGTTCTCTTCGGGCGCGAACGTGCAGGTGGAGTACACCACGGTTCCGCCTTCCCGCGTGGCCTGCACCGCGCGGCGAAGGATGCCCTTCTGGACGCCCGCGACGCCCTCGATGTGGTCCAATCCCCAATCGTCCAGCGCGGTCGGATTCTTTCGAACCGTCCCCTCACAGGAACACGGTACGTCCACCAGTGCCGCGTCGAACGCGGAGAGGCCGAACGGCTTGAGCGAGAAGTTCCGGGCGTCCTGATTCGTCACCGCGGCGCAGGTGACGCCGAGCCGTTCGGTGTTGAACCGGAGCGCCGACAGGCGACCGAGGTTGCTGTCGTTCGCCACGACGAGTCCCGTATCGTCCATCAGCGCGGCGAGTTGCGTCGTCTTGCTTCCCGGCGCGGCACAGGAATCGAGCACGCGCTCGCCCGGTTCCGGGTCGAGGACGAACGCCGGAATCGAAGATACCTCCTCCTGTCCGTGCGTCCAGCCGTGAAACGAGGGCCACGTGTTGCCGGGTTTCCCCTCGATTTCCAGTACGTTCTCGTTCCACTCGCGCGGCGTCCACTCCACGTTTTCCTCGTCGAACGCCCGTGTCGCCTGCTCTCGGGTCGCTTTGATGCGGTTTACTCGTACGACCGAGGGTAGCGGACGCTCACACGCCGCGCGAAACGCCTCGAAATCGTCGAGTATCGGTTCGTAGCGCTCCAGTGGGTCCATTGCTCGCCTATGCGGGCGAGAGGTGTTTGTGGGTTTCGAAGCCGCCGTCGCTCCCGTCCTCGTTTTTAAGGTGAATCCACCCGAATGGACCGGTATGACGAACATCGCCGTGGTCGCGGACGACATCGAACTCGACGCACCGACGCTGGTCGAAGGGCTCCCCGGACTGGGGTTGGTCGGTAAAATCGCCACCGACCACCTCATCGAGCAGTTCGACATGACCTACTACGCGGCGGTGGACTGCGAGGGAATCCCTCAAATCGCCGTATACGAGGGCGGCGACCGGGACCTGCTCCCGCCGGTTCGGTTCTACGCCGACGAGGAACGGGACCTGCTCGCGTTGCGAAGTGACGTCCCGATTTCGTCCGAGGCCGCGCCCCAGTTCGCGCGGTGTGTCACCTCGTGGGTCGATTCGCACGACGCGACCCCGCTCTACCTGAGCGGCCTTCCACACCAGAAACAGGCCGGTGAGGTCCCCGAACTCTACGGCACCGCGACCGGCGACTTCGGACAGTTGCTCGACGAGCACGACATCGGCTCCCCGTCCGAAACCGGCGCTATCAGCGGCCCGACCGGTGCGCTCCTCCACCGCGCCAGTAGGAGCGGCGTCGGCGCTATCGGCCTCATCGTCGAGTCCGACCCCCGGTTCCCCGACCCCGAGGCGGCCCGCATCCTCCTCAAGGACGCCATCGACCCCATCGCCGGAATCGACGTGAACACGGACGAGTTGGTCGAGAGCGCCGAGGAAATCCGCGAACAGAAAGAGCAGTTCGCCCAGCGGATGCAGGAAACCGAAGAAGCCGAGAGTTCGCAGGCAAAGCCGCTCAGGATGTTCCAATAGAACGTTTTACGACGGTCGAAAGGGAGCGGTCGCGTGCCGTAGCGCGCGACCGCTCCCGGTCTCCCTGTAAAACGTTCATCAAAAGCAGCAGAAGACGTTCCTGCTCGCTTCACTCCGCGGGCTGCGACTTCCTGGCCTTCGTTCGCTCCGCTCACGAAGACACTCCTCTCTCGCTTCGCGTTGCTCCGCTCGCTCGTCGGCCCGGAAAATCGGAGATTTTCCGGAGAGAGTGCTAGCAACCAGTGGTTGTGTCGATTGCTGACTTCTGGTGATTGTGTCAACTGCAACAGTCCACATCGAAGCCATCGCCTTTTTCCATTCCAACCGCTTTTCCCCACTCATGAGCGATACGGACGACGTAGATTTGGACCAGTTCTTCCGCGACGTGGACAAGGTGTACAGCGAGTACGACAACGGCTACATGGACGCGGATGCCGCGCTGTCGGTCATCGACGACCATCTCGACGCGCTCCGCGCACAGGTCAAGTAACCGAAGCGAAGAATTATCCTCCCCCGTTACGTGGTCTCCGGCGTATGACCGGCTTTTCGGACAGGGTTGAGCACGTATCGATAAGCGGCATTCGGAAGGTGTTCGAGGCGGCGGGCGAGGACGCTATCAATCTCGGACTCGGGCAACCGGACTTCCCGACACCGGACCACGCTCGGGAGGCGGCGCTCGAAGCCATCGAATCGGGGGCGACGGACGCCTACACGTCGAACAAGGGAATTTCCCAACTTCGTGAGGCCATCAGCGCGAAACACGAACGGGACAACGACCTCGTGGTCCCGCCGGAGAACATCATCGCCACGGCGGGCGGGAGCGAGGCGCTCCACATCGCCCTCGAAGCGCACGTCGGCGCGGGCGAGGAGGTCATCTTCCCCGACCCCGGTTTCGTCGCCTACGACGCCCTGACGCACATCGCTGGCGGAACGCCGAAACCGGTCCCGCTCCGCGAGGATTTGACCCTCGACCCCGCGACGGTCGAGGAGAACATCACCGACGACACCGCGGCCTTCGTCGTCAACAGCCCCGGCAACCCGACCGGCGCGGTGTCGAGCGAGGAGGACATGCGTGAGTTCGCCCGCATCGCGGACGAACACGACGTGCTCTGCATCTCGGACGAGGTGTACGAACACATAGTCTTCGAGGGCGAGCACTACTCGCCGATGCAGTTCGCCGAGACGGACAACGTGGTCGTGGTCAACGCCTGCTCGAAGACCTACTCGATGACCGGGTGGCGACTCGGCTGGGTCGCCGGAAGCGAGCGCCGAATCGAGCGCATGCTTCGCGTCCACCAGTACGTGCAGGCCTGTGCGAGCGCCCCGGCGCAGTTCGCGGCGTTGGGCGCGCTCACCGGGCCACAGGACCCCGTGGACGAGATGGTCGCCGCCTTCGAGGAGCGCCGCGACGTACTTCTCGACGGGTTGTCCGACATCGGCCTCGAAACGCCGACGCCGCAAGGTGCGTTCTACGCCATGCCGAAAGTTCCCGAGGGATTCGTGGACGAGGTGCTCGACCGCGGCGCGGTCATCGTCCCCGGCGAAGCCTTCGGCGAGCACGGCGAGGGCTACGCTCGAATCTCCTACGCGACGAACGTCGAGGAACTCGAAGCCGCGCTCGAAATCATGGGCGAGGCGGCGGACGCTATTCGCTGAATTTTTCCGATTTCTCCCGGCCTGAGACTTTATCATCGCGGGCGTTGTGAATCGATTCGATGCCCATCTCGCGCCACGGTTCCGGCGTGGTCCCCGCAGCACGTGCAGTCGCATCGCAGGTGCATCCGGTGTTCATGCTCCCTCCCGTCGCCGCATCGTGGTTCGGGAGCATGCTGGCCGGACACTTCTCGCTGGTGACGGGACTCCTCCACATGACTGCCATCTTCGCCGCCGTCTACACGGCCCACGTCAAGGACGGCTACGTGGATTTCTACTTTCGGGGCGAGGACGACGACCATCCGATCACCGAGCGCGGCTGTAAACTCCTGCTCGCCGCGGCGGGTGCACTGTTCGCGGCGTGTCTCGCGGGACTCTGGCTCACCGTCGGCATCGGCGCGGTCCTCATCACGCTCCCGACGTGGTTCATCGGCTACCTCCACGCGCCGCAACTCGACACGAACCCCGTCACGACGACGACGGGCTATCCGCTCGGTATCGCGCTCTCCATCCTCGGCGGCTACTACGTTCAGACGGGGACGCTCTCGCCCGTCGCGCTGGCGTTCGCGTTCGTCTTCCTCGTCCTCCTCTCGGGCGTGAAGGTCATCGACGACGCGCAGGATTACGAGTACGACCGCTCCATCTCGAAGCGAACCGTCGCGGTCGTCCTCGGCAGAAATCGCGCCCGGACCGCGGCCTACGGACTCATCCTGTTCGCGCTCCTCTGCGTACTCGGATTTTCGGTGGCGCGGGTGTTCCCGCCGAGTTCCGCCCTCGCGGTGCTGGCCTTCGGCGTCGTGGCCGGAATCGCGTACCGGAGCGGACCGGAACTCGCCACGATGTTGCTCATTCGAGGGTCCTACGTCTTCCTCGCGCTGTTGCTAACGGCGGTGTGGTTTCGACCCCTCTCGTGAGCCAACGGTCGAACCGCGAGACTGGGTTCGCTTTCCTCGTCGATGAGTGCCGTGCTCGACGAATCGTCCCACGACCGCGTTCGATCGTTTCGAATTGGACAGTCCGATAGCAGTGCTCTATATCCCCGTTCGACTCCTCCGTCTAGATGGGTGGGATAGAATGGCATCGACACACCAGAGCAACGTTGAGACGGTACGGACGGTGTACGAGGGATTCAACGAGGGCGACCTCGAATCGGTTCTGGCCACGATGGCCGAGAACGTCGAATGGGTCGAACCAGTGGGGTTCGTCTTCGCCGGGACCTACCACGGCCCCGATGCAGTGCGGGAGAACGTCTTCGTTCCGGCCATGGAACGATTCGAGTCGTTTCGGGTCGAACCGGACCGGTTCATCGACGGCGGTGATACGGTCGTCGCCGTGGGGACGTTCCATGCGACGACTGAAGACGGCGAGCGAATAGAGAGTCCGTTCGCACACGTCAACGAGCTACACGACGGCCACATCTCCCGGTTTGTGAACTATACGGACACCGCCCTGTGGCGGTAGGCGGTCGACGTGTGGCTCCACGAATCGGCACACTACCGGGCGGACGAGGGTTGCGCGCGATGAGCCCGATACCGCAACCCACCCGCGTTTCGTTACCACTTCGACCTGCCGAGCCAATCGTATCGACGGAGGCCACTACGGACCGCTCGCTTCTCGAACGTCCGCATCGACACCGCGCAACCGAATCGGACACCTGACTGAAGTAACGCTTACGCCCCCGCTCCCCGTTTTGTAACCGTACCCGTGACCGACCGACCAGTAACTGAAGACAAAGCCTACGCCTATATCACCCGCAGCGGTGCTCAGTTCCGCCAACTGCTCGTGTTCGAACACGCCAACGAGGACGCGGGCGTGCAGGTACCGAAAGGAACCATCGAGGACGGGGAGGACCCCCGCGAAGCCGTCGTCCGAGAGGTGCGAGAGGAGAGCGGGTTGACCGAATTCGACTCGATCCGACCGCTCTCGACCGACGTGTGGAATCACCACGAGAAGCCGAAAGCGTATCGTCGCCACTTCTTCCACCTCGTCGCGAACGTGGAGCGCGACGAGTGGCGTCACACGGTCACCGGCAACGGCGAGGACAACGGCGTCGTCTACAGCTACTTTTGGGTTCGCCCCGGCGCGTGCTCGCTCGCTCGTGACATGGACGACTACATCGGGCGGATTTTGGATTAATCGCGGTCCAGAGACTGGCACCGGTCAACCCACAGTCGTTCGAAGGTCGCGTTCGTGACGACCCGCCCAGCGAGGTCGGAAATCTCGGTGACATCTTCGCTTTTGCACCACGAGACGCATCGTTCGTACGTCTCCATCGAAATATCGTCCGTGTCCCGGACGACGCGGAGTTCGTCCGCACCGGAGAGATGGGCGGCGAAGGTGCGCGTGTGTCCGTCCGTGAGCGTCCACCTGCCGTCGAATTTCCGAACCGGGGGCGGGTCGTAGTTCGGCGCGTCGAAGTCGAACCACCGCGTCACGAGCGAGAGTTTCAGGCCGTTCAGGTACAGTTGACTCGGTTGAACCGCCGTGAGCGGAAGGGTAAACGAATCGGCTACTGGGGAGCCCATCACGACCGTATGTCAACGCTTATCCACGAAAATACCGTGGATGAACGCATGCCCGAACTGACCCACGACGACGCTATCGTCAACGGCGTCCGTCTCCACTACGTCGAGGCCGGAGACGGACCGCTCGTCCTCCTCCTCCACGGCTTTCCCGAGTTCTGGTACTCGTGGCGCGAGCAGATTCCGGCGCTCGCGGCGGCGGGATATCACGTCGTCGCGCCCGACATGCGCGGCTACAACGATTCGGAGAAACCGCACGGCGTCGATGCGTATCGGACGGACGAGTTGGTCGCCGACGTGACCGGCCTCATCGACCACTTCGGGGAGGAGACGGCCCACGTCGTCGGACACGACTGGGGCGGTGCCGTGGCGTGGCAGGTCGGTATCGACCGCCCCGAGCGCGTGGACAAACTCGCCGTCCTGAACGCTCCACATCCGGGTCGATTCCGAGAGGTGCTTCGAACGCCGTCGCAACTCCGACGGTCGTGGTACATGTTCTTCTTCCAACTGCCGTGGCTTCCCGAACTGTTCCTGTCCGCCCGCGGGTACGAGTCCATCGAGAACATCTTCACGGATACCCCGACGAATCCGGATGCGTTCACCGATGACGACGTTCGGCGCTACGTCGAGGCCGCCGCGAAACCGGGGGCGTTGACCGGCTCCATCAACTACTACCGGGCGCTGTTCCGGCAGAGCGTTCCGACCCAGCTTCGGTCCCTCGTCGGCGGGTCGAATGACTCGCTCGACGTGCGAGTGCCGACCATGCTGATTTGGGGGACGGAGGATTTCGCCCTCGGAAACGAACTGACCGAGGGGCTGGACCGGTGGATTCCAGACCTCCGAATCGAGCGACTGCCGGGTGCCAGCCACTGGGTACAAAACGACAGGCCGGAGCGAGTGAGCGACCTGCTGGTCGAGTTCTTCGCGGAGTAGCGCGAGAGCCGTCGAAATCCGACGACCTACGTTTTCGCCGCGAGGTACGTTACCGCCAACTCGTGGAGGGCCGGATTCGGCATCGCGTGCGGCCGAGCGTCCTGCACGATGGCGAGCGCGTCGTGAAATTCTCTGTCTTCCTCGGCGGCGAGCGTGGCCGCGATGAGCGTACTACTCCGCGAAATCCCCGCCGTGCAATGGACGAGGAGAGACCCGTCCCTGCGAAAGAGTCGCCGTACGGTGTCCACGGCCGCTTCGAACGCGCCCCACTCGTTTCCCGTCCCGTCGATGAGGGGATGGTGGTGCGTGGTGAGGGGTTGTTTCTCCGTCGAGGCCGAGAGGACGTACTCGAACGTCCGGTCGTAGCGGTCGTGGCAGTCGGGACGTGCCGCCGATTCGTTCCCGATGAACAGGTCCCGCGCGCCGATACGCCGAACCACTGGCTCGTCGGCCACGTATCCCAGCGGTCGGACGAAAACGTCCGACTGACCGTCCGCATCGAGTTCGTCCGGCATTTTCACAGGGTCGTCGAATACGATAGTTCAACCTTTCGATTTTTCGACTGCTATGGTTGAAAATCGAAATGGGTAGCGACGAATTGTCAGTAAATTTCGTTTTGAATCGACTCGAACCGGGAAAAGAACAATATCCCTCCGGTTCGTCTACGTGGTATGAGTACCAACGACAGAACTCGTGTGAAGGACATGATGTCCACCCCGTTGAAAACCATCCCGTCGGACGCGACGGTTTCCGAAGCCGCGAGGGTGATGCGTGACAACGAAATCAGCGCCCTCGTGGTGACGACTTCGCCGAGGGCGATAATCAGCAGTTCCGACGTGTTGGACGTCGCCGCCGACGGGTTGGACCCGACGGAGGTGCTGGTCGCCGACGTGATGACGGAGGACGTCGAAACCGTCACCCCCGACCTCTACATGGAGGAGGTCGCCGCGATGATGACCACCTTCGGCATCAAACACCTCCCCGTCGTGGACGAAGAGTACGTGGGAATGGTCTCGTCGACGGACGTTGCCGCCCTCCTCTCCTGATGGCGACGGTCTGTCCGGCCCGTGAGTCGGACGGTGTCGCACGAACGGTGGCGACGGGTCGGTCGCTGCTGCAAGACGAAATCGCTTTACTTCGCCGCTCCCACCGGAAACTGTGACCCGCGTCCTGCTCGTCGGTTCGGATGAAGTCGAGTTGCGCGCCGAACTGTTCTCCCGTGAGACGGCGCGCGACGCGCTCGCCACCTACCAACTCCGCGAACCGTACGGTAACTGCCTCGAACTCGAAACCATCAGCGTCGGCTCCGCGACGTCGCTCTTGAACGACCTGAACTGGTATCTGGTTCGGTTCGTGGACGAAGCGCTCGTCCTCGACCCGAGCGTGAGCGACGAGGAGTGGCTCTCCCGAAAGCTCGCGGCACGGGTGCGCGACCGCGAGGTGGAAGCCGCCGAGACGGACCCGCTGCTCAAGGTGTACGGCGTGGTGGACGGGGAGTTCGGCGCGGAACTCGTGGAACCGATGTACGTCGCCCGGACCGTCGATGGCGTCCCGGAGTACGACCTGCGCGACGTAGACGACACGCTGGTCGTCCGCGTGACGGAAGACGAGTTCCGAGCGTAGACGGAAACGGAGAAGGGTTCTGGCAGGGAGAAACGACACGAACTCGGACGAAATCGCTCCCGACGGTTCCGGCACAATCCTTTTCCACGTTCTCGGCGAGAGGGCTGTATGGTGGGGCCAATCAGCGAGGAGCAGGTAGCGGCGTGGCTCGACGGGACGGTCGTGGACGACCTTCGACACGTGAGCGACGAGGGAACCGAGTTCACGATTCGGCTTCGACTCGCACACCAGCCGATACGCATCGTGAAAGAGGAGACGCTGGGTCCGATTCGACTGGTCAGTGACACAGCGTTCGACACCGAGGGGACGCAAACGCTCCTCGAAAGCGAGGAGGACCGGACCGAACTACTGACGCGAATCGGACCGGCGTTGGCGGCGACGCCGGGCTTTTACACCCTGCTCGACGCGGAGGGGGCGTCGTGTGAATTCGCGGATGCGCGGTCGATTCGACTCGAACATCGAATCTATCCCGACGGCGCAAATCGACAGGCCGTGATGGAGGGTCTGATGGCTCTCGCGTCCGCCGCGCAATACCTGCAGAATACCGTCGCCGTGCTCCTCGACGCGGGGCGAGATGGGTAGGGGGCTTCGGGAGACCGGGAGATCGCTACGTCAGCGGAGCAGGCGATACGGATGGGCCATGGCTAACCCACGCCGGAAACAGCGCATCGGGGTACAAAACGTCGGCTCATCGTTCCCAGTTTCTGAAAATCGCCCCGATGTCGAGTTATCCCTGTCGGCACCCCTTCAGTCGAACATGCCCGTCGAGAGGTAGCGCTCGCCGCTGTCGGGGAAGACGGTGACGACGAGCGGACAGTCGTCGTACTCTTCGCCGACTCCGCCATCGGATGCCACCTGTTCGTTCTCGTCGTGTTTCCCGCCGTCCTGCCACTCCTCCGGGACCTCCGGGCAGTTGAGTTCCGGCCGAGCGAGTCGTTCGGCGACACGGTAGGCCGCGATGCTCGCCGCGCCGCTCGACTGGCCCACCAAGATGCCTTCTTCGCGGGTGAGACGCCGACATTCGTCCTCCGCGTCCTCCAACGCGACGCGTTCGACGGAATCGAGCAGGTCGGTGTCGAGCAGGTCGCTGACGAATCCCGGGCCCATCCCCTGATACTCGTCCTCGCCGGGTTCGCCGGTCGAGAGGACGGCGTTTCGCTCGGGTTCGACGGCGACGACTTCCATGTCCGGGTACTCCTCCAGCAGGCGCGAGGCGGTTCCGGTTATCGTCCCGCCGGTGCCGACGCCCGCGACGAAGGCGTCTATCTCGCGGCCATCGACCTGTTCGATGATTTCCTCGGCCGTCGTGCGGTAGTGAGCCTCGGCGTTGGCCGCGTTTTCGAACTGGCCGAGTTGCACCGCGTCGGCCGATTCGGTGAGCTCGTCCGCGCGCGCCTTGGCGGACTCCATGTTGCCGTCCACGAGTTCGAGATCAGCGCCGTAGGCTTTGAGAAGCTGTCTGCGCTCGGGCGACTTCGACGCGGGCATGACGATGGTGAGGTCGTACCCGCGGGCGGCACAGACGACCGCCAAGCCGATGCCCGTGTTGCCGCTCGTCGGTTCCACGATTCGGTCGCCGGGCTGGAGCTCCCCCGCGCGCTCCGCGGCCTCGACCATCGTCAGTGCCGGGCGGTCCTTCGCCGACCCGCCGGGGTTGAACGATTCGACTTTCGCCGCGACGGTCGCGCCCTCGGGCGACCGGACGTGAACGAGTGGCGACCCCACGGCGTCGAGGATGGAGGATTTCATGGTTTGCGGTACGAATCCCACGCCTAAACCCCTACTGGACTCCGGCAGTCGGTGCCGGAAGCGGGAATTCTTATCCGCGTTCGCCACCAGTCCCGACTATGGAATCGACAGAACCGAATCCCGAGTGGGACGCGAGCGAACACAGTGAGACGATAGACGCCTTCGAATCGGGTCTCGGCGAACTCACCTATCGCGTTTGGGGTGCGGACTGGTGCGGCGACTGCCGGTCACGCTTGCCCGACTTCTTCGCCGCGCTGGACGCCGCGGGCGTCGAAGGGGAGCAAATCCACGTCTACGAGGTGGACGACGAGAAGGTCGGAGAACTGACCGAGGAGTACGACGTGACGCTCATCCCGACAATCGTGGTCGAGCGGGCGGGCGAGGAAATCGCCCGCTTCGAGGAACAGGAGGACCGACCGGCCGCCGAGTACGTCGCCCGCGAACTGCTCGAAAGCGACGCGTTGGCCTGAGTTCGACCACCTCTCTTATGAGCTCTCCGCGCGATGTGAGCGCTCAGTCCGGCGCGAGGTCGTCAGCCCACTCCAGTCCGGCGTCGATGTCCGTCACGGGCGGCGAGCAGGTAAAGGAGCGACAGACGTAGAGCGTCGGTTCGCCCGCCGACTCTCGGTCGGCCCAAATCGGTGGCACGTTCTCCACCCCGAGTTTTTCACACCACGCCGCCACGCCGTCCTCGGTCGGCGGCCGCCGGGTCAACACCCGCATCGGGAGGTACGTCTCCGCGAGTCGGTCGTGCCACGCTTCGGGGAGTTCGTCGCCCGCGACGGTCAGTTCGAGCGAGCCGGTCGCGTTGCGGTCGGCGACGAGCGCCAGCGTCGCGTACTGGAACGGGTTCGACTCGACGGTCCGGGCGTGGGTTTCGAGCACCGCCTCCGGAATCTCGGCGAATGCCTCGTCCGGTGCGAACTCCGAGAGAACGGCCAGCACGTCGGTTGCGACCCCGAGGCTCGACGGCGTGGACTGGTCCGCGAGCTCCTGCGGGCGTGCGACCAGTCGCTCGCCGCTTTCCGGGGTGAAATACAGCGTCTCGCGCTCCGCGTCCCAGAACTCGCGTTCGATGGCGCGCGCGAGGTCGAGGGCGAATTCGAGGTGGTCCGGGTTCCCCGTCGATTCGTAGAGCGCGAACGCGCCGCGGGCGAGGAAGGCGTAATCTTCGAGGTAGCCGTCGATTGCGACGTCCTCATCCTTGAACCGCCGCGAGAGTTTCGCGTCCGCCTCGTCCCAGAGCTTCTCGCGGACGAAATCGAGCGCGTCCGCCGCGAGGTCGGTGTAGTGCTCGTCGAGCACGAAGCCGCCCTCCGCGAGCGCGGCAATCAGTAGCCCGTTCCACCCGGCCAGTATCTTCTCGTCGCGGGGGGGTCGTTCGCGCTCCTCGCGCGCTTCGAACATCGAGTGGCGGGCGTCAGCGAGCACGTCTCGAACCTCGTCCTCGGACACGTCGTACTTCTCCGCGAGGTCCGGAACGTCCGTGGTCAGGGTCAACACGGTTTTTCCCTCGAAGTTGCCCGATTGCGTGACGCCGTAGCGTTCACAGACGATATCCGCCCTCGTTTCGGTGTCGATGTCGTCGTCGCGTTCGTCTTCCACCGCTTCGTACACGTCGCTCGGCGTCCAGACGTAGAACGGTCCTTCCCCGTAGTTGCCCGCCTCGTCCTCGCTCCGGGCGTCGAGCGTGCTGTAAAAGCCGCCCTCCGGGTGGCGCATCTCGCGTTCGAGGAACGCGAACGTCTCGCGGACGAGTTCGGCGTATCGCTCGTCACCCGTGAGTTGGTACCCCGCGAGGTACGCGCGCGGCAGTTCCGCGTTGTCGTACAGCATCTTCTCGAAGTGCGGCACCGTCCACTTCCGGTCGGTCGCGTAGCGGTGGAATCCCCCGCCGATGTGGTCGTACATGCCGCCGTCGGCCATCGCGTCGAGCGCCTCGACCGCCACATCGCGGTACTGGGTCGCGCCGGTCCTGTCGTACGCTCGGAGGAGCAGGTGGAGTCGCGCCGGTTGTGGGAACTTCGGTCCGCCGCGCCCGAAGCCGCCGTACTCGCGGTCGGCGGTGCGGACGGTCTGTTCGGCCGCGCTTCCGAGCAGTTCCGGGCCGGGGGCGTCGTCCGCCTCGGGCGTGGATTCCAGTTCGCCCTCGATGGCGTCCGTCCACTGTTCGCCCCGGTTTTTCATCTCCTCCGGGTTCTCCTGCCACGTGTTTTTGACGTTTTCGAGGAGGTCGATGAACCCCGGCCGCCCCTGCTGGGAGCGCTTCGGGAAGTACGTCCCGACGTAGAACGGTTTCCCGTCCGGCGTCAGCCACGCCGACAGCGGCCACCCGCCGCCGCCGGTGACCTGCTGGCAGATGCTCATGTAGATGGCGTCGATGTCCGGGCGTTCCTCCCGGTCCACCTTTATCGGGACGAAGTGCTCGTTCAGTAGCTCCGCGACGTCCTCGTCCTCGAAACTCTCTTCCTCCATCACGTGACACCAGTGGCAGGCCGAGTAGCCGATGGAGAGGAAGATGGGCACGTTCCGCTCCTTCGCGGCTTCGAGCGCGGCGTCGTCCCACGGTTGCCAATGTACCGGATTGTCGGCGTGCTGGCGGAGATACGGACTCTCCTCCTCGTCGAGTCGATTTCGCTCGGTGGGCGCGGTCATACCTGTCTAGCAGTGGTTTGGGAGAGGTAAAGATGGGGATTCATTCGATACGAGCCGGTTTTCCGATGGGATAGTAAAAAATGGTACATTCTGGGATTTTTCAGTAGTTTCCAGTATCTTCAATGAGGATACAGTGCTCTCCGTGAGAGAACAGTATTCATCGGTACGATTCAGTGTATCCACTGATGTCGATTTTCGATGAAACCGTTTCTCTGTCAGGAGTACCGACGGTCGTCGTCGATTCACCGCCGCGGTGCTGTGGCTTCACGCTTCGCTCACCGAATCGACGGCGTATCGGCGTCTCGGAGTGGTCACTTTTTTAGGAAATCCAACAACTCATGTGCGTCGCTGGCGTACTGTGATGACATGTCCGAAACAGGCATCGACGAGGAGTTCGCGGAGGAGATAGCAACGACCTGTCGGACGGGAATCGGGGACACCCTTCGGAGCGTCATCCACTTCACGCAGGACGGATTCGACCTGCTGTACCTCCGAAGCGACTTGCACGGGGGGGACCGCGAGCTGGCGAAGGAACGAAAGAGCGTCTTCGTGGAGAACGAACGACTCGGCTTCGACACCCACGAGACGTACAGACGGCTCGCGGACGAGGGGTTCGAACCGGCCATCGGTGAGTACGAACTCACCATCCGCGCGTTCTCGGACGGCTTCGTCAGTCGCGTCATCGTGGGCGACCACGGCGTGCTACTGACGAGCGACAGCCTGCACATCGCGGACTTCGAGGACGTCGCGGTGTCGCTCCGCACGATGCTGACCCACCGATTCGGCTCGGAATGAACACGAACATGTATACTTTACCACTGCCAAACGACAACGTTTACACCGCTGTGCGCACATCGTGCCCACATGAGTGAGACCGTACTGCTGGTGGGTGGCGGCGGCCGCGAACACGCCATCGCCCGAGCGTTGGCCGACAGCGACACCGACCTCTACGCCTGTGCAGGCAACCGGAATCCCGGAATCGCCCGTCTCGCGGACGGCTTCGAGACGCTGGAGACGACGAACACGACGGCCGTCGTCGCCTACGCCGAGGAGGTCGGCGCGACGCTCGCCGTCGTCGGTCCCGAGGGACCGCTCGCCGCGGGTGTCGCGGACGCGTTGGACGAGGCCGGAATCTACGCGTTCGGTCCCCACGCCGACGAGGCGCGCATCGAGACGGACAAGGCGTTCCAGCGTCGGTTTATGCAGGAACACGACATTCCTGGCTGCCCCGACTTCGAGACGTTCGACGACATGGAGGCGGCCTGCGAATTCATCGACGAGTACGACGGCGACCTCGCGGTCAAACCCGCCGGGCTGACGGGCGGCAAGGGCGTCAAAGTCATCGGCGACCAAGTGACAGACGAGGAGGCGAAGGCGTACCTCCGCGACAGCGACTACAACCGCGTGGTGCTCGAAGAGCGACTCGTCGGCGAGGAGTTCACCGTGCAGGCGCTCGTGGCGAACGGTCAGTTGCGCGTCACGCCCGCGATTCAGGATCACAAGCGCGCCTACGAGGGCGACGAGGGTCCCAACACGGGCGGTATGGGGAGCTACAGCGACGCGGGGCTCGAACTCCCGTTCATGACGGAAGAGGACTACCACGAGGCCGTCGAAGTGCTGAAGGAGACCGTCGCGGCGTTGGACGACTACCGCGGTGTCCTCTACGGGCAGTTCATGCTCACGGCCGATGGGGTGAACGTCATCGAGTTCAACGCCCGGTTCGGCGACCCCGAGGCGATGAACACCCTGCCGGTTCTGACGACGGACTTCCTCGACGTGCTCGTCGCGGCACGCGAGGGCGACGACTTGCCGAAACTCTCCTTCGCGCCGGAGGCGACCGTCTGTAAGTACGCGGTGCCTGACGGGTATCCGACCGACCCTGAAGCGGGGGCGAAGGTGAAGATAACTGAGGAGAACGCGGGCGAGGCCATCCTGTTTTACGCCAGCGTCGACGAACGGGACGACGGAATTTACACCACCACGTCGCGCTCGTTCGCCGTCGTCGGCCGCGGCGAGTCCATCGCGGACGCCGAAACAATCGCAGAGGATGCCCTGTCGGTCGCTGGCGAAGAGGGACTGCACATGCGCCACGACATCGGGACCGAGGAACTCGTACAGCGACGAATCGACCACGTACAGGCACTGCGTAACTGATCGTAACGACCACACTACGGGACCGTCAATCGGCCCATACTCAAGCCGTTACATACGGACAGATATGGTATGAAACGAGAGCTGAACACGGACGAAATCTTCGAGGCACTGGGGCATCGTCAGCGTCGGCATGTCCTCGACGTCCTCTTGAACTGCGACGGTGCGACGACCGTCTCCGAACTCGCCAACAAGACGAGTTCGAAAACCGACCGTCAGGTCGACCGTATCAAAACCGGTCTTCTTCACTCCCACCTCCCCCGTCTGGAAGGGATGGGAATCGTCGAATTCGACCGCGACGACGGTACGGTAACACCGACCGCGGCCGTCACCGACCTCGAACCGTTCTTCGAACTGATAGACTGCTAGCGGCTGGCGTGGAACCGTATTCGGTGCTCCGTAGACCGAGAGAAAGGTAGGTTCAAGCTAATTCGAAAGCAAGTCGATGTCGTGAGCGACGACACGACCCGGCGCCACGAGCGAATCGCGCACCACACGACGCCCGGTGGCCTGAACTCCTTGCAGTACTGGACGAACGCCCGGAGTCCGCTTCGGGTTGCGATACACTACCTCGTCATCTGGCTCGTTCGGATCAATCCGAGCCTTCGGTTGAAGAGCTGGCTCCTCCGAAAAATCGGCGTCACGGTCGGCCGCGGGGTGTCGTGGGGACTGGAATCGACGCCCGACGTGTTCTGGCCCGACCTCATCACCGTCGAGGACCACGCCATCATCGGCTACGACGCGACCATCCTCTGTCACGAGTTTCTGCAGGACGAGTACCGAACCGGAGAGGTCGTCATCGGCGAGCGCGCCATGATCGGTGCTGGCGCGATTATCCTCCCCGGCGTCGAAATCGGTGCGAACGCACAGGTCGCGGCCAATTCGCTGGTAACTCGGGACGTACCGCCGGGCGCGACCGTCGCGGGCGTTCCCGCGACGGAGATGTCGAGCGAAACCGTGGAGTAATCGTCCGACGAACGAGTGTTGACGACTCCGCTCCATCGATTTCCGCTCTCGCTCTCCGCGCTTCGTCTTCCTGGCCGCGTTCTGTAGCTTTTTTACCTGACCGTGGCGAACGCCGTGGTATGACCACGCTCTCGTTCGATGACGAAGGTGTCGATGTCGTCTACGAAGGAACCGAATTCCGCCTCTCCAAGGACCTCATCGAGGAGGCGACGGGGAAATCCTACTACGACGTGACCGACCACCAAGTCCTCCGTATCGTGGAGAAGGACCCCGCGATAGGCGGGCAGGCCCGCCGAATCGGCGACATCCTCCGCTGACCACTCCGGTAGCGTTTAGACGGGGGAGACGAAACGTTCGGTATGAACCTTCCCGCCGATTTCGAACACCCCGCATGGATGACCGCGGCGAGCACGGTCGGCTCGTACCTGCTCATTCTCGTGTCGATGACGATACTGCTGTTCGGCGTTCCCTACGCACTTTTTACGGCGCTGGTGTAAATCGGGGTTCCTCGACGAGTGTTGAGACTCCGGAGCTGACGAGCGCGACGAAAACGAAATGAGAAAAACCGAACCGCAACTGTGTTACAGGAAGCTTTGAGTCCGGAGACCGGAGGAGGCCGACCGGCTCAGGCGAACGTCTTGGACACTTCGTCGTTCTCTTCTTCTTCCTGCTCTATCTTCTCTCGGGCGTCAACGAAGTCCTGCATCCTGATTTCGGTGCGGTCGTCGCGGATGGCGAACATCCCGGCCTCGGTACAGATGGCCTTGATATCGGCACCGCTTGCGTCGCCCGTCTCGACGGCGAGCTGTTCGTAGTCCACGTCGTCCGCGATGTTCATGTCGCGGGTGTGGATGCGGAAAATCTGCTCGCGGCCTTCCTCGCCGGGGTTCGGGACTTCGATGAGGCGGTCGAAGCGGCCCGGGCGAAGGATGGCGCGGTCGAGCATATCGAAGCGGTTGGTCGCCGCGATGATGCGGATTTCGCCGCGGTCCTCGAAGCCGTCCATCTCCGAGAGCAGCTGCATCATCGTGCGCTGGACCTCCGCGTCACCGGATGTCTTCGAGTCGGTACGCTTCGACGCGATGGCGTCAATTTCGTCGATGAACAGCACGGCGGGTTCGTGCTGTCGGGCGACTTCGAAGAGGTCGCGAACGAGTTTCGCGCCCTCGCCGATGAACTTGTGGACGAGTTCGGACCCGGCCATCTTGATGAACGTGGCGTCGGTCTGGTTGGCGACTGCCTTCGCCAGCATCGTCTTCCCGGTTCCCGGCGGGCCGTAGAGGAGGACGCCGCTCGGCGGCTCGATACCGACCTTTTGGAACATGTCGGGATTTTCGAGCGGCAGTTCGACCGTCTCGCGGACCTCGTTCATCTGCTCTTCAAGTCCGCCGATGTCCTCGTAGGTCACTTCGGGGCTCTTCGTGACTTGCATCACGCGAGCGCGAACGTCGGTTTCGTCGTCCAGCGTCTTCACGATAGAGAGGGAGTTGTTCACGGCGACCCGCGCGTCGGGGTCGAGTTCCTCGCGCATCTCCTCGGTCACTTCCGTGACTGCCTCTTGGTTGTTGCCGTGCTGTTTGATGATGACGCCTTCGTCGGTAATCTCCTGTACCGTGGCGACGAACAACGGCGACTGCTTCAGCTTCTTGTTCTCGTGGGTGAGCCGTTCGAGTTTCTGCTGATACTTGTTGTTCTCTGCGTTCGCATCGAGAAGCTTGTCCCGCATTTCCTCGTTCTGTGATTCGAGGACGTCGAGACGTTCTTGGAGAGCCTCTATTTGTTCCTGTTGGGACGTACTCTCCTCGTCGTAGGGGAGTTCTACGTCATCCACAGTGTCGGTCATCAACTCGGGATAAGGGCCTGTATCTTAAGAGGCTTCGGGTGACCGACCTGTTGCTACACCGCAACCACACGTGGATTTTAATTCCTTACAGTAATAAGAACGAACAGGAAATATTATTACCCTGTATTCAAAACGGACATGTGATGAGCGCCCCAGAGCTTTCACGAACGACCGAAAACCGGCTGCAAGATGTGGATTCGACCGCGGCCATCCGCGACCTGCCGCCGAGCGCGAAGCTAGTCGCAAAGGTATTGGAGTACAACGAGACGATGACCCAGAGCGAACTCGCGGACGAGACGCTGCTCCCGCCGCGAACCGTCCGCTACGCGCTGACCCGTCTCGAAGACGAAAACCTCGTGGACTCGCGGTTTTCCTTCTCCGACGCCCGAAAACGCCTGTACACGCTCGACCTCTAACGTAGAGCGTCCGTCTCCGACTCCCGAGCGTTTATATCTCATGCCGCGGCCAACGACGGCCATCCGTGGCCATTTCGCTTTCCGCAATTCCCTCGCGTTCGACTTCCGCCTCGCCGAGGCGTGCCGTTTCTCCCCACTGTCTCACGCCGCCGCGCTCAGACCATCGCGTCGGGCGTGAGTTCCGGGTGTTCGCGGACGAAGGAGACCAGATTCCCGACGTAGGAACCGAACGCCGGACACTGAATCTCGCCATCGGTCGCGGTTTCGAGCGCGGCGACCGTGTTCTCACACGCATAGCTCGTCGGGTGGTCGAAGTAATCGAGCGTCGCGGGTTCGATCTCCAGTTCCGGGAACCGGGAGAGCACGCGCTTCAGCGCACCTTTCGGAGTCGGCACCCGAACGACCCGTTTTCCGGTCGCCCGGCCGAAGGCGCGAAGCATCTCGTCCACGGTCAACGGGTTCGGGTCACAGAGTTGGTAGACCTCCCCGACCGATTCGTCGAGTCGGCTCAGTTCGGCGATGGCATCGACCACGAAATCCCGCGGGACGACGTTGACCTCGTACGCCGTCGGGTCGCCGAGAACGGGCGCGACCGCCACGCCGGGTTGGCGCATGAGCCATCGAAGCAAATAGTACGGTCCGTCGTACTTCTGTGTCTCGCCGGTTTCGCTGTCCCCGACGACGATTGCGGGTCGATAAATCGTCCCGGGCAATCCCGACTCCATCCGCTCCTGTACCGCAACTTCCGCGAGATACTTCGTCGTCTCGTAGTAGTTGTTGAACCGCTGCCCCTCGACGAGATGGTCCTCGGTGAACGTCCCGTCGTAGCGCCCGCTCACGTAGCACGTGCTCACGTACTGGAACCGCCGGAGGTTCTCACAGCCGTCCGCGAAGTCGAGGACGTTTTTCGTTCCCTCCACGTTGACGGCCATCCCGACCTCCCGACTCACCGCAAGGTCGTAGACCGCCGCGAGATGATACACCGCTTCGGTGTCGGTCTGCAACGATTCGACCGCCTCGCCCAATTCGAGGTCGGCCTCCGTGATGTCCCCGCCGACGAGTTCGACCTCTCCGTCGGCCGCGTGTGCGCGTTCGATTTCCCGCGCTCGCCGCTCGGCGGTTCGCCGATATTTGGGCTGGACGAGGCAGGTGACGTCGCTGCCACGGGCGACCAGCCGCTCCGTCAAGGCGGACCCGAGAAATCCGGGGAAACCGGTGAGGAAGACGCTCATCTACCACCCCTCCTCGATTCGTTTGAACAGGCGCATCACGCCCGTCATCGCACGGGCGTACCACTTCGTCGGGACCCGGCGGGGCGGGGCGACCGAGGCGAATCGCTGTTCAGCGACCGTTTGCGACTCGGTGTACTTTCGAATCCCCTCCCGGCCGTGACGGCGGCCGATTCCCGAGTCTTTCATCCCTCCCATCGGCGAATCGACGGACGCCCAAATCGCGTGGTACGGGTCGTTGATTCCGACCGTCCCGCAGTCGATTTGGCGGGCGATTTCCCATCCGCGGTCCGAGTCCGTCGTCCAGACGCTCGCGTTCAGACCGCGGTCGGAGTCGTTCGCCAGCGCGATTCCGTCCTCGTCGTCCGAGAACCGGGTGACGGCGACCACCGGTCCGAACGTCTCCTCGCGCGCCACGGTCATCTCTTCGGTTACTCCCGTCAGAATCGTCGGCTCGAAGAAGTACGGTCCCACGTCGGGACGGGCGTTCCCACCGACCACGGCCGTCGCGCCCTTGCTCACGGCGTCGTCAACGTGGTTCCGTACCTTCTCGAACTGCCGCTCGGAGACGAGCGACCCGACTTCGACGTCGTAGTCGAACGAGGGTTCCATCGAGAGTTCGCGCGTCCGCTCCACGAATCGAGGGAGAAACCGGTCGTACACGCCGTCCTGCACGTACAACCGCTCGAAGGAGAGACAGAGCTGTCCGGCGTTGGTGAAACAGCCCCGAATCGCACCCTCGACCGCGGCGCTCACGTCCGCGTCGTCGAGCACGAGCATGGGATTCTTTCCGCCGAGTTCGAGCGAACATTTCACGAGATTCTTGCCAGCGCGTTCCGCGACGGTTCGTCCCGTCTCGGTGCTACCGGTGAAATTCACGAAATCCACGGCGTCGATGAGCGCCAGACCCGCCTCGTCACCCCATCCGGTGACGACTCGAAAGGCGTCCTCCGGCAGTCCCGCTTCCCGGAGCAGTTTCGCGGCGAGGAGCGCGGTAAACGGCGTCTCCTCGGCGGGTTTCAACACGACCGTGTTTCCGGCGAGGAGCGCGGGAATCGCGTCCGAGACGGCGAGCGTGAGGGGATAGTTCCACGGCGTGATGACGCCGACGACGCCGACTGGCGTTCGGTACTCCATCGTCTTCGTGGCGAGCGGAATCGCCCCGTCCCGTCGCCGCGGCCGGAGGAATTCCTCGGCGCGAGCGGCGTAGTATCGCGCGTTGGTCGCAACGTCGAGAATCTCCTCGTAGCCGTCTCGTCTGGCCTTTCCGCTCTCGAGTACCATCACGTCGAGCAGTTCGGCCTGCCGGTCCAACACGAGGTCGTGGAACCGAGACAGGACGTCCGCCCGCCGCTCTATCGACCACGACGACCACTCCGTCCGGGCCGTTCGAGCGCGCGAAACCGCCGCCGTCACGTCCCGCGGGGAACACGCCGGTACGTCGCCGATTCTCTCCCTGGTGAACGGTGCCTCGACGGACATCGAGTCGTCGCTTTCCTCGGCGGAAACGGAACGGCCGAGGTCACCGAGCGTGTCGGGAGGTATGTGAGACGCCTGAAACGTCATGTCGATGTAAACGCGGCAGTCACGGAAACAATTTATGAGGCGGGAACTTATCGCTGAACCAATGACACGGGTGATTCACACGGGCGACACTCACATCGGGTATCGTCAGTATCATTCGCCCGAGCGACGGGACGATTTTCTTGCCGCCTTCGACCGAGTTGTCGAGGACGCCATCGAGGACGAGGTGGATGCGGTCGTCCACGCCGGAGACCTGTTCCACGACCGCCGACCCGGACTCGTGGACCTCCACGGGACGATTTCGGTCCTCCGGAAGCTTCGTCGGGCGGACATCCCGTTTCTCGCTATCGTCGGGAACCACGAGAGTACGCACGGTCAGCAGTGGCTCGACCTCTTCGAGACGCTGGGACTTGCGACGCGGCTCGGACCGTCTCCCGTTCTCGTCGGTGATACTGCCTTCTACGGCTTGGACCACGTACCGGTCTCGAAGCGCGACGACCTCGAATACGAGTTCGAGGCGCACGACGCCGAATCCGCCGCGCTCGTCGCACACGGCCTGTTTCAGCCGTTCGACTTCGGCGATTGGGACGCCGAACACGTGCTGACCGAGGCGTCGGTCGATTTCGACGCGATGTTGCTCGGCGACAACCACAAACCGGGCAAAGAGCGCGTCGCCGACGCGTGGGTGACGTACTGCGGTTCGACCGAGCGCGCGAGCGCGACCGAGCGCGACGACCGGGGATACAACATCGTCCACTTCGAGGACGATGTGACCATTACGCGACGCGGAATCGAAACCCGCGATTTCGAGTTCGTCTCGGTCACGCTCGCCGAGGGGGACGGCATCGACTTCGTTCGGGAGGCGATTCGAGAACACGACGTGGACGAGTCGGTCGTCCTCGTCTCCATCGAGGGCGAGGGAACCGACGTGACACCCGCACGAGTCGAGGAGTTCGCGCTGGACGAGGGTGCGCTCGTCGCCCGCGTGACCGACCGGCGCGAAATCGAAACCGAATCCGAGAACCACTCGGTTTCGTTCGCCGACCCCGACGACGCCGTACGAAAACGCGTCCGGGAGATGGGACTCAGCGAGGCGGCGAACGAACTGGACGAACTCGTTCGCGCCAGCAAGGTCGCAGATTCGAACGTTCGGGATGCGGTCGAAGAGCACGTCGCAACGAGGATTTCGGAAGATACCGCCGCGTTCGACCCGGCGGAGGCCGACGCGCCCGACGAAGACGGGCCGGAGACGAGCGACACTGCGGCCGAGGAATCGGACGCCGAAACGGTCTCGGTATCGGTGCGTTCGGAACCGGCCGACGACACGGACGCCGAAGACGATTCGGCGGCGGAGTCGCCGTCGGAGGATTCCTCCGCGGACGAGTCGCGACCGGAGTCACCGCCCGCCGAGGCCGTGGCGGATTCCGACAGCGCCACCGACGATGCGAACACAGCTAGCGACGAGTCTAGCACCGCCACCGACGACGGTGCTGACGGACAGATATCGATGGAGGATTACCTGTGAAATTCGAGCGCGTTCGTCTCTCGAACTTCAAGTGCTACGAGGACGCGGATCTCGCACTCGAGTCGGGTATCACCGTCATTCACGGACTCAACGGGAGCGGCAAATCCTCCCTGCTCGAAGCGTGCTTCTTCGCGCTGTACGGTGCACGGGCGCTCGACAGGACGCTCGAAGATGTCGTCACCATCGGTGCGGAGGACGCGGAGGTCGAACTCTGGTTCACCCATGCGGGCGGAAGCTACCACATCCACCGTCGGATTCGTGCGACGGGTGAGTCGGCCCAGACCGCCAAATGCGTCCTCGAAACGCCCGACGGGAACATCGACGGTGCCCGCGACGTGCGCGCTCACATCGTCAACCTGTTTCGCATGGACGCGGAGGCGTTCGTCAACTGCGCCTACGTCCGGCAGGGCGAGGTGAACAAACTCATCAACGCCACCCCGGCACAGCGCCAAGACATGATAGACGACCTCCTCCAACTCGGGAAATTGGAGGAGTACCGGGAACGAGCGAGCGACGCCCGCCTCGGCGTCAAAAGCGTCCTCGACGACCGCCGCGGAAGCTACTCCGAACTCGAATCCCAAATCGAAGCGAAAGAGGAAAAGAACCTCCACGGGTTGTTGAACGACCTCGAATCGGAACGGAACGAGACGGAATCGGAGATAGAGCGGTTCGAGGGGAACCGCGACGAGGCACGGCAGACGCTCGAAGACGCGGAAGCCGTCCTCGAAACGTCGGAGGAGAAGCGGGAGGAACTGGACTCCCTCGAAACGGATATCGAGGCGCTTCAAGACGAGATAACCGAGACGGAACGCGAACGCGAGGAGTGCCGAAAGCGGGCGAGCGACGTTCGGGAGACCATCGCGGAACTAACCTCGAAGGTCGAAACGCTGCTCGACGAAACGGACCTCGAAAGCGCCGACGAGGAGGCTCTCGACTCCCGACTCGAAGCGCTCGATGCCGAGGACGAGTCGCTCGCGGAAACGCTCGAAGACCATCGCATGAAGGCCCGAATGTTCGACAATCAGGCGTCGAACCTCGGCGAGCGCGTGGCCGACCTCGAATCCCGGGCGGCGGAGAAACGAGAACGGGCGGACCGACTCGATACCGAAGTCGAGGAGGCGACGGCGGAACTCGAAAACCGCCGCGAGAAATTGACCGAAATCGACGACGAAATCGAGTCGTACCGCGAACGCTTCGCGGACGCGCCGGTCGAGTTCGGGGAGGCCGAAGACCATCTCGAATCGCTCCGTTCGGACCTCGAAGACTGCCGCGAGGAGGAGACGAACGTCCGTGCGAACCTTCGCACCGCGAAAGAGCAGGTGGCGGAGGCGGAACGCCTCCTCGACGCCGGGAAGTGCCCGGAATGTGGCCAACCGGTCGAAGAATCGCCGCACGTCGATACGATAGACGAAGACCGGGAGCGAGTGTCCGAACTGCGGGAGAACGTCGAAACGCTTCGTGAGAAACGGACGCGCCTCGAAGCGCGAATCGATGACGCTGAGGACCTCCTCACCGCGGAAAACCGCGTTCGAGAGCGCCGGAACAACCGGACGAACGTCGAGCAACTGGTCGAGGACCGGGAGAGTGCGATTCGGGAGAAACGCGAGGAGGCCGAAACGCTTCGGGAAGAAGCGGAGACGCTCCAATCGGACGCGGCGGAGCGCAAGGAGTCGGCGGAGGAACTGGAGGAAAAAGCCGAAACGCAGCGGGAGGAGATAGAACGGCTGGAACGGGAGCGGGAGGCGGTGGCCGACCGTCGAACCCGAATCGAACGGATACAGACGGTACAGGAGAAGAAGGCGGACGCGGAGTCGGAACTCGACCGCCTCGCCGAAAAACGGAGTCACCTCGACGAGTTGAACGACCAGCGCCGCGAGAATCTCTCGGATAAACGCGCGCGTCAGTCGGAACTCCGTGACGCATACGACGAGTCGGCGGTCGAGCGAGCCCGTGACAATAAACAGCGGGCGGAGAACTACCTCGAACAGGTTGCGGACAAACTATCGTCGCTACGCGAACAGCGGGACGACCTCATCGACCGGATCGGCGCGGTTCGCGGGGAAATAGAGGAACTGGAGGAACTCCGTGACCGCCGCGACGACATCGAGGAACGGGTGTCCGCGCTGGAATCGCTGTACGACGAGGCCGCTGACCTCCAGTCGATGTACGGCGACCTCAGGGCGGAACTCCGTCAGCGAAACGTCGTGAGTCTGGAGCGGATGTTGAACGAGGTGTTCGACCTCATCTACCAGAACGACTCGTACGCCCGTATCGCGCTCGACGGGGAGTACCGACTCACGATTTACCAGAAGGACGGCGAACCCCTCGACCCCGAACAGCTGTCGGGCGGGGAACGGGCGCTGTTCAACTTGAGTTTGCGGTGTGCGATTTATCGCCTGCTAGCGGAGGGAATCGAGGGGAGCGCGCCGATGCCACCGCTCATTCTGGACGAACCGACGGTGTTCCTCGATTCGGGCCACGTCTCGCAGTTGGTCGAACTCGTCGAGTCGATGCGGGAGTTGGGCGTCGAACAGATAATCGTCGTCAGCCACGACGACGAACTGGTCGGCGGCGCGGACAACCTCGTTCGCGTGGAGAAGGATTCGACGACGAACCGGTCGCACGTCGAACAGCGAGAATCACTGCTCGGCGTCGCCGACTAACGACGCCAGTCCGTCTTGGGCGGTGCCGGTCAAGCCGTAGCCGCGTTCGCCCGCGACGGTTCGCTCCTCGATGAGACCCGCCGCGCGAAACTCCGCGAGCAATCCGTGCAGGTCGCTTTCACAGAGGTCGTACGCCGAGACGAGCGAGCGGGCGGGAAGGGGACCACGGTCGTAGAATTCGACCAACAGGCCGAGCGCGCGCTCGTTCGGCACGGCGGTGAGAATCCGTCTGACTGGCGACGAGATTCGTCGTGCTGACGTTTCGAGCGGTGACTCGCCGTCCGCGGCATCGAGACGGTCGTTTTCGACGTAGCGCTCCTCTCCCGTTCGCGGGTCGCGGACGAGGCTCGAATCGCTCGACCGCTTGACCAGCAGATATCGTCGTCCCGATTCGTCGCGGACGGTTCGCATGGCTCGGGATAGCGGCGGCGAACGGTTAGTCCTTCTGGACGTTACGGTAGCGACGATAGCCGCGGCTGAACGCGAAGAGACCGATGACAACGAGTCCGCCGCCGAACGTCCATCGGCTTTGGAACGCGACGAGCATGAGACCGAGGCTGAGACAGAATAGGGCGATGTTGAAGAGAAGGACTTGCGACCAGAACTCCTTTTGTATCTCCGGGTTGGCGTCCACTGTGCTGTAGTCACGTACCGACGGGGTATCGACGCGGAGACGCTCCGACGGGTCGTCTACGGTCGGAACCATGTCGGCTTCCGGAGCGTCTCCCCGGTTCTCGGAACCCTCATCGTCGTGACCGAATTTGTCGAACACCGTGGTCGTAGTTCGTGTGTAAACGGCAAAAGCGTTCGGAGTCGATGCAGGCGTTCGATTGAGACGCACGATCCAAATATGATTGAGACGCTCGATTCAGATATGTTTCTCTAGCGTGACCGTGCTGGACGCCTTAAGCCAACCAAGGGGATTGTTGGCGTCGTAGAATACGACACCATCCTCCGTCTCATAGGCTTCGATCGAACTCATCGGTTCGTCGGGAACCGGGAGTTCGGTTTCTGCGCGGTCCAGCGTTCCGTCCTCTGTTGCACGGTCAGACATTGGCTTGACCTCACCCTGTGCTATGAGTTAACACATTAAATCTCTTTCCCCTTTCCCGACTGGCACAAACGGGAGGGTTTTTACCCGGAAGCGCCAAAAACAATCGACATGACTCAATCTGGGCTTGGTGACTTCGCGGGCGGGGAAGCGCGTCCCGCGGCAGAAGCCCACGCCGTTGCGGGGAACGAATCGACGACGGCGAACGTCGTGGACGCCGATACCGACTGGCTCCCCGAATCGCAAGGAACCATCGAGCTGGCGGTGACGCAAGTCGATTACACTATCGACGGCAGTGGTGACGAGGAGGAACCCATCATCCACGTCTTCGGACGGACGCCGGATGACGAACAGGAGCACGTCCAAGTCGTCGGCTTTCGGCCGTACTTCTACGCACCGACGGAGACGTTGAACGATGGTAAACTGAACGACGGGCGGATTACGGGGTCCGAGGAAGGCTACGAGAGCATCCGCGGCGAGCAGTTGACCAAGATATTCGGACGGACGCCGCGGGACGTCGGTAACATCCGCGACGAGTTCGAACACTTCGAGGCCGACATCCTCTTTCCTAACCGCTTTCTCATCGACAAGGACATCAAAAGCGGGATTCGGCTCCCCGAGCGCCGCCGAGAGGACGGAACTATCGTCGTGCAGGAGAACGAAGTCGAGGCGGCAGAGGTACAAGCGAACCTTCGCGTTCACACCTTCGACATCGAAGTCGACGACCGCTCCGGCTTTCCAGAGGACGGCGAGGAGCCGATCATCTGTCTCACGAGCCACGACTCCTACCGCGACGAGTACATCGCGTGGCTGTTCGACGCGCCGAATGGGGATGCGGACCTCCCTGCCGCACTCCCGGACTACGAACCGCTTCGGGACGGCTCGGACATCGACGTTCGAACGTTCGAGACGGAAGAGGAGATGCTGGCGGAGTTCCTCGACTACATCGACGACACCGACCCCGACGTACTGACAGGGTGGAACTTCGAGGACTTCGACGCGCCGTACTTCCTCGACCGACTCGAACGGTTGGCGGGGCCGCACCACGACTACGACCTCGACTACAACCGACTCTCGCGCGTGAACGAAGTCTGGCGGAGCGACTGGGGCGGCCCGACGGTCAAAGGTCGCGTCGTCTTCGACCTGTTGTACGCGTACAAGCGGACTCAGTTCAGCGAGCTCGACTCCTATCGACTGGACGCGGTCGGCGAGACCGAACTCGGCGTCGGGAAGGAGCGCTACGCGGGCGATATCGGCGATTTGTGGGAGCAGAATCCGACGCGCCTGCTCGAATACAACGTCCGCGACGTGGAACTCTGCGTCGAACTCGATAGGAAGCAGGATATCGTCTCCTTCTGGCGGGAAGTCGCGTCGTTCGTCGGGTGTAAACTCGAAGACGCGACGACACCGGGCGACGCGGTGGACGTGTACGTCCTGCACAAGGCACACGGGCAGTTCGCGCTTCCGTCGAAGGGACAGTTCGAGGCGGAGGATTACGAGGGCGGCGCGGTGTTCGAACCGATTACCGGCGTCAAGGAGAACGTCACGGTGCTCGACCTGAAGTCGCTGTACCCGATGTGTATGGTGACGCTCAATCTGTCGCCCGAAACGTCGGTGAATCCAGACGAGTACGACGGTGACACGTACGTCGCGCCGAACGGGAGCCACTTCCGGAAGGAACCGGACGGAATCGTTCGGGAAATCATCAACGAGACGTTGAGCGAGCGCGAGGAAAAGAAGGCGCTCCGGAACGAACACGACCCGAACAGCGCCGAGTACGAAATCTACGACCAACAGCAGGCAGCAGTGAAGGTCATCATGAATTCGCTCTACGGCGTGCTGGGATGGGAGCGGTTCCGCCTCTACGACAAGGAGATGGGCGCGGCCATCACCGCGACCGGCCGGGAAGTCATCGAGTTCACCGAAACCGCGGCGAACGAAATCGACTACGAAGTGGCGTACGGGGACACTGACTCCGTCATGCTCGAACTCGGCGGCAACATCGAGAGGGACGACGCCATCGATCAGTCCTTCGAAATCGAGGACCACATCAACGCCCGCTACGACGAGTTCGCGCGCGAGGAACTGAACGCGAACGAACACCGCTTCCAGATCGAGTTCGAGAAACTGTACCGGCGGTTCTTCCAGGCGGGCAAGAAAAAGCGCTACGCGGGCTACATCGTCTGGAAGGAGGGCAAGGACGTAGACGACATCGACATCACGGGCTTCGAGTACAAGCGCTCGGACATCGCGCCCATCACGAAGGAGGTCCAGCGGGAAGTCATCGAGATGATCGTTACGGGGGAGGACTTGGACGACGTAAAAGAGTACGTCCACGACATCATCGAGGACTTTCAGGCCGGGAACGTCGATCTGAACGAAGTCGCCATCCCGGGCGGCATCGGGAAACGGCTCGATAACTACGACACCGACACGGCACAGGTGCGCGGCGCGAAGTACGCGAACCTCCTCCTCGGAACCAACTTCCAGCGCGGGAGCAAGCCGAAGCGCCTCTACCTGAAGAAGGTTCACCCGGCGTACTTCGAGACAATCGAGCGCGAAAAGGAGTTGGACGCGCGGCCGGACACGCTGTACGGCGAGTTCAAACACGAACAGGACGTCATCTGCTTCGAGTACGCCGACCAGATTCCCGAAGAGTTCGAAGTCGATTGGGACAAGATGCTCGATAAGACGCTCAAAGGACCCATCGAGCGGGTTCTGGAGGCGCTCGACATCTCGTGGGAGGAAGTGAAGACGGGCCAGCAACAGACCGGCCTCAGTAGCTTCATGTAATCACGCGGTTCGTTTTCCACTCATCACGCGGCTGTGAAGCGAATCACCTACCTTTCTATGTGGAAAACAATTTTTTTCTTTCCGAAAACCGATTGCACAGGAATGCGAAACGGTTATGGGACGACCTACCCTTGCTCCAAACGACTTAGGTGAACCTAACAATGGCAACGCTCGAACTGAAAAATCTCCACGCGGAGGTCGTGGAAGAAGGCGAAAAGATCCTCAACGGCGTCGATCTCGAAGTCGAATCCGGCGAGATTCACGCCCTGATGGGACCGAACGGCAGCGGAAAATCGACGACATCGAAAGTCATCGCGGGACATCCCGCGTACGAAGTCACCGAGGGAGAGGTACTGCTTCACCTCGAAGAGGGTGATTTCGGCGACATCGAGATTCCGGAAGACAAGCGGACGTGGAATCTTCTCGAAATGGAACCGAACGAGCGCGCGGCGCTCGGTATCTTCCTCGCGTTCCAGTACCCCGCGGAAATCGAAGGCGTCACGATGTCCAACTTCCTCCGTACCGCGCTCAACGCGAAGCTCGAAGAGCGCGAAGACCTCTTCAGCGAGGAGGACGAAGCTGAGGAAGAAGAGGAAGAGTCCGGCTACGACACCAGCCCGATGGAAGGCCCGGCGGACGACGGCGAAGTCGGCGTCGCCGAGTTTCAGGAACTCCTCAAGGAGAAGATGGAACTCCTCGACATGGACGAGAAGTTCGCAATGCGCTACCTCAACGCCGGATTCTCCGGCGGTGAGAAAAAGCAGAACGAAGTGCTGCAGGCCGCCATCCTCGAACCGTCCATCGCGGTGCTGGACGAAATCGACTCGGGGCTGGACATCGACCGACTGCAGGACGTATCGAAAGGAATCAACGCACTCCGCGACGAACAGGGAACTGGCATCCTCCAGATCACCCACTACCAGCGTATCCTCGACTACGTGGAACCCGACACGGTCCACATCATGCTCGACGGCGAAATCGTCAAGGAAGGCGGCCCGGAACTCGCCGAGGAACTCGAAGACAAGGGGTACGACTGGGTTCGCGACCAGGTCTACGAGACCGCATAAGGTGTTAGTATGAGTTCAGATCAGGATCACTTGAAAGAGACAGATACGGAAGAACGGTTCGAGTTCAAGAAAGAACAGCGGGCCGCGGTCAAGTCCGACAAGGGGCTGACCGAAGAGGTCGTCCGCCTCATCAGCGAGGACAAGGACGAACCCGAATGGATGCTCCAGCGGCGTCTCCGCGCACTGGAACACTACCAGAACATGCCCATGCCGACGGACTGGCCCGGCCAGCCCGACCTTTCGGGACTCGATGTCGAGGAGATCGTTCCCTACATCCGCCCCGACGTCGACAAGCGCGGCGGCGCGGACGACTGGGACGACCTCCCGGACGACATCAAGGACACCTTCGACAAACTCGGCATCCCGGAAGCGGAGCGCAACGCGCTCTCCGGCGTCGGTGCCCAGTACGAGTCCGAGGTCGTCTACCAGAACATGCAGGAGCAGTGGGAGGAAAAGGGCGTCATCTTCTGCAACATGGACGAGGCGGTCCAGGAGCACGAGGACCTCGTTCGAGAGTACTTCATGACGAAGTGCGTGCCCCCGAGCGACAACAAGTTCGCGGCGCTCCACGGCGCGGTCTGGTCCGGCGGGTCGTTCGTCTACGTCCCCGAGGGCGTGACCGTCCAGATGCCGGTGCAGGCGTACTTCCGCATGAACTCCGAGGGGATGGGGCAGTTCGAGCACACGCTCATCATCGCGGAAGAGGGTAGCGAAGTCCACTACATCGAGGGCTGTTCCGCTCCCAAGTACTCCGCGTTCAACCTCCACTCCGGCGGCGTCGAGGTGTTCGTCGGCGAGGACGCTCACGTCCAGTACTCGACCGTGCAGAACTGGTCGAAGAACACGTACAACCTCAACACCAAGCGCGCCATCGTCGAAGCCGGTGGGCGCATGGAGTGGGTCTCGGGAAGCATGGGATCGAAATCCACCATGCTCTACCCGTGTTCTATCCTCAAGGGTCGCGGCGCGTCCGCGAACCAGATTTCCATCGCCTTCGCGGGCGAGGGGCAGGATATCGACACCGGCGCGAAGGTCTACCACAACGCGCCGAACACCAACTCGACCATCGAGTCGAAGTCCATCAGCAAGGACGGCGGCCGCACGAACTACCGCGGCCTCGTCCACATCAGCGAAGGCGCGGTGGACTCGTCCACGTCGGTCGAGTGTGACGCGCTGATGTTCGACAACGAGTCCACGTCGGACACCATGCCGTACATGGAGATCAACGAGAACCGCGTCAACGTCGCCCACGAGGCGACCGTCGGGAAGATCGGCGACGAGGACGTCTTCTACCTCCAGAGCCGCGGTCTCGACGACGACGACGCGAAACAGATGATCGTGAGCGGGTTCATCGAACCCATCACGGAAGAACTTCCCATCGAGTACGCGGTCGAACTCAATCGCCTCATCGAACTCGAAATGGAGGGCAGCCTCGGATGAGCACGCAGGTTCACAGCACCCTCTCGGAGGAGACCGTCCGCGAGATTTCGGGCGACCTCGACGAACCCGACTGGCTGCTGGAAACGCGTCTCGAAGCGCTCGACGCGCTTTCCGAACTCGATATGCCCGACGTCATCCGGACGCCGGGACGCGATTGGACGAACCTCGACGCACTCGATTACGAGAGCTTCGTCGACCCGCTGTCGGCGGCCGAGGAGAAAGAGCGCGTCGAACCCGAGGGCGTCTCCGTCCTCTCGCTGTCCGACGCGTTGGACGAACACGAGGAAATCGTCGAGGAGTACTTCGGCTCGGTCATCGACCCGCAGGAGAACTACCTGACGGCGCTGTCGGCGGCGCTGTTCACGTCCGGCACTCTCGTCTACGTCCCCGAGGGCGTCAACGCGGAGGACGTGACGATTCGGACGACGATGCAGAGCCAGTCGCTCTTCAACTACACGCTCGTCGTCACCGAGAAATCGAGTTCGGTGACGATTCTGGAGCGCCAGGAGAGCGAGGAACTGGACGGCGAACGCTACTACAGCGGACTCGTCGAAATCGCGGCCGGCGAGAACAGCCACGTCCAATACGGCTCCCTGCAGGACGTCGACGAGGAGACCTACACCTACACGCTGAAGCGCGGCACCGCCGCCGACCACGCCACCGTCAACTGGGTCGAGGGCAACATCGGCTCGCGGCTCACCAAGTCCTCCGTCGAGACGATGCTCGACGGCGAGGGCTCGGAGACGAAGACCGTCGGCGCGTTCTTCGGCCACGACGACCAGCACTTCGACGTCGCCGCTCGCGTCTGGCACAAGAACGAGCACACGACGGCGGACCTCGTGACCCGCGGCGTGCTCGACGACGAAGCGCGCTCGGTCTACGAGGGCGTCCAGGACGTCGGCAAGGAAGCGTGGGACACGAGTTCCTACCAGCGTGAGAACACGCTGATGCTCTCCGACCGGAGCGAGGCCGACGCGTCGCCGAAGCTCATCATCAACAACCACGACACCGAAGCCAGCCACTCCGCGACGGTCGGACAGGTCGACGAGGAAGACCTGTTCTACATGACTTCGCGCGGCGTGCCGGACGAACTGGCCAAGAACATGCTCGTGGAAGGGTTCTTCGTCCCCGTCTTGGACGAAGTGGAAGTCGAGGAACTCCGCGAGGACCTCGACGCGAAGATCGTCGAGCGCCTCGATTACTGACCTCTCCAGTCCGTTCTTTTTCGCGCGGCCACATCAGGGAGTGTTAAGTTTCCCCACCCCTTTTCCACAGCCATGAGTGTGAGTCAGCGCGTCTCGTCGGACCGCCAACTCGCGCGCTTGCTCCAAATCGGCGTCGTATTGGAGGAAGTCGTCGAGGCACGGGCCGCGCGCCATTTCGAAACCCTCCCCTCCGAAGAGCAAAACGAACTCCACGAGGACGTTCGTGACTTGCTCGACGAGGCACGCGAGGAGTCCGCCGAACACCGGGAACGTCTCGAATCGCTCATCGACGAACTCGATGCCGAGACGATTCCGTTCGAAGAAATCGAGCTACTGGTGGGCGAGCAGTACGCCCAAACGGCCCCGGACGACTTCGACGGCGTGCTCTACGACCAACTGCACGGCGAGGAGACGGCGTACAAGTTTTACGACGACCTCATCGTCGCCATCGAGGCGAGCGACACCGAGTTCGGCGTCGAACGCGAGCGGTTGCTCGAAACGCTATCCGCGATTCGAGCGGAGGAAGCGGCGGGCGTCGAAGAAGTCGCGGACCTGATGGAGGCCAGCAAATGAACACAGCAGATCAATACCTGAAAGCGATCTACCTCGTCCAGCGAATCAATGACGGCCCGGCGGCGACCGGTGCCCTCGCGGACCGGCTCGGCGTGAGTCCCGCTAGCGTCAACGAGATGGTCGGCAAGCTCCAAGAGCGCGGGCTGGTCGAACACGAGAAATATCGCGGCGCGACCCTCACCGAGGAAGGTGAAACGCGCGCCAGCGACGCCCTTCAGACTTACTGTATCCTGGAACGCTTCCTCGCCAACGTCCTCGAAGTGGACGACTTCCGAACCGAGGCGAAACAGCTCGAAAGCGTCATCGACGAGACGGTCGCGGACCGACTCGACACCATCATCGACCGCGAGCCACAGTGTCCGGACTGCTTCTACGCCGACGAGGACATGTGTGAGCATCTGGTCGAAGACGGATTCGCGGACTGAGCGCAGGCTATCGAATTTCACGACGAAGCGCATGCGTTACGTTCAAGTAGCCACCCGAATTACGTGACGACGTAGCCTTCGTATCAGAGGGCGATTGTGCTCCGACGTCCCGTGGTGTCTCGTCGAACGAAGTGAGACGAGGCTCGGAAGCCGACATGTCGGCTTCCGGTGGTGAGCAGTTTCTTCGAAACTGCGAATCACACGGGATGAGCAGTCCCGTGGTGGTGAGCAAATCCATCGGATTTGCGAGGTACGCGGGACGACGAGCGAAACGAGCAGTCCCGTGGTGTAGCGGCCAATCATAATGGCCTTTGGACGTGACTGGTGTTCCAGTTACGGAAGACAGCCATTGACGGCGGTTCGAATCCGCCCGGGACTATATAAAACCATACGAATTCTCTCTTCTGCGTGGTTCTTATCGGTCCGTCACTCGATACTGGCACGTTCTCTTCCCGCAGACGACTGTGATTACTTGGTTTCTAGTCGCGAACGACAGATCGTTGGACGCAGCGGCTACACCTTCGAGAGTGACCATAGCGTATCCTCGACTTCGGATGAATAGTGAGCTAACACCATCCCAAAATTGATAGAATATTCTACTTATCGGGAGGGGCGTATTAGCAGTGCGTACCCAATACTAGTTTATTGAGTTACAGATCGTACGAGTACAGTTGAGGGGGAAGCATGGCCAATTGGAAAAGCTCTGCTATAATGGGGGTACTATGACTCGAACCACCATCGCGACTCGAGAAGGGGCAACGACCGAGCTCCCCGAGGAGACCGTCGAAGCGTTCCGGCGACACCTTCGTGGACCGGTACTCTCGCCGGCGGATGCAGGATTCGAGGAGGCGACACGCCTGTGGAACGGTATTATCGAGAAACAACCGGCACTCGTCGTCCAGCCGACGGGCACGGCCGACGTCGCGGCTGCGGTGAACTTCGCCCGCGACCACGACCTCCTGCTATCGGTGAAGGGCGGCGGCCACAACATCGGTGGTACCGCGTTGGCTGACGGCGGGTTGACTATCGATATGTCACGTCTTCGTGGCGTACTCGTCGATCCAGAGGCGCGGACCGTGACCGCCCAGGCTGGCTGTCTGCTCGGTGACGTCGACCGTGAGACCCAGCTTCACGGACTTGCGACGCCATTAGGATTCATCTCAGAGACCGGACTAGCCGGTCTGACACTCGGGGGCGGCTTCGGCTACCTGACCCGCCGGTTCGGGTGGGCGGTCGACAACCTACTCGAAGTCGAGATAGTCACTGCTGACGGGCAGGTTCGCCGTGCCAGTCATGAGGAGCATGAAGAACTCTTTTGGGCGGTTCGCGGCGCAGGACATAACTTCGGCGTCGTCACGTCTTTTACCTATCAGCTCCACAAGGTCGGACCGACGGTTTACGGCGGACTCATCGCTTGGCCTGCGGAGCGGAGCGACGAAATTCTCGAGACCTATCGGCAACTGACGACGACGGCACCGCGAGAGTTGACAGCGTTCATGATCCTCATGCGAGCTCCGCCAGCACCGTTCGTGCCCGAGGAGGAGCAGGGCAGACGTGTCATCGCCATGACCGTCTGCTACAGCGGCGACCCGGCCGATGTCGACGAGGTCCTCGCGCCCATCCGGTCGCTGGGTGACCCCATCGTTGACCTACTACAGGAACGACCTTACACGCAACTACAGTCCTCTCTCGACGCTACCGAGCCGAAGGGAATGCACTACTACTGGAAGACGGAGTTCGCCTCCGAACTGACCGACGACCTCCTGTTGACCGTGCGCGACCTGGCCGCGGATTGTCCCATTCCGGGGGGACAACTGGTCGTCATCCATCTTGGCGGAGCCCTCAACGAGCGCGATAGCGACGATGGGGCCGTCGGTAATCGCGATGTCCGCTTCGTGTACGGTGTAGCAGGGATGTGGGAACCGGACGACCCTAACGCCGAGCGGTTCCGCCAGTGGGTCCGCGACGCCTGGACGAGGATTCGGGCCTTCTCGACCGGCGGCACCTACATCAATTTCCAGACCGCCGAGGAGGGCGACGAGCGTATCCGGACGACCTACGGCGACAACTACGACCGACTTGTCGAGGTCAAAGACACGTACGATCCGGACAACCTGTTCCGGTCGAATCGAAATATCATCCGAACGTGACCAACGTCCGGTAATCAGGGGATGATCTACTGGCCGCTACGCGAGGCAGGAGGACCGAAACAGTTCCCCCTATCTCTGGATTGGGCGAGGAGAATTGGTACGACGAGGAGCGTCGTACGAGAGAGCATCGAGTAACTCCGCCCTATCTGACGGGTCCAATAGAGGACGTTCGCGGGACAAATGGCCTTTGACGCCCCGCTGTGTTGTCGTCACGTTTCGTTTGACGACGTGGCTGACGTCCTCCGATGAGTCTCCCTTTGGGCTTCCTCGTAGACCCAGTATTGCAAACCGCTTCTGGGTTCGAAATCCTCCGAGACTATTCTGGTGTGGTGGTTGAGACACGATGGTCCACGGTGGACGACCCACCGACAAGCGTGTCTATTTCGAGATGTTCGAGGTGTCGTGAACGAATCTGGTAACCGTCCAAGAATCGGAGATTCCCTCGACCGCCAGCGAGGACTCATGTAACCAATTCACAAAAACCGCAACAATCCGCAACCGCCCTTACTTTGAACTGTACTGTATCGTTCCGGTCCACTTGCCGTAGATGTCGTCGGACTGCTTGTCCGCGTCGAGGAGGTAGACCGTGATGTTAAGCGTGCCGTCGTCGAACTGGTCGAAGGCACCCTGTTCGATTTCGACGGTGTAGGTTCCCGGGTCGTGCTGGAAGCGGACGTTGGTCCGGCCGACGTTTTTACCGTTGATTTGGACGAGGAAGTACGGGTCGCCGTCCACGAGCGGTTCGGGGTCGACGTTGGGGAGGCTGGTGTTCGCGGTGACTTCGACGTTGAAGTTGGAGTAGCCGTTGCCGCTCTTGGCTTTCACCTTGTCGACGAGCGTGACGCTCTTCATGCGATTCTCCTGATTGGTGTCCCGCTTGTCGTCGAGCGGGGTGTGCGGTTCTTTGGGCGGTGACCACGACTCCACCGTGGTGGTGGTCGTGGTTGTGGTGGTCGTCGCGTCCGTCGTCGTCGCGTCCGTCGTCGTCGCGCCGCTCGCTGTCGTCGCCGTGGACGCACTCGTCGAAGTCGGTGCGTCCGTCGTGGTGGTGGTGGTCGTCGTATCGGACCCGCCGAGTCCGGCGCAACCGGCGAGGAGGACGGCGAGCACGAGGACAACCGCTGTAGATCGATGACGATTCATAGTTGTGTGTGTGTGACTATTTTCGTGAGAGCCCAAAAATCCTTTTACCGGTTTCAAGACCCTATTTCCTCGTATCAAGCCGTCCCCCATTGAGGGTAACGTGGGAATACTTCCGAGAGGGGTAAGGGCAGCACGGACGTGTTCAATCGCGCTCTAGCGGTTCTTCGATTTCCGCGAGGACGGTACGAATGCGCCGATTACTCCGCGCGTACGAAATCCAACCTCCGAGAAAGAAGAGCATACCGACGACGATGGCGATGGTACCGAGTTCGGTCGCAAAATCCTTGTCGCTGCAAAAGCCGACGATGACGGTTCCGAAGGTGAACATGGAGATGCCCGTTCTGATATGTGCCAGTATCGTCCGTTCGCGGGCGAGATGTGTCTGTTCTCGCGCGAGCCGCATCACCGCCGCGATTGGAGCTTCGAGTCGTCTGCTGTCATATCGCTTTCCTTGGAGTCGAACGATAATACGTCGATTGGCTGGTGGGACGTTCTGAGGCGTCGCCGATTATCGAGAAGCGTCCGCTGTACGTTCTCAGTCGGCGACAAATAGAAACAAGACATATATCCTCGCGCTACTTCTGCAATATCTACCATCAAATGAATAATATTATGCAGTACGAACAAAAGGGGCGATACGAAATGTCGGTCACGGACGCGAGCTTCGAGGAGGACGGATCGTTGTGCCTCTCGCTGCAGTTCGGACCACACGTACGGCCGCCGGTCGATAGACTGCTCACGACGGGATACGTCAAACTCAGCGTGTACGACGAGGGTGAGTTCACGGAGGACGGGACGCTGACGTTGTACGGTCGCTCACAGCGGTGAGAGTCGAGGACGCGAAAAATGAAGCCTGAAATTCAGAGTCGGTCTCGACCGTTACCGCCCGAGGTGAACCGACGAATGTCCATCTGCCGAATTACTCGCGCGACAGGTCGGAGATACCGACGAATGTCGAACCCGGTCCGTTGGTCCGCTTCTCGCCCCCGAGAACGGGTCGTTCGGGACGAATCCGAGCGGTTCGCGAGTCGTTTGGCCTTCCGTTGGATTTCAGGCGAAATGAGCGGTTCTTCCGGTGAAATGAGCCGCGAGAGCACCGCACAGATGGCGGCGATGACTACGAAATAGTAGCCGAACGTGGTCAGTATGTTCGCCGAAAAGAACGCCACGTAGATGCCGTTGATGAAGAAAAACAGTCCCACTAGTTGCAAACCCCTATTGAGATAGGAGGACGACGAACTCGTCGTCGTCGTTGATGTTCCGATTCCTTGGAGGCTTCTCGTACTCATCCTCGCTCATCCTTTCGACGTGCGACGTAATGAAAGTCAGTCAGACACGTGTGTCGAACGTGATGTGACCGAACGCGTACCATTCCCTCCGATGTCTATATATTTTATGGGCCCAGATATATATTGTGTGCGCTAGATTTATATCTCCTCCAGAAGACCGTACGCTTGATGATCGAAGACGGGACAGCGGCGGGACTTCGGAACGAGTCCCATTCGACCGAGGCCGTCAGCGAATCACCTTCCGAGAACGCGGATGCGGGTCCCCTTTTCGCCCGATTTTCCCATCCACGGAGCGCGACCCGGACGACGGTCGCCGTCGTCTCCGACGCCCACGTTTCGACCGAAAAGCGCGGCACGTGGAAAGTGTTCCACCGTACTCGAGACCGTTTCGAAACCGTCATCGCGGACGCGAACGCCCGCGAGGTGGATGCGGTCGTGTTCGCGGGAGACCTCACCGAGGACGGGTCCGTCGCCGACTTCGAAACCGTCAGGTCGCTCCTGTCCGACCTCGACGCACCTCACGTCGCCGTGCCGGGCAACCACGACGTTCCGAAGTCCTTCGACAGCCACGAGACGCCGCCGCTCTCGTCGTTCGAATCGGCGTTCACGCCCGACGGGTTCCCCTTCCACGAACGGGTCGGCGGCGTGGACGTCATCGGGCTGAACAGCGCTTCGACGCCCGACGGGACGCTTTCTGACTGCCACGACGGCCGTATCTCCGCCGACCAACTCGCGTGGCTGGACGACACGCTTCCGAAGACGGACGCGCCCATCGTCGTCTCCCACCACAACCTTCCGGGACTGTGTGGCGAGACGGACGCGCACTCGTGGCGCTCGTCGTTCCCGATTCGAAACGCGACGGACGTGGCCGACGTCCTCTCCGAACACGACGTTCCCCTGCACGTCTCCGGACACTTACACGTCCCCGCAATCGCCGAGACGAGGGGCGTACGGGAACTCGTCGCGCCGTCGTTGTGTTCGTTCCCCCAGGCGTACCTCCTGTTCGAAATCGGCCCGCTCGGAACGGCGGTTCGCTTCGTCCCGACCGCCGACCCGGCGGGAACGAGGGAGGCCTACATGCACGCCAAAAAGGACTCCGCTCGAAGCGACGCGCTCGCGGAGATGACGCTCGACCGACTCGCGTCCCTTCCGCTCGAAGACGAGCCGTTGTTGGTTACGAATCGGTCCGCTTAGGTGGCGGCTTTTCGGACGACCCTATTCGAGGACGAATTTCAGTCGTTCCTCGTCGCTTCCCTTCGTCTCTCGACCCGTAATCCGGAACGCGCCGAGTTCGTCGGTTCGTTCGACGTGCGTCCCCGCACAGGCGGTTCGGTCGGTGCCTTCGATTTCCACGATGCGAATTCGTCGGATGCTTTCTGGAAGGAGGTGAATTCGCGTCCGTTCCGGGTTGAGGGACGCCTCGGCCTCGTCGCGGTCCATCTCGTACCAGTTGACGGCCAATCCCGCGTCGATGCGGTCGTTCATCACCGATTCGATGCGGGCGAACTCCTCGTCGGTGAATCGCTCGTAACCACAGTCGATGCGGGCACGGTCTTCGTACAACTGATTACCCGTCGTTTGCGCGTCGTACTCCTCCAGCAACACCGCGGAGAGCAGGTGCTGGGCGGTGTGATACCGCATGTGGGCGTAGCGTCGCTCCCAGTCGATCCGTCCGGTGACGATCGTCCCTTCCTCGGGTGGCGTCCCGTCGAGCGTGTGGTAGATGGTGTCTTTCTTCTGTACGTCGGTGACCGCCCACGTCTCGTCCTCGGATTCGAGCACGCCGGTATCGAAGGGTTGGCCGCCGCCTTCGGGGTAGAACAGGGTTCGGTCGAGCACGACGCGGTTACCCGTAACGCGTTCGACCGTGGCCTCGAATTCCCGCTCGCTCGTCGCGTCGAGATACAACGCTTCGGTCATACACGTCGAATAGAACACCCGTCACTTAATCACCTCGTCGTAACGCTAAAGAGCGAATCGTGCGTTTGTATCAGTAATGAGTACGAACGCTGAACAATGGAGGGAGTTTTGTGGGTGTCGAAATTAAAGGTTCTCCCGTCTCCCAATCGGAATTCGAGGACATGAAGACGTTTGTTTACGAGTATCTCGCTGCAAGCGTGAAAAACGAGGAGAGCGGGGGTCGTATGCGGTGGTATCCGTGGCACTCCGCCGACTACCGGTACAACCACATCCTCAACGTCGTGAACCTCGCCGAGACCATCGCGGAACGGGAAGGGGCCGACATCGACGTCGCCCGCGTCGCCGCGCTGTTTCACGACATCGCCAAACTCGACGCCGACCAAGAAGTCCACGCGGAGGAGGGCGCGCGCGTCGCCCGCGAGTATCTGGAATCGCACGGCGAATTCCCCGAATCGTTCGTCGACCAGGTGTGCAAGGCGGTCGAAGACCACTCCTATCAGGGCGACCTCTCGCGCCTCTCGAAGGAGGCACAGAGCCTCATCGAGGCGGACATGCTGGATAAGGTCGGGGCGAACGGAACCGCGCTGATGCTGTTGCGGATGGGATACGAGGCGCGGACGCACATGGCGGCCGCCGAGATGGTGGACCGCGTGCTCGAACGCGGCAAGGACGCCTCCTCCCGCGTCCAGAGCGAGACGGCACAGGACATCGCCCACCGTCGGCTCAAGCGCGTGAAGTGGTTCCGCGAGTGGCTCGAAGAGGAGGTTCCAGAAATGGACGCCGAACCGTCCGGGTCGCCGCGCGGTGGACGACACTGAGGCGGCGGAAACGCAACCAGCAGTTTTCGGTCATACGAGCGTCGTTACGGAGTCGTAGACGAAGGACACGCCAGCGAGCGCGAGGATACCGGCGCTCACGTACGCGACGGCGGGTGCGAACGAATCGACCCGCTTTCCGGCCGCCGATAACGCCGCCGGAAATCCCGTAATCCAGCAGGCGATTCCCGCGAAGAAACCGACGATGATTATCGGCCCGCCGGTCGAAACCGTGAGGCTCCCCGGCAGTCCGGAGAGCACGTCGAACCGACCGGGGTCGAGCAGTCCGACCCCCGCCGTCAGCCACCAGATTATCTGATACGGGTTCGTGATGGCCAGCGCGAACGCTTTTCTGAATCCCTTCGCGTCCTCGTCCACCTCGTCGGTGGTGAACGTCGAGGTCGCGTCCTGTGCCGCGCCGTAGGCGAAGTACAGCATCAACAGCCCGCCGACGCCGACCATGAGTCCGCGAACGATCGGCGCTTCCCTGACGACCGCGATGACGCCCGCGAGCGCGAGGACGAAAAAACAGGCGTCGGCGGTCATCGCGCCGAGTCCGGCGAGGAATCCCGACCGCCATCCGCGGAGCACGCTCTCCTCGGCGATGACCGCGTTCATCGGGCCGGGGGGTGCGGCGAGCGAGAGGCCCAAAACGACGCCCGCAAGCCCCGAGACGAGCATCTCTATCATCTGTCCACCACTTTGCGTGGGACGAGTAAAAGCGCGCGGTTAGAGGTAACCCGTCCATTCGGCGAACACGAGCGCGCCGAAGGCGAGGAAGACGACCGCGGCGAGGAGTTCGAGCCACTTCGTCGGGAGGACTCTCTCGAACCGTTCGCCGATAAACGCGTCGAGACCAGTTCTGAGGCCGAGCGCCGCGACGACGCCGACGAATACCGAGAGCGGCGAGTTCGGAAACGTCGTCGAGAGATTGATGGTCAGCAGTTGGGTCTTGTCGCCGAACTCCGCGAACAGGATGAAGACGAACGTCGTCAGAACCCCGCCGTACGCACCCATTCGAGTCAACAGGCCGTCTGGAAGGAGGGTGCCGCTCATACCCACGTCCATTCCGCCGCCGGTGAGCAACGGACGGTCGTCGGATTCCTTCCCGAACGTCACAATCGCGCTCCTGAGCGTCCAGAGGCCGAAGAGGACGAATAAGCCGCCGGTCAGGACGGTGATGGCGGCCCCCGGAAGAACCGTGACGATGACGTGACCGAAGACGATTTCGATGGTGCTCCAGAGGGTGAAGGCCGCCATCGCGCCCACGAACACCTTTTTCGCGTCGTAACGCGAGGCGAGCGTGACGACGACGAGTTGTCCCTTGTCCCCGAACGTGGCGAGCAAGTTGGCGAGGAACGCGGCCGCCAGCGGACCGTAGCCGTCGTAGCGCTGAATGACCTGCTGGAGACCGGTCGCTAACGGCGTCGCTGTTCCCACCATCTCACGCGAGTTCTTCGACGACGGCCCGGACGCGAATCGACCGGGCGATGGTTTCCGGAAGGCTTTGCTCACCACCGTCGACGGCGACCGTCACCATTCCGAAGGGGGCGATGTCCACGATTTCGAGTTCGGTATCCGGCGTGATACCGGCGTCGGCCAGATACCGCAACTCCTCGTCGTCGCGGTCGCTCACGCGCGCAACGACGACGTGGGAACCTTCCTCGTGCTCGGTGAGGCGCGTGGTGTCGTCTTCGTCGATGGGCGAGAGGTTCGCGTCCGGGATGGGGTCGCCGTGGGGGTCAACCGTCGGGTTCCCGAGCGCGTCGGCCACCCGTCGTTCGAACTCCTCGCTGATGTGGTGTTCCAAGCGGTCGGCCTCCTCGTGGACTTCGCTCCACGAGTAGTCCAGATGTTCGGTCAGATAGGATTCGAGCAGGCGGTGGTGGCGGAGCACTTCGAGGGCGACCGTCTCGCCTTCGGGGGTGAGTTCCACTCCCTTGTACTTCTCGCGGTCGAGAAGTCCGCGGTCGGTCAGTTTCTCTATCATGCTGGTGACCGTGGGCGGTGTCACGCCGAGATACTCCGCTATCTCGGAGGTGGCGACCGGCCCCCCATCCTCCTTCTGAAGCGTATAGATGGCTTTCAAGTAGTCTTCCATCACGTCGCTTAGCATCACTGGTCCGAATTAGACAGTTCTAAACCTTCAATTTGTCGTGTGTTCGGCGGTCGTCCTCGCGGAATGTGTCTCTCTGGATGCGTCGCGTTCTCGTTTCAATCGTTCGGCGACGACGCTGCGTGAACGGAGCGCTCGCCGGAATCGAACTCCTGGAAAATTCGTGCCGGTCGGAAAGCCAATTCGTGAGAGTGGGTGCTCGCGTTTAGGGCCAGTTGCCGCTCTCGCTGTACGCGTCGATGACGCGCTGGAGGGAGACGACGTAAGCCGCGGTGCGGAAGTTCGGCAGGTCGTTCTCCTCGTAGGCGCTCGTCAGGTCGTCGAACGCGGAGACGATGATGTCTTCGAGTTCCTCGTTGACGCGCTCTTCGGACCAGTAGAAGCGCTGACGGTTCTGTACCCACTCGAAGTAGGACACCGTGACGCCGCCCGCGTTGGCGAGGATGTCGGGGAAGACGTACACGTCGCGCTCAGTGAGCACGTCGTCCGCGTCCGGCGTAAGCGGCCCGTTCGCGGCCTCGACGATGACGTCGGCCTGTACGTCCCGTGCGAGGTCGCCGTCGATGGCGTTTTCGAGCGCGGCGGGGACGAGCAGGTCCACGTCGAGGGTGAGGAGTTCCTCGTTGCTGAGTTCCGTTTCGGCACCCGCGTAGCCGACGACGCTTCCCGTCTCGTTCTTGTGGTCTTTCACGTCGCGGGCGTGGAGTCCGTCGGGGTTGTGGATAGCACCGCTGGAGTCCGAGACGGCGACGATGTTCGCGCCGAGGTCTTCGAGAAGCTTCGCGGAAATCCATCCCGCGTTCCCGTAGCCCTGCACGGCGACGGTCGCGCCGTCCATCTCCTTGCCGAGGTAGTCGAACGCCTCGCGGGCGGTGAGCATGGTCGAGCGCCCCGTCGCCTCGACGCGACCCTCGCTGCCACCGCTTTCGAGCGCCTTGCCCGTGATGACGCCCGGTTCCGTGGTGTTTTCGAGCTTCTCGTACGTGTCCTTTATCCAGTTCATCTCGCGCTGGCCCGTGTTCACGTCGGGTGCGGGGATGTCTTGGTCCACGCCGATGAAGGGTCGGAGTTCCTTGGCGAACGAGCGCGTGACGCGCTCCAACTCCGCCTCGCTGTACTCGTCGGGGTCGATGATGATGCCGCCCTTCCCGCCGCCGTAGGGGATGTCGACGACGGCCGTCTTGTACACCATCCACCCGGAGAGGGCTTTCACTTCGTCGCGACTGACGTTGGGGTGGTAGCGAATGCCACCCTTGTACGGGCCGCGGTCGCCGTTGAACTGCGAACGGAACGCTTTGAAGGTCTCGATGGAACCGTCGTCCATTTCGACGGAGAGGTTCGTTTCGAGTATCCGCTGGGGGTGCTTGAGCCGTTCGAGAACGTCGGGTGACGCGTCGAGGTACTCCGCCGCGTCGTCGATCTGTTCCTGCAAGCTCTCGAACGGATTGGCTTGTTCGGACATCGTTTGCCAATCCCACCCACCCACTGTTAAGCATGACGAAATAAGAATGGGCTATTACCCCTAAATGAGATATAAGGGCACGGGTCAGCTGTCAGCCTGCGCGTACTCCATAATCCGCTCGGCTTGCGCGATGAGCGGCGCGTCTATCATCTCTCCGTCAACTCTGAACACTCCCCGTCCCTCCTCGTCGGCCGTCGCTTTCGCTTCCAGGACCGCCTCGGCCCACTCGACCCGTTCCGGGTCGGGGGTGAACGCCTCGTTGATGGGCGTCACCTGCGCGGGATGAATCGCCATCTTCCCGTCGTAGCCGAGTCGGATTGCGAACTCCGTCTCCTCGCCCAATCCGTCGGTGTCGTCGATATCCGTGTAGACCGTGTCGATTGCGTCCACGTCTTCCGCGCTCGCCGCGAGGACCACGTGTTCCCGAGCGTAGAGCACTTCGGTCCCCTCCTCGGTTCGGGTCGCTCCGATGTCCGCGGAGAGGTCTTCAGCGCCGAAGACGAGCGCGTCCGTCTCGTCCACGGCCGCGATTTCCGCCGCGTTGAGGACTCCGCTGGCGGTTTCGACCAGCGCGAGGATGGGGACCCGATAGTCGTGTTCGTCGAGCAGTCGGGCCAGCGTCTCGGCGTCGTCCGCCGACCCCGTTTTCGGGAGCATGACGGAATCGACCGTTTCCGCGCCGTCCGCGATTCCGCGGAGGTCGTCGTCCGCCGCAATTCCCGTCGGGTTGACGCGGACGCACACCTCACAGTCCGGGTCGAATTCCGGGTCGGTGAGCACGTCACGAACCCCGGTTCGAGCCTCCGCCTTCCGTTCGGGGGCGACGGCATCTTCCAAGTCGAACACTATCACGTCGGCCCCCGCTCCGGGCGCTTTCCGCATCATCTCGGGCCGGTCGCCCGGCGTGAACATGACGCTTCGTCGTGGCATACACGAGGCGACGCGTGGCGTCGATTTTAAGCCACCGAAGGTGCGGGCGGACCGCTCGTTCTCCCAGATATCTTTATTCCTCCTCCCAGCGGTGAACCGGTATGTCACGAACGGACGAATCGGATGAACATTCGGAGGCGGATTCGGACGGCAACATGGGAATGGGTATCGCACTCGGCGTCGCTCTCGGTGCTGGACTCGGCGTCGCACTGGACAACATCGCGCTCGGCGTCGGAATCGGAATTGCGATCGGCGTCGCAATCGGGGCCGGACTGTCCAACCAGTAGTCGCTAGGTGGAGCGCGCTCGCCGTGTCCGTCGGCGCGTCCGTGGAACCGTACTCCCGACGATAAAAAGTGACCGTCTTCTCCGTTCGTATTCGACTCGATTCGATGCCCGAACTGAAACCGCGTTAGGGCCAGAGTCCGCGGGCCTTGTGGGCGTCCGCGATACGCGAGAGGCCGACGATGTACGCGGCGTCACGCCACGTCACGCCGCGCTCTTCGACTTCGGCGCGCACGCTGTCCCACGCGTTCAGCATCTCGGATTCGAGTTCCTCGTTGACGCGTTCGAGCGACCACTGACGGCGGTTGATGTCCTGCAACCATTCGAAGTACGAGACGGTGACGCCGCCCGCGTTGGCGAGAATGTCGGGGATGACGTGGATGTCGCGCTTCTCGAAGATTTCGTCCGCGGTGGTCGTCGTCGGGCCGTTCGCACCCTCGACGATGATGTCCGCCTGCACGTCGCGGGCGTTCGCTTCGGTCAGGACGTTGCCGATTGCCGCCGGGATGAGCACGTCCACGTCGAGTTCGAGGAGTTCCTCGTTGGGAATCGGCTCGTGGCCGTCGAACGTCGTGACGGCTTCCGGTTCCTCCTCGTGGGTCGGAATCCGGTCGATGTCGAGGCCGTCCTCGTCGTAAATCGCGCCGTTCACGTCGGAGACGGCGACGACGTTCGCGCCCCATTCGTGAAGCGAGAGCGCCGCGTTCGCGCCGACGCTCCCGAACCCTTGGATTGCGACCGTCGTGTCTTCGAGCGGGTAGTCGTAGTACTCACACGCCTCGCGGGCGATGATGGCGACCGAGCGGCCGGGCGACTCCTCGCGGCCGTAGGACCCGCCGATAACCGGCGGCTTGCCGGTGACGACGCCGGGTTGGGTTTCGCCTTCCTGCATCGAGTAGGCGTCCATGAACCACGCCATCGCCTGCGCGTCGGTTCCCATGTCGGGGGCCGGGATGTCGCGCATCGGGCCGATGAAGTCCCGCAGTTCCTCGGCGAACCGGCGCGTGAGTCGCTCTTTCTCCTCGTTGCTGAGCTCCTTCGGATTGACGACGATGCCGCCTTTGGCACCCCCGAACGGGAGGTCCATGACGGCGCACTTCCACGTCATCCACATCGAGAGGCCGATACACTCCTCCTCGGTCACGCCGGGGTGGTAGCGCATGCCGCCCTTGAACGGTCCCCGCACGCTGTCGTGCTGTGCGCGATAGCCGGTGAAGATTTCCGTGTCGCCGTCGTCCCGCTTCAGCGGAACCGAGACGCGGTGCACTTGGTCCGGGTGCTTCAGGCGCGCGATGACGCCGGGGTCGACGTCGAGGTGCGCCGCAGCGCGTTCGAGTTGTCGTCGGGCCGTTTCAACCGCCGTTTCCGGTTCGTCCGTGGTCTGCTTCCCAGTAGATGCCATAGTGTGGACGCCTCCGACAGGCTTGCCCGTTTAGTCGGAAGCGACCGGAGAAAGACCTTACCATCCGACACCGCGTCGCTATGCAATACCACGGCACGATGTTCGGGAAAGAACATGAAGGAGAGGGGACACGCGCGAGGTGAGACGGGTTACGGGGGAAGGGCGTAGACCGTCCCGGCGACGTCCCCGACGTAGATGGCATCGCTCCCCACCGCTGGCGCGCCGACCAACGAATCGTGGGCCCGGAAATGCCACCGGAGACGACCGTCGGCCCGGTCGAGGGCGAGCAGTAGTCCGTCGTCGTTGCAGACGTACACCAGTTCGTCCGTGACGACGGGCGACCCCCACACGCGTGCGCCGGTTTGGACGCGCCACCGAACGCCCCCGTCCCGCGCGTCGAGCGCCAAGACGCTCCCGTCCGCACAGCCGACGTAGACGATGCCGTCCCCGACGGCGGGCGACGACCAGATGCCGTCGTCGGCTTCGTACCGCCACTCCGTCTCGCCCGTCTCGGCGTCGAGCGCGTAGATGCGGTCACCGTCAACGGTCCCGACGTACGCCGTGTCGCCGATGACCGCGGGTGCGCCAGCGATGGCGAGAGACGGCGCGAAGCGAAAGCGTTCGTCCCCGCCGTCCAGGTCGTGGGCGAACAGGCCGCCGTCGAGTCCGGTCGCGTAGAGGCTTCCGCCCGCGATTCGCATCGACGTGAGCGCCCGCGCCGGACTCCGGAACGACGCGGTTTGCTCGCCGGTCGCGGCGTCGAGCGCGGACACCTGCCCGTCCCGCGCCGCGACGTAGAGCGTATCGCCGAGCAGTATCGGCGACACCTCCACGCCCGCGTCGGCCTCGAAGGTCCATTCCCGCGCCCCGCTCGCTCCGTCGAGGGCGAACAGGTTCCCGTTTCGGTCGCCGACGTAGGTCAACTCCGGGCCCGGCACCGGCGACCCCACCGCGTTGGCCGCCTGAAACAGCCAGTCGCTCACGCCGTCCCGTCGGTCGATACGACAGACGAACCCGTTCTCGGTTCCGACGTACACGGACCCGTCCCTGACGACGGGCGAGGTTTCGACCGGACCGCCGACTTGGGAGTACCAGCGCGCGTGGGCGCGCCTGCTGTCGTCCGTCGGAGCTATCGGTGCCGTCCGCTCCGTCTCGACGTCGGAGGAGGACGTCCCGCTTTGGGTCTCCGGCTCGGCGTCGATACCGGCGTCGGCGGACGCTTGTGACGAATCCGGAGCATCGACACCGCCGTCGGATATGAACGTGGTTCGCCCCTCCGAGGACGCTTCGTCGGTCGTCGTAGACCGTTCGGACGACCATTCGACGCTCCGCGAAATCGTGGTATCGCCGCGTCGAACCACCTGGTCGATCTGAAACTCGCCGGTCGCGTTTCTATCGAACGCGTCACGTCGTCCCGTCCCCCCGAACTCCGACGGCGTTTCAGTCTGTTTTCCGTCACGATTCCCCTCCGTCGCCCGTCGCGTGTCCTCACCATTCATATTTTATCTCTGACCTGACGTTGGACTGATTATCACTCCATTCGAATACTATCTACTTTGTTATGAACCGATTACGCCCGACCATCGGGCGTGCAACAGTCGAAACGGTCGTGACAATCGCCTCCAGACCGACAGGATTTTTCCCCCACTCATCGCAGGAGTTCGCATGACGGGACTGTACTACGAGGAGTTCGAAGTGGGCCAAACCATCGAACACGAGAAACGGAGAACTATCAGCGAGAGCGACAATCAGCGGTTCTGTGATATGACTATGAACCAACAGCCGCTCCACTTGGACGCCGACTTCGCGGCGGACACCCAGTTCGGCGAACGGTTGGTCAACGGACTGTACACGATGAGCGTGGCGGTGGGCGTTTCGATTCCGGACACGACCGACGGCACCATCGTCGCCAACCTCTCGTACGATAACGTCTCACACCCCGAGCCGGTGTTCCACGGGGACACCATTCGCGCCCAGTCCACCGTCACGGACAAGCGCGAGACGAGCGACGGCGAGCGCGGCGTCGTCACCATGAAGGTCGAGGTCTTCAAAGTCGATGGAGACGACGAAACGCTGGTTTGCGAGTTCGAGCGGACGGTGCTCTCGCTCAAGAAACCCTAGTGGAAGAACAGTGAGAGGTTCACGACCACGGCGAACAGCCACGGGAGGGCGAGGCCCGCCGGGACGAGCGCCACGTACTCCCGCGGAATCAACGTCCGCCCGACGAACCCCACGCCGAGCGCGAACGCCTTCAACCCGACGAGCGAGAGGAAGCCGAACTGGCCGAGCGCGTGGCGTGCGACCGGGTTCGATTCGGTGAGCCCCGCCTGCAACCCGGCGTACGTCGTGAGTAAATCCCCGACGAGTGCGAGGATGACGACGGCCCAGAGCAATCGCTCGATGCCGCCGAAATCGAACCAGTCCGTGCGCTGATACCGGTAGGAGAACTGCTGATGGCTCATGGATGATGGCGCGGGAATTCCACGTCATCCACACGCACGGCGGAACGGTGCTTTATTATGAACCGGCTTATCCGGCTTAGAGAGGGGCTAAACCCTCGAAGCCGTTCGGCTTACAAAATCGTACCGTGTTTCTTGTCCGGCAGGTCCTTCTCCAAGCCCGCGTAGAAGTCGTAGCGCTGGACGAGTTCCTCGCGGAGGGTGCTCGGCGGAACGATGTCGTCGATGACCATCTCGCTCGCCATACGGTGGACGTCGATGTCCTCGCGGTACTCCTCGCGGAGTTCCTGCTCGCGCTGGGCGCGTTCGTCTTCGTCGTCGATTGCGTTCAGTTTGTTCGCGTAGACGGCGTTGATGGCGGCTTCCGGTCCCATGATGCCGATTTCACCCGACGGGAGCGCGATGACGCTCTGCGGGTCGTAGGCCGGGCCGGACATGGCGTAGATACCCGCACCGTAGGCCTTCCGAACGACGACGGAGAGTTTCGGAACGGTGGAGGAAGAGGTGGCGTAAATCATCTTCTTCCCTTTTTCCAGAATCGCGTCCTTTTCCACCTGCGACCCCGCCATGAAGCCCGGCGTGTCACAGAGGTAGAGGAGCGGAATCTCGAACGCGTCGCACTTCCAGATGAACTCGGCGGCCTTCTCGGCGGCGTCGGGGAAGATGGCCCCGGAGCGCTGTGCCGGTTGATTGGCGACGATGCCGACCGGTCGGCCGTCGATTCGCGCGAATGCGGTGATAATTTCGCCGCCGAAGTCCGGCCTGAGTTCGAAGTAGGAGTCCGCGTCCACCACGCGGTCTATCAGGTCGGTCATGTCGTAGGCGCGGTTCGGGCTGTCGGGGATTACCCCGTCGATTCCCTCGGGAGACAGTTCGGGGGCTTTCGGCTCGCTCCGCGGCGGTTTCTCGTGAGCCTTGTCGGGCAGGTACGTGATGAGGTCGGAAACGAGTTCGCGGGCGTGTTCCTCGTCGCGCGCCACGAGGTCGGCGCTCCCGGAGTGTTCGGCGTGCATGTTCGCGCCGCCGAGGTCCTGCATGCTGATGTCCTCGCCCGTCACCATCTGCACCATCCGCGGGGAGGCGATGGCCATCGCCGACATCTCCTCGACCATGATGGTGAAGTCCGCGAAAACCGGGGTGTAGGCCGCCCCCGCGATACACGGCCCGTAGAGGACACAGATCTGTGGCACGCGACCGGAGAGCATCGAGTGGTTGTAGTAGTACTTGCCGATACCCTCGCGGTTGGCGAAGAACCCGGACTGCTGGTCGATTCGGCCGCCGGAGGAGTCCATCAGGTAGAGAACGGGTTTGCCGTTCTGAAGCGCCCGCTGTTGCATGCGGAGGAACTTCTCGACCCCCTTCGCTGCCATGCTTCCGGCTTTGACCGTGAAGTCGTTCGCCATGAAGTGGAGGTCGCGGTTCTCGAACTCCGCCGCACCGGTGATGAGACCGTCGGCGGGCAGTCGGTCGTCCGCGTCGAACTCGGCGAATCGACCATCTTCGAACTTCAGACCATCGTCCCCGAACCAGAGGTCGAGTCGGTCGCGGACGAACAGTTTGCCCTTCTCCGAGAGGCGTTCTTTGTACTTCTCTTTCCCGCCCGACTCGATGTCCTCGATCTCTTCCCAGAGGAGTTCCTCGCGCTCCGTCGGCCCGAGGTCGTCCTCCGGCGGCTCACCGGGGTCGCTCCACGTGGCGGTCGGTTCGTCCGCGTCGCCGACGAACACTTCCACCTCGCTGCCGACGTGCTTGGCGAGCGCGCTGGCGATTGCCGAGGCTTCCTCGTCGGTCGCCTCCTTACCGATACGAACTTTCATGAATGTGAATCCGTGAGGCGATTTCAAACCGTTTTCCCTTTCTATCGCGGCAACATTTTCGCATCCGTCCCGAGGAAAAACGATGGGGAGAGCTAGAAGCGTCTGCGAGGGTAGGGGTAGCGCGGAGTGAAATCGAAGGCAGTTACTGGTCGGGCAGTTCCATGGCCGCGACGTGCTCCGCGTACTCTTCGAGTACGGGTTGACCCCAGTACCGAAGCGATTCACTCCGTGCATCGTAGTCGATGATGTTCGCGTCAGCGAGTTTCGGGAGGTGTGTGTGGTGAAGCGATGCCTCGACGCGGCGACGGTAGTCGTCAGGGACGTCGTTGGCCGATGTTTCGGTCTCCCACGTAACGACCTGTTCGACGAGATCGGAAAGCGTCGCTACGCCGTCCGCTGTCGTCGAGAGATAGTGGATGGCGTATCGTCGTCGCTTATCCGACAGCAGTTCGAAGATGTCATCGAACGACGGTCTGCTCACTGCTGGCTCAGCGCGAAGTACGTGGGATGGATGACTCGACGGACGGTTCCCCGAGTCGTCACGGTAGGGTGACTCGTTGCTCATGCGACGCTCAAGAGCAGTTGACCAGCATAGATAAAGAATGGTGAATCTAGACACCTAGAAAACTGGCAGCGAAAATGAAATCACCGGCCCCAAGAGTTTTATTTCTAATGAATTAGACACCGAATAGATTCGGGGTGGTGCGGTGACGGGATTCGATGCTTCGAAATCGAGATTACCGCGATAGTTCGCTGTGACTACTTTTGGTATTGGCGACTGCAACCCTTCGGGAATCCTCAACCGAGGTCGATGGTTCGAAGAACGGAATTAACAATGCCGTCTGTTAACATGGATTTCCGGCGTGCAGGTCGTATCTCATGACTCGACGTACACGCACCGGCCTCGCGGTTGGCCTCACCCTCCTTATCCTCGTCAGCACCGCGAGTCTCGGGGTCGTTTCGATTTCGAAACAGTCCGATGCGCCCCGCGACCAATCGTCGGAATCCACACGAACGCTCCCGCTGTTATCGGCGAGCGGGAGTTCGGAGAGGCTCCTCCAGCAGACAGGAGCGAACCAGTCAGACAGTGAGCAGGCCGCGACCCGCGGGGCCGTTCAGGGGGCGGCGCTGGCACAGCGACAGGGCGTCACCATCACGCAACAGCAACGACAGGCCGCCATCGAAGGCGCGGCACAGGCGGTCTCCCAGAATCAGCAGGCGTCCGTCGCCCAAGTGCAGGCCGCCGCCCGCGGTGCCGCACACGGTGTCCTGCTTCAGAGTCAGCGGGTGAACGTGACCCAGATTCAGTCGGTGACGCGCGGCGCGACGACCGGTGCGACCACGCAGGTACAGCAGGCCAACGTCTCCCAAGTGCAGGCCGCCGCGTTCGGCGCGGGTCACGGCGCGGCCGCAGGAAGCCAGCGGGCGACCGTCTCGCAGGTGCAGGCCGCCGCCCGCGGCGCTGCACAGGGAGCGGCGACCGGCGCAACCGGGAATCAAAAGGCCAGCGTCTCCCAGATTCAGGAGGCCGGGCAGGGGGCCGCGTTCGGCGCGCTCGACCAGCGACAGAGCGCCTCGGTCGAACAGATACAGGCGGCGACCCGCGGAGCTGCGAGCGGGGCGGTCCAAGCCCAACGCGCGAACGCGAAGCAGGTGCAAGTCGCCGCGATGGGCGCGGCTCGGGGCGGCGTCACGCAGCGCCAGCAGGTGAGCGTCGAACAGATACAGGCGGCGACTCGCGGGGCGGCGGCGGGTGCCGTCTCGCAAGTTCAGCAGGTGACCGTGACGCAGATTCAGGTCGCGGCGCAGGGTGCCGTGAGCGGCGGACTCAAGCAGGTCCAGCAGGCGTCGGTCGAGCAGATACAGGCGGCGTGTCGCGGCGCGGCGGTCGGCGCGTTGAGCGTCACGCAGATACAGGTCGTCAGCATCGTCCAGATACAGATCGTCGCACAGGGGTCGGCACAAGGCGCGGTGCAGGGTGCCGTCCAGAAGCAGGTCGTGAACGTCCAGCAGATACAGGCCGCCGCGAAAGGGGCGGCACAGGGAGGCATCACGCAGGTGCAGACCGTTCGAATCACGCAGATTCAGTCGGCCTGCCTCGGCGCGGCGTCGGGTGCCATCACGCAGAATCAGCGGGTGAGCATCACCCAAGTGCAGGCCGCGGCGCGAGGGGCGTGTGCGGGCGGCGTCACGGCGAGCCAACGCCAGCAAGTCTCCGTCCAGCAGGTGCAAGCGGCGACGAGCGGCGCGGCGGTCGGCGCGATTTCCCAGAGCCAGCAGGCGACCGTGACGCAGATTCAGGCCGCGTCACGCGGAGCGGCGACCGGCGGAGTCACGCAAATCCAGCGAGCGAGCGTCCGGCAGGTGCAAGCGGCGTCGTTCGGCGCGGCCGCGGGTGCGACGCAGGCTGCCAAACAGCGGAACGTGAACGACGCGGGTCAGATACAACAGACCGCACGCTCCGGGATTTCACAGGCCGAAACCCGCCTCCAGACGGAGGAAAACGTCCCGCCGGAGACCCTCCGTGAAACCGCCCGAAGCGAGGCGAGCGGGGAACCGACGCCGACGCAACCGACCACGACGTCGGGTGCGACTACGACGACTCCGGCGGCAACCCCGACGACGACTTCGGCGACCACCACGACCACTTCGACACCGACGACCACGAACGTCACCACCACGACACCAACTGTCACGACGACCACACCCACCACGAACGTCACCACGACTCCGCCGACCCCGGCGACTACTACGACCGCTGCGCCGACTACGACCACCACACCGAACGCCACGACGACCACGACAACTACGACCACCGCACCGCCGACCCCACCGCTCACGGTGAACCTGACGTGTACGAGAATCACGGCGAACGCGACCCAACCCGCGGACTACCGAGTCGAGGCGGTGTTGGTGAACGCCTCGAACCCGCAGTCCGCCGTGCTGGTGACGCGGAACGTCTCGGCGGCGGACTTCGAGCGAGCGCCGAACGGAACCACCACGTGGACGAACACGACGGCCGACCTCAACGTCTCCGGGTACGTCTTCGTCAACGCGACGGTCTTCGATTCGAACGGCCAGCAGGTCGCGACGGCACAGCAGGACGACGTGCAGGCGTGCATCCGGCAGGTCGGCGGAGTTCCGCAAACGACGGTGCCACAGACGACCGTCAGCGGACCGACTGCGACCGCCGGTCCGACCACGGTTGCGACGACGGGTCCACAAACGACGCCAGCAACGCCAGTAACGACGAGGCCAGTGACGAATACGACGGCCGGGACGTAACTCGTCGTCGCACGAGTGGGACGGGAAAAACGGAGCGGAGCGTTACAGCGCCGATTCGAGGCGGTCGATGAGTTCCGCGTTACCGATGTGCAGCGGCACTCGCTGGTGGAGTTCCTCCGGCGTCACGTCGAGAATCGATTGCTCGCCGTCGGAGGAGCGGCCACCGGCGGACTCGATGATGTACGCCATCGGGTTCCCCTCGAACTGGAGGCGGAGTTTTCCCTCGGGGCGCGATTCGAGGCCGGGGTAGGCGAACACGCCGCCGTAGGTCAGCACTTGGTTCACGTCGCCGATCATCGCGCCGCCGTAGCGCAGTTTGAGTTCGTCCTCGACGTCGCGGGCGTAGGCCGTGAACGCCTCGGGCCAGTCCGGGACGCGGCCGCCGAAGCCGTATACCGTGGGGTCGTCCGGGAGCGTGACGTCCTCGGTAACGACTCGTTGTTCGCCGTCCTCTATGACGAACTCCGTCACGGACCCGTCGCGGGCGACCATCATCGTCGTGATGGGTCCGAAGAGGACGAACGCCGACGCGACGAGGTCCGTTCCCTTCGCCGGGAGCGGCGCATCGTAGATTCCGACGATGGTCCCCATCGAGTTGTTCGATTTGAGGTTGGACGACCCGTCGAGGGGGTCGATGGCGACCGACAGTCCCTCGCCGCAATCGACGACGTGCTCGCGCTCCTCGCTGGCGAACTCGCCGACGCCCTCGATGGCGGTCAACTCGGCTTCGAGGTGCTCGTCGGCCCACACGTCCGCGGCCATCTGGATTTCCCCGCTGGGGTTCTCCTCGTCGGCCTTCCGACGGCGACCGGTGAGACCGCCACGGATTTCCGGCGCGGCGGCCGCGACGGTCGCGAGGATTGTATCAACCGTCTCCATCGTTAGAGCGCTTCGTCGGCCGTTGCGCCCTCGAAGATGACCTTTTCGAGCGCGTCGAGGATGCGCTCGGGGTCGTCACGCTGCCAGACGTTCCGTCCGACGGCGAGTCCGGAACCGCCAGCGTCCATTACGGCTTCGACGCTGGAGAGGAACTCGTAGTCGCTGGTCTTCGACCCACCGCTCATGACGACGGGCATGTCGGCGGCGGATTTGACGGCCCATTCCATCGACTCGCGCGTTCCGGGGTACTTGACCTTCGCCATGTCCGCGCCGATTTCGAGCGCGATTCGGGTCGCGTAGGCGATGACGCTCTCTTTGGTGTCGTTCTTGAGTCCCTGTCCGCGGGGGTACGACCACATGACGACGGGCATGTCGTATTCGCGGTGTGCCCGCTCCTGTATGTCGCGGAAGTCCTCGTACATGTCGCACTCGTGGTTCGAACCGGAGTAGACGGTGTAGCCGACGGCGTCCGCGCCGAGTTCGGCGGCGTAATCGACCGTCCAGTTCTGCGGCGAGTACGGTTCGCCCGTCCAGAGGTTGCTCGTCCCGTTGAGCTTGGCGAGCAGGTTCACGTCGTCGTCGTAGGAGGGGTAGTAGGTCTCGGCGATACCTTTCTGGACCGCGAGACAGGTCACCGCATCGTGCGTCGCGGTTTCGAAGATCTTCTCGGGGTTAAGCGTGTCCGGGACGGAACCGAAGTCGGCGGAGGGTCCGTGCTCCAGTCCGTGGTCCATTGCGAGAATGAGTGCTTTGCCGTCTCGCGTGACTTGCGAGTCAGTCAGCGGAATCATCGTCCCGAACTGCGCCCACGACGTATATGAGTGTACTGGTCGCGCGCAGAGCGGAATGCCCGTTTTCGGCCATCTCGGGAGTCCTATCGAGTATATTGAAGACTACAATAGTAGTAAATTCACAGCAATTCGTGGGCCGAGTCGCGCCATTTAGTAACTCGATTCCGGTCGAACGAAAGCGAGTCGGCGACGCGCTCCGGGTTGGCGATGGCGAGGCTTCGAACCGAGGTGATGCCCGCTTCCGCGAGTTCGTCCGCGAGGCGGTCGTCGATTTCCGGCACGTCGGTTACGGGGTCGGGGCTACTTCGGTCGCGCCACGCCGCCTCCTCCGCTTCAGCCTCGCCGCTCCCGTCCGTCGTGGCGGTTTCGGGCGTCTCACGCTCCCAGTCGCCGGAACTGGCGGCGATCCACGCCCGCTCTTCGTCCTGGAGGCCACGAACTTGCGTGGACCTGTCGGTCAGGTCGTTGCCGGATTCGAAGGACCACGACAGGGAGTGTTCGCGCCGCAGACGACCGGCGACGCCGGGATTGACGCCCGCTTCGCGGAGCATCTCGTAGGAGACGGTTCGGTTTTGGATGGCTTCGACGCCGAACGACGCGTCGTCGATAACCGCCGCCGTCGCTGGTCCGACGAATTTCACGTCCGTCGTTTCGGTCACGTCCGTTTTGCGTGTCTCGTTTTCCGTCACGGCCCTCACCGATTCATTTCTTTCTCCCACTCGCTCATCTTGAATGTTTCGCCACCCGACCTGTTCGAATCGTTACTGTGTCAACATATTTCTCCCTTCGCTTTCGTTCCGCTATCCTTACAACCGTTCCCGGAGCACTCGCCACCATGCGGACGCTTTCCGATATCGACAGCATCGGCGTAGTTGGCGCAGGTACCATGGGCAGCGGCATCGCGCAAGTCGCCGCCGCGAACGGGTTCGACGTGGTTATGCGCGACATCAAAGCGGAGTTCGTGGAAAACGGGTTCGACACCATCGAAGGGAGTCTCGACAGATTCGTCGGAAAGGAGAAGATGAGTCAGGAGGAGGCCGACGAGGTACTCGACCGAATCACGGGCACGACCGAACTCGACGACCTCGCGGACTGCGATTTCGTCGTCGAGGCCGCCGTCGAGAACATGGACATCAAACAGGACATCTTCGCGGAGTTGGACGAGGCGCTCCCCGAAGAGGTCGTGCTCGCCACGAACACCAGCACGCTCTCCATCACGACCATCGCCAGCGTGACCGACCGCGAGGAGCAAATCGTCGGTCTGCACTTCATGAACCCCGTTCCCATCATGAAGGGCGTCGAACTCGTCGTCGGCGAGAAGACGGACGACGACGTGGTGACGCTCGCCCACGACCTTGCGGAGGAACTCGGCAAGGAGACGTGGGAGTCCGACGACAAACCCGGCTTCGTCACCAACCGCATCCTCATGCCGTGGATCAACGAGGGCATCCGCGCCTACGACGAGGGCGTCGCCGACAAGGAGGACATCGACAAGGGAATGACGCTCGGAACGAACGTCCCGATGGGTCCGCTCACGCTCGCCGACCACATCGGACTCGACATCTGTCTCGACGCCAGCCAGACCCTGTTCGAGGAACTCGGCGACCGATACAAACCCGCCTACCTGCTGAAGCGCAAAGTGGACGCGGGCGACCTCGGCAAGAAGACGGGGAAGGGCTTCTACGAGTACTGAACGGCGACGAAAACTGAACGGCGACGGAAAATGTGGGCCTGGAACCCTACCGACCGTTTCTGGTGGCGTTCTCCGGCGGTTCAAACGTTCCTTCTGGCAGGACCTCGTTCACGGAGAGGTTCTCGTAGGTGAAGACGACCGTCGCGTTTTTGATGACCGCCCCGTCGTCCGACGTGGTTCCCTTCGTCGGTCGCCCGTTTTTGAGTTCGGCGAGCGTCCTCTCGAACGGTACCGGGTAGTCGGTCTTGCTCTTGACGAGCGCGCCCGATTCGGTGTCTATCCAGAACTGCGACGTGTACCACGAGGCGTTCTTCGGGTCTTTGGGATTGTCGAACTCGATGACGTACACTTCGTGACCGAGGACGGTCGTCGTACCGCGGTACGAAAGCGAGTCGTCCTCGAAGGCAGCCTCGAACTCGTTTCGCGCCTCGTAGATACCGCTGATGAAGTAGTGCTTCGGGCCGCCGCTACGTCGGTTACCCACGCGGTACGTGTCGTTGGCTCTATCGTAGGTGATGAAACTCGTCTCGTTCTCGATGACCGTTCTCGAACGCGGCGAGAAGTACTCCCGTCGCTGGAGCATCGCCCCATCGACGTACTTCTTCGTGGTGTCTATCTTGCGCGTCCGGGAGTACGTGCTTCCGTTCGAAAGGTGATACGTGCGCTTCTCCACTTCGACGGCGTGGTACGTGCTGATGTTCCGCTGTTTCGCGCGGATGTCGTCCACGACCTCGTGGGCCTTGGCGTCGCTGAACGACCCGGTTTGGGTCGTTTCGGTCGTCTTCGTCGGCGACCCCGAACCGGCACCGTTGCTCGGCGCTTGGCCGACACACCCGCTGATGGCGGCGAGCACGAGACAAACCGTGAGGAGGACGGGAATCCGGGACCGCATCAGCGTTCACCTGCCGATCGGTTCGATTTCGACCGCGCGGAAGTCGTTTGGGAGTCGATTCGTTCGGTTCGGAGAGGGCGGCGTTCTGTCATTTATTGCAAGAACAAAATATACAGCACAAAACCAGATAAGCCTGTCCGAAGATGTAGCTCTTCTGAAAGGAGTTCCCGTCTTGAGATTACCTCGTACCGGGGGCGAACTGATACCGATGGACGGCCGAAAATCAGGACAGGTGGAACGGCCGCTCGGAAATCGTTCGGCGCAAGTCGCCGAGAGCGTCGCGTTCGACGCCACCGGCGAGCGAGGAGATGAGAGCGTGCACTTCCTCGCGCGAGACCTTGATTCCCGCCCGGCGAAGCGCGTCCTCCGGGCGCTTTCGCACTTCGCGGAGCGTGCCGACTGCGAGGAGGTACGGAATCGTCCACGCGACGAGACGGTTGCCCCGTTCGCGCGGCATGCTCTCCAAATACGTCTGAGCGTCGTCGGTGAAACTGTGAGCGTGGTCGGCGGTTCGTTCGACGACGGCGGCAACGTCGTCGCTGTGTTCGGGGTCACAGAGGTCGTCCTGCGGAACGTCGGCGTCTTCGAGCCACGTCTCCGGCAGGTAGACGTTGTTCTCGTCGTGGTAATCGACGTACACGTCCTTGGTGACGTTGACGAGTTGCAGGAGGAGGGCGAACGACTCCGACGTTTCGCGGAGGCGGTTCGCTTGTGCTGAATCCGCGTCCCGGCAGACGAGGTTCGTGATGAGTTCGCCGACGGTTCCGGCGACGTAGTAGCAGTACTCCTCCAGTTCCGCGCGCGTCCCGATTCGAAGGCCGCCCTCGTCGGCGTGGCGTTCGACGAACATCGCCATCCCGCCGACGAGTTCCCGAACGGGCGGTCGAACAGCGTTCCGGACGGACGGGGAACACGCGTCGAACGTCGCCACGATTCGCGGCGCGTGTGCGACCACCGACCAGTCGGCGTCGTCGCCGTCGTCGTCCGGTATCCACTCGTCCACGTCCTCGCGGAACTCGTCTATCGTCGTCGAATCGGTCGGGTCGAGGACGGCGTCGTACTGGTAGAGCAGACGCGTCTGCTCGGCGGGCGGAATGTGGCCCGCGTCCTCGATGGTATCGGCGACACGACAGAGGAGATATCCGACACAGATGGCATCGGCCATCGGCGCATCGAGGAGGTCGATGGTGATGGCAAACGTCCGGGAGACGCCTTGAACGGCCTGGTGGCACCACTCAAGGTCTGCCTCGGAGGGCGTGTCGGCGGTCGCGGAGGTCGGTGGGTGGCTGTCCATTCTGTTACTGAACCTTCCGGCCTTTCGGGTTGAGACGCTAAAACCCCTTGGGCTTACCTCTCCGGTGTCACTGGAACGGCTAATCAGTTCCGACTCAGACCGAGCGGTCCGCGTTCGCGGTCCGAGTCGCAAGCGCCAAGTCTCGCCGCCGCGGACCCGAACACGAGAATGTACGAGGGCGTCCACGCCGTCCCGGATGGGGAGGGTACCGTCGCACGCTTCGCCGCCACGGCCGCCGACTACGGGTTCGACGGCATCGTCGTCCGCAACCACGGCGACTCCCGAGCCGAATTCGACGCCGAGCGGGTCAGCGACGCCTACGACGTGGACGTCGTTGACGGCCTCGAAATCCGCGCCGACAACCCGTCGCAGGCCAGCGGTCACGTCGGCAACTTCCGCCCGAAGACGACGATACTCCTGCTCCACGGTGGGACGAACAAACTCAACCGCTTCGCCGTCGAGGAGGAGCGCATCGACGTGCTGGCTCACCCGATGCGCGGCCGCGGCGATTTTAACCACGTGCTGGCGAAGGCCGCCGCCGAACACGGCGTCCGGGTGGAGTTCAACCTGTCGCGCATCCTCCGCGCCGACGGCGGGCCGCGGGTGCAGGCGATACAGGACCTCCGCAAACTGCGCGAACTGGTCGTCAAATACGGCGCGCCGTTCGTCGTCAGCGGCGACCCCACCTCGCACCTCCACCTCCGCGGTCCCCGCGAACTGAAAGCCGTCGGGGAAGTGGTTGGCTTCTCCCCCGAGCAAATCGAGGACGGGCTCCGGGAATGGGGTCGCCTCGCCGAGCGAAATCGGACGATTCGCTCCGACGATTTCATTGCCCCCGGCGTGAAACGTGGCCGGTATGAAGAAGACGATTGAGGAACACGCGAACCGATTTTCCGACATCGCGGGCGACTACGACGATTCACAGGACAGCGAGGAGTACCGCGCCTGCGTCTCGCTCGTCGTGGACCACGCGGACCCCGGAGCGAACGATACCGTCCTCGATTTGGGGACCGGAACGGGCGCAATCGCCCTCGCCCTCGCTCCCGGCGCAGAGCGCGTTATCGGCCGCGACATCAGCGAGGGGATGTTGGACGAAGCGCGAACGAAGGCCGAGGAAAACGGCATCGAGAACGTCGAGTTCGGCGAGGGACGGTTCCGGGACCCGAACGTGGACGGCGAGGTCGATATCGTCGTCTCCAACTTCGCCATGCACCACCTCTCCGACGAGGAGAAGCGCGAAGCAATCGAGGCCATCGCGGAACTCGGCCCGAGAAAGTTCGTCCTCGGCGACGTGATGTTCTTCGGCCTCCCCGACCCCGAGGAACCGTTCTACAGCCCCGAAGTGGACGACCCCTCGACCGTCGGACATCTGGCCGACGTGCTGACCGACAACGGATTCTCCCTGACCGCCGTCGAGCGGGTGCACGAACAGGTCGGCGTGCTGGTCGCCGAACGCACCTGAGGTCTCCGGAACCGGACTCGATTCTTACTACCCGACGCGAGAGCAGGCCATTCAAATCCACCGCCGCCCAACGTCCGTCAGAACCTCGAATGAAACACCTCCCGAAGCACATCCGGCCCCACTGGCGGTATCTCGCGGTCGGACTCGAAGCGTGGCCCGACGCGGACATCGACCGCCGGTCGTTCCAGCGGAGCATCTGGTTCGCCGCGCAGAACCTCCTCGGCGACGCCGGAAGCGCGGACGCGGACCTGACGGTGTTCTCCTTCGATTTCGAGGACGGAGACGGTGAGGCGCTGGTTCGGGTTCGTCGGGGGCACACGGACGAGGCTCGGGCGGTGCTGGCCTGCATCGACGACGTGCACGGCGATTCCGTCGGCGTGTTCGTCCGCGGTATAAGCGGGACGGTCCGAGGTTGTGAAGAAAAGTATTTAGGTCGCCAAAGGGAAGTTTCGGGCGAGAGAAGCGTCGTGTTCGCGGACGAAACCCGACCCGCCATCACACGTGATGGCGCGCTCGACATTCAGGTCGATGACTCGTTCGTAGGCGCGACGGAACTCGATTTCGAGTGATACTATGCAGGGACAAGCCCAACAGCAGGCGTACGACCGCGGGATTACGATCTTCTCCCCGGACGGCCGTCTCTACCAAGTCGAATATGCACGGGAGGCCGTCAAACGAGGGAGCGCCAGCATCGGTGTCCGAACCGAGGGCGGCGTCGTCCTCGCGGTGGACAAACACACGCGGTCGCCGCTCATGGAGCAGACCAGCGTCGAAAAGCTCCACAAGGCGGACGACCACATCGGTATCGCCAGCGCGGGCCACGTCGCCGACGCCCGCCAGCTCATCGACTTCGCGCGTCGCCAGTCCCAGATCAACCGACTGCGCTACGGCGAACCCATCGGCGTCGAGACGCTGACGAAGGAAGTCACCGACCACATCCAGCAGTACACGCAGGTCGGCGGCGCGCGACCGTTCGGCGTCGCGCTCATCATCGGCGGCATCGAGAACGGCGAACCGCGCCTCTACGAGACCGACCCGTCCGGGACGCCGTACGAATGGAAAGCGCTCGCGGTCGGCGCGGACCGCGGCGAGATTCAGGACTACCTCGAATCGAACTACAGCGAGGGAATGGACCTCGACGGCGGTATCGACCTCGCCCTGAGCGGCCTCGGAACGGTCAACGACGACCAACTCTCGGCGGATGGCGTCGGCCTCGCCACCGTCGATGTCGAAAGCGAACGCTTCCGAATGCTCGACGACGAGGAAGTCGAGAGCTACCTCGACGAACTCGACCTCCTCGAATCCGAGGACGAAGACGAGCCGGAAGAGTAATTTCGACGTTTTTCTCGGGAAACATCTTTTAGGTGGGCGCGTTTACCTTCGGGTATGATATCACTCGACGAGGCGGTGACGGCGCGTCTGGAATCGCACGGTGCTCGCTTCGAAGTGCTCGTAGACCCGGATGCGGCGCTCGCCATGAAACGCGGCGACTTCGACGGCGACATCGAGGACGTCATCGCCGCCGAGGACGTGTTCGAGAACGCGAGCCGAGGGGACCGACCGGCCGAGGAGGATTTGGAGACCGTCTTCGAGACGACGGACCCGCTCGAAATCATCCCCGAAGTGGTCGAACGCGGTGAGATTCAGATCACGGCCGAGCAGCGCAGGGAGATGCAGGAACAGAAGCACAAACAACTGGTCAACCGCATCACGCGCAACGCGGTCAACCCGCAGATGGACAACGCGCCCCACCCGCCGGAGCGCATCGAGAACGCGCTGGAGCAGGCCGGCTTCTCGGTGGACCCGATGGAACCCGTCGACCAGCAGGTGGACGACGCGCTCGACGCGCTCCGTCCGGTCATCCCGATTCGGTTCGACGAGGTGACCATCGCGGTGCAGGTGCCCGCGAACTACGCCGGGAGCGCACAGGCCCGAATCCGACAGTTCGGCGATTTGGAGCGCGAGGAGTGGCAGAACGACGGGTCGTGGGTCGGCGTGATGACGTTCCCCGCCGGGATGCAAAACGAGTTCTACGACCTCGTGAACGAACACACGAGCGGCGAGGCGGAAACGCGCATCGTCAAGGACGAAGACGACCTTCAGACGCGGTAACTCGCTCCGCCACGACCGGTTTCGTTTTTCGATAGCGCGGGCGACTCGGCGAACACAGTCTTTTGCGGAGTCGTCGTGTATTCGGGACGATGGAGGTTCCAGAACGGCGGTCGCGGCTGGGCTGGTGGCTGCTCGCAATCGCGTTGGCGCTGGCGCTCGCGTTCGTCGCCTACGCCTTCGTCGGCACGCTCGTCCTCGGGTTGTTCGTCTACTACGGGTCGCGCCCGGTCTACCGGCGGGTAACGACGCGACTCGAATCCGAAACGCTCGCGGCGGCGGCCACGCTGTTTCTGCTCTCCCTCCCGGCGCTGTTCCTCGTCGGCTACACGGTCGCCGTCGGCGTCCGGGAACTCAGCGCGTTCACCGGGACGGGCATCGAAACCTACTACTCGCGGCTGATTCCCGGTTCGACCGACGTTCCGGGGGTGCTCTCACATCCGCAACGACTCGTCGGGTCCGACCTCGGAACCGCTTGGAGCGATTTCACGACCGCGGCGAAATCGGTCGGCATCATCTCTCGAAGCCTGCTCACGCTGTTTCTCTCCATCTCGTTCGCCTTCTTCGCGCTCCGCGACGACGACCGACTGGCGGCGTGGTTCCGCGGCGAGATGGGCGAGGACAGCGCCGTCGTCGCCTATCTCACGGCGGTGGACGAGGACCTCGCCATCGTGTACTTCGGGAACGTCCTCACCGTCCTGCTCGTCGGCGTGGCGGCGACGGTCCTCTACAACGGGTTCGCCGCCATCGCTCCCGGTGCGGTGTCGTTTCCCATCCCCACCGTGTTCGCCCTGTTGACGGGGGTGGCGACGTTCGTCCCCATCGTCGTCGGAAAGCTGGTGTACGTCCCGCTCACGCTCTACTTCGTCTGGCAGGCGCTTCGGGTGAACACCCGTCTCCTCTGGTTTCCGGCGGTCTTCTTCGTCGTCTCGTTGCTGCTGTTGGACCTCCTGCCACAGACGGTCGTCCGGCCCTACATCTCGGGTCGGACGACCCACACGGGACTGGTGATGTTCGCGTACATCCTCGGCGGCGTCCTCTTCGGCTGGTACGGCATCTTCCTCGGGCCGCTAGTGTTGGTGTTCGTCGTGCAGTTCGCCGACATCGTGTTCGGCGACTTGGTGCACGGGCGGCGAATCACGCCGTCCTCGTCGCTCTCCATCGGGTCGAATCCGCCGGAAGAAAAGTAACCTCGTCGAGGAGCGAACTACGCGTTCACTCGAATCTCGTCGTCGGTGACGGACGACACCATCTCTTCCTGCAGCGGGTAGGTGTCCTCGTCCCGGTCGCCCCACCCGAGTTTCGATTTCACCTTGTCGGTGACACCCGGGTTCGGGTCGACATGGGCGGTGCCGTGCTGTACGTCGGCGACGATACCGACTTCATCGCCCGATTCGTCCACGACTTTCTTCCCCTCGTCGTCGTCGGTTATCTCTGTTACCATCGCGTTCGTACACTCGTCGCTTTTGCTGGTACCAATCGTGGTTGCCCACGCAGGGGGCTTATGAGAATCAGCCGTCGTCGGGGAGCAACGGATGCTCGTCCGGCGCGCGAGCGAGTTGTCGCTGGGCGGCGTCCCACTCCTCGAAGTAGCCGTAGTCGGTCATCGTGGACATGCCCGCGAGGGCGGCCCGGAGACTCAGGCCGACGAGCGGAATGTCGGCGACCGTGATGATGACGTCCGCTTGCAAAATAACGCCGTCTCTGAGTATCACGTCGAGCAGGTCCACGACGGCGTGGTCGTCCTTCGTCGGCTTCATGCGTCCAACTCCGGTGCGAACGAGTAGGGCGGCCACGGCCCCGTGAATCTGATTTCGACGCCCGGTTCCGCCGCCACGTCGTCCAGCACGCGCCCGATTTCGTCCTCGTTCTCCTCGTGAGCCAAGAAGGCGACCTGCACGACTTCCTCGTTCGTCTCCGACCCGAGCACGTCCCCCGTCGAATCCATCGTCTCGAACGCCGAGACGAGCGGGTCGAGGTCGTCCCGAAGTCGGTTCGTCAGGTCATCCTTTCGCGCCTGTCGGAGGTCGCGGAGGCGGTTGTCGTACTGCTTTTCGAGCAGGAACGCCGTTCCCTCGGTCGCGTCGTCGATTCGCTCGCGCAAGTCGGTCAACTCCGCGTCGTTCGATTCGAGTTCGTCTCGAACTCGGTCGTCGTCCCACGCGACGCCGACGCGGTACTCCCAATGGCCCGCCAACTCGTCCAGATGGGACGCGAGCGTCTCGGACTGGTCCGCGAGCCACGCCGACACAGCGTCGTCGTCGCCCTTGAGAATCGTGTCGAAGCGGAACGGGAGCGGGGTGCCAAACGCCTCTCCGGCGGCGTCCACGACCGATTGGTGGGTCAGCAGCCACTCCCGAACCGTCCCGAGGTCGTCCGAGTCGAACGGCGAATCACAGGGCTGGACGACCGCCCCCAAATCGCCGTGTTCGACGACGGAAACGGAGTCGCCCTCGATTCCGACTTCCGAAAACTCGATGTCGTCATCGGCCCCCCCGTCGGCGCTCTCGACGACGCAGTAGAGGTACCGACCCTCCTCGAAAGTCGGTTCAGCCACCGAATCCCTCCAGACCCGGTTCGCGGTTCGCCATATCGACCAGCGCGTCCGAAATCAGGTCGTCCAAATCGCCGCGGAGGTTGTCGACCCCTTCTTCGATGCCTTCTGATTCTTTCAATCGCTCCAGTTCGTCCTCGATGGCCGCCAACTGCGCCCCGAGTCGTTCGATTTCTTCCGGCGAGAGGTCGTCCTGTTCCATCCGCCGGACCGCCTCGCGCTCCATGGCTTCGACGAGCAATTCGACGACGGTGATGACGAGCGCGACCAGTCCCTTTCCGGCGTCGTCGCCGTCCACTTCAATCGCCGTCATGCTCCGCCTCCGCCGTCTGGGTCTCTTCGTCGGTGTCTTCTCCCATCTTCGATTCCGTCTGCTCTTCGCTTCTCTCGTCCGCTTCCGCCTCCTCCTCGCTTCTCTCGTTCGACTCGGCGTCTGCTTCCGACTCCTCGTACTCGTCGTCGGGGTCGACGCCGACGGTCACTGTTTCCGACTCTGGCAGTTCCTCGACGTTCGCGGCCTCCTCGACGCGCTGCATGTCGGTGCCCTCCGGGAATTCGAGGCCGTACTGTGCGGCCGTCTCGAACGACGCGATGGCGGCCCGGAGTTTCACGCCGAGCAGTTCCGTCTCGCCCACCGTCACCACGATATCGGCGTTGATGACGACACCCTTGTCGAGGAGGAGTTCCAACATCTCCGCGAGGTCGGACTGGCTTCGGGTGGGACCGGTTTCACCCATCGTCTTCCTCCTCGAATCGGTCGCCGTAGATTCGTTTCGACCCGCCGCCGGACGAGTGCCACCCGCTCTTCGGTACCGTCGAGTAGCGCGCGACGCCGCCCATGTCCGACCGAGACCCCGCCATCGTGGAGTACGCGGACGGGTTATCGGACGACGGCTGTCCCGCGCCGCCCATCGACTCGTTCTCCTCTTTGACCTCCTGCAGGTCGTTTCGGGTGTCCATGAGTTGCTCGCGGAACTCGTCCACGCTCTCTTGCAACTGGTTCCGTAGTTTCGATTCGTACAGTTCGGACTGCACCTCGCTTTTGAGGTCGCCGTCCATCATGCCGTCTCCGTCGCCGTCCCCGTCCGAATCGCCGACCCCGACGTCTTCGAGCGCGTCGGTGAACTCGTCGCTCTCGTTCCACAGACTTCGGACGTCGGTGGACGACCACAGTTCGCGGAACTCGACGGCGCGTATCAGGCTTCGAACGTCGATGAGTTCCCCCGGGTCGCCCTCGTCAACGGCGTCCGGGGTGTCCTCCAACTCGATGACGTCCGGGAGTTCGGACAGTTCGACGACCTCGGGAACGTCGGTGAGGTCGAGTTCGTCGAGTACGTCCTCGCCCTCGTCCAGCACGTCCCAGAGTTTTTGCGCTTCGCGCGAGACGTCCTCGAACGAGTCGGCCGCCTCGAACGCCGCCGTCAGCCCGTCGAGTCCCGACCGCACGTCCTCGGTGAACGCGTCGATTCGGTCGCTATCCATCGGGCACCCCCCGACCGATGCGCAGTTCGAGGATGTAGTTGTTGTACGATGCGTTCGTGACTCGCGCGGCTTCCCAGTCGAGGGCGAGTCGTTTTATCGGCCGTTCGCCCTCGCGGACCTCCACGGTACCCGTCTCGGCGTCGAACGTGACCCCGAGGTCGTCCTTCGAAACGCCGGGGAGGTCGATTGTGACGACGAGTTCGCCGTCCTCCTCCCGAGTGTTCGTCAGGTATCTCTGTTGCTGCCGTCGGGACTGGCTCCGTTGCTTTCGAGGGGCACCCGATTCGATTGAGCCGATGGAGATTCCGTAGTTGATTCTCCCCCGTGGCGTGTCGCGGCCGCCAGTGTGTGCGCGTGTCGTGTCGTCGTCCGAGAGTTCGTTGGCCAGTCTGACCAGCCGTTCGATGAGTCCCATTATCGTTTCACCTCGACTTTCCCGTTTCGCAGCCGTTCGTGGGCCGTCTCCGCGACGTCGAGTCGTGTTTCGAGGGTCGCTTTCCGCTCTTCGTACTCCTCGTCCGACAACTCGCCGAGTTCGTACAGCAGGTGCGTCTCCTTGAGTTCGTCCTGAATGCCCGCGACGTCGTACATCTCGTCCACCGCCAGCGAGTGAAGCACGTCCACCATCGACACCAGCGGTTTGAACAGCAGGTCATCGACGATGATCATCGCTGGGCTCCGACGTGGATGTCCACGAAGTTGTACGGTGCCCACGGTCCCGTAAACTGGACGGTCAACTCGTCGTACTCGTCGCGTATCTCCCCAACTTTCGCCGCGAACGCCTCGCGGTCCTCGGTCGCCACGAGGTACGACCGGTTGAGGACGAGGCGGTCGCTGAACAGGTCGTCCTCCGTCTCGCTCTCGGCGACGGCCGCGAGTCGTTCGCTCACGTCCTCCCGAATCTCGTCGCGCGGCAACTCGTCGTCCTCCCCGGCCACGAGTTTGACGCCGAGTTCGACGTGTCCATCGACCTCGTTGAGCGCCTTCCTGAACGCGCGGCGTGCGCCTCTGAGGACGCTCTTCAGGGTTCGGTTGTCCTTGAACGCCATGCCGAACTGCATCGGCACCACGGCGTCCACATCGTCACGTTCGAGGACGTCCCGAAGTACCTCGTCGTGCGTCTTGCTATCCTCGTCGGTTCGCTCGGGGTCGGTCGTGTCGATGTCCGAGACGACGGCGGAGAGCGACCGGTACGTTACCGTGTACACCCGGTCGGCGTCACCGACGGTTTCAGTGTCGAACTCGAAATCGTTCTTCTCGACGACCCCGTAGACGTATCGGTTCGAACTCATCGTTTCATGGAGACGGTGCTCCTACGACTGGCAACCGACGTGACGTGCGTTAATAAGTCGTGTGGCGGAAAATGCAAGCATGCGCCGCTTTTGCCCCGTTTCGGCGGGTTGCTTGCGGCCCGACCGCTATTCGAAACGGGGCCGCGGTCGTCACTGGGCGGCTTTTCGCTGGTCGAGTTCGTCCATCAGGTCGTTGGCCAGCGCTTCGAGGTCCTCGTTCGAGAGTTGGTCGAGTTCGATTCCGTCCTCGGAATCGGTCTCCTCGTCGGCGTCCTCGGCATCGCTCTTTCCCTGCCGATTTTCGGATTCCTCCTCCGACGCCTGTTTTTCTTCCGTTTCCTCTTGGTCCGTCGATGCCCCGTTTTCATCGCTGGACCGTTCGTCCTCGGCCACCGACTCCTCGTCTCCGCCTTCGCTCGCCGTCCGTTCGTCGTCCTCGCTTTCGCTCCCGCCGATGCCGCTCGCGGTGGCGATTATCTCCGTCGCCTCCTCCTTGCTCACTTCGAAGGCGTCCTGCACGCGCTCTCGGACCAGTCGTTCGCGTGCCTCTTCTTCCCCGTCCGTCTCTTCACCCTCCGATTCGGCTTCGCCGTTCCCCTCGAAACGGGCTTCCAGGCGATTTCCGAGCGACGCGCCGACCGTTCGCCCGACCACCATCCCGAGGCCGCACCCGACGAGACGCCCGAGGTCACGACCGACGGTTCCCCCGTTTTCGGCTTCCAGTTCGGTGAGTTCGTCCACTAACTCTTCGACGGTCAGCTCCTCACCCACGTTCTGTTCGACCAGCTTTCGTACCGTTCCTGTTTCATCTTCGGTCATGTCGTCCCCCATTCAGCGGTCCTCCGTGGAGAATATCTCGCTCTGCGTTTCGACGCTTCCGCGGCGGTACCGCCCCGCACGGCCGTAGCCGTGGACGGTCCCGTCCAGTTCGAGGCTGATGACGTATCGCCCGAGGATGTCCTGCGTATCCGGCACCGCGGTCCGCTCGACAACCTCGGCGACGACCCGCCAGCCGTCGTCGTCCTGTTCCCCGACTTCGACGATTCCGTCGAGCGGCGACCCGATGAGGTCCCCGGCGATGGCCCGTCCGATGTCCCTCGCATCGTAGAGGCCGATGTCGCCGTCGGAATCGATTATCTCGCCCACATCGACCGTTTCGGCTGTCCCGGTTTGGCCCGACGAGCCGTCATCTCCTCCCCCCGCGACCGCCGCGGACAACCGGTCTACAACGTCGTCGAACTCGTCCGTCTCGGAGTCGTTCGTTGAGTCGGTCATCGTTCCCCGGAAGCGAGTCGTGACCGAGTACCATAGTTCGTTTGCCTGCAAAAGCGGCGCCGAGTTTGAACCGACGGAATGCTCATCAACCGGCTCGATCGTCTTCGGAGCGAATTTCGTGGATAACGGTCGTTCGGTCGCTCTCGACTTCTATATTCGATTCTGTAATCTTGAAATATATAATAAACTTTAATAACTTACAGGAATTATTTTATCCGGAGGTGAGAACAATGCTTGGATTTAACCTTTGGGACGACTGCGCTCCCGCTGGAATCAGCTGGGCCTGCTAAGGGATGGGTACCGGCAAACCGCCGGACTCCCGAACCGTATCGTTGATTTGACACTCGGTAGTGGGGCACTGCTACCAACTGTGGTTTTTTCGTGAGGGGGGAAAGAGGGATTTCTGACGACACATCGGACACGGATAGCGGACCTCGTGTTTCCGGGACGATGGCCAACGTGACGGTCGTTCGCTCGTCCTTTTCGAGCGGCGTTCCTCCTTCTCCCGTTAAAAGTAACTTGCAGAGGCGGCCCGAACGGTGAAATATCGTCCACCTACACTACCCAAGAGAGGGATTCGGTTCCCCCGAACAACTATGGTACAAGCAGAACCAAACTCGTCGAGTCTTGCGGACGTTCTGGACCGCATCCTCGACAAAGGAGTCGTCATCGACGTGTGGGCTCGCATCTCCGTGGTCGGCATCGAGGTGCTCACCGTCGAGGCGCGCGTCGTGGTCGCATCGGTCGATACCTTCCTCCACTACGCAAAGGAGATGGCGAAGTTAGAACGAGCATCCTCGGAGGACGAAATCGACTTCGAGCAGGTCGAGGTCGCGTCCCCCGAGGCCAGTACGTCATAAGAACGGCGTAAAACACCATGTCCGAAGCAGACCAGTGTCGGGCGCTCACCGGGGACGGCGAGCGGTGCGCACACCCGGCACAGGACGACGGATTTTGCCACCAGCACGGCCCGAACGACGAAACGATAGACGACGCCGACGAGGACGCCTCTGAAAACGAGAGCGAGACGAGAGACGACCGGGAGGGAGACGAAAACGTGAGCGAGGATTCCGACGACGAGAAAGCGGCAGGTAACGGTGAGTTCGACGTGATGGACGTCCGCGAGACGGTCGAGGACGTCGCCGACGATTTGGTCGGGCACCCGCTCGACGGAATCATCGAAATAACGGACGACGGCGACGGCTGGGAGGTCGTCGTCGAAATGGTAGAACGGAGCGCGATACCTGACACCCAAGACATCCTCGGACAGTATGCGATTTCGCTTTCCGAGTCGGGTGACGTGAGCGGGTACCGCCTCAGGGAACGATACCGCCGGGGGGATAGTCAGGAGTGGTGAGCTATCCCTTTCGGAAGCCGATCATGAATCCGCCGATGAATCCGGCGCTCACGGAGAGCGTCGAGAGCAGCGTCGTCAGCCACGACGGCGGCGTCCCGTTTCCGGCGGCTTGACCGGTTTTCAACAGTCCAGCCGAGAGTTTCTCCCAGTCTACCGTTAGTATCCCGCGCGATTCGAGGAACTTGAACAGGGCGAGTTCGAGGCCGACGATCACCGCGATGAGTTTCGCGACTTTCTTCGCGGCGAACCCGATGATGCCGCCGATGACGGCACCGCTTCCCAGTTGGAGTCCGAGTTGTTGAGGGTCTATCCCGACTTGCATCGTCACACCCAGAACACTGATAGGTTAAATTTCTTGTGGTTTTGAACGAATACCAAACGAGAAGACGGCGGAAACGGCGGCCGATTCGATGGTCTCGTCCCGTCGATGATTCGACACGCGACCGACATCACTCCGGGGAGCCAGTCGCTTCCCGAAACGATACCACCGACGCGCTCCCGATGGTTTTAAACAGATGAACGACCCGATATAACATATCAATGGCTTTCGAGGACCTGCTAAGCGACCCGGTGATTCAGAAATATCTTCACGAATTGGTCGGGCCGAAAGGAATGCCGGTCGCCGCCGCGCCGCCGGACGGTGAAGTGACCGACGAGGAACTCGCGGAGGAACTCGACCTCGAACTCAACGACGTTCGACGGGCGCTGTTCATCCTCTACGAGAACGACTTGGCGAGCTATCGACGCCTCCGCGACGAGGATTCGGGGTGGCTCACCTACCTCTGGACGTTCGAGTACGACAAGATACCGGAGAACTTGGAGGAAGAGATGTACCGCCTCCTGGACGCGCTCCAGCAGCGTGAAGAGTACGAACGGAACCACGAGTTCTATCTCTGTGAAATCTGCTCGCTCCGGTTCGAGTTCGGTGAGGCGATGGACTTCGGCTTCGAATGTCCCGAATGTGGTTCGCCCCTCGAATCCATGGAGAACTCGATGCTCGTCGAGTCCATGGAGGACCGAATCGACGACCTCGAAGACGAACTCAACGTCGAAACGCTCGGTGCATAATGGTCGTTCTCGCAACCAAAGTGTACGTCAGCGGCGACGCGAAACGACGCGCACTCGACGGTCTCCAGTCCCTCGTCGAAAACGCGCTCGGCGACCTCGACGTCGAGTTCGACATCGGCGTCCGGCACGACGATTTCGTCTCCGTCACCGTCGAAGGAGAGGACGAAGTGGTCGCCCGGAACGTCCTCGCCGAGGAGTGGGGCGAAGTCACGCCGAACCTCCGCGACGGCGACACCTACGTCGGCACGCTCGAATCGTGGGACGACGACGGGGTCGTCCTCGACGCCGGACAGGAGGTTCGGATTCCGGCGGCCGAACTCGGCCTCGGTCCCGGCAGACCGGAACAGGTCGTCGAACGCTTCGGACTCGTCCAACACATGCCGATGGAGTTCGTCTACGCGGACGACGGCTCGTCGCGCCTCTCGGACGACGAGCGTGACCGCCTGTTCGACTGGTCGCGCGGGAACGGCCGCGTGAACGTCAACAGCGCGACGCGGGGCGAGGTCCGGGCGACGGTCAACCGCGCCGGACACGCACAGGACATCGTGACCGTCGAGCGACTCGGCGTGTTAGAACAGAGCATCGTCTGTACCGAAAACACCGACCCACCGGGACTACTCGCCAGCATCGGCGGCTACATCCCGGCCGAAATCCGTTGTGTAATTCCATGAGAAAACGGCTCGCCCTCGGGATTGGTCTGCTCTTCCTCCTCGTGGCCAGTGCCGGCTGTACTTCCGTGTTCGGGCCGGGCGAAATCAGCCAGCAGAAACTCTCGCGGAACGCGACGTACGACTGGGACACCCCACAGGACGTGACGTACAACGTCACGAGCAACCAATATCAGGCGGTCTACGAACTCGACAAGAAGGGGACCCTCGAAATCCACCAGGAGGAATCCTTCGGCGAGGAGGCACCCGTCGAGATTTCCGCCGTGCAGTTCCGCTACCCTAACGACACCGTCGTCGACGCCGACCACATCGAGGTGAAGAAGACGAAATCCTCGACCATCATCAAACCGCCACAGGGACAGGGACAACTCGCGTACACGGCGTCGAGACAGGGCAAGACGTTCTACGTCCCGACCTACTTGGAGGAGAAGACGTACGAGGTGACCATCCCGCGCGGGATGCGGGTCGATACGTTCCTGTTGAGCGACGTGCGTCCCGGCGGCTACGAGACGACGATGGAAAACGGTCGTGAACACATCATCTGGTCGACTCCGGTGAAATCCGACAGCATCTCGGTCCGCTACTACCTCGGGCGCGACAAGTGGATATTCGCCGGAATCGTCGCGCTGGCGCTGCTCATCGGCTTGGTCGGGTTGGCCTACTACCGCTATCAAATTCGACAACTCGAACGCCAGCGGGAGGAGATGGGCCTAAACATGGACATCTCGGACGACGATGTGGGCGACGGGCCGCCGCCCGGAATGTGAGAGCACTTTTCTTCATCGCGGTCAACGGTTCGGTATGAACGTTGCGCTGGTAACAGTCGGAGATGAGATTCTCTCCGGGGATACCGTCAACACGAACGCCGCGTGGTTGGGCGAGCGACTGACCGAGCGCGGCGTGGCCGTGGAGCGGGTGTTCGTCGTTCCGGACCGCGTGGGCGACATCGCCCGCGTCGTGAACGAAGCCCGCGCGGAGTACGACGCCGTGCTCGTCACCGGCGGCCTCGGCCCGACGCACGACGACCTGACGATGGAGGGCATCGCGGCGGCCGTCGGCGTTCCCGTCGAGGAGCACACGGAAGCCGTCGAGTGGATAGAAGCGCACTCGGATTACTCGCACGCCGACCTGACGTCGGGGACGACCCACCTGCCGAAAGGGTCGCGGATGCTGCCGAACGACGTCGGCGTCGCCCCCGGCGCGGAGATAGAGGACATCTACGTCCTGCCGGGCGTGCCGAGCGAGATGCATTCGATGTTTGAACGAATCGCCGACGAGTTCGACGGCGAGCCGTACTACACCGAGACGGTTCCCGCGGGCGAACCCGAGAGCGCGCTGCTCGACCGATTCGAGACGCTCCGGGAGCGGTTCGACGTGAAAGTCGGGAGCTATCCGGGCGACTACGTGCGCGTCAAAATCGAGGGGACGGACGAGAACACCGTCCAAAACGCCGCCGAGTGGTTGCGCGAGCGAGTCGAAGCGCCGGACGAGACGAACGCCTAGCGGTGAACCGCCTCGATTATCTGTAGAAGTAGGCGAGCCACGCCACGGTGAACGCGAGTCCGACGACGAGAACGACGATACCTGCTTCATTCGCGGGAACGGCTTCGAGTGGAATCATACCCGGCGGTTGTCGGCGCTGTCTCTTAAGGTTTGAGAACTACACCCAGTGATGCCGTCGTTCGATGAGCGATAAACCCGCGGAAGGACGAGCACTGTACCGACCGAGGAATTCCCGCAAACGAACCGCTTTTGGGCGGACCACACCAACGCGAAGGCAATGAACGTACTCGTCGTCGGGGCGGGCGCGATGGGTCGCTGGTTCGCCGAGGCGATACCGGGCGACATCGCGTTTGCCGACGCGGAACAGGGGGTTGCGGCGGAGGCCGCCCGAGCGGTCGGTGGACGAGCGGTCGCGCTGGACGCCGACGAATCATTCGATGTGGTCTGTCTCGCCGTGCCGATTCCGGCCATTTCGGCGGCCATCGCTGAACACGCGCCGAAGGCCGACCGGGCGATGCTCGACGTGAGCGGCGTGATGGCCGAACCGGTCGAAGCGATGGCCGAACACGCGCCGAACGTCGAACGGGTGAGCCTGCATCCGTTGTTCGGGGCGAACACCGCGCCGGGGAACGTGGCCGTCGTCGCGGACGAATCGGGACCGGTCACGAGCGAACTGTTCGACGCGATCGAAGCGCGCGGGAACACGCTGGTCGAGACGACGGCGGCGGAGCACGACGACGCGATGACGACGGTGCAGGCCGGGACGCACGCGGCGGTGCTCGCCTTCGCGCTGGCGGCGAACCCGGTCCCCGAGGGCCTTCGAACTCCCGTCTACGAGGAGTTGGCCGACCTCGCGGACCACGTGACCGACGGGGAACCGCGCGTCTACGCCGACATTCAGGCCACCTTCGACGGCGCGACGGACGTGGCGGAGGCGGCGAAGCGACTGGCCGACGCCGACCCGGCAGAGTTCGAGCGGTTGTACCGCGAGGCGGCGGAGAGCGAGGTGGACGAATGAACGCAGAGCAGCGCGAGCAGGTGCTGTCGAACGCGAAGTACCTGCAGGACGTGCGGCCCGTGGACCCCGAGGAGATTTCCGAATACGTCGAAGGTGAACCGCATCCCGCGGTCGTCCGGCAGGTGCTACGCGAGGAGGCAGGGGCGCTCGGCTTCGTGGAGCGCGACGACGGCACCTTCGAACCCGCATCCGACGACCCCGTTCGCCCCGAATTCCGCGGCGTCGAGTCGTTCCCCGAAACGTACGGTCGAAAACTGGAGGACCTGCTCGTCGCGGAGTTCGGCGCGGGGTGGCCGGACGGCGCGTCGGGCGACGAACTCCGGCGAACGATTCGACGGCTCAAGGAGGACTACTTCGCGCAGAACCCGGTCGAGTACGATTACCGCGTCGCGCTCGGCTACGCCATCTACCACCTGCCGGACTACTACGCCGTGGTCCAGTACGTCCTCTCGGAACTCGCGGGGCGGGGCCTGCTTCCCGGAAAACTTCGCGTGCTGGACGTTGGCGCGGGGGTCGGCGGCCCCGCGCTCGGCCTCCACGACTTCCTCCCGTCGGAGACGTTCGTGGAGTATCACGCCGTCGAACCGAGCGACGCCGCGGACGTTCTCGCCGCGATGCTGGAAGAGACTGGCGAGAACTTCTACCCGACCGTGCACCGCGACACCGCGGAGGCGTTCGAACCCGAAGACGGCGAGGCGGAGTACGACCTCATCGTGTTCGCCAACGTGCTGAGCGAGTTGTCCGACCCGGAAGCGGTCGTTCGGAAGTACCTCGACTACCTCGCGCCCGACGGGTCGATGGTCGCCATCGCCCCGGCGGACAAGAACGCCAGCATCGGCCTCCGGGAGGTCGAACGAAGCGTCGCCGACCGGACGACGGTGTTCTCGCCGACGCTCCGCCTCTGGCCCGGCGAGGAACCGAGCGACGACTGCTGGTCGTTCGACGTGAAACCCGAGTTGTCGGTCCCGCCGTTCCAACGCCGACTGGACGCGGGCGAGAGCGGTGACGGTGAGGGTGTGGGTGATGGCGACGATTCCGAGAGCGGCGCTGATGGTCGCTCCGAGGACGCCTCCGAACACGTCGAGCATCGTGGAATCGACGCCAGCAACTACGAGTTCGAGTCGGACGACGGTGCCAAGGAAACGAGCGAGCAGGGCATCGACGCGAGCGAATACGGACTCGATGCAAGCGAGTACGATGCCAGTGCCGGTGAACACGATGTCAGTTCCGGTGACGGACTCGACGCGAACGGGCGAGGGATGGATGCGAGCGGGCGAGGAACCGATGTGGCCGAACCATCGGAGACGGTGACGCTGGACGATATCGAGGGCGACGGCGAGTTCGTCAACGTGGACGTGCAGTTCTCACACGTCGTCCTCCGAACCGACGGAACCCGTCGGCGTGAGTTCACCGCGAGCAGGGCCGAATCCGCGAAGATGGCGGAGATGGAACGCCACGTCACCGAACGCGTGAACCTCGTCGCGGTGAAACTCAGCCACTCGCTGTCGGAGGAGGGAGAAAACCCCGTGTTCAAGGTGAGCGACGGCAGCGAGGCGGTGGGGAACTTCGCGGTCCTGACGAAGGAAACGTCGCTCAATCGCGCGCTCCGCGAGGCGGCCTACGGTGCGCTCCTCTCGTTCGAGGACGTGCTCGTGCTCTGGAACGAGGACGAAAAAGCGTACAACCTCGTCGTGGACGAACGGACGGTCGTGGACCGCCGCTAGTTCGCCTCGACGCACTCCCGGACGAAGTTGTAGTACGAACCGAACTTCCCCTCATCGTTCGGCGACAGCGGAATCCCGTTTTCCGCGAGCAGTTCGACCGTCTTCTTTGGCTCACACTCGAACCAGATGGACAGGATGTCTACGTTACGCTGCGCGTATTCGTAGTTGAGTTCGAGTGTGTGAGCGTCTGTGACATTTCCCTCCGCCATGTCCGTTCGGATAGTGTGAGCCTCACAGCATAAATCCATGTGATTCGTTAATTATCAATGCTGCATTATAACAACGATTGGACACACTTGGCCCCTCTCGCTCCGTCTCGAAACACGCTCGAGACCGCTCGCTGCGGCGCTTTTCGGTCGTCTACCATCTCGTTCGTTCACCTCTCTTCCATTCCCCTGGAACTGTCCAACTCGTCGTTTTCACGGCCGGGTCGGACTCGCGTTGGGAGTGCTGGCACGCACCGAGCGGAGTACTTTTGCGTTCCCGTTCCAACTCCCCTGCATGGGCGATTCGCTGGAAATTCTTCTGACGAACGACGACGGCATCGACAGCCCCGGTATCCGCGCGCTGTACGAGAGCCTCCAGGAAATCGGCAACGTGACCACCGTCGCACCCGCGACCGACCAGAGCGCGGTCGGTCGCGCGATGTCCTACGAGGTCGAGGTCGAGGAGCACGAACTCGGCTACGCCATCACGGGCACTCCCACCGATTGCGTCGTCGCCGGACTGACCGAACTCGGTCCCTATCCCGATATCGTCGTCTCCGGGTGTAACAACGGGGCGAACCTCGGCGCGTACGTTCTCGGACGCTCTGGAACCGTCAGCGCCGCGGTCGAGGCCGCTTTCTTCGACGTTCCCGCCATCGCCGTCTCGCTGCACGTGCCGAACCACCTCTGGCCCTACGACACGACCGTCGAGGAGTACGACGTGGCGGCGAAGGCGACGACCTATCTCACCGAACACGCGCTCGACGCGGGCGTGTTCGAGCAGGCCGAGTACCTGAACGTCAACGCGCCGATGTCGAGCGACGGGCCGACTCCGATGGAGGTCACCCGCCCCTCGCACGTCTACGACATGGACACGACCAACGAGGGCGGCGTCATCACGCTCCACGACCGGACGTGGGAACAGATGGGCGACGAGACGCTGCCGGACGCCGAGGGGACGGACCGTCACGCGGTGTTCAACGGGAAGGTGAGCGTCTCGCCGTTGACCGCCCCGCACACGACGCGCCACCACGAATCGCTGGACGAACTGGTGACGGAGTACCGGGTCTAGCGCCACCGTTTTACCCGCTGGAGTCCAACCGGGCCTGATGACTGGGGGGTGAAATCGTGAGTCGTACCGATATCGAACAGCTTGCACTCGATGTCGTACCCGTCAACGTCGCGGTGCTCGACGAGAACGGGGTCATCGTCGCAACGAACGACGCGTGGGAGCGGTTCGGCCGAGAAAACGGTCTGTCCGAGCCGACGATAGGGGTCAGCTATCTCGACGTTTGTGACGGGGCGGACGAACTGACAGCGGACGAAGCGGCGACGGGCATCCGCGCCATTTTGTCGGGGGACCGGACCGAGTTCAGCCTCGAATACCCGTGTCATTCGCCGGACGAACGGCGCTGGTTCGTGATGCGCGCTGCGGACGTGACTGACGACGGCAACCGGTACGTCGTCGTGGCACACATGAACGTCACCGAGCGACACGAATCGGAGTCAGAAGTCGAGCGGTACGAGATGATCGTTCGCAACGTCCCGGTGATATTCTTCGTCATCGACGCCGACGGGACGTTCCAACTCGTGGAGGGGAGCGGATTGGAATCGACCGGGTTGGAAGACGGGGAACTGGTCGGCGAGTCCATCGACGACCGGTACGAAGACCACCCTGATATCCTCGAAAACTGCCGTCGCGCCCTGTCGGGGGAGCCGATTCAGACGACCAGCGAATTCGGGGGGATTATCTACGACGTCGTGTATCAACCCGTGTTCGATTCGGCGGGCGACGTCGATCGCGTCATCGGCGTCTCGGTGGACGTGACCCGACGCGAACGCCACGAGGAAGCGCTCGCCGCGTTATCGGACATCACGCGGGAACTGCTGGAGACGGAAACCTCGGACGAGGTGTGTGCCGTCACGGTCGAAGCGGCGGAACGATTGCTATCCCTGCCGAGGACGCGCATCGCGCTGTACGACGAATCGACCGGCGCGCTCCGAACGAACGCGGAGACGACGGGTGCGGAGGCGTTGCCGGACGGACTGCTGGACGGCGACGGCATCGCGTGGCAGTCGTTCATCGAGAACGAGGCCGCATTCGACGACGAAATCGTCTCCCTCCCGCTCGGGACGCACGGCGTGTTCATCACCGAAATCTCCGGGAACGCGAGCCTCGACATCGCGGAACTCTGTGCCGCCGCCGTCGAATCGGCGCTCGGACGAGCGGTCCGCCAGCGCCGACTGCAGGAACAGGACGCGACGCTCCGTCGGCAGAACGCGGCGCTCGAACGGCTCAACGAACTGAACGAGGGTATCCGACGCATCGACCGGGCGCTCGTGGAGGCGCGAACCCGCGAGGAGATCGAGTCCGCCGTCTGTAGCCGCCTGACGAGCGGCGGACCGTACCGCTTCGCGTGGATCGGCGTGGACGACCCGGCGACGGGACGGGTCGTCCCGCACGAATCGGCAGGAATCGAACGGGGCTATCTCGACGCGATAGCCATCACGACCACCGACGAGACGACCGACCCGGCCGGAACCGCGCTGAAAACCGGACGGGCGCAAGTGGTGCAGGACGTCCTTCGCGGACCGCTCTCGGAGCAGTGGCAGAGCGAGGCGCTGAAACGCGGCTATCGCTCGTCGTGTTCCCTCCCGCTTCGCTACGGCGACGCCGTTTACGGGGTACTGTCGGTCTACTCCGACCAGCCGCGGACGTTCGACGAACTGGAGCGGGCCGTGCTCGAAGACGTGAGCCAGACCATCGCGTACGCCATCAACGCCGTCGAGAGCAAGAAGGCGCTCGCCGGTGGCGAGGTGGTCGAACTCGAATTCGACATCGAGGACTCGACGGTGGTGTTCGTGGACATCGCCAAAACGCTGGATTGTCACGTCGAGTTCATGGGTGTCGTCTCGAAACACGACGGCACGGTGACGGCGTTTTTCACCGTCAACGACACTTCATCGGAGGACGTCCGCGCCCTGGCGTCCCGGTCGCTGGAAGTCATCGACATCGAACGGGTGAGCAGTCGAGAAGATTCGACGCTGTTCGCCGCGACGTTGACCGGTTCGAGTTTCGTCGGGACGCTCCTCGACCACGGAGCGGTTCCCGGGACGTTCACGGTCGGACCGCTCCCGGGGACGGTGGTCGTCAGACTCCCGATGAATGCGGACGTTCGGACGTTCGTCGAAGTGCTCCAGACGCGATTCCCGGCGTTGGAACTGCGAAGCCGTCGGCACCGCGAACGACCGGTCGCGTCCGGCGACCTCGATACGGTACTCGCGGAACTCCTGACCGACCGTCAACTGGAGGTCCTGGAGACGGCCTACTACAGCGGCTTCTTCGATTCGCCCCGGAAGAGTACCGGCGAGGAAGTCGGAGGGTCGCTCGATATCTCCCAACCCACGTTCCAACATCACTTGCGCGCCGCGGAGCGGAAACTGCTCCGAAGGCTGCTCGAATCGTGAGCTTGGAGCGCCATCTAGATTGATAGCCCCCCTCCTCGAATTATCACGTTCAATCTAGCTGGAAGTGCCTTTACATAGTATTCCCTACCGGTGGGTATGAGAACGGATATGAAACGACGACGCGACCAAGGGGGCGACCGGGTAAGCCTCGACGTCCTGTCCGCCGTGATGGACGCGGCGGGGTACGACGATGCGACCGAGTTCGAGACGTGTTTGTACGACGTCATCGACCCGGATGCGCTCGACTCGCTCTTTCATCAGCGGACGAGAGGCGGCCGCGTCGAGTTCACGATAGACGGATTCGAGGTACGCGTACACAGCAACGGCACCGTCGAAGCCACACCGGAGTAACGATGGGCGAACAGTGCGTGGGTAAAACCGAAGCGCCGTTCGACGAGTGCGCCTGCGTCGTCTGCGGCGACGACATCGACATCGAATCGTGGCATCCGATTCTCGCCGACACCGACGCGACGGGAACGTTCCGTCTGTATCCGTTCTGTACGACCGACTGCCGAGACGCGTGGAACAGCCATCGAACCAACCGATAACAGAGAATGACTGACCGAGCACCTAACGAGATAGAATACAGCGAATACGAGGACGAATACGGAACCGTGGCGATGTTCTACGACCCGGAGAATCACCGGGCGTGGATTCGCTCCAGCACGACGGTTTCGGTGCGACCATAAATGGCGCGTATTTTCGGAACATCGGACCGAAGATAGTCATCACTGGTGCTCGCGGAGGCCACCGCGGAAGACGGTTGCGGACTCGGCGACCGGGCGAGTGACGAACTCACGGGTTGCGTTCGTCACTCGCGCGTTCGAGCACGCGCCGGATGAACGGTTCCTTTTTCCGCGTGTACGTCGGCCTGTCGTCTCCGTGTTCGTCCGCCAACTCCCGCTTTAAGCGGTCGTACTCCGCGGCGACGGACGGGTGCTCGCGCAAGAAATCCCGAAACAGAACGGATTCCCGATAGCAGTCGCTTCCCGTTTCGGTCAGCGAAAGATAGTGCGTCCGGTTCGCCCGCGGTCCCTTGGCGAGGAACGTACGGTCGGGAACGCCGTCGTTCGGTCGATACTCGTAGCCGTGTTCCTCCAGCACCGGAACGAGTCGCGCGGCGTGGGACGCATCTTCGACGACGACGAGCACGTCGATGATGGGCTTTGCGACGATGCCCGGGATAGCGGTGCTTCCGACGTGCTCGAAAGCGAGTCCGTCGTCGCCGGTAACCCCCCGTATCCGTTCGACCTCCGTCTCGTACTCCCGTCGCCACTCGGGTCGATGCGGTTCGAGTTCGACGGTGCCGCGCTCCAGACCGACCATACGCCTTCCATGGGAAACCCGGAAATAAACGTTCACACTGGATACGATGTTCGCCCGAGCGTGACTTCCACACAATATTTATTCCCGCTTGTGACGAATTAGAATCATGAACCGCGCCCTCCTCCACTACGTGTCGTTGGGTATCATCGGGCTCTCGTTCGCCACGCTTTCCATTCCCGACCTCGCGGCAGGAGACTCCAGCATCAGCCTGTGGCTGTTTGCCATCAGCGGGGTTGGTCTCATCCTCGGGAGCCTCTACGACGTGCTGACAGGTAGCTTGAACGACTTCGAACCGGACGGTTTCACGCCGCTCGTCGTCCTCGGCGCGGTACTCTCGCTCGCTGGCGCCCTCCTGTCGCTGTTTCCGTGAGCACGCGTGGACGGGGCATCCGTCGAGACGCGGCCTACAGGAACTTCCGAACACTCCAGTACAGCCACGTGAGCACGTCCCCCACGGCGAAAACGGGATTGAATCCGGCGTCCGGATTTCTCGCCGGTTCGAACTCCTCATCGAGCGTCGCGGACGAGCAGCGACGTATCTCGCCGGAGTTGACCCGTTTCCCGTCGGCGTCGGTGACTCGCAACAGCGTCACTCCGTCCGTCCGCCCCACGACGCGATGAACGTTCGATTCGGGTGGTTCGCCCGCCGGTCGGTAATGCTCGCCGAGTTCTGGCATGTGTCGTCGGAGTATCCGTCCGTACACGTGGCGGTTATATGAAGGGTTCCCTCTCTCGACCCGGAGTCTCGGACCACGCGTATCCCGCGAGCGTCGTCGGTACTCACGCCACGCCGTTTTCGAGAACTGCTTTCGCGGTGTCGCCGAGGTCATGCATGTCCTCCCTCGTCAGATGGAACTTCGGCTCCCAGTCGGCGGGGCCGAGATAGTCGCTGACGACGAACATCGACGCGGCGTCCACGCCGCGATGGGCGGCGACGGTGAACACCGCGGACGCCTCCATCTCGACGGTGAGGACGCCCTCGTCGGCGTACCGCTCGACCTCCCGTTTCGTCTCCCGGTACATCGCGTCGATGGTCCACGACGGCCCGACATGGAACCGCTCGTCGCGCTCGCGGAGCAGTCCGATGGTCTCGTCGGTGAGCGATTCGCTCGCGTGAGCGAACTTCTCGGACTCGGCGTAGTGATGGGACGTCCCTTCGTCGCGGATGGCCTTGTCACAGACGATGAAATCACCCATCTCGATGGTGTCGTCCAGGCACCCGGCGAACCCGATGGAGAGGAACGTCTCCACGCCGTCCGCGACGAGTTCGTCCATCAACATCGCTGTGGTGGGCGCTCCTATCCCGAAGTTGCCGAGAACGCCGACGGCGTAGTCGGCGTCCGCAAAGGAATAGAGGTCGCCGTAGTAGTTCCCCACGTGCTGGCCGTCGTGGGTTTCGGTGAGGTAGTCCATCAATCCGCGACTGTAACAGAGGACGACCGCCTCCGGCAGTCTCATCCGTCCCGTTTCGCTTTCCGCGTGTCGGTACTCGGAGTGTTGGGCGGGTGTGACCAGCGGGTCGGCCGCCTGCTTTCCGGGAAGATTTGGAAACGCCATCGTTCGTGACGAGACAGGACACCGTAATGTATGTTGTGCGGGCACGTTGGACGATACCCCTTGCCACGAGTCGGTAGCAGGGGCGTGACTCGACCGACCCAAAAATCCGAAAATCGCGTTTCGACTGTCGCCGTCGGTTGCTGATCAGTCCACGACGACGAGCACGTCGCCCATATCGACGCTATCGCCTTCGCTGACGGCAATCTGCGTGACGGTACCGCCGCGCGAGGCGACGACGTCGTTTTCCATCTTCATGGCTTCGAGGACGCAGACCACGTCGCCCGACTGAATCTCGTCGCCCTCTTCGACCTTCACGTCGAGGATGGTGCCCTGCATCTCGGCGGACACGGTTTCCCCTTCGGCGTCCACGACGGCCTGACTGCCGCCGTCGCTGCTGCCGCCTGCCGGTTTCGGCTTTTGGCCGCCGCCGTTGGAACTCGACGGGACGGCTGCGACGCCGCCGCGGTCTTCGAGGTTGACCTCGAAGCGCTTGCCGTTGACCTCGACCGTGAACTCGCGCTCGACGACTTCCTCGTCCTCGCCCGCGGATTCGGCCGAACCCCACTTCTCCTGTGCCTCCTCGATTCGGTCTTGGTCGAGGTGGTGGTCGAGGTACTTCGTGGTGTGGGTTCCCGCGACGAACTCGTCGTCTTCGAGCATCAGGCGGTGGAACGGGATGATGGTCGGGATTCCCTCGATGTCGTACTCCGCGAGTGCGCGCTGGGAGCGTACGATACACTCCTCGCGGTCGGCACCGTGGACGATGAGTTTCGCTATCATCGAGTCGTAGTCGGTCACGAGGTCGTCGTCCTGTCGGAGCGCGTCGTCCAAGCGGACGCCGATTCCGCCCGGCGGGTCGTAGGTCGTCAACTTCCCACCGGTCGCCGGAGCGAAGTCGTTCGCGGCGTTCTCCGCGTTGATGCGGAACTCCATCGCGTGCCCTTCGAGGTCCACGTCGTCCTGTTCGAAGTCGAGCGGTTCGTCGGCCGCGACGCGAATCTGCCACTTCACGATATCGACGTCGGTCAACCACTCCGTGACGCAGTGTTCGACCTGAATTCGGGTGTTCACTTCGAGGAAGTAGAAGTTCGTGTCCACGCCGAGGAGTTCGCCATCGCCGCGCGCCTCGTCCTCTTCCACGAGGAACTCGAAGGTACCGGCGTTGTAGTATCCGGCGGCGTCCGCGCCGTCACGGGCGGATTCCGCTATCTTCTCGCGGAGTTCGTCCGAGAGCGCGGGCGACGGGCCTTCCTCGATGACCTTCTGGTGGCGGCGCTGGAGCGAACAGTCGCGCTCGCCGAGGTGACGGACGTTGCCGTGGTGGTCCGCGATGATCTGCACCTCGATGTGACGCGGGTTTTCGAGGTAGCGTTCGAGGTAGACGTTGGCGTTGTCGAAGTACGCCTCACCCTCGCGCTGGGCGGATTCGAGTTGGTCTTCCGCTTCTTCGGGGCCGCGGACGACTTTCATCCCGCGGCCGCCACCGCCCCCCTCCGCCTTGATGGCGACGGGGTAGCCGTGTTCGTCGCCGAAGTCCGTGACCTCCGACGGGTCCTCCACCGGGTCGGTCGTACCGGGGACGATGGGCACGCCAGCCTCCCGCATCGTCTTCCGGGCTTTCGTCTTCTCGCCGAGTTGCTCCATTGATTCGCTGGCCGGGCCGATCCACGTCACGCCGTCGGTGGCTTCGACCAGCGCGGCGAAGTCGGCGTTCTCCGCGAGGAACCCGTAGCCGGGGTGTATCGCGTCGGCACCGGCCTTTTTTGCGGCGTCGATGATGGCCTCTTGGTCGAGGTACGATTCGGCTGCCCGCGCCGGACCGACGTTGTACGCTTCGTCGGCGTAGCGCACGTGTCCGGAGTTTCGGTCGGCGTCGCTGTAGATGGCAACGGTGTCGATTCCGAGTTCCTCACAGGCGCGCATCACGCGGACCGCGATTTCCCCGCGATTTGCGACGAGAACCTTGTCGAACATTCCTGCGGGAAACTATTCGGGAGGACCACCTCATTCTGTCGGTTCAGGGTCGGCCATTACGGCGTCAACGGGTGGTTTTCCCACTGGGTGACGGAAGCTCACGTCCGCCCCGTCCTCGTGTGACGCGCTCACCTGTCGAGAGCGGAACCTTTTTCTCCCCGTCAGCTGACATCTAGGTCGTGCGACGACCGACTCCACCCCACGCTGGACACCCGAATCACGGGCCAGCGCCTGCTTTTCGCCGGGTGGAGTCTCGATTCGGCCGCTGACGCGGCGTCGGGGTGAAACCGGGCGAGTCGTGTTTTCACCATCGAACGAACCCACCCCACACAACAGATGAACATCGACGAACGGACGGAACGACGTATCGCCAGCGAAACGATTCGACGATTCAGCGAGGGCCGACGATGAGCGACATGGACCCCGCGCGGTACTACGATGAGTACGGCGAACGCGAGTGGGAGCGACTGGAACGCGACCCCGTTACCCGCATGGAGTTCGCAAACACGGTCGATTACCTCGACCGGTACCTCCCCGACTCGGGCCGCGTCCTCGACGTCGGCGGCGCGTCGGGCCGCTACGCGCTCTGGCTCGCAGAGTGTAATTACGACGTGACGCTCGTGGACGTGAGCGAGACGCAGGTCGAACTCGCCCGCGAGAACGCCGCCGAAAGCGGCCTCGAAGACGTTATTTCGGCGGAGCAGGGCGACGTCCGAGACTTGCGATTCGAGAACGAGGCGTTCGACGCGGTGTGCTGTCTCGGTGGTCCCTTGAGCCACGTCGTGGACGACGACGAGCGCGCCACCGGCATGCGCGAACTCCGCCGGGTCGCCGCACCCGGTGCGCCCGTCTTCGTCTCCGTCATCAGTCGCTTCGCCCCCCTTCGGGACATCATGAAGTTCAGCCTCGAATCCAGCCACGGTCTGCTGGCCCCCATCGCCGAGGACGGCAAGTACACCGCCGAACGCGTCGCCGAACACGCCGATGGCGAAGGTTGGGCGGAGTGTCACTTCTTCCGCGCCGACGAGTTCGAAGCGGAACTGGAGGACGCCGGTTTCGACGTCGAGCAACTGGTCGGTCTGGAGGGCGTCGCAAATCGCATGAAACCGGAGTTAGCCGAGGCGAGCGACGAGGCCGTCGAGAGCGTGCGCGAGGTCGTCCGGATGCTTCGAGAGGACCGTGCCGTGGTCGATTTCTCGGAGCACATGCTGGCGGTGTGTCGGGCGTGAAATCTGGGGCGTTTGCTCGTCCCGTGGTGTGTTTGGCTACCTTCGTTCAATTACCGAAGTAGAACGCGCGACGGCAACGAGGTCAATTCTTGAATTCGTCTGGCTTTGGCGATTGGCTTCCTGTGGGCAGTAGAAGCGGCAGTGGAACCTCCCTCGGTGCTGTGGTTACTCGATGCGAAGTTTATTGTATGGATAAACAACTGGTCTCCTCGACGGGTTCTGTTCAATCAAGCACCAACACATCGCAGTGAGTATCTCTGCGAGTATTTCTCAGATAGATCACTCGAAGGATTACTTCACAAATCTGTTCGCTATTCACCGCCGGACGACTGTGCGTCACTTGTCTTTGCTCGCAGTGTGAGTTCAAAATCAAAGGCGAGTGAATCTCCAACCGCTTCTTGGACGAATGACGGGTGACACAATTCAAAACAAAAGCAGGTTTGGACGGCCTTTTCTTGCGTCAACGGAGTCGGTAACGAGAGACAGGAAGTGGAGCAGTCTGTCGCTTCCAGATAAGGAATAAAGGAATCCTCCCCACCAAAGAAGTAGCCAATATCGTTCCTTTTTGCGTTATCCAGGCACGAATCGAGAGATGATCATCGAATTCTCCTCCATCCGTTGGATTACGATTTGTCTCCATCCCTGGATTTCGTGTTCCCTCTGTTGTCTGGCGTGTTTTCACGGACAAACAAACACACTCACCGGGAGCCTTACTACAATTTGTCAGCTGTTCACAGTCTCGGTACTTATCTCCTGGTTCGAATGACAGTGATCTCGATTCTGGAACCCGAATCAACCCTTCACGACCGTCAATCCGCAAGTCAAGTCCCTTTGACTCAGATTCAACAAATAATATACGTCGTTTACGTATAGATGGAGACATATGGAACTGAATATTTTCATCTCACTAGTTTCGGGAGTATTGTCGGTACCATATTTTAGCAACGCAATTAGTACGCTCAAGATATTTCGGCCGATTCGCTCGGAGGCATACACAGAGAAACAGATTGCTGACACAGGAGATTCAGTCGTATTACGAGGGGACATAACCGTTGACTCACCTCCAGAGGGGTCTGCCCAGCTATTTCCGGCTTATAACCCAACAGTAGGGGCATATCTGTGGCGGATATCACATAGCGATAACTTGTATGTTATCGATCTAAAAAATAGAACAATATCTCGGGCTAAAGTGGGGTACGAGTCCGGAATCGAATATGGAGATTTCTCGATTACTACCAAGGAGGGAACTGCAAAGATCGATCCGACGTGGCTTATTCGTACCCATAATACGATTCCATTGTCCGAGGCCACCATCTCAACAATACCGAGAACGATCAGTTTCTCGCCCAGTATGTGGTCGTCGCCATACATCCACCTGACAAGCACCGAAACCGAACATACGATTGAAGAAGTTCTGGATTTGATCGGGTCGAAAGATGTCGGGGGTTCCCACCAGTACTACGTCCAGGCGAAACCGATAGAGAGCGAAACAACACTCACGGTGTACGGTAACGTTCGTACCGAGAACGGAACTTCAGTACTCTACGGAACTGATGCGTCACCGCTAGCGATTACAGATCAAGAACCGGAGGAATTTCGTCGCTATCTTACGAGACGGCTAGTAAAATACGGTGTACTCGCACCGATACTCGTTATAATTGCTATCTTCAACTGGTTTGTTATCTGAGCTCTGTCGATACTCGCTTTCGAGCCAGCGAGCGGGGTCCCGAATGTGGTACATTTCTGCCAATATACGTGAGTGAATTCTGTTCGCCTGTACCTGCTGCATCAAGTTGACAGGGAGCCATAATAGTATCTTGATATAGAGTACGGACACCAAAATTGAAAAATATCCCAACAGTTTACTAGTGATACATCGATGAGGCACCGGTTACTGCAGTACGTCACGGAATGGCGGACATGGTGGGATCTTGCAGCGATAGCATTTCTTGTCGCGTCTCTGTCTCTTCTGCTCCCTCTGGCAATCCCACATGCTCACCTTGTCATGCGGTGGGGATTTCTTGGTTCAATCGTGCTCTTTTTCATCGGCTTTGTCTGCCTTCATTGGACCCAAGAATCATCGAGATCTTCACAATGAGATCCTTGGAGGAGCCAAAAGTAAAGCGAAGGATACAGTTTAACTGTGGGTGTAGTGGTTGGCCTACTGACCGTTAGTGCAACAAGCAGGAGTGAGACAAATGGACCCCGGCCAGTTCACTCTTCGCGTACAAGTGGACCACGTTTACTGCCTCCAACTCATAACCGAAAGTGAACTCAGTACCGCGTCGTCCGCCCCGCCGCGCTCCACTCGTTCGTCGGGGCGTTCGTCGGGACGCGAACGTTGCGATTCTGCAACCCGGCCATCCGCCCGGCGAAGCGCCAGCGGTCGCCCTCCCAATCCGGTCGTTCTTCGTCCTCCGCGGCGGCCGCCTCCTGCTCGCGGAGGTGGACGTTGATTGCCGCGATGATGGCGGCGGCTTCCTCCTCGGTGGCGTCCGGCGGAATCGAGAGGTTCACGTCCTCAGAGCGGGATGTTGCCATGTTTCTTTTCCGGTTGCGACTTGCGCTTGGTCGAGAGCATTTCGAGGTCGTCGATGAGCCGCGGACGGGTGTCCTGCGGTTCGATAACGTCGTCCACGAAGCCGCGGTCGGCGGCGGTGTACGGGTTGGCGAACTGCTCGCGGTACTCGTCGATGAGTTCGTCGCGGCGCGCATCGGGGTCGTCGGCCTCGGCGAGCTCCGAACTGTACAGGACGTTGACCGCGCCCTGCGGTCCCATCACGGCGATTTCGGAGGTGGGCCACGCGTAGTTCACGTCCGCGCCGATGTGCTTGCTTGCCATCACGTCGTAGGCACCGCCGTACGCTTTGCGGGTGATGACGGTCATGAGCGGCACCGTCGCTTCGGAGTAGGCGTAGAGCAGTTTCGCGCCGTGGCGGATGATGCCGCCGTGTTCCTGGTCCGTGCCGGGCATGAAGCCGGGGACGTCCACGAACGTCACGATGGGAATGTTGAACGAATCGCAGAAGCGCACGAACCGCGAGCCTTTCTCCGAGGACTCGATGTCGAGGGTTCCTGCGTTGACGCGGGGTTGGTTCGCCACGATGCCGACCGAGCGGCCGTCGAGGCGGCCGAAGCCGACGACGATGTTCTTCGCGTAGCCCTCCTGCACTTCGAAGAACGAATCCTCGTCCACGACGCCCTCGATGACGCGCTGGATGTCGTACGGTTTGCGCGGTTCGTCGGGGACGACGGATTTCAGTTCCTCGTCGCGGCGCTCGGGGTCGTCCCACGGTTCGAAGCGCGGCGGGTCCTCGACGTTGTTCTGGGGGAGGTACGAGAGCAGGCGGCGGATGTCGTCCAGCGCCTCCTCCTCGCTGTTCTCGGCGAAGTGGGCGACGCCACTCTTTCCGGTGTGGGTCGTCGCGCCGCCGAGTTCCTCGAACGTGACTTCTTCGCCCGTGACCGTCTCGATGACGTCGGGGCCGGTGATGAACATGTGGCTCGTGTCCTTCACCATGAAGATGAAATCCGTGATGGCGGGCGAGTAGACCGCACCGCCGGCGCACGGCCCCATGATGGCCGAAATCTGGGGGATGACGCCGGACGCTTGCTGGTTGCGGTGGAAGATGTCGGCGTAGCCTGCGAGCGACTCGACGCCCTCCTGAATCCGTGCACCCGCCGAATCGTTCAGGCCGATGATGGGCGCGCCGACTTCCATCGCGCGGTCCATCACCTTCGTCACCTTTTGGGCGAACACCTCACCGAGCGACCCGCCGAAGACGGTGAAGTCGTGGGCGAAGACGAACACCTTGCGGCCGTTGACCTCGCCGTAGCCCGTCACCACGCCGTCGCCGGGCACCTGTTTCTCCTCCATGCCGAAGTTGTGGCTCCGGTGGGTTCGAAGTTGGTCGAACTCGTTGAAGGTGCCGTCGTCGAGGAAGTAGTCGATGCGCTCGCGCGCCGTCATCTTCCCTCGCTCGTGTTGTTTCTCGATTCGCTCCTCTCCGCCGCCTTTCTCCGCCTCGCGGCGCTTTTCGCGTAGTTCGTCGATGCGCTCGTCCATCGTCATCGCTGAACACCCGGACGCGTTATCATTGCGCGTTTGCAGTACGAGCGAGCGCAAAAGGTTTCCGTACTACGATGAGGACAGTTCGACAGCCTACAACAGCGAGTAGAGGTTCACCGCGAGGGTGACGAGTAGAAACAGCGGGAGAACGGTCCTGACGCTCCAGAGCCACGGGACGCCGAGCGAACTGGCGAATCCCCCCGCGCCGGAGTCGAACTCGGCGAGCGCGTCAGACCCGAGGACCCATCCGGCGAAGACGAGGAATCCCGCGAGTCCGGCGGTCAGCATCAGGTTGACGAGGGTGTCCGCTACGAAGGTGAACAGGTCGGGGGTGAGCGCACAGACCGTGCCGGTGACGAGGATGACCCCCGCGAGGCTGAGCGTCGCCGTCCGCCGCGAGACGCCGTGTTCGTCTACGAGGTACGCGACGGGGATTTCGAGCATGCTGATGGAGCTCGACAGGGCGGCGAAGAGGATGGCGGCGAAGAACCCGACGGCGACGACCTCGCCGTAGGGGACTTGCGTGAACGCGCCCGCGACGGAGACGAACAGCGCGCCGGGGCCGCCGCCCGCGGAGGCGTCGGTGAGACCGCCCTGAAACGCGAACAGGAGCGGGAAGACGACGAGTCCGGCGAGGACGCCGACGGCCGTGTTCAACACGGCGATGACGCTCCCGTCGAACGGGAGGCTGTTGTCCTCGCCGAGGTAGGAGGCGTAGGTTATCATCGTCCCGACGCCGAGCGAGAGGGTGAAGAGGGCCTGTCCGGCCGCCGCCTGCAACAGTCCGATGGGGTCGTTTCGAATCGGTTCCGGGTTGAAATCGAGGAAGAACGAGAGTCCCGAACCGGCGTCGGGTTGGGTGATGGCCCACCCCGCCAGCACCGCGAGCAGGAGGATGATGAGGGGCATCATCACCTTCGTCGCCTTCTCGATGCCGCCGCGAACCCCGCCGAGGACGACCAGTGCAGTCAGCGCGAGGAACGCAACTTGGAACGCGGCAGCTTCCCAACCGAAGCTGATAGTTCCGAAGTACTCCCCCGGCGCGGCGAAGTACGACCCGGTGAAACTGGCGAGAAAGTATCGAACGATCCACCCGCCGACGACGCTGTAGAACGACAGCAAGACGAGCGCGGTGACGACGCCGAACAGACCGACGAAGCCCCACGATTTGGTGCCGGGCGCGAGTCGAGCGAGTGCGCCCGCCGGATTACGTTTCGACCGGCGGCCGATGACGAACTCCGCGAGGAGTCCCGGGACGCCGACGAGCAATACGATACACAGATAGACGACGAGGAACGCGCTTCCGCCGTACTTGGCCGTCATCCACGGAAAGCGCCAGACGTTGCCGAGGCCGACCGCGCTCCCCACCGCCGCGAGGATGAAGCCGACTCGGCTCGCCCACGATTCACGTACCATTGCTATGCACTCGCTTGCCCAGCGGTTATGAGGCTTTCGAGATTGAAAACCGTCAAAGTACGATAATCATGGTTTTCGGGCATCTGATTTGCTATTTACAATTCCGATTCGGAAGGAAATTTAACCGATACGTTACGATTCGTCGTCAGCCGAAGTAGGCCCCCGAGGAGAGTCCCGTGTAAAGTGCCTTGATACCCAAGTAGAGGGTGACGACGACTGCGATGGGGACGACGGTCCGCACCCACCACAGCCAAATCGTCTTGAACGACCCGCCCACCGAACTCCCTCGCCCGAGTTCGTCCATCGCGTCGGTGTCGGCGAACCACCCGATGAAGACGGCGAGGAGGAGCACCGCGATGGGAAGGAGGAACTTAAACACGAAGTCGTTGTAAAAGCCGAGCCAGGTCGTACCGAACGTCGCGGGGACGCCGACGAGGAAGATGAAGACGCCGGCCGCGACCGCGGTCGTCGAACGTCGGTAGCCGTAGTGCTCGGTGATGTAGGACACCGGCACTTCGAGGAGACTGATGGAACTGGAGAGGGCCGCGAACAGCAGGACGACGAAGAAGACGAAGCCGATTATCTGTCCCGCCGGAAGGTTACCGAACGCGCCAGCGAGGGCGACGAACGCCGTTCCGGCACCGCCGCTCGCGCCTTCCGCCCCGCCCGTGGCGAAGAGGATGGGGAAGACGACGAACCCGGCGAGGAGCGCGACGAGGGTGTTGACGACGACGATGGCTCCCCCGTCGGCTGGGAGACTGTCGTCCTCGCCGAGGTAGGAGGCGTATGCGATCATGACGCTGAACCCGAGCGAGAGGGTGAAGAACGCCTGTCCCATCGCGGGCGGAACGATGGTACCGAAGTTGTTCGCGATGACGCCGAAGTCCGGGGAGAGGTAGTAGTTGTACCCCGCCGTGGCACCCTCGAGCGTGGTCGCCCAAGCGCCCAGTCCGACGAGGAGGACGAGAATGGCGGGAATCATGAACGTCGTGGCTCGCTCGATGCCGCCCGTGACGCCGAGCGCGACGATGCCGATGGTGATCGCCATGAAAACGGCGTGAGCGGCGACGGCGGTCGGTCCGGCGGACACCGCACCGAAATAGGTTCCGGGGTCGCCGAAGTAGCTTCCCGTGGCGCTTCCGACGATGTAGCTGAGAACCCACCCGCCGACGACGCTGTAGAACGCGAGCGTCAAGAGCGAGGAGAACAGGCCGAGTCCCCCGACGAACGACCACTGCCCGTGTCCGATTTTCCGGAACGCCTCGACCGGGTTCTGTTCCCCCCGCCGACCGATGACGAACTCGATGAGCATCGTCGGAAAGCCGATGAGCGCCACCGCCAGGAGATAGACCACGAGGAACGCCGCACCGCCGTTCGTCGCGGTCTGGAACGGGAACGACCAGATGTTCCCCAGTCCGACCGCGCTACCGACCGCGGCGAAGATGAATCCGATTCGTGACGTCCACGTCTCACGTTGTGCCATGTGTATGCTTGCCATTTTTAACTCAGTGTTATAAACGACCCGATGTATATTTCCCACATTAAAAATGGAACAATAAAGATGAGCGCGATAAAAACAGCCGTCGTCGCGCCCGCGACCTACGCCTCGCCGTACACCGGAACCGCCGCCCCGCTCGTCACGCTCGCGGCGTCGCTACAGAGGAAACAAATCATTTCCGCGATATCCTCGGGGGCGACCCATTTTTCGTGGTCCGCGTCCGGCATCATCTCGCGGTTCGCGGGCGTGTCGATGACACTCGGCATCACGGCGTTCGCTCGGACGGTGCCGGAGTTCTCCTCCGCTATCGTCTCCGTGAGGAGACGAACTCCCGCCTTCGACGCGCGGTACGGCCCGTCTCCCTCGCCGCCTTCGAGCGAGGAGCGCGCGCTGACGCTCACGATTGCACCGTCGCGCTCCTGTAAGTGCGGGAGCGCGTGTTTCGACGCCAGAAACATCGTCTTCAGGTTCACGTCGAACAGCAGGTCGAACGTTCCCACGTCCGTCTCTTCGATATGCGACCCGCCTTTCCACGTTCCGGCGATGTTGGCGAGCGCGTCGATGCCGCCGTGGTCGGCAACGACGTCGGACACGACAGACTCGACGGCGGACTCGTCCGTGAAATCCGCCCGATAGAAGTTGACGCGTTCGCCGTCGAGCAGCGCGTCTTCCTCGTCCGGTTCGACTACATCCGTCGCACAGACGGTCGCGCCCGCGTCGTCGAACGCGGCACAGACCGCACTTCCGAGTGCGCCGCTCGCGCCCGTGACGAGGACCACCGCACCGTCGAAGTCGAAGCTCACGTCCATGGACCGTCCAACACCGTGCGGGATGAAAACACGCACGGCCGTTCAAATCGCGTCGTACCGACCCAACCGCGCACCGTCCAGCAGGTACGCCTCCCCGTCGGAAAGCCCACCGGGCAGAAACGGCGCGAGGAATCCCTGCTCCGCGACGTTGACCCACGTCCCGCCCGTCAGGTCGTTGAACGCGGGGAAGACTATCAGCTCGACGCCGCTCGCCACCTCCGTCGCTTCTTCGTCACCGTACTGCTCCTCGAACGCGCTCGGATTCAGCTCGCCGCGCAACCAGACGCGCTCGATTCGACTGCCGCCGACGGAATCCTCCAACCGCACGCACGGGTGTTCGTGACCGACGCACACCACGTCCGCGGAAAGCACGTCCTGGCTCGGCCACGTGTGCCCGTGCACGAATCCCACGTCGCCGAGGCGGATTCCGTCGCCCGGCGTCACCGAGCAGTCGATCCACGATTCGATGTCGCCGTCGTGATTCCCCTTCACCAGCGTCACCGGGCGGTCGATGGATTCGAGGAGCACCTCGATTTCGCCGCGCTCGGCACCGCCCGGTCCGGCGATGGAGTGCATGAGGTCGCCGAGAACGACCACCCGGTCCGGGTCGGTGCGTTCGACCAGCGATACCATCCGCTTCCGACGCTCTCCCGCTCGGCTGTCGAGGTTGATGCCCTGCTCGTATCGGAGGCCGTCCTCGATTCCGGCGTGGTAGTCCGCCACGACGAGCGCCCGCTCGTCGCCGAGCGTCGCGGTTGCGGCGGGTTCGCCGGGGACCGGTTCGACCAGCGCCATCAGATGGGCTTCAGGGTCTCCTCGCCGGATTCGTAACACCGTCCGGCCATCAGCGCGTCTTGGAGCGCGTCATCGACGTCCGCGGGCGTCACGTCGTAGGAATCGACCACGCTGGCGAGCAGGCGCTCGCGCTCCACGCCGTCGCCGTCGTTCATCCCTCGCATAACTTCCATCACCGTGTTTTCGAGGTTCTCGGGTACCGGCTTGTCGCCGTCGTCCCCGCCCGCGGATTCGGGTTGCGGTTCCGCCGCCGATTCTGTCGCGCTATCCTCGCTCGGCGTCGGTTCCGGTTCGGTGGCTTCCGTCTGCTCCGGTTGCGCCGCGTCGGCGTCCGGGCCGGTCGCTTCGGCCGGTTCGGCGGCGGTGTCGGATTCGAGGTCCGCCTCCGATTCCGTCGCCATCTCCTGGGCCGGTTCCGGCGTCTCGATGTCGGCCTCGCCGGGTTCGCCGACCTCCGCGCCGGTGGTGAACTCGGTACCGAACTCCTCTTCTATCTGCTCGCGCTCGCCCTCGTCGAACTCGTACATCTCGCCGCTGACGTCCTCGCCCATCGGTTGGTCGAAGTCGCCGGGACCGTCCTCCTCGTCCGACGGTCCGGCGTCGAAATCGCCGAGGTCGTCCGCGGACTCGTCGGAGTCGCTCACGGAGGTCTCGTCCGACGAGTTCGCGTCGAACTCCTCCACACCGGTTTCGCCGACGGGTTCCGATTCGACCGGTTCGTCGGTCTCCGCGGGTTCGCGGGCCTCTGCCGGAGGCGTCTCCGGTTCAGCGTCGGTGTCGGGAACCGTCGTTTCCGCGGCCGGTTCGTCCGCCGGTTCGGATTCCGTCTCGAACGTCGATTCGGATTCTTCCGATTCCGGTTCCGTCGGTTCGGCGTCGGTCAGGTCGGCGTCGGTCGGTTCCGCGCCGCTCGATTCGAACGCCGCCGGTTCCGTCTCCGGTTCGGCTCCCGAGTCCGAGCCGACTTCCGCGTCGAACTCGGCCGACGTTTCGGGTTCGGTGGCCGGGGATTCCATTTCGCTCGTCCCGGTTTCGACCGCCGCGGTGTCGAGCGAGACGTCCACGTTGAGCGTCGCGTCGCCGGGTTCGTCCGGTGACGCGTCGAGCGTCCCAACTTCGTCACGTTCGCCCGCGACGACTCGCGTGGCGTTGAGCGCGACGTCCTGCAGTTCCGCGAGGTACGGCGTGTTCGTTCGGTAGTGGTCGAGCGCCAGCGGCACACCGGCCGCCAGTCCCGTGTCCACGTCGGCGGCTTCGAGCGCCCGTCGAAGCTCCTCGCCGTACTGGCCGGAGTCGAGCGCACCCGCGACCGTTTCGATGCGCGAAAGGGTCTGTTCCGCGGTCTGGACCACCCACCGGTCGCGCGTTTCGGCGTCCACCGCGTTCATGCTCTCGGGGCGAATCGAGGTGTACACGAGGTCCGAATCCTCGGGCTGGAAGGTCCGCGCCTTGCCCGTCACCGCGACGAACATCGGCGGGTCGGCGCGTTCGAGGAACGCGAGCGCGTCCGGCTGGTACTGCCCGGCGTAGACGACGAAGCCGCCCGTCGGGTCCACGATGCGGGCGCGGAGCACGTCGTCGCCGACCTGCTCGATTTCGGTCAGCACGCCGACGACGAACAGGCGGTTGATGCGTGCACCCGTCGGCGTGACGACGTAGTTCGGGGCGCGCTCCTCGTCGCTGTCCGAGTGTTCGAGCGAGGCGTCGTCGTACTCGGCCGCGAAGATTCGCCACGCGACTTCCCGACGACCGACGCCGCCCTGCGAACTCATGCGTCCACCTCCGTGAGGAGGGCCTTGGCACGGTCGACCGGGTCGTCGTCCGTCTCGGCGAACTCGCTCGCTTCGAGGTTCGCACCGTAGTCGTCCACCGACAGGTTACCGCGGACGCGGTACTCGTGGCCGACGATTTTCTCGCGGATGGTGTCCGCGACGACTTCCTGGTCCATCGCGTCGCGCGCCTGCTGACGGGCCTTGTCGAGGCCGCCGCCGTACACCTCGGCGGTAAGTTCGTCGTCCAAAATCGCGGTGACGGTGCCCGTCCCGTCGTCCACGATGGCCTTCACGCGCAAGTCGTCTTGTCCATCGACTTGGCCGTGGCTTCGGCACTGGCCTTTCTGCACGACGCGGCCGCACTCGGGACAGCGCTGGATGAGTCCCGACCCGTCGCGGACCGCGACGATGTTACCGAGGACTTCCACGTCGAACGCGCCGCCGGTTTCGACCGCCTCGCGGACGGACATGCGCGTCGCGCTGTCGTTCACGTCCACGTCGCGCGCGAGGGGTCCGACCGTCGTGAACTCCGAGAAGTTGATGGACGGCACGCCGCGGAACTCGCGGACGTACACGTTGTCCACGCGAAGCGCCGCGCCTTCCGTCACTTCGTCGCGCGCCTCCCAGTCGGTGAACGGCAAGCGAGCGGACTCGTCGGCGACCACGCCGCTTTTTATCTCCGTCTCGCCGTCCCGTCCGTCGATGACCTTGTTCTCGACTTCGAGGACGGTCACTTCCAGCGCGACGCCGCGGTCCCCCGGCGTCACCTCGGCCAGCGTCGCGTCGCCGCCGACCTCGTACGGCACGTCGAGGTCGGTCTCCTCGCGCGCGACGTTGGTGCTGTCCCCGAGGTTGAGTTCCGGTTTGCCCTCCCACTCGCGGACCCCGGCGTTGCCCGCGGTGATGACCTGCCCCGCATCGAGGTTGAAGTCGTTCCACGCGGTGTAGGAAATCTTCCCCGTCTCGTCGGCGAGTTCGCCCTCGAAGATGGTCTGTTCGTTGCCCTGATAGCGAATCGAGCGCTTGCCCACCGTGAGCACCTTCGCGGTGATGGTGACGTTGCCCATGTCGGTCGTCACGTCGGCGATGTCGGCGGTGGAGGGAGCAGAACTGCTACCATCGCCGTCGCCGTACTTCCGGCGAAGGCTCTGTTTGGCTTCGTCTATCGGGACGCTGTACTCGATGAGGTTCTGCAGGTCTGCTTTGACCTCCTCTTTGTCAACACCGAGGTCGGAGGCGAGCGCCTCGGCATGGTCGTCTACGTTCATCACTCGAAGTTGGAACGGGATGGATTAAAAGTGTTCGTCGTCGCTAGATGTGAGAGCGGGAGTGGGTCGGGGAATTGGATCGGAACTCACACCAGCGACGTGAACTGAATCGACGTTTTCGTATGCACCACCGAGCGATAACCAGCTCGAATGTTCTCGTTCACCGCGAATTGTGGTTGGTGCTACTGTGATTGCAACTACCGAGCAACGATGAAGACCGCAACCGCCCCGCCACTGCGCCACGACCCTCCCCAACCGACTCCTTCACTTCGTTCAGGAACCAAATTCTCCCAGAGAAAGCGAACATCCTCGCTCCCGTGACACCGAAAGGGGTTTTCACCGCCGAAGCGTACCCCGGAACATGCACGTGGTCGTCAACGCCGCGATGAGCGCCGACGGAAAACTCTCCTCTCGCCAGCGCGAGCAGGTCGCCATCAGTGGCGCGGACGACTTCGACCGGGTTGACGACCTGCGGGTCGAAAGCGACGCCATCGTGGTCGGCGTCGGCACCGTCCTCGCGGACGACCCGTCCCTGACCGCCGACGACGGGGCCAATCCGGTCCGCGTCGTCGCGGATTCGAAAGCCCGAACGCCGCTCGACGCGCGGGTGTTGGACGACAGGGCGGACACGCTCGTCTTCGTCGCCGAGAGCGCGCCGAACCGGAACGTCCGGGCGCTCCGGGAGGCGGGGGCGGACGTCGTGGTCGCCGGAAACGGCCGCGTCGCGCTCGGGCAGGCCTTCTCGGAACTCGAATCGCGGGGGACCAAACGGGTGATGGTCGAGGGCGGCGGCGAACTCATCTTCTCGCTGTTCGACGGCGGACTGGTGGACGAACTCCGCCTCTACGTCGGGTCGCTGGTCATCGGCGGCCGCGACGCGCCGACCCTCGCAGACGGCGACGGCTTCGTCGAACGGAGATCGTTCCCGGACCTCGACCTCGATTCGGTCAAGCGCGTGGACGACGGCGTTTTGCTCCGCTATCTGGTCTCCTAACCGCCGAAAAAACGACCCGCGATCGCTTCTATACCCTTCTATACCCAGCCGTCTTCGACGAGGAGTTCGCCGTTCAGCACGCTGGCACCGGCGGCCCCGCGAATCGTGTTGTGTGCGAGGCAGTTGTACTGGATTCCGGCGGGCGTCTCCTGCACGCCGCCGACGGCAATTTGCATACCGTCGCCGATGGTGCGGTCGAGGCGGGGTTGCGGGCGGTCCGGGTCCTCGAACACCTCGATGAGCGGGTCGGGCGCGCTCGGTAGGTCGAGGGTAGTCGCCTCCGCGAAGGCCGCTTCGGCGCTCGCCTTCGTGATTTCCTCGGCGGTTTCGGCCCACACGTTTTCGAGGTGGCCGTCGAGCGTCGGGACGCGGTTGCAGGAGGCTGCCACGTCCACGTCGTGTTGGACGATTTCGCTCCCGTCGAACGAGCCGAGGAGCTTCTTCGGTTCGGTCACCATCTTGTCTTCCTCGCCGCCGATGTGGGGTATCACGTTGTCGATAATCTCCATCGACGTTACGCCGTCGTAGCCCGCGCCGGAGACGGCCTGCAGGGTCGAGACGTGCACGCGCTCCAACCCGAAGTTGTCGAGGGCGGCGAGCGTCGGGACCATGGTGATGGTCGAGCAGTTCGGGTTCTTCACGAGCGCGCCGTCCCATCCGCGCTCGTCGCGCTGGACTTCGATGAGGTTCAGGTGGTCCGCGTTGACCTCGGGGATGACGAGCGGAACGTCGTCGGCCATCCGGCTGTTCGAGGAGTTCGAGGAGACGACGTAGCCCGCCTCGGTGAACTTCGGTTCGACGTCCGCGGCGACCCCGGAGGGAAGCGAGGAAAAGAGGAGGTCTACATCGTCCGGTACGTCACTCGGGTCGGTCGCGCGTACTTCGATGTCACCGACGTACTCCGGAATCGGAGAGTCGATGCGCCACTTCGCCGCTTCGCGGTAGGCCTTACCGGCGCTCGCGTCGCTCGCGGTTATCGTCGTCAGTTCGAACTCGGGATGCCCGTCGAGCAGTTGAATGAATCGCTGTCCGACCGCACCGGTTCCACCCAGAATACCAACGTTGACACTCATGTGCGAACCGATAGCAGGAGTGTGCAAGTAGCTTTCGACGGTGTCGGTGTTTGCCGTGAGGCGGGCGGGGAAGACTCATATATCGAGTGACACCTCAAGAGTCGTATGGATTGGGAGTTCGTCACCTGTGAGGAGTGTGGGCAGCCGTATTCCGTCCGCGTTCGTGAGGACGGCACGTACGTCCTCCCGACCGATACGGGCGAGTGCGAGCGGTGTGGCTGTACCGAGTTCTCGCAGGTGACTGGAGTGGCCGGTGACGATTGAAACAGCTCGACGTGGTATTCGTTATCGATGAAAAGCGAGCCCGAAGCGAGCCCGAAATGAAGGAGAGTTATTCTTTCTTGCGCGTGACGTAGCCAGCGATTCGGTTGCGGACGCCCTTCGAACCGATGTTGGTCAGCTGTTCGACGCTGTCCTTGTTCTGGTCGAAGTCCTTCGTAAACGCGCTCGGGTATCGTTCCAACAGGATGTTCCCTGTCTTTTTCACGTAGTCGGGTTTGATTGCCATACCGAACTGTTTCCGACAGCGGGCCTTAAAAGCATTCGTTCGCGTTCGCCGGGGCGCTACCGCCGAATCCGGAATCCGTCCTCGCCCTCGGGTGACGCGTAGGTAACCGTCACGTCGTCCACGTCAGCGGCGGGACTGCCCGTGTGACACCACTCGACCATCTCCTCGACTTCCGACTCGGGTCCCTCGAAGACGGCTTCGACGCGCCCGTCGGAGAGGTTCTGCACCCAGCCGTCGAGTCCCTTCCCCTGTGCGGTGTCGCGGGTGTTCGCCCGGTAGTAGACGCCCTGTACCTTCCCCGAGACGAACACGTGTGCGCGGGTTCGGTCTGCCATACCGGACGTTCGAATCCGAGCCACAAAACGGTCGGGGCCATTCGACGTTCGAATCGACGATTCTCGGAGCGGCTCACTCCTCGGACGGCAGTCGCTCGTAGGCGAGGTGTTTGACCGCCGTTCGTATCTCCTCCTTCGTGAGGTCGAGTTCTTGATAAACGAACGACCTGACTGCGAAATACGCGCCGGTGCCCGAAACCGCCACGCCGAGGAGAAACGCGAGAAAGAAGCCGAACAAGTCTGTTGCCATGACACCACTCTCTCCGCCCCGACGAAATAGTTTTCCACTGAACTGTTCCGCGGCGATATAATCGGTTCAACTCCGCAAGTAGTGAAACACGTACGTCTGGGCGTATCCGGCGTACTCGCCACCGAATTGCTCTCGAATCGCCCGCGAGGTGTCCCGGTACGACCCCCGGTCACAGTGCGGGTAGTGCTCCTCGATGGCGCTCTGAATCCACGTGTCGAGCGGCACGGCTTCCAGATAGCCGAGCGCGAACAGGAGCACGCAGTCGGCCACCTTGTCGCCGACGCCCACGAACGCCTGCATGGCGTCGCGGGCGCCCTCGTAGGGCAACCCCCGCACGTCTTCCGCGGTCACTTCGCCGGACGCGAGCAGTTCGGCCGACTTCCTGACGTACGGTGCTCGGTAGCCCAGTTTCAACGCCCGGAGGTCCGATTCGTCGGCCGCGGCCAACTGCGTCGGCGTCGGGAACTCGTGGTACGTCTTCCCGTCGAACTCGACGCTCTCCCCGAACCGGCGAGCCAGCGCGGTCTGCATGTCGTAGATGCGACGCACGCGCATCTGGGCCGAGCAGATGAACGAGACCAGACACGGAAAGAACGGGTCGCGGACGATTCGCATCCCGCGATACTCGTCGTAGGCGGTTTCGACCAGCGAGTCCTCGGGCGTCGCGTCGAGTATCGCGTCCAAATCGTCGTCCAGTCGGAGGAGCGAAACGAGGAGTGACTCGGCGTCGGTCGTCGATTCCCACTCCAACAGGCCGTCCCGCTGGCGGGCGCGGACGACCTCGCCGTCCGTGACGGCGTAGTACCACGCGGACCCGCCGTAGGCGTGCGTCGTCTCGTACATCCGACCGTCCTCTCGCCGCCAGAGGTAACTCTGGCCGCTCTCGACGGTCGATTGCAGGTCGAACCCACCCGGGAGGTCCTCGACGGGTATCGAACCGGTTTCCATCGGCCGGGTGTCGGCATCGAAGGCAAGCAACTCTTTCGATTCACCACGTCTCGGCCAGCACGCGTCGCCAGTTTTCGTGGGCCACCTTCGCAACGTCGTCCTCGCTGAACCCGCGTTCCCGAAGCGCCGCCAGCACGTCGGGGAGTCCGGTCACGTCGCCCACGTCGTCCGGTATCCGCGCGCCGTCGAAATCCGACCCGAGCACGACGTGGGAACTCCCGGCGCGGTCGGCGACGTACTCGATGTGGTCCACGAGGTCGGCCATGGTCGCGGTCGCCTCGGGGTTCGGTTCGTCGGACAGGACGGTCTCCAGAAAGCCGATACCGACGACGCCGTTCGAGTCGGCCACGGCGTCTATCTGTTCGTCGGTCAGATTCCGGGAGTGGGGCGAGAGAGCGTGTGCGCCGGTGTGCGATGCGACGAGGGGTGCACCGCTCGTCTCGGCGACGTCCCAGAATCCCGCTTCGGTCAGGTGTGCACAGTCGATGACGATGCCGCGCTCCTCACAGGCGCGAACGAGGTCACGGCCCGCGTCAGTCAATCCGCCGCCGACGTCGGGACTGCTCGGGTATTTCGTGGGGACGCCCGCACCGAAGGCGTTGGGGCGACTCCACACCGGACCGATGGAACGGACGCCCGCGGCGTAGAGGAAGTCGAGGTTCGCGCAGTCCGGTGCGACGCCTTCCGCACCTTCGATGTGTGCCACCGCGCCGAGGTCGCCGGATTCGAGGCAGGCGTCGAAGTCGTCGAGGGAGCGGACGACGCGGAAGTCCTCTATCTCCGCGGCGAGGCGGTGGAGCAGTTCGAGCATTCGGTAGGTGGTCGCTCGCGCGTCGTCGTGGTCTAGCGCGTCCGGGATGCGGAACTCGTAGCCGTCGTCCGTCCATCGGAGTTCGTGGTCGTCGCCCCCCGAAACGAACGTGGCGAAGAAGCCGACGCCGAGTCCCGCTTCGCGGGCGCGCGGGCGGTCGATGTGCATCTCCTCGGTGCCTCGCGTGAACGTCGCCACGGGGTCGTCGATTCCGTGCAATCGGAGGAGCGTGTCGTTGTGGCCGTCCACGACCGGTGGGAAACTCATTGCTACTGGTGTGTACGAAACGGACATAAGTGCTGGTGTGACCTGTCATGACGCCTGAAAAGGGCGAAAATTCATACTCCTGGCTGTGCAATTACCGTTGGGATTATGAACTGTAGAGTTGTCGTCGAAGCCGCGATACCGGTATACGACGTGAAAACGCCGGACGAGGCGGTGCGCATCGCCATCTCGAAGACCGGCGAGATGCTCAATCCCGACCTGAACTACGTCGAAATAAACATGGGGTCACGAACGTCGCCGTCCGGGGAGGAACTCCCACCAGCGTTCATCGCCGCCGACGAGGCGCTCGTCGCCTTGGAGCTCGAAATGACGGTGTTCAACGTCGAGCGAGAGGAACACGCCTCGCGCATCGCTCGCAAGGAGATCGGCCAGCGGTTGGAGAACATCCCGCTCGCCGTGCTCGACGTCGAGATACTCGAAGAGGACGAGGACGAGGACGACAAAACCGACGCCGAGGCAGACACCGACGACGCGGACGAGGAGGACGATTCGGACGACGTTCTGCCCGAGTTCGAGGACCTCATCGACTGAACCGGTATCCGGGGGTCGCTGTGACGCGCTGTTCGACCGCGGCGACGAGAGATATGTCGGTCGCTGTCAGTGGACGTCGCAAACCGCTTGTTTGTCGTGAACGACGCCGCTCGGGAGCGGCGGGACACAAACGATAACCGATGGGACGACCAACCGGGAGATATGACCGAATACACGACGGTTTCCATTCCGAAGGACCTCGCCGACCGCGTTGACGAGACGATAGAGGGGACGAGTTTTTCGAGTACGAGCGACCTCGTTCGGTTCCTGCTCCGCAGCATCGTCATTCAGCACCAGCGACAGGGCCGCCTGACGGAATCCGAATTCAGCGAAATCACGGACCAACTGCGCGAGCTGGGGTATCTAGAGTAGTTCGACGGGCGGTTCCGCGTCGACGATAACGAGTTTCCGTTTTCTGCCGCTCCGGTCGAACGCCGCCACCATCTCCGCGGTCCACGGCGGAACCGCGACCAACACCACCTCGTGTAAGTCGTCCGTCTGCGTGACTTCGAGGTGGCCTTGCGGGTGGGAGATAAACCTGCCCTGTGTCTGGCGGGCGGGAATCGAGAGGTCCATACCGAAGACGGCCGCGACCGACCCGCCCGTGTTCGGGGGATAAAAATGGGTGAACACCGGCGTCTCCGCTTCGAGATGGTCCGCGCCGTCCAACTCCTCGGCCGGGGTGATGGCCAGCGGGACGGTCAATTTTTCCGGCTCGGCGTCCGCGGCAAGTTCGAGGAGTGCGTCTCTCAATCCACGGGTGAGGAAGACCACGGTGGGCCATTCGTGTCGTATCGAGATAACAGCGTCGCCCAACGACAGCCGGAAGTGATAATTTAATAACGATTTCCTTCTTACAATCTAGTGATAATATAATACCGACAGTTCTTGGATATTTTTCATTATAATAATAGAAAATTTAATATACTATCGGATATGTCGTATGGGTATGGAAGAAAACGAACTGACCACGTATCTGGCGGAGAACCCCCGTATGATCGGCGTACTGTTCGCTATCGTACTCATCCTTTCACAGGCCGGGAGTGCGGCAGGTGCCGTGTTGGGCGGTTCGACTGGAACGTAAATCCGGTTCTATTGATCGTTTTGTAGTAGCGCGTGGGCGAGTGAGACTCTACCCGAGCGTATCCACATCGAGGGAATAGCTCCACGTAAACCGTCCATCGAGTCGGACCGGGACATCCTCCAAAGCGAGAAGTCGAGTGAGGGTGTCCTTATCCATTGTGAGCGTACTAAGAGACCCCGATGCCAGATATGATCGGTTCGTCTCGTCCAGACGTAAATTGACGAAGGCACCGATTCCCCCCTCGTTGGAAAGATACGTGATGGGTGTTACCTCGAACCTCTCTCCGTTCACCTCGATATCGAAAAGAACGGCCGCGATACTCTCAGTCTGAACGACGTTGATGCTCCCGTCTCCGACGACGGTGTACTGACCGCCGATGATGCTCCTGTCGCGGGCGATGTCCAACGCCGCCCAGAGCGGGAACCCACGGTTCAACAACCGTGCCATCGTCTTGCCGACGCGAACCGCGCCGCTGTTTATGACGTCGTTCAGAGTGACGACGCCGCCGATGGCTCCCGCCTCGATGAGCGCCATTCCCTGTTCGAACGACCGGCAAGCGTTGAGGAGGAACGCTTCGACGCCGATGTCGTCGAGTTCGGCTGCGTCCAACATCCCGTCACGACAGTTGAAACCTCCCTCGTCGATGTGACCGATGTAGTGGAGAAACTGCGTCTCGGATTCGAGGACGGAACGCAGTTCGGCGACGCTCAAATCGTGTTCGACGCTCACGTCGAACGGAAGGGTTCGTCCCGATCCGTACACTTCGTCCGCGAGGTTCCGTTCCTCGTCCATCTCGCGGTCGTTGCAGACGACGGTGATGGCTATCTCTCCGTCCGTGGTCGTGCGTTCGAGTCGGTTGTGAAACGCGTTTATGGTCGCTTTGCTCGCGCCGACCGGCGCGTCGTCGCCGACCCACACCTGTTCGAGCGAGTCGGTCTGCTCCGGTTCGACGAACGTACGCGGGTTCGACGTCGTTTCCGACGTGCTTCTGGTATTCCCCCGAACGAACTGTTCGACCGCCGGTACCTGTATCGCCGACGCGGACACTTCCGTCGCTCGCGGCGTTCGAATGGCGGCGAGGTCGTCCACGAGGAACGGAAGCATCTCGACGTTAGTCGCCGTCGAGGAGACGTGCGTGGTCAACTGCCAATCGGGGACGAGGTCCTCAAGCATCCCGTAGGGAATCGTGAGGTACGTTTCCAAGCGCTCGTCCAGCGGGGCGTCGTACAGCGCCGCAAAATCGAGGTCGACCGTCGATTCGAGTGTTCGGCGTTCGTGGAGGTCGATGGGATACAGTCCTTCCGTCCGAGTCACGCAGTCGAGGAGGAACGTCTGTTTCAGCACCCGTTCGACCTCGCTTTCGAAATCCCGAGCGCCGCCGAGCGGGTGTTCGAAGTCGTCCGTGACGATTCGAGGGGAGTTGCCCGGAACGACCGACGCACCGAGGTAGTACGCGAGCGAGGCGACGGGGAAAATCGATTCGTACGTGGGAGGCACTTCGATGGTCACGCCCGTTTCGGGCGGTTGCAGGGCGTCCGGGACGCGGAGTTCGTCGCCGAGTTCGACGACCGGCGGATGCCCGCGGAGGGTGGGAAACGACCGCTCTGGACTGGTCGTCTTCAACGCCGACCCGAACGTCGATATCGCCGCCATCATGTCCGTCGGGTCGCTCGTCGTCGTCACCGTTCCCGAAGGGCGTCGGTGGGATGACCGCCCACCGACGACGACGGTCGTCCTCGAACCGAACCGGAACGTGATGTCCTCGAACGTCGCACCGATGTCGAGCGATTCCTCGACGTCGAGATACAGTTTGATCGGGGTACAGAGCTCGATGGTGTAGTTTCCCGACGGGAGCGCCTCGTTCGCCATCCCTTCGACGCTCGCCACCATCTCACCGGTCTCGTCGCGGACGTAGACGGCGGCCGGTGTCGGGAGCCGAAGGCCGCCGGTCGAGAGACAGACCGCGCGGTCGACGGGAAAACGAAACGAGTGAGTGTCGGCCGGGACAGGTCGAACCGCGTCGAACGTCTGAAGCGTGCACGTACGTCGTTCGATTTGGTCTCGAATTTCGATTCCGTCCGGACGGGAATCGAACGAAATAGTCACCGGATCACCTCTACAACCAGAGGGGAAAAATTCCGGCGCTCATGGCACATGCGTCGTTCATATCGAGCAAATGCTAAAAAACTATCGGCAATCTGTAATTCTTGTGGTATCACGACGATACAAATCCGCGGACGGTCTTCGCCAGCAACGAGGGGAATCGTCTGCGAGACCCGTCGAGCGCATCCGCGAGGACGACCGTGGCATCGTCGAAGATACCGGGGCCATGTCCGACGAGGACCCGCTCGGGCGTCAACCCGCGGAGTTCGTTCGGCGGTAGGAGTCGAACCATCGGATGGACGCCCAGTCGCTCGCGACCGGTTCGGAAGTAGTCGGCGGTGCCGACGGATTCGGGGACGACGAGCGTTCCGTTCGTCTCGTCGTACAGCGCGGCTTCCTGCCACGCCGGGTTATCGACCAGTCGAAGCACGCGCAGTCCGGTGTCGGCGAGCGTCGTCTCGAACCGTCGGACCGGAACCCCGCTCACGCTCCGTCGGACCCACGTCGGAAGGTACACCGGCACATCGTGTCGCTGTGCGATTTCCTTGGCATCGCGGGTGTGGCGGTCGAGAAGGACGACGACGCCCGCGACCGTTCCGAACTCGGCGAACAGGTCGTCGATGCCCGGCGCATCGACCGGGTCGATAACCCAGACGTCGCCGTCGATGGCGAGCGCGTGGCTCGCTCGCTCCATCGTTTCCTCCGGGTGTGCGAGCCAGCCGACGCCGCCGTCCCAGCGGTCGATTTCCCGATATTCCGTAGGGGACTCGGCTTCTTTCAGTGGCATACTCTCACTAGTCGGTCAACGCGCATAAATCGACGGGGCAACGATTCCGTCCCCCGACGGCGACGGCACTACGTGAGGTCCGTCTCCATCGACTCGACGTACTCGGCGGCGGGTTCCGCGTCGGCCCAGACGGCCTCGAACAGTTCGTTTCCCTTTCGACGTGCGCGGTCGGTCTCGACGACGAACTCGGTCTGCGTATCGTAGGATCCGTCCAGCAGCGGGAGCGAGAGCAACAGGCCGTCGTCGGTCACCGTCAGCGCGAACGAAGTGTCGGCCACGCGAACGTTCAGGTCTTCGTCTACCGTGGCGTCCGTGGTCGCGAGGAGGGAGTGAAGGACGTCCGTCGCCAGTACGAGCCGCGCGTCGCCGTCCCCGTCGAGGAGCGCATCGGAGTATCGCTCGTTGAAAATGGGCGCGATGACGGACGCGGAAGTCGTCGTTTCGAGTCGCCGTTCCACCTCGCGGACGGCCCGCGACGGATGGGTGTCGGTCGCGCGAATGACGGTTCCACCGGTGAGGTCGGCAATACGAAGCAAATCGGAGGAGGGCAACGCGGTGACGTCGTGTCGTTTCCAGTAGTCGATGTCGATTCGAAGTACTCGTTCCGTCTTCCGCTGTTCGCGGACGAGCGCGGATACGACCGAGCCGATTCCGGTCGGTGCCCACCGTTTGGTGCGTGGCGAGTGAATCAGCCCGCGATTTTCCAATTCCGTGAGGGCGTTGTAGACGGCGGATTCGCTCGCCAAATCTCGGTTCAACAGCGCTCGTGTCGTTTCACAACCGTCGACGATTGCCTGTAAGACTGCTGTCCGTGCTCCGGACCGGAGAACGTACTCGGTGAGGGACTGTTGGTGCTCCATGGCGGCAGTTCCCTATACACCCATTGGATTCTTTTCACTATCGTTCTTGGGCAACTGGCTATCAAATTCCATATCAATTGGAGCAATCTACTCAAAATGCAAATTTCTGGAATCTAGAATGGAATTTTTATATACTGTTGGTGTATTTTTGCCGATTGGGCCACCCTGTGGTCCCCCCTGACGTACATCACGAACGGTGATACCCCACCGTTTCCCTCCGAGGTGCAGGCAGTTCTCAGAGTCTGCTCGTATCGATTTCGATACCGGGTGGCGAGATGATGAGGAACTTCCGAAAGTGCACCAAATTTCCGCCCTGCTTTTTCACCGCCGGTGCGAGGTCGGCCGCGAGCTCGGTGAGGTCGCCGTCGACCGCGAGGACGAGGACGTGTCCGCGTTCGACTGCATCGAGGCGTTCCGCGATAGCCGTGGTCCCGTCGAGGACACCGAGGATGACGCGCTCGTTCTCGTCGAATTCGATCTCCTGTTCGGCCGCCTGTAGGTCCAAGTCGAACCCCGAATCGTTCATGCCGGTACCTCTCATCCCCCCGAGAAAAATCCTTGCCTTGGTTCGGTTCAGTTGTCGTATTCGCGCTTGAACCCGCGGAACTCCGTGCGGTGGGCCTCCTCGTCGGCGAGGATGGTAACACCGAGGTCTTCAGTCACGGGGTCGTCCGCATCTCGCGCCGCTGATATGACGTTTCGATACGTCGAAATGGCATCCTCCTCCGCTTCGAGGACGCCGTCGATAACCGACAGGACGTCGGTGCTGTCTTCCGGCGGTTGCAAGCCTTCCTGCCGCGCCTCGAAATCGTAGGACGCCGGTGGGCGCTCGTCCAACTGTTTGAGCCGTTGGCCGATCATCTCCGCGTGCCCCAACTCCTCCTGGATATCCGTCTCCAGGCTCTCTCGTACCTCTTCCGCGCTCACGCCTTCGAGGACGATGGAGTTCGTCAGGTAGTTCATCACGGTTTCTATCTCGTCGCTGTACGCCTTTCGAAGGAGGTCCGTTACTTCATCGTTCGTCATCATTCGGGAGTACGACACGAACCCTCCTTACGATTGTGGCGAACGAGGGTGGCAACGGTTGCCTCGCACACAACGGTTATATGCCTTGGCACACATTGGCACGGTAGCGATGGAACAGCATGTCAAACATTCGCATACGAACGTTGCGGGCGGCGCTGTCGTCGGCACGATTCTCATCGTAGGGGTCTGACCCCTACACATTCATACCATCGAATCCTCGAATCGATACCGAATAGAGCCGACCGTGCAACGTACTGCGAACCACCGAAACCGAGACGAACGACACCAACGACCGATACATGACGGACGAAAACTCGACACGACGACCGACGAACCGAGACCGACCGAAAAAGACGATGGCGGACATCAGCCACACACCGCCCTACGAAGCGCCGGACGCGACCCGCGTGTTCGAACGCGGCGGCGAGCTGCTGACTGACGAACGCCGTCCGTGAGCACCTGAATCGGAAAAAGAGACCGCCTGGTTTTTCTCCCGTCCCCCATTTCCTGTCCGACCCGGTCCCCTGCCCCCCAGTGTCGACGCCGTGCTCAGCGGATCGGTTCTCGGCCGCCGACGGGTTTGGACGTGTCGACGAACTCAGCCCGCGCACCGCCCTTCTTGACTTCGGTCGCCGTCATACATTCGAGGCATCCGAAGACCTCGTTCTCGTTGTTTCCGAACACGCGGGCGAAATCGCGGGTCACGAAGGAACCGCAACTTCGACATCGGTTTTCGGCCACAGTGTCGCTTCCACTGGCAATCTGGCTGTTTGTCGTTGTCATGCTGAACCTCGTCGGTACGACTAACATCAGTGTGGGTACTTTGTTATCCGGTGACTGTCGGGGCGAAACCAACCACTGTCGTCTGGAAAGACAACTCTACGATTCCGGTAACGACCGGTTACTCGGACGATACGGCGGACTTCTCCATTCGAGAAGACCGTAACGACGGTGGGAAATTCGGACCGGCCTATGCTTTAATGATTGTCCAAGGGGTAGAGAACATCGATGCCCAAGATAACACTCGACGAGGAGACCGTCTCCCGCCTCGACAGCCTGCGCGTCGAAGACGAATCCTACGACGAGATCATCAACGAACTCATCAACATCTACGAAGCGGAGGAGATGACGCTCTTCCACGGCGGCGACTATTCGAGCGACTGAATCGCGTCAGTCATCGCGCCGAGCGAGAACCGTCTCACCCGCGCGCACGCGCTGACCGTTTCTTACTTCTACGTCCGCCGCGTCGAACGACGCCGGGAGGAGCACGTCCGCTCGACTGCCGAACGCGATGTGGCCCAATCGCTCTCCCCGCGCGAGTTCGTCGCCCGATTCGACGTACGGATGGATTCGCCGGGCGAACGCACCCGCGATAAGCGTCAGATCGCACGTCGAAAGGCCGATGTGGACCTTCTCGTTGTTGTCCGACTCCTTGCTGAACGCGGGACGGTGGGTACCCGGTTCGTGTTCGACCGATTCGACGCGCCCCGACAGCGGCGCGCGGTTGACGTGCACGTCCGTCACGTTCATGAACACGCCGACTCGGACGCGGTTTCCTTCCTCGCGGATCACCGAGACGCGGCCGTCCGCGGGCGAGAGGACGCCGTCCGACGGCGGAGAACGGTCCGGGTCGCGGAAGAAGAGCAGGACGGCACCGCCGAGCGCGAGCGCCGCGAGCGTGGCGAGCGGCGAGAGCAATCCGAGCGGCCCAGCGAGCAGGAACGGCGGCGCGGCGTATCGCCACGCGCCGGGTGCGACCTCCATCACTCCTGAACCGCACTTCTGACGCGCGCCCACTTCCCGGTCGATTCGAGGCGCGTCTGGAGTTCGTCGGCGTACCGTTGTGCCAACCCCTCAGCCGCGGCGAGTCGCTCCTCGTCGACGCCGCTCCCGCCACCGCCGCCCAGTCCGAGCGCGTCCTTGACCGACCCGAAGACGCCCCGTCCTTCCTTCTTGGACGACTTCCCCGTCATGGAGTTCATCTGCGACTGGATGTTCTCCATCTCGGGCATCACCTGTTTCACCTTGCTCGTGTCGGCGACGAGCTTCGCGCGCTCGTCGTCCTCGGGGTGTTCGATGTCGAACTCGACCGCGGTCATCACCAGTCCCCACTCCTGGCGCGAGAATTGGGAGTCGGCGACTTCCTGTGCGAACTCCCTATCGACCGCCATCCTGTCCCCCACTATCATGTCCGTCCACCGTTGTCCGCTCATAGGTGACAGTGATATGGCGCGAGACTTGGTAGTTTCGTCTGCGCGAACGACGAACGGGACGGACCGTCGAGAGGGGACGAGACCCGCCGAAGATGGCGAAAACACGCCGGTAGGGAGTTCCTACGGTCGGTGATTCGGTTCGTAATGGCTGCTTTCCGACGGGAGACGTGTCGAAATCAAAACGGGGAGAACGGCGCTGTGCGGGTCAGTCGTAGGGATAGCGCGCCTGATTGCCACAGTCACACGTAATGACGACGTGGCCGTCCTGCAGTCGGACCCGTGCGTTCTTTCCGGGACGGAGATAGGCGTCACAGGCGTCGCACGTGAATCGTTTGAACTGCTGTGGGAGCGAAAGGCGGTGTCGCTCGGCGATTCGTCTGGCGAGGCGGACGTACTCCCGCGCTCGGTCGTCGTTACACTCTGCGGTGGCGTCCCGTGCAAGTACTTCGAGACGCTCTATTCGCTCTTGAGCTACTGTCATTCGGAATGGGGGGGTGGGGGGTTTCCGGGGCGAGACAGGACAAGGATAGAAATCGTTCCTGTATTGCCCCATGCGAGTCATGCTCGTATGGGAACAAATACTTTGCGGTCGTTCAATGAGTCCTTTCCGAAAGGAGTAATTGGGCGCTATGCCATTTCCCCCGCAGTGCGCGTACTCAACTACCTCGAACTCGAATCCCGACTGGCCCGGAGCGGCATCGGTACCTCCACGAAGCAACAGCGCAAGGCGTTAGCGGAAACCGACGTGGACGTAATCACGTCGCCGTGGGAGGGGGAAACGCCGGGTCGCGCGCTGCTGTCCGGGGCGGTAGGGGGTCGTTTCTTCGCCGACTTCGACGTGGCACATTGCAACGTCATCGGGCCGGGGTCTGTCGCGGTCGCGCGCCACGCGAAACGGAACGATATCCCGCTCGTCCTCCATTCCCACGTCACGAGCGAGGACTTCGCGGAGAGTTTCCGCGGGTCGAGCCTCGTCGCGCGCCCGCTCGGTCGGTATCTGAAGTGGTTCTACTCGCAGGCTGACCTCGTGCTCTGTCCCAGCGAGTACACGAAATCCGTCCTCGAACGGTATCCCGTGAACGCGCCGATTCACCCAATCTCGAACGGCGTGGACGCAGAATCGCTCGCCGGGTTCGAATCCTTCCGCGATGAGTACCGCGCGCGGTACGATTTGGAGGGCATGGTCGTCTTCGCACTGGGGAACGTCTTCGAGCGCAAGGGTCTCACGACGTTCTGCCGAGTCGCCCAGCAGACGGACTTCGACTTCGCGTGGTTCGGGACGGTGGACGACGGCCCGCACGCCAGTTCGACGGTCAAACGGTGGACGGAGAACCCGCCCGAGAACGTGACGTTCACCGGGTGGGTCGACGACAAGCGCGGCGCGTTCGCGGCGGGCGACGTGTTCTGCTTCCCGGCGAAAGTCGAGAATCAGGGAATCGTCGTCCTCGAAGCGATGGCGTGCGGAAAGGCCGTCGTACTCCGCGACATCCCCGTCTTCGACGAGTTCTTCACGCACGGCGTGGACTGTCTGAAGTGCGAAACGGAGACGGAGTTCCGACGCGCGCTCGAACTGCTCGAACGCGACCCCGAACTTCGGGAGCGATTGGGGGAAAACGCCCGCGAGACGGCGAGCGAACACAGCCTGAAGCGCGTCGGCGAGCGTCTTGTCGAGGAGTATTCAAAACTCGTCTGAAGTCACAAGCACTTAACTTCCCGTCCTCGAATGGCCGAACAATGAGCCGATGGGTCGCCGCGTTCACGGACACATATCTACCGACCATCAATGGTGTCACCTACACCATCCGAACGTGGCGCGATTTTTGGGAGAAAAACGGCGGGCGGATGGACGTGGTGTATCCCCAATCCGACGACTACGCGCCGGAGAAAGGCGAACATCCCATCGGAAGTCTTCCGTTCCCCTTTTATGATGGCTATCGACTCGGAACGCCGCGGGTTCCGAAGGCGGTCCTCGACGCCGAAATCGTCCACTCCCACACGCCGTTCGCCATCGGCCTCGGCGGTCTTCGACTCGCGCGAAAGAACGAACTCCCGTTCGTGACGTCGTACCACACGCCGACGGGGGAGTACGCGGACTATCTCGTCCCGAACGATTCCGTCGCCGACTACGTGGAACGGGCGGCAGGGGCGTACGAGCGGTGGTTTTTCGGGCGGTCCGACGCCGTGTTGACGCCGAGCGAGGCGACGCGAGAGCACATCGTCGAGACGGTGGGCGTCGATGCGCCCGTGCACGTCGTCCCGAACGGTATCGACGTGGAGCGGTTTCACCCGGTCGAAACGGCAGCCTTCGTTCGGAAATACGACCTCGATGTGGATCGCCCGCTCGTCGGCTACACCGGCCGCCACGGCTTCGAAAAGCGTCTCTCGGAGATCATCACGGCGGCCGACGGCATGGACCTGACGGTCGTCTTCGGCGGCGACGGTCCCGCCCGCGAATCGTTGGAGAAACAGGCCCGCGATTGCGACGTGGACGTCCGTTTTCTCGGATTTCTCGACCGGGACGAGATGGCGGCGTTCTACTCCGCTCTCGACGTGTTCGCGTTCCCCAGTCCCGTCGAAACGCAAGGCCTCGTCGCGCTCGAAGCGAACGCCTGCGGGACGCCGGTCGTCGGGGCGAACGCCGGAGCGCTGTCGAACACCATCGTCGATGGCGAAACCGGCTATCACTTCGAGAGCGGCGACATCGAAGATGTTCGGGCATCGATTCGCCGTACGCTCGCGGAACGCGAGAGGCTTCGAGAGTCTTGTCTCGCCCGTCGGGACGAAATCAGCGTCGAACGCGCGGTCGAGAAGTTAGAACGGGTGTACGACCGGGTGTGCTGAAAGCGCGGTCGCGTTTCGAACCGCGGTTTTCTAATTGACGGTCGGTCTCGGACGACGTGCCGTTCTTTTTCGCCGTCGTTTCTTCAGAATGAGAGTTCTCTACGGAATCGTACGTCGAAATATAATTTCTAGAAAATATTAGATAAATATTACAATATACAGAAAGTATTTATCGGGTTAGTATATAATGATTCACGGATGAAAGACATAAATCCAAACAGAAGAGAGCTGCTACAGACGTTAGGGGTTGCGGGCCTGAGTACGGGCGGCGTGCTGTCTATGAGCGGTACTGGTGCTGCAGCAAGCGCTCCGCAGAACAAGATAGACAACATCTGGGATGCCATGGTCGACTTGGCATCTGACCTTCTTGGATCGGCCATCCCGTGGGATGCAGTCCAAGCGAGTGACCTATCGGAGAACGAAAAGCAACACCGACTCCGGTCGCTTTTGGACCCCCAGTATAAGGATCTCGTCATGAGCGATTCGGTTACGACCAGTTCCAGCGTTTACGTCCCCGGCGTGCTCCCGTTCGATGCCTGCTATTGGACCGACTACGGTGCCGACGGAAAGAAAATCTGCGTCGAGGGCTCACCCGGACACTACGGCAAACCCAGTTGCTATCAGAGTACGCCGAATCTCGGCTACGTGGACCTTACCGTGGACACCTACGACCTGAAAATCGACCGAAGTTGGTCGCTTCGAAAGAGTTTCTCCTTCTGGCTGGGCCTCTCCGAGGACGGCTGCGTGTGGACCGGTCAAGAGGACCTCGACCTCTGCGCGGAAGTCCTCTGTATCGACGACCTGCTGTACCCCTACTCGCCGGTCGCCGCGCTCGCCGAAGCGGGTCTCAAAGCGGGTATCGAGGCCATTAGCAACTGGGCCGAGACGGACGACATGATCGATTGGCTGTTCTACGCGCTCGCCGTCATCGCCGGGATCGCGATAATCCTTCTCCTGTGGGAGATCGAAATTCCGCTCGCCATCGGTGCGTTCGCGCTCGCATAAGGTATAAGAACCGACCTCGCTTCTTTATTACACAGCACCATGAATGAACTCATTCTGGTACTCGTCGCCCTCGCTGCCATCCTCGGAGCACTGTACCTCGTGAACTATCTCGCGGGACCCCTCCTCGTCGGGAAACTGAACGACACGAAATCGCTTCCCGGTCGGCTCGCCAGCGAACTTCCCTCCGGTAGTCCTCCGACGGTCGTGCTCGGCGGCAACGCGCTCGGTTCGAACCTCTCCGGCGGTTCGGGACCTCCCGGATACCGACGACTGTTGCTCAGCGATACCGTCATCGACGAACACGAGGACGAACTCGGCACCGTCTCCGCACTTTCGGTTGCCCTCCTCGATACCTACGCCTACGACGTGCGGATACTCGCGAATCTACTTCGCATCGAACTGCTGTTCGGCATCGTGGCGTGCGCCCTTCACGCCGCACAGACCGACCTGTTTCGTTCGCTCTCCGCCGCACTCGCCGTCGTTATCGGCATCATCGTCGGGGCGCTCGTCGTCTTCTACGGACTGTACCGGCTCGTCGCGTGGCGCGTCTACCGCGCCGACGAACGAGCGGCGACCTACGTCGGCGCGGAGAACATTATCACCTATCTCGAATCGAACCACGGGCGTACCGAGTCGCTCCTCTCCGCGGTCGTTCATCTCTCTCCGCCGACGAAGACACGAATCGAGCGCCTCGAACGCGCTCGGTGAGACGGACGGGCTACAACTCGACCCGTTCCACGATGTGATCGCTCCCCTCGCGGACGTTCAAAGCGACGATTCGGATGTCGTCCTCCAGCCCGGAGCCGTGGAGTTTCGCCTTGAGCAGGTTATCGACCTGGTACACGCCCGCCGCGTTCAGCATCTCGATTTCGACGAGAACCGGCACCGTATCTCCCTGTCGGAGGGTGACCTTCTTGATGGCTTGGCTTGAGACGGTGTTGATGCCCCGACCACCCTTCTCGTAGGGGATGCGCGACCGGCCGTGTTCCATGTCCAGCGCGTCCGACACCCGGATGACTCCCGCTTCCGTCGTCAGCGGATCTTCCTCGGTGTGGTGACAGAGAATGGCGTGGAGAATCTCGCCCTTCATCCGAATCGAGTTCGCCGTGTCGTAGAAGTTCGGCAGCACGCGGTCGAGGACGTCCGCCGCGAGCGGAATCGAGTAGTAAGAGTGGTCGTCGCGGTGAACGATGTGACCGATGTCGTGGAGCGTCGCGGCGAAGGCGACGATGACGCTCTCGTCCGCTTCGTCCAATCCTTCGTCGGCCGCGCCGTTGAACTCGACGCCGCCGCGTTTCAACAGGTCGTAGAGGAGCAGCGCGCGGTTCCGAACGATTTCGATGTGTTTTCGCCCGTGGTCGTTGTATCCCTTTCTCGTCACTGCGTTGACGTTTTGCGCGTCGAGATACGCCTGAATCTCGTCGTCGTTCGCGATGAATTCGAGCACCTCGTTCAGCTTTTCGTCGGGGAAGGCGTGGTCCGCGTCCGGGTCGTACGCACGCCGTCCGTTCTCCGTTTGCGGTTCCGTTGCAACGTCGTCCATGTTCCATTTTCACGTTCTGGGGGGAAAAACTCTCGGGCGCGACGGGGTTTTACGGGTCGGTTGGACGGAAAATAGGTCGGGAAGCGACCCTGAGAAGAGCAAAAAGCCTATAGTTGGCAATGGGTAAGAAACTGGTAGAGGATGTTCGAAATGATACCACTATTCGGGCCGGTTCCCGGCGGGATGGAGCTCGCGGTGATTCTGCTCATCGCGGTTCTCCTGTTCGGTGCAAACAAGATTCCGAAGCTCGCCCGCTCCACCGGTGAGGCGATGGGAGAGTTCAAGAAAGGCCGCGAAGAAGTCGAACAAGAGTTGCAGGAGATGCAAAGCTCGGGTTCCAGTACCGCGACCGAGGTCGAAAGCGAACCGACCACGACCACCGAAACCGAGACCGAGACCGAGACTGAAACCCAGACCGAATCGGAATCGTAGTTGTTTTTCCCGCGAGCTATTACATATTATACAGGGCGTGTGGCCTAGCGGATAGGGCGAGAGGTTCCTAACCTCTCGACCGCGGGTTCGAATCCCGCCACGCCCGTTCTCCGGCGAACGTTAGTGAGCCGTGGGAACGGGCACAGGGATTCGAATCCTGCAAGGAACGCACAGCGACCGAAGGGAGCGAGCATTTCTTGCTCTGGTTCGAATCCCGCCACGCCCGTTTTCCCTCCTCACATCCGTTCGTCGTAAAACGGGGTGGCTTACTCACCCTCACTTCGTTCGCGGGAGTCCCGCCACACCCGTCTTCGTCGTTCGAGGGAGTTCCGAAAGACGCGGTGCGTCTTTCGACGTTCGTGAATCGGAGATTCACTTACTCCCGCCACGCCGTTTTTACCACGTTTGTGTGAGGTTCCGCCACGACCGATGACGCTCCCGTTCCGTTTGCTCTTCGTCGCAAGCATGATGAAAGATTTATTGTGTGTCAACGGACAGCAAGAACTGCGGTAGCTTCCGACGGAAGATGCCGCGACAACAGCCAAGTCAGGCATGACCGTGTTCGGCGCGGAGCGGCCACTGTTCTTCCCGCCTCGCGTCGAACGCGGTTCTCTTTCCCTCTTCAAACTGAGTTGATACGAATGAGAATTATATCCCTTCTGAGATGCGAAAACCACACGACTACGAGCCACCAGATACAAATATGGCAAATATCACATGTATATTAATTTTAACAAGGTTTTTTAATGGATTAGCGATTGGCGATACTCAATGGCTAGTGACGAGTCCGAAGCGCTCGGGAGTGGGGACCCCGGCGACGCTGGACCGGACGGGATCCGTCTCTCCGATGGACTCCCGTCCCGCGTGGCGGTCGGGTCGTACTCGTGGGAGGATTTCAAGGCGGAGTTCTTCTACGAGGACGGCACCCCCCCGACCAACTGGCGGGGAAAGCCGCGTCCGTTTCCGGCCGAGGAGTTCCTCGGCTTCGACCCGGAGGAAACCGAATCGCGGGTCGAAACGGCCGCGGAGACCGCGGCCGCGCTCGGGAACTATTTCGAATCGTTTCTCGACTACGAGGAGACGCCCGTCGCGCTCGGCGACTACTTCTGGGAGCACTTCCGGTACGAGTACTACTACGACCCGAATCGGGAGAAA
>NZ_BROP01000001.1:126167-871304 GCF_026008575.1 Haladaptatus sp. T7
AACCGCACGAAAAGCCCCGCGACGAGGACGGCACCGTCATCGAATTCGAGAAAGCCGAGTGGCTCGGTTTCGACCCCGACGAACTCCCCGAACGGCTCTTTCGCGGAGCGTTCGCCGGAAACCGCGGGAGCGACCGATTCGAGGCGTTTCTCGACCCCGCAACCACGCCGGTCACGGTCGGCGAATACCTCTGGGAGCACTTCCGGTACGAGTACTACTACGACCCGGACCGCGAGAAGCCGCACGAAAAGCCCCGCGACGAGGACGGCACCGTCATCGAATTCGAGAAAGCGGACTGGCTCGGCTTCGAGGAGGAAGACCTGCCGGGCTTGCTCTCCGAGGGGGCCGCGAAGGCGCGGAAGCTCCTCGAAATCGAGGACGAGCGGACGCTCGACGTTCCCGAGGAACTGGACGAGGACGCCTTCTTTTCGACCGTCGAAGGGTACACCACGGTCGTCAACCGCTACGATTTGGAGAAAGCGGTCGCGCTCCCGAAGAAGAGCCACTTCCGCGAGGTGGACCGCTACTGGGTGAACAAACCCTACTCGTTCGTCATCATCTTCCACTCCGAGAAGGAAAACGAGACGAAGTACTACCTCGTGGAGCCGCACCGGACGCGAATCGAGGAGGACCTGCGGGAGTTTCTGACCGGCAAACTCAGGACTTCCATCAAGTACGCGAGCGACGAGGTGGTCGTCGAAGCCGACGAAGAGGCCCGCGAGGACGTCATCGAGCGCGAGGCGCTTCGCCTTCTGTCGCGCTACGACCTGTACATGCTCGACGACGACCAAATCGCCGACCTTCTCAAGGGAACGCTTTCGGGGTACGACCACGCCCGCGAGACGTGGACGCGATACTCCGCGGAGATCGAAACCCGCACCGACGAGACGCTTCGAACCCTCCGCGAACGGGCGGAACCGTACGTGGAAAGCCTCCGAGGGACGCGGACGAGCGGCGTCGAATCGACCGATTCGGCGTCGGATTTGGATTCGGATTCGACATCGGAACCGAATTCGGAATCGGAGTCGAGCGCGGAATCGGTGCCGAACGCACCGACCTCCGACGAAACGGACGAAGATGGAGATGTGACCGAGAGGTCGGCAATTGACGAGTCCGACGAGGACGACACACCCGAAGGCGAAGCGGACGGAGACGGCGATTCGGAGGGAGAACGCGAGCACGAAGAGGCCGAGAAAGCGGAAGAAACGGAGAAGGAACGAGAAAGGACCGACGAAGCCGAGGAGACCGACGGTGACGAATCCGAAGAAGGAGAGGAGGCGGGAGAACTGGAAACCGAAGCGAAGGGCGACACTCCCGAGGACGGTCAGGAAACCGACGGAGGAAACGCAGACGGCGAGGCGGTCGAAACCGTCGCCCAGACCGCCGAATCTGAGGCGGCCGAAACGATAGCAGCGACGAAACCGGAAACGGGACCGGCGACGGAATCGACAGCGGAATCGGTCGAACCGACTTCCCCTGACGACCCGGCGACGGCCGCCGGAGGGGGGCGTCTCGGCGAATTTCGGACGCGGTGGGACGAACTTCTCCGCGAACGTGCCGGGGACGAGAGCCTTCGCCGGGCGGTTCGAACCCGAATCGAGGAGACCATCGAGGAGCACGAAGTGGACGACGAGGGTGGCGAACTCGACGGCATCATGGCCCGGCCGGAACCCGCCCTGTTGGAGGAGGACGCGGACACGCTGACGGAGTACCAGGTCGAGAAACTGCTGTACGTCCTGAAGCGGAACTTCATCGGCTACGAGCGCATCGACGGCATCAAACACGACATCAACGTGGAGGACATCTCCTGTGACGGCTACAACTCGCCGGTGTTCGTCTACCACTCGGACTACGAGCAGGTCATCACGAACGTCTTCCACGAGGAGACCGAGTTGGACGATTTCGTCGTCAAACTCGCCCAGCGCTCCGGAAAGGGTATCAGCAAGCGTCAACCGCAGGTCGATGCCACGCTGCCCGACGGGTCCCGTGCCCAGTTGACGCTCGGGCGCGAGGTGTCCGACCACGGGACGAACTACACCATCCGGCAGTTCAAGGACGTGCCGTTCACGCCCATCGACCTCATCAACTGGAACACCTTCTCGCTGGAGGAGATGGCGTTCCTCTGGTTGGCCATCGAGAACCACCGGTCGCTCATCTTCGCCGGTGGTACCGCGTCCGGGAAGACAACGAGCCTCAACGCCGTCTCGCTGTTCATCCCCAGCAACACCAAAATCGTCTCCATCGAGGACACGCGCGAGGTCGAACTCCCCCAGCGCAACTGGATTGCGAGCGTCACGCGCCCCTCGTTTTCGGACGACGACAAGGGCGACGTGGACGAGTTCGACCTGCTGGAGGCCGCGCTCCGCCAACGCCCCGACTACATCGTGATGGGCGAGATTCGGGGCGAGGAAGGGCGGACGCTCTTTCAGGTCATGTCCACGGGACACACGACCTACACGACGTTCCACGCCGACACCGTGGGCGAGGTGCTGAAACGGTTCACCACGGAACCCATCAACGTCTCGAAGACGCTGTTCACCGCGCTCGATTTGGTGTCCGTCCAGACGCAGACGCGGGTGAAGGGGAGCAAGGTGCGCCGGACGAAATCGCTGACAGAAATCAACCACTACGACACGGAGAACGACGAAATCAACGTCAAAGACGTGTTCCAGTGGCGCGCCGAGACGGACGAACACGAACCGCTCACCGGGTCGAACACGCTGGAAGAGATCAAGTTCGACCGCGGGTGGGACCAATCGCGGTTGGACGAGGAACTCCTGAAACGCCGGACGATTCTCGCCTACCTCATCGACAACGGTCTGAACGAGTACACGCAGGTCGCGGCGACGGTTCAGGCGTTCATCAACGACCCGGACACCATCCTCGCGCTGGTGGCGAACGACGCGCTGGAAGACAGCCTCGCGGACCTCCGCGAGATGGAGAGCGTGCTCATCGACATCGACCCCGAGAAGGAGGAGATGGTCCCGCGGCCCGACCCGACCGAAGAAATCGCCGACCTCTCCGCGGACATCCTCGCCGAGGCGGATGACCGGCTCTTCGACCGGTATCGAGACGTGTACGTCCCGAACGAGGGCCTCGCGGTCGCGCTAGCGGACACGGCGAAACCGACCGAAGCCCCGGCGACCGACGTTCCACCGAACGCCCTCGGCGGGAACACCGACCTCGATTCCGAACTCGACCCGGAACCGACGCTCGACGACGACCCGTTCGGCGGGTTCGAAGAGGCGACGGTTTCCGACGAGGTGGAACGAGCGAACGCGGACGGTACGGATGTGGAAGAACGAGCGAATACGAACGGTGTGGACGTGGAGGAACGGGATGACGAGGATGGTTCGGACGTGGAGGAACGGACGAACCGAAGCGACGAAACTGACGAGACGGTCGCCCCGAGCGGGGAACCGGAGGACGAGCGATGAGCCTCGGCTCCGCGTCGGCGGGGGACGGTTCGAGCGCGGACGTCCTCGCCGACGCCTTCTACCCGCTGTACGACCGTATCTTCCCAGAGAACAGCGATTTCGTCGCCGACCTCGAAGGGAAGTTAGCCGAGGCGCGGATGTCAGAGACGGCGGAGCTGTACCTCTCGCGCGGCCTCGCCATCGGAACGCTCGCCGGACTCGCCCTGTGGCTGGTCGGGCTGTTCGTCGGCTATCTCCTCTTGCGGTTCGGCGTCGTCGGCACCGGGGTTTGGATCGGCATGCCGGTCTCCGGAACTGTCGCCGAGGCGCTGAACGCGCTCAAGGTTCCCGCGTTGGTGTTCGGCACCGGCGTCGTCCTCGGTGCGGTCGGGTTTCTGGCCGGATTCGGAACGGTGCTCGTCATCCCGTACAGCCGCGCCGGGGCGCGAAAGCGGGAAATCAACATGCTTCTGCCGGACGCCATCTCGTTCATGTACGCCCTCTCCATCGGCGGGCTGAACCAACTGGAGATTCTGGAGGCGATGGCGAAGGCGGACGACACCTACGGCGAGGTGTCCCGCGAGTTCCAGAGCGTCGTGCAGGAAACGGAGTACTTCGACATCGACTACCGCAACGCCATCAGAAAGCGGGCGCTCGAAACGCCGAGCGACGAACTGTCCCAGTTTTTCACCGACATGCTCTCGATAATCAACAGCGGCGGGAACATGACCCGGTTTCTGGACGACAAGAAGGACAAGCACATGCGGACGGCGAAACAGGAACAGGAGTTGACGCTCGAAACGCTGGAACTGTTCGGCGAGATGTACATGACGCTCTCGCTGTTTCCCCTGTTGCTCATCATCATCCTCGTCATCATGAGCATGCTCGGAAAGGCACAGGAGATGCTGCTCTACGGAACGGTGTACGCCCTGATTCCGCTCACCGGCGTCGGCTTTCTCGTGCTCGTCTCGACCGTGAAACAGGACGAGGTGGGTGACGGCTTCCTCGACTCCGGCGACGGCGGCGACCGCCTCGAAACGGTCTCCGGGGCGGGACTCCTCCACCTCGGCCTCGTCGAGGAGTTCGTCGGCGAGTTCTCCGTCTTCGACCGAATCAAAAGCCGAGAGGGAACGCACACCACCCTCGAACTGCTGAAACGGCCGCACGTCTTCTTCCGCGACAACCCGCTGTACGTCCTCGGCATCACGCTCCCGACCTCGATGGTGCTGGTCGCCAGCGCGGTGTGGACGGGGACGGTGGCCTCGTCCGTCGAGGGGTTGCGGGCGAACCCGACGTGGACGACGTTCGTCTACGTCTACATCCCGCTGTACGTGAACGGGGTCCCGCTCGCCGTCTTCCGCGAGTGGAACGTCCGGTCGCGCCACAAGGTGATACGAAAGCTCTCGGACGACCTGCGTAAGCTGTCGAGCGCGAACGACACCGGTCTGACGCTGCTCGAATCCGTCAAGAACGTGGCCGAAACGTCCTCGGGGAAACTCGCCGACGAGTTCGACCGGATTCACGCCAAAGTCGAATACGGCATGGGCATGAAAGCGGCGCTCATCGAGTTCAACAACCGATACCACATTCCGCGACTCGCCCGAACGGTGAAACTCATCAGCAAGGCACAGGAGGCGTCGAGCCAGATTACGGCGGTTCTGACGACGGCGGCGCAGACGAGCGAGAATCAGGACGACATCGCGCGGGAGCGCCGCTCCCGCGCCCGCATGCAGGTCGTCATCATCATCATGACGTACCTCACCCTGCTCGCGGTGATGGCGATTTTGAAGACCCAGTTCCTCGACGTGATGGCGAACCTCTCGGCGAGTGCGGGCGGAAACGGCGCGTCCGGAGCGAGCATGAGTTCGTCCGGCATGAGTTTCGGCGACGGCATCGATACCGAGACGCTCTCGATGCTCTTTTTCCACGCGGTGACGATACAAGCCATCCTCTCGGGATTCATCAGCGGCTACATCCGCGACGCCGACCTCCTGTCGGGCGTCAAATTCTCGGTCGCGCTGGCGACGACCGCGCTCGGAGTTTGGGTGGTGGTCGGCTGACGATGGACGACAGAGGCCAGACGCTGAACGACTACGTGCTCGGCATCAGCGTCTTCCTGCTGACGGTGGCGTTCGTCGTCGCGTTCCTGCCGGGTATCTTCACCCCGTTCAACGCACCGATTGGCGATTCGACCACCGCTCGGGCGAGCCGCGGCGCGACGTTCATCGTCGGGAACCTCTCCGTCGATGGTCACCCGAACGTGCTCGACCAGGCTCGGACCGCGACGTTCTTCCAGCGGAACGAAACCGAACTCCGCGAGACGCTCGGCTTCCCGCGGACCACGGACGTCAACGTCACCGTCGTCGAGGAGGCGACGCGAACCGTCGCGTGGACCGCGGGCGACGCGCCGGGCGAGCACCCGACTGCCGCGACGGGCCGGGTCGTGCGAATCGGCGCGAAAACCTACCGACTGACGGTGAGAGTATGGTAGACGACAGGGGGCAGGCGTACACGCTGGAAGGGTTCGTCGGCGCGCTCGTCGTGTTGACCGCGCTGCTCTTCGTCTTTCAGTCCATCGTGCTGACGCCGACGACGGCGGGGACGGTGGACCAAGACGTGAAAGCACAACTCCGGGTGCAGGCGAACGACGCGCTTCGAACCGCCGACACCGACGGAGCGCTTCGAAACCTCACCCGCTACTGGAACGCGAGCGGCGGGTTCGCTTACACGAACGGAACCGACGTGGGATACGGAACCCACCCGCCGTGTGCCCCGACCGTCTCGCCGGACGGGACGTGCGATTCGTTCGGCGAGACGCTCCGCGACGTGTTCACCGCCCGCGGCTACACGTACAACCTCTACGTGACCTACCAGCTGGCGAGCGACCCGACGGAAACCGCCACGGAGCGCGTCGTCTACCGCGGGGTTCCGTCGGCGAACGCGGTGACGGCCACCCGCGACGTGGTTCTGTACGACGACCAGTGGTTGACCGCGCCGGAGGACGCCGGAAACGCGACGCTCGAAGCGCTCGGCTCCGGCGGGTTCTACGCGCCCGACGCCAGCGATGGCGTCGTCTACAACGTCGTGGAGGTGCGGTTGGTCGTATGGTAGCCGACGCCGAACGACGAGGCCTCCGCGGCGACGACCGGGGACAACTCATCCTCGTCGGAGCAGTCGTCATCGCCATCGCGCTGGTCGGCGTGGTCGTCGTCCTCAACAGCGTCCTCTACGCGGAGAACGTCGCCAATCGGGAGCCGATTTCGGCCACGCAAGACGTGCGGGACGCACAGACGCTCGTTCGGGAGGACGTCGGCTCGCTGGTCCGGCGGGTGAACGACGACGCGCGATACGACTCGCCGAGCGCGGTCCGAACCGCCGTCAACGGGAGCGTCGCGGAGTACGGGACGCTCATCGGGCTTCGAATCGCCCGGCGCGCTCCGGCGTCGCTGAACCTCTCCGTCACCGACGAAACGGTCGGGACCGGCATCGAACAGGATTCCGGCGGCAACTTCTCGGACGCGGGCGACGGGAGCAACTGGACGGTCGCGCGCAACGCGGACGTTCGGCGGTACGTCGCCACGGTGAACCGGTCGTCGCTCTCGACCGACCCCGACACGGCCTTCGCGGTGACGACGACCGACGGAGCCGCCGACTGGACGCTTTCCGTCTACCGAAACGGGACGAACGTCGTCGTCCGAACGAACGGCTCCGCGACGCCGACGGCGAGTTGTCCGGTCGCCGCGGAGCGCGTTCGAATCGACCTCCGAAACGGCTCGGCGGGTGGATGTTCGTTCACGTTCGCCGACGGCGTGGGCGACGGCTACGACGTCGAGTACCGGAACGGCGTGAACGCGAGCGGGAACTACTCCATAGTCCTCAACGGGACCGACGCGACGATTCCCTCCGGGGCGGTGCACACCGGTTCCTCGGCGTCGCCGTATCGAACGTACGTCGTCTACGACTTCGCGGTGCGGTTGACCTACGCGACGCCGGAACTGACCTACGGAACGCGGATACACACCACCCTCTACGAACCATGATTCCGACGCGACTCACGGCGGACGACCGGGCGGTCTCGACAACGGTCACGTACGTCCTGACGATGGCCATCACCGCGGTGCTCCTCGGCGGACTCATCACCGCCGCCGGGGGTCTCGTGGAGAACCAGCGAACGCAAGCGGTGCGGAACGAACTCGGCGTCGTCGGCGAGCGGATGGCGGGCGAGTTGACGAGCGTTGACGTCCTCGTGCAGGCGGGCGACGACCCCGCGGTTCGACTGCGGGCGCGCCACCCCGAACAGGTCGCGGGGAGGTACTACGCGGTCGAACTCGTGACCGGCGGGACGCCGCCGTGTTCCACCCAGCAGTGTCTCGTCCTCTCGACCGACGACGTGACCGTGACGGTGCCGTTCGCCACTGCGACGCCCGTGCAACCGGGGCGGGTGTCCGGCGGCACCGTCGTCATCGAATACGACGCGGTGAACGGAACGCTCGGGGTGACGAAACCATGACGTTCGACGAACGGGGCGTGAGCGAGGTGCTGGGGTTCATCTTCATCTTCTCGATAATCGTCGCGTCGGTCGGTATCCTCTACGTCAGCGGGGTCGGGTCGCTGACGAGCGCTCGAAACGCGGAACAGTCGCGGAACGCCCAGCGAGCGTTTTCAGCGCTGGCGACGACGTTCGACGACCTGCAACGCGGTCGTGCGCCCGCTCGCGCCGGTGAGATTCGTCTGTCGGGCGGGTCGCTTTCGGTCGAGAACGAGACGGAGCTTCGCGTCGTGGTCGACCAGACGAGTCCGTCCGCGGTGACGCTCAACCGAACGCTGTCGCACGGATCGCTCGTCTACTCGTTCGACGGGAGCGTCGTTCGGTACGAAGCGGGAGCCGTCTTCGGTCGGAGCGACGGTGGAAGCGTCACCCTCCGCCCTCCGGCGTTCGCGTGCGGTCCCGACCGGGCGTTCGTCTCGTCGGTGTCGGTCGTCGGTGCGGGGGGACCGTCCGCGCTTCGCACGGACGGGTCCGTGCTCCTCGTCGGACGAACCGCATCGAAGGAACTGGTCTTCCCGACCGACTCGACGCCACAGGACGCGGCGCAAGCCACGACGGTCAGGATAACCGTCGCGTCGTCGCCGAACGACGCGGCGTGGCGTCGGTACTTCGAGGGTACCGGCTGGTCGAAAAACGGGTCGTGGTACGAATGTCACACCCGACGGGCGGTCGTCCGCGAGACGACCGTCGCGTTCTCCGTCCGGGACTGACAATTCCCATCGCGTTTCTCGTTTCGAACTGGCCGCCGTCATCGCGTTTCCCGTTTACAAGCGGTTTTCACCCGTCGGCTCGCTCGATGGTGACCTGATTCATCGTCACGTGGATGCGGAAGTCCTCGGGTTCGCCGACGCTGCCGTCCTCGTGAATCGAGATGAGGACCACCGCGTCGTTGTAATCGGGATCGCCGCTGCCGCATTTCCCCGTCCCGATGTCGTCGGTGGTGGCGTCGGGACAGGAGAGTTCGTACACCAACACGAACTCGTTCGGGTCGAGGTCGAGGTAGCCGGTGTCGTTGATGCGGCCGCCGAGCATCTGGGACATGTTCCGCTGTTCGGGGTTCGCGGAGCCGTAGCCCGGTACCGCCATCCCGTCCGAGAGGAGCACGACGTTCCCCTCGTTCGTCCCCGTTCCATCGGCTTCGACGACGATGTTGGTCATCAGCGACCCTTCGTAGTCGGTCCGGTAGGATTCCCAGACGTAATCGTACCGCTCCCCGCCGGACTCGTACTGGTTGAGCCGCTTCGTCGCCGACGAACCCCAATCGACGGAGCCGATACCGTACGCGGTCCCCTCCACGCTGATGACGTCGCCCGCGGTCACGTTCTCGGAGAAGTGATAGTGCTCGCCGTTGGTCGGGTCGTTGATATCGTGTCTGATGACGTCCGTCGGCCCGACGCCATCGCCCCACGGCTCGTACGTGTCGTCGCCGACGTTGATGCGCATGTTGATGGGAGCGTTGCGCTTCGTGCCGTGGACCTCCCACTCGCCGGTCGTGTCGTTTTGGACCCAGTTCAGGTTGCCCCCGGAGGAGATTTCGGTCCCGAGAACGTCCACGCTCACCGAGGCGTTTCGTTGGGTGCTGACGCTGTTGTCGTCGCTTTCGGCCGTCGAACCGCTCAGAATAACCGTCAGGGACGCGGTTTCGTTCGCGTCGTCCACTGCCACGGTCCCACCATCGACGTGGGTTCGGAAAAAGTCGGCCCACGCCCGGTAGTAGTCGCTCTCGACGGTGAGCGTCGCGTTGTCCGGCGGGGTACACCGCGGGGCGTCGAACGTCTCGCGGAACGCCTCGCTGTCGGCGCGGGACGCCGTGACGTTCTTCGTCGCGCGGAGTCGCTCGACGGGACCGCTGGCGGACCCGGTGACGTTCACCAACTGAAAACTGAAGGTGCCGTTCCGGTACTGCATGTCCGGCGGCGAAATCATGACGCTCCCGTTTTCGGTTCGTTTCCAGACGCCGCCCGCCTGATACGCAACGACTTCGCCGTCCGCGCCGTGATACTCGATGGCACCGAATTCGATTCGCCTGCTACACGCCGGGTTCGACCCGTTCACGAGCGAGATGGTCATCGCCCCGTCGTTCGTGACTTCGACGTTCCCGTCCTGTCCGCCGAAATCGAGGATGTGCTCGTCGTTCGTTCCGAAGGCGACTTGGCTCAATCTGGCGTCCGCCTCCCGCATCGCGTGCTCCGCGTTCTGCACGCCGACCGTCCCCCGAATCTGATGAACGGCCGACGACCCGATGAGGAGGACCCCGACGACGGAAACCGTCACCAATCCGATCATCAAAACGACACCGATGAGAGGGGACTGCCCACGGCGATTTTTCGATTGTATGTCCGATTTCCGATGTGTCATCGTTTCGTTTTCCACTTCGAAACTGCATAAATCTATACCAAAAAGTCAATAGAAACGAATGGTTGGGAATCGGACGGGACGTGCGAGATTCCCTCAGAAGTCGGCGATTCGTTCGTTGTGGTAGCGGAGAAACTCGCTACCGACGGCGTGGCCCTTTCGAACGGTCAGGGTGTCCCCCACGGACCCGTCGTACGCGTGGTCCAGTTCGTGGGTTTTCGGGTCGATTCGGAGCAACCCGTAGTCCAAATCGCGGTGATGGTTGGGGCAGACGACGAGGAGGTTCTCCGGCATGTCCGGGCCGAAATGGGGGCCACCGAGCGGTTCGATGTGGTGCGCTTCCGCGTAGCCCTCGGTTCGGCTTCGTCGGCGGCGAGTCCCACAGAGCTGACACTCGTAGTCGTAGCGCTCCTTGAGCCGTTCGACTACCTTCCGGTTTCTCGTAACCGTCTCGACGGTCCGTCGGACCCGCTCCGGGTCGTCGGTTCCCTCGGGGAGTTCGGCGGGGGCGTCCGGTCTCGCATCGGCGATGCGGTCGAACTCGGCGGCGTCGATGTCCGAGAGGTCGAGCGACGCGATTCGGTAGCGCCCCGTGTCGTCCACGAACTCGATTTCGTCGCGGTCACGGAGTTGCTGGAGGATTTGCCGAACCTTCGCCTCGGGATGGTCGTTCCCCGGAAATCGCGTTCGGAGGTGGTCGATGCTGTTCGCGTACACCTCGTCGAGGGTGAAGACGGAACTTCCGGTGTGCGTGCGATACCGTGCGAGCTCGACGCGAACGGCGTTCCGCCACGTGACCATGCCGCGGTGGACGGATCGGTAGTATATAGATCCTGTCGCTCCCCGAACGATTGCGAAACGCGACGAAGGACGAATTCGAAACGCGACGAACCGCGATTCAGTCGAACGAAGATAATCGAGGACAAAATTGATGTTTAAACAACAAATGTGTCGTGATATGGTCCTCGAAAACGGCTGGACGGTGTACGACAAACTGGCTGGCGTGTTCGCGCTCGTCCTCATGACGGGTTACTACCTCGTACCGGTTCAAAGCGCGGTCGTGGCGGCGTTCGACGTCGTTCTCGCTCCGTTCGCGGCGCTCGTTCCCACCTCGGTGTTCCTGTTCGGGTTGGCCGGTGCGACCGGACTGTACTCGACGACTCTTCAGCTCCTCCTCCGAGATTCCGACGCGATGGAGCGATTACAGGAGCGGATGAAAATCCTGCAGGAGAAACTGCAGTCCCCGCCGGACGGCGACGATGCGGGGGCTCTCGAAGACGACCAACGCGAACTGATGCGGTCGTGGGTGGCGATGCTGAAACTACAGTTCCGTCCCTTGGTGTGGAGCATGTTGCTCACGATACCGGTGTTCCTGTGGATTCGCTGGGCGATGGCGAATCCCGCGGCGGCGACGGTTCCGGTCGCGCTCTCGCTCCCCGTCGTCGGGCACGTCGCGCTGACCGCCACCCTCGTCGGGCCGGTGAAGGTCTGGCTCGTCTGGTATCTCGGCGGATCGATGTCGTTCAGTTTCGTCTCGCGGCGCGTGCTGTCGCGCGTCCTCGCGTGACCGGAGGAGGACGGACGACGAGCGAACGGAAACCGGGACCGGAATTCCTCCACACCCCAACCCGGCGAACCGCCTACGACGGCATGATGACCGCACGGCCCTCGATTTCGCCGTGTTCGAGTTTTTCGGCGACGGTGTTGATGTCGTCGAGGCCGTATCTCGTCGTGTGCAGCGTGACGTCGCCGCGTTCGACGAGTTTGACTAGTTCCTGTAGCTCCGTGTACTTGCCCACCAGCGTTCCGCGGTAGGCGAACTCGCCGTCAACGAGCGACTGGGACGGTTCGTGGATGTGGCCGCCGTAGCCGACGACGTGGTGGTCGCCGCCGGGGGCAACGATGTCCGGGGCGTAGCCAGTCGTCTCGTCCGCGCCAACGAAGTCGATGACTTGCTCGGCACCCGCTCCGTCGGTGATGTCCGCGATGGTGTCGGGGACGTCCTCCGAACTCGGGTCCACCGTGTGGTGTGCGCCGAGTCCGTCGGCCAAGTCGCGGGCGTCCTCCTTCACGTCGAGGGCCGTGATTTCGACGGCGCTCATCGCGTCCAGACACTGGAGGCCGATGTGGCCCAGTCCGCCGACGCCGATGACGACGGCGTGGTCGCCGGGGTTGAGTTCTCGGGTGGCTTTCTTGACCGCGTGGTAGGCCGTGATTCCCGCGTCCGCGTGGGGCGCGATGTCCACGGGGTCCACCCCGTCGGGGAGCGGGATGACCGCCCGCTCGTTGGTCAGCAGGTATTCGGCGAATCCGCCGTCGGTCGTCAGGCCGGGGAACTGGACGTTCTCGCAGTACATGTCCTCGCCGAGGCGGCACTGACGGCACTGGCCGCACGTCATCACCGGATGGCAGATAACCGTGTCACCCTCCTCGACGGTGTGGACCTCGCCGCCGACTTCGACCACCTCCCCGGCGTTCTCGTGCCCGAGCGTCATCGGGAGGTCCTGGTCCACGTACTCCGTCCACATCCCCTCGATGACGTGGTTGTCGGTCTGACACCACCCCGCGCCTTTGACTTCGACCACGACGTGATTCGACCGACTCGGCTCCGGGCGGTCTACCTCGTCGATGCTGAGCGCGTGTTCCATATCCTCGGTGTACTCGTGCAGGCGTGCGGCTTCCATGGCGCGTAGAATAACCGTCGAATTACGCATAAATATTCGTGCACTACTCAATCAGGATATGTGTTTGGTAGCATATATAACATGATTGTAAATGACTGTTATGTGCTAGCAAGCCGTCCATGGGGTCGATATGTACCGCGGAACCGGAGACGGCCGATGGGAGAACGAGGAGGACGTGTTCGTCATCGACTCCCACATTCACTTTTGGGACGCGAGCGAAGAAAACATCATCCACGAGGGCGGCGAGCAGTTCATCCGGTGTTTTTACGATTATCACACCGGATTCACGCCCGCGGAACGCGAGTGGACGCTGGAGGAGTACCGGAAATACTCGCAAGAGCGCATGATCGAGGACCTGTTCGGCAACGGTGCGGTCGATATGGGAATCTTCCAACCCACGCACTTGGAGGAGTTCTACGACGAGGGGTTCAACACGGTCGATAGGAACGCCGACTTCGCCGACGACCACGAGGACCGCTTCATCGTCAACGGTCGCTTCGACCCCCGCGAGGGTGAGGAGGGACTGCGGGAACTCGAACGCCAGAAGGAGGAGTTCGACATCCAAGGCGTGAAACTCTACACCGCCGAGTGGCTCGGCGATTCGAAGGGTTGGCGACTCGACAGCGAGGAGTCCTTCGAGTTCTTGGAGAAGTGCGCCGAGTTGGGTATCGAGAACATCCACCCGCACAAGGGACCGACGATTCGGCCGCTGAACAAGGACGCCTTCGACGTGAAGGACGTGGACGACGCCGCCACGTCGTTCCCGGACCTCAACTTCGTCGTCGAACACGTCGGGCTGCCGCGGCTGGACGACTTCTGTTGGCTGGCCGCCCAAGAACCCAACGTGTACGGCGGGTTGGCGGTGGCCGCGCCGATGGCACAGAACCGCCCGCGGAAGTTCGGCGAAATCATGGGCGAACTGCTCTACTGGCTCGGCGAGGACCGCCTGCTGTTCGGGAGCGACTACGCGCTGTGGAACCCCGACTGGTTGGTCGAGACGGTGATGAACGCGGAACTGACGGACGACCAGAAGGACGAGTACGGGGTGGAGTTGACGCCCGAAGTCATGCGCAAAATCATGGGCGAGAACGCCGCCCAGTTGTACGACATCGACATCGAGGAGAAAAAGCGTCAGTTCCGCGAGGACGCCATCACCGAACAGTTCGGCTTGGAAACCCACTACGAGACGACGGACTCCACGGCGGCCGACTAACGATGTCCGCGGACGATTCGAACTCCGACGGTTCGGAGCGAGACGGCGGACGGAATCCGACCCGCGCGGCCGTCCGGTCGGCGCTCGACGAGGTGACCGACCCCGAACTCGACCGGTCCATCGTCGAACTCGAATACATCGACGACATCGCCATCGAACCCGGCGAACCGACGGACCTCGATAGCGCCGGGGAATACGGTAGAATCGGGAAATACGACGGAATCGGGGACCTCGAAAGAAACGACGAGTCCGGCGCGCACGTCGAGGTGAGCTTCACGCTGCCGACGGCGTGGTGTTCACCGGCCTTCGCGTGGATGATGGCCATCGACGGGCGCGAGGCCGTCGAGTCGCTGCCGGGCGTCGCCCGCTGTGAGATGCACCTGAACGACCACATGCACGCCAGCGAGGTCACGGAGGGGGTCAACGGCGGTCGAGGTTTCGAGGAGACGTTCCCCGACGCCGACGGGGGGATCGAGGCGACCCGCGCGACCCTCGACTCGAAGGCTCGGCTCGCGCGCCAGTACGTCGCCGTCGAGGCGCTGTTGGCGGCGGGGGTGACCCACGAGCAAATCGCGGCGATGTCCCGCGGAGACTGTCACCGTCTCCCCGGCGGGGAGTCCGTCGCCATCGACGTGCGGGGCGGTGCGCTCGCGGTCGTCGTGGACGCCGACCCGCTGGACCGGTATCTGGCAAAGGCCGAGCGAGTGGGCTGTTTCGCCGACGGCGACGACCGCCTCTTTCGGACGCCGGAGGGCGACCCCATCGACCCGGACCGGGGAGAACTCGTCCACCGCCGGGCGCGGCTCGCACGGGTGAACATGGACGGTCAAGGAGGCGTCTGTGATGCCCTCCACGAGGCACGTCGTTCCGAATCAGCGCGTCGGTAGCCGCGTCTGTCGGGAGCGTTCACAGACCGCCGCTTCGAGGTCCAACAAGCGTCGTTTCGTCGCGGTCCCGTCAGCCGCCGAATAGCCCTTCAGCGACCCGTCGCTCCCCACGACGCGGTGACAGGGAACCACCAACGGGACGGGGTTTCGACCGCACGCTTGCCCGATGGCGATGGGTGTCGTATCGAGGGCCGTGGCGAGTTCGCCGTACGTCCGCGTTTCTCCGTACGATATGTCGGCCATCGCGCTCATCACGGTCCCGGTCATCCCGTCGGGAAGGGTAACGCGGAGGTCGAATTCCACGCGGTCGCCCGATTCGTACTCTCGTATCTGGTCCCGGATTTCGTCGCTCGATTCCGCGACGAGCGACTCGTCGATGTCGATTGTAGTCTCGAAAATATTGACGTTCATGACTGTGTGTTCGATTCGTCCGTGATCCTCGAAGGTCGTCGGAACGGATAACCCCTCACCTCGGACTGAAACTGATAATCCGTCCGAAGCCGACCCGACCGTCTCCGCGACGCACTCGACATCGAGCGACACGACACCCTCAAATATTAATTACTCTTTCTAGAAATAATAATTAAGTACTGGAAGTGATGATTAGAATTGTCGTCGGTGGGCGACCGAGACCCACCTGCATGTGGCAGTCAGTCGGGTGAGCGGTGGCTACCGGCGCAGTGGAGATACCATGAATACTGACGAGTCAAGCGAATCGACGGGCGACAGCGTAACGAACGGCGAACGAACGACGGGCGGATTTCATCGTCGGCAGTTCCTGAGTACCGCGGCGGTCGCACTCGGTGGCGCGTTCGCCACCGGCACTGCGAGTGCGGCCTCGAACGACGTCCACACCGAGGCGTTCGACGGGAACGACTGGACGCTTAGCTGGCGCGACGAGTTCGATGCCGGGTACATCGACACCGGCATCTGGAACTTCGAGACCGGGAACAACAACGGGTGGGGGAACAACGAACTCCAGTACTATCGGAGCGATAACGCGTGGACCGAGAACGGCCACCTCGTCATCGAGGCCCGCGAGGAGCAGTACGGCGGGTGTGATTACACCTCCGCGCGGATGACGACACAAGGCAAGTACAACAAGCAGTACGGGCGTGTGGACGTGCGCGCCAAACTTCCGTACGGACAGGGCATCTGGCCCGCCATCTGGATGCTCGGGTCCGACATCGGCTCCGTCGGGTGGCCCGACTGTGGCGAAATCGACATCATGGAACTCATCGGCTCCGACCCGGACACCGTTCACGGGACCATCCACGGTCCCGATTCCGGCGGAGCGGGCGTCGGCGGGTCCTACAGCCAAAGCAACTGGTTCTCGGACGCCTACCACACGTTCACGCTGACGTGGTACCCCGACGCCATCAAGTTCTTCGTGGACGGTCAGCAGTTCTTCGTGACCACGCTGTACGACGCGCAGAACGCGGGCCGAGAGTGGGTGTTCGACGACGGACCGTTCTTCTTCCTGCTCAACGTCGCCGTCGGCGGGGACTGGCCCGGCGCGCCGGACGCCAGCACGCAGTTCCCCCAGCGCATGGAAGTGGACTACATCCGAGTCTACGACTGGGTGTGAGCAGGCGCGAGGCGTTTCGGAGAGCGTCGAAGGGACGGTCGAATGCTATCTTTTGCGGCATCGTGCGAACAGCAGGCGCTCATTCATCTCCCTTCGAAGCACCCGGCGTGATTCCCAAAGCGACCGGACAGCCACAGGGCTGGCACGCGTGGGTGTCCGGCCCGCGCGTCACGACCAGCAGGACGGGCGCGCCACAGCGCGGACAGTCGGGGAACGGTTCTCGGGGCGAATCGTCCGGTGAGTTCTCGGAGCACATGAGTTCGAGCGCGTAAACACGGACGCCACCACGGGCGCGATTCCCGACGCTTCGGCTCTCCACGGGGGCTAACGAGGAGTGTGTGGCCCGCGGATGGCTTCCGTGATGAGAACAGTGTACGGTATTGACTTATAATTTGGCAGTCTAAACTGCCATTTTGACAATCTAAAATGTCAACACGATGACGAACCAAACCGAGTAAGTATTCCCTCGTGGTGCTTCTGTCAATGACACGGCGAAAGCGGGGACGCTGGATGAATACAGCGACGGACCCCGTTTTGGAATTCTTGGACGACCACGATATCGCCGTCCCGATTGGCGTCCTCGACAACGAACTTCACCCGGGCTATCGAACCATAAAACGAGCCTTGGAAGAGTTAGAAGCCCGTGAGTTTATCGAGCGCGACGCAAACTATTCGTCTCATTTTCGGATTACCGAGCGAGGGCGGGCGTATTTGGCTGGCGAGTTTGATGCGAGCGAATTGGAACTGGACGAGGAGTAGTTAAGGCATACGCTAGCGGGCAGAGTGGATAACCCCGATGGACGAGCGGATTTTGGAGTTGCCACAGTCCGCTGGCATCGTTCTTCCGCACCGCGAACGAAGTGAGCGGGCCGACGAGCGACCAACGGGAGCGAGGAGTGCTTTTGATCAACCTTTTACAGGGAGCCAACAGGAGTGGCAACGACAGTTGCCACTCCTGAATGCGACCGTCGTAAAAGGTTGTAGTGGACTCGCCGGGATTTGAACCCGGGGCCTCTCCCATGCCAAGGGAGTGATCTACCACTGATCTACGAGCCCGCGTCTGCATTCACTTCTTCCGTGCGACCATTGATAAACCTCTCGAAATCGCCCCACCCCCGGCGCGGAGTACCACACCACTCTCCTCGTGTCCCTGATTCCGGTTTTACGTCGGACATGACCACGATACTGACCGCGAAAGCTTCCGTCCGCTCGTCACGTGTTGTTTTTACTGGAACGGTGATTGGCGTCCGTGAGAAGCAGTTTCCGAAAGCCCCCGCCACGCTCGCGGTCGCTCGCCGACATATCGCGGACCTCTCCGCACCGCTCGGTCCGCGATAGTGGCCGCCGAGCAGACCACGATGAACGCGACCGGGCGGCCCCTTTCAGTCCACCCAAATACCGCAACCGCACAGCACCGCAACGGCCACGCCCTCCCCAACCGATTGCGCTTCTCGGCCTCCGGCCTCCGATGCTCATCCCTCGCGTGATAATCAGCAGGCCCTCGGCCGTGATGGCCTCGGGCCTGCTGGCGCACGCGCCGCGCGGCTGGTCAGTACTCGCGTACCTTCAACGGTATTAAAACCGGCATCGTGTTGTAGCGAGCGTAGCGAGGGCGTTCGAGGACTTCGGCCCTGTCGTCGTCCCGGCACGCTCCGCCGAAACCGGGTTCGAATGGAAACCCTTTAACCCGCGAGAACGGAACGCGTCTGTAGGGAACGGCACAGCCGCAAATCCGACTCGTCGTGAGATTTCACGGCTCTGGGATTGCGGACGTGCAACGTGACTCATGTCACGACTGGCGGAACCCACCGCCAGCACAGCGGCTCGTGCAGTTCCTATCCTCAAACAATGGCACGAATGCACACACGACGTCGCGGGTCGTCCGGTTCGGACCGCCCCGTGACCGACGAACCACCGGAGTGGAGCGATGTAGATGCTGACGACGTGGAAGACCGCGTCGTCGAACTCGCGGAGGACGGCTACAGCCCGAGCGAAATCGGGCAGAAGCTCCGCGACGAGGGGGTGACCGGCACGCCGGTCCCGAACGTGAAGCTTGCAACGGGCAAGAAAGTGACCGAAATTCTCGAAGAAAACGACGCGGCGAACGAGCTGCCGGAAGACCTCGAGAACCTGATGGTTCGCGCCGTGCGCCTCCGTGAGCACGTCGACGAGAACGGTCAGGACAAGCAGAACAAACGCGCGCTGCAGAACACCGAGTCGAAGGTTCGCCGCCTGGTCAACTACTACCGCGGCGACAAGATCGACGAGGACTTCACGTACTCCTACGACAACGCGAAAGAACTCCTCGAATAGATGTCCACGTCCGGTCGAACCGCAGCCGAGGACGCCCGAACCGCGAGCGACATCGCCGCGACGCTCCGCGACGCCGACTTCGTTCGGATCGTCGCGCACGCGGACGGCGACGCGCTCGCATCGAGCGGCCTCCTCGCCCGCGCCTGCACGACAGTCGGGATTCCGTTTCAAGTGAGTGCTACCACCTTGCCCACCCGACGAGTCGAGTCCCGTGACGACGAGTGCGTCGTGGCGGTCGGCGCGACGGGCGGCGACGTGGTACTCGCCACACGCCCGACGAGCGCCCTCGCGTTCGATATCGCGGCCGAACTCGGCGGAACCCCCGACCCGGTGCTGGCCCTTGCCGGTACCGTGGCGGCGGGATTCTCGCCGGGTGCGGGCGATACCGCGCGACTGCTCGATGCGGCGGACGGCCGACTGACGCGACGCCCCGGCGTTTCGACGCCGACGGACGACCTCGCGGACGGACTGGCCCATTCGACCCTCTTTCACGCCGGATTCTCCGGCGACGCGGAGGCGGTGCAGGCCGAACTCGCGGAACTCGGCCTGCCGGTCGAACTGGACGACGACGCCCATCGACACGTCGCCTCGCTCGTCGCGTTCTCGGTCGCCGGACCGGCGGACGCGACGCCGCGAGCGGGCGAAACCGTCGAACGGGCGCTTCGTCCGTACGAACTCGGTGACGACCACCCGTTTGCGACGCTCGGCGGCTACGCCGACGTGCTCGACGCGGTGTCTCGGGAACAACCCGGCACCGGCATCGCGCTCGCACTGGGTCACGACGCACGTGCGCCCGCGCTCGACGCGTGGCGGACGCACGCGACGGCGGCCCACGCGGTGCTCCGCGAGGCGACGACGGGTCGATACGACGGCCTGTTCGTCGCCCGGATGGACGACGCACCCGTTGCGACGGCGGCGCGACTCCTCGGCGATTTCAGGTCGCCGGAACCGGTCGCGCTGGTCGTCACCGACGACGAGGCCGCCGCGGTCGCCGTCGGCGACCGGAGGGAGGACGCTGATTCGGACGGCACCGACCTCGGGGACGCCATGCGGCGGGCCGGGTCGCGGCTCGACGGCCACGGAACCGGAAACAGACAGCGGGGATACGCGCGGTTCGACGCGGACGCGAAGGAGTTCCTTTCGGCGTTCCGGGAGGCGCTATGAGACGAGCGACGATTCGAACGGAGCTGGAGGACGCAGAACGCATCGCGGCGGCAGTCGTGCCCGACAACACGCCCGAAATCGATACGAGCGTCGAGGACGGCACGATTGTGACGCACATCGAACGCGAGACGACCGGCGGACTCCAGACGACCATCGACGATTACGTCGTGAACCTCTCGGTGGCAACACAGGTAGTACAGACGGCAAACCAACACACAAACACGAACTATGAGTGAACGATCAGTCTCGAAGAAATCACAGGAAAAGCGGTGGTACACCGTTCTCGCTCCCGAGCAGTTCGACCGAGAGGAGCTTGGAACGACCCCCGCAGACGAACCGGAGAAGGTGCTCGGTCGCACCATCGAAACAACGCTCGGCGAACTGACGAACAACGCCAGCGAAAACAACACGAAGTTGGTCTTCAAGATCAACGACGTTGGTAGCGATGCGGCGTACACGGAGTTCGTCCGCCACGAACTCACCCGCGACTACCTCCGCAGTCTCGTTCGACGCGGCGCCTCGAAGGTAGAGGCGTACGTCACGGTGCTGACCTCGGACGACTACCGCGTCCAGATTCAGCCCGTCGCCTTCACGACGAAGAAGGCGGACCACAGTCAGGAGATGGCCATCCGTCGCACGATGATCGACATCGTGCAGGACGCCGCGAAGGACCACACCTTCCAGGACCTCATCGACAGCGTCGTCGAGGGTCGCCTCTCCAGCGCGATTTACGGCGACGCGAAGACGATTTACCCGCTTCGCCGCGTCGAAATCCAGAAAGCGACGCTGGAAGCCCACCCCGAAGAGGTCGCCGAGGAAGAGGAGACCTCCGTGGACGTGGACGAAGAAGAAGCCGAAGTCTAAGCGACGCTTCGCGTTTCGTTTTTTAATCGAGCAAAAACCGACGGCAGTTACTTCGCGGTCACTTCTCTTTGACGACGATGGTCCCGGACATGCCCGCTTTCTCGTGCGGAATGCAGAAGTAGGCGTAGTTTCCGGGTACCGTGAACGTGTGCTCGAACGTCGTCCCTTGGTCTACCGCACCTTTGCCGTCCATCCACGCATCGCGGGCGGTCTGCTCGTCGTCGTAGCCGCCGGAGGCGAAGTACTCGGCGTCCTCCGGGATGCCGTCCTCGTAGGCGGTGACGGTGTGGCGTCGCATTCCCGTGTTTTTCCAGACGACGGTCGTTCCGGCTTCCACCTCGAACGTCTCCGGGTGGAACGCCATCGCGCTCATCCCGATGTCGAAGTCGCCATCCGAACCGGACCCGGACCCCATGTTCATCACGCTCGAACACCCTGCCAAGGTGGCGGATGTCGCGCCGACGACTCCGGCCAAAAACGCTCGGCGGTTCATGCTTTACGCTCTGATTTCCCGTCGTATATGTCTCTCGAAACGTGATTCAGCGGGGCACACCACGAACGATACCGACCAGCATCGACCAGTATCGACCAACATCGCACGGAACGAAGCTGATCTCCATCGAACGGTACCAATCAGTGTTAATCAGTGCTAATCAGTGCCGATTAGTACCAATCAGTACCAGACGGTCGGGTCCGAATTCAGCAGCGCTCCTCGCAGATTCGGTCGATGATTCGACCGGTCGAGAGCAGTTCGTCGTCGTCGGGGTCCAGCGGCGAAGCGCGCCGAACGACGCACTCGATTCCGCGTCGGTCGAGTTCGGCCTCGATGGCCGCGTCGTCGTGGTGCTGGTCGTAGCCCAACACGATGATGTCCGGGTCGAGGTCTTCGATGGGGGAAAAGATGTCCTCGGGGTGGCCGACGAGCGCGTCGTCCACGACGCCGAGCGCTTCTATCATGTCCCGGCGTTGGCGATTCGACAGAATCGGTGGTTCCTTGTGCGTTACGTTCTCCCGACGCGCGATGATGACCGACAGTCGGTCGCCCATCCCCGCGGCGTCGCGGAGGTAGTGGACGTGGCCGGGGTGAAGGATGTCGAAGGTTCCCTGTGCGAGTACGTGTGTCACTTATCTCTCAGCTCCTCGTCGATGTCCGCCTGCGTGAAGTCGAAGAACGATTCCGCCTCGGGCAGTTCCACGTCGAGCACGTCGAGTCGCTGTGGCTCTCCGTGTCGGTCGAACGCCTGCCAGCTGTTTCGCTCGTAGGGCGCGCCGATGATGATGTGGACCGCTCCCTTCTGGAACGTCCCCAAATCCGTATCGCTCGGCCTGAGGACGCCGTTCGGGTGCGAGTGCACCGACCCGACCGCCCGGATGTCGTTGGGGATGGTGCTCGTCTTCACCGTCGCGCTGACGCTGTTCGACTCGGTGCCGGGCATGACGAGTACGTCGGTGATGACGAGGCCGTCGCGGTCGAGGCCGAGTTTCCTCGCCTCCTCGCCACGGAGATAGCCCATGTACTCGTTCGGATGGGCATCGCGGGAGGCTTCGAGCGCGAACGTCAGTGCGCCCTCCGCGATACCGAGAATTTCGTTCGACCGGAACAGCCGCATGTGCTACACTCCGTCCGCCCGCGTTCTAAACGTTGCGAAGGGAGCGGGTCGTCTCTGGCGGGGCGAATCGTCGTGAACGACTGTGGTGGAATCGGTTCGCGGGCGGAGCAGTTGCAAAGCGTTAAAAATAGTGCGGCCGAAAGAACGCACAAGATGAATCCCGCTGAAGACGGTCCCGATGGTGGACCGGATACTCCCGTCGTGTACGAACTCGCGGCGGACTGTACTCTCTCCGATGCGTCTGAGGGCGAGCTGTATCACGCTGTCGTCAACGGTGTCGTCGACTACGGCGTGTTCGTCGACCTCTCCGACTCGGTTTCCGGTCTCGTTCACGAATCGAATCTCTCTACCTCGTACGACGTCGGCGACGAACTCGTCGTCGAACTCGTCGAAGTACGCGATAACGGCGACCTGAGTTTCACGCCGGTCGATATCGACGACCCCGAAACCGTCGCCGTCGCCCACGAGTACGAGGTCGCCGAAACCGGCAGCCTCGGCGAGCAGGTCGGTGACACCGTCCACCTCGAAGGCGAAGTCGTCCAGATAAAACAGACGGGCGGCCCGACCATCTTCCACGTCAGCGACCACACGGGTGTCGTCCCCTGTGCCGCGTTCGAGGAGGCGGGCGTCCGTGCACATCCCGAAATCGATATCGAGGACCTCGTACACCTCGTCGGCGTCGTCGAAGAACGCGACGGTGCGCTGCAGGTCGAAGTCGCGTCCCTCACCGCGCTGGAAGGCGAGGAAGAGGACGTCGTTCGCGACCGAATCGAGACGGCGCTCGACGAGCGAGCGGAACCCCACGACGTGGAGCCGCTCATCGAGTGGCCCGCGCTCGAACAGCTGTTCCCCGACCTCGAAGAAATCGCAAAACAGCTCCGTCGCACGGTGCTCGAAAGCCGACCGATTCGCGTTCGGCACCACGCCGACGGTGACGGTATGTGCGCGAGCCTCCCGGTCGAACTCGCTCTGCGCCGCTTCATCGAGGAGACCCATCAAGCGCCCGAGGCCAAGCGCCACCTGTTCAAGCGCCTGCCGAGCAAGGCACCGTTCTACGAGATGGAGGACGTGACCCGCGACCTAAACTTCGCGCTCGAAGATCAGGCCCGACACGGCCAGAAGCTCCCCCTTCTGCTCATGCTCGACAACGGAAGCACGGAGGAGGACGTCCCCGCGTACGCCAACCTCGCACACTACGACATCCCGATTCTCGTGGTCGACCACCACCACCCCGACCCCGAGGCGGTGGACCCCTATATCGACGGCCACGTCAACCCGTATCTCTACGACGAGGATTACCGCATCACGACGGGGATGATGTGCGTCGAACTCGCGCGGATGATATGGCCCGACATCACGGACGAGCTCCGCCACGTTCCCGCGGTCGCGGGAATCTCCGACCGCTCCAAGGCCGACGCGATGACGGAGTACGTCGAACTCGCCGAGTCGGAAGGCTACGACGAGGAGTTCCTCTCGGACATGGGTGAAGCGCTCGATTACGGCGCGTTCTGGCTGAAGTACGACCCCGGACGGAACCTCATCAACGACGTGCTCAACGTCGGTTGTGACGACGAGGAACGCCACCGCGAACTCGTTTCGTTCCTCTCCAACCGCGCCGAGGAGGACACCGAACAGCAACTCGACGCCGCGATGCCCCACGTCAAACACGAACGATTGGCGAGCGAGGCGCATCTCTACCGCGTTGACGTCGAAAATCACGCTTACCGGTTCACCTACCCGCCGCCAGGAAAGACGACCGGTGAAATCCACGACCGCAAGGTCAAGGAGACGGGCGAACCCGTCATCACCATCGGCTACGGCCCGGACTTCGCCGTCCTCCGAAGCGACGGCGTGCGCCTCGACATCCCCGAGATGGTCACGGAACTCAACGAGGAGGTCGTCGGCGGCGGCGTCAGCGGCGGCGGCCACCTCGTCGTCGGGAGTATCAAGTTCGTCAAGGGCATGCGCGAGCAGGTGCTCGACGCGCTCGTCGAAAAGATGGCCGACGCGGAACTCGACGAGGACCTGCAGAGCACGACGGTCGGACACCAGCAAGACGACTGAACTCCCCGCTGGCTTAGCGTTCTGACTCGAATCGAACCTCCCGTTTTGCGATCCATACCGCGCCAGCGACGCCGACTACGACGAACGCGGCGAGACCGACCGGGAACGTCTTTTCGCCATCTCCCCAGTCGGCCGTGAACACGCGTCCGTAGTACGCACCGGCCGCGTCCCCGTGGAGGACGACGGCGACTTCCCGGTTCTCGCGGGCAGAATGGTTGTTCCAGTTCAGGCTGCCGACGACGACGTGTCGTCCGTCCACGACGACGCCCTTGGCATGAATTTTCTCGTAGCCGTCCGGGTCGGCGAGTTTCACGTGGAGGGGAAGTCCCTCGTCGTCCGCCCGTTCGTTCAACCAGTCGGCGACCCGCCGATTGTCGTCGCGGACGTACCACGCGCTGCTGAGGAGGATTTTGACTTCGACGCCGCGGCGGGCGGCGGCGAGCGTCGCGCGGACGAACGGTTGGCCGATGCCGCCTGCCGTCATCTGCTGGACGCAAATTGACTCGTTCGCCGACCGAAGGAGCGAGAGGACGCCCGATTCGGCGTTGTCGGGCGCGACGAGAACGCTCACGGAATCGACGGGGACGCGCTTCGGACGAAACCGCGTCGGGTAGCTTCCGTTCGCGGGCGAGGCGGGGGTGAAGGACCGCCCGGCCCTGAACTTCGACCACGAAACCGTGTCGTTCCACGACGTGTCGGCGACGAACACCTCCCGGAGGTCGGTCGCGGCGTCGCGGCCGACGACGACGCCCCAGCCGCGACTGGCGTGGCCGCCGACCCCCGCCGGTTTCCAGTTCTCGGTCAATACGACGGCCTCGTCGTCCGCGACGGCGTACTTCGCGTGATGGAAGTCGTACCGCCCCAGTTTTCCGCCGATGACTTCGACGGTGACGCCGTGAGCGGCGAGGTCGTCGAGGACGGTCGCCTCCCGCGTCGATAGACCGCCGACCGGCGCGTCATCGACGACGACGTGAACGTCCACGCCCCGGTCGGCCGCCGCGATGAGGACGTCCGCGATGCGACGGGAGGTGAACGAGTATCCGGCCAATAGGATTCGATGACTCGCATTCCGGAGGACGTGCGCGGGGACCTCCGGGTCGTCCGGGAGCACGAACGCGCGGACGCTCGTGGCGTCGGCGCGAGCGATTGATAGGTTCGTCGCGCCCAAGGGACGCCACTTCTTCGTCTTCGGTCGCCAGCACTCCCCGTCCGGGGCATCGGCGTAGCTGACCACGTCCACGCGCTGGGGAACAGTCTCGTTTCGCCACAACGTGATCGTTTCACCCGAATTCGCGAGCGAGAGGTTTGAGAGCGGGAGGGTTCGAAACGAGGTGAGCGATTGGGTACGGTTCGGTGCCGTGGAGAACGCGATACGCCCCGAGACGGTTCGGTCCGGGAGGTCGGCGGTCGCTTCGCCGTCCGAAATCGCCCACTCCGAGAGGTTCGTTCGGTTCTGGAAGGCTACGAGGACGAACTCCCCCGCATCGTCCATCGCCACCGGATTCGGGTACACGGCGACGATTCTCGGCGTGCGGTTCGTCGAGGATGATGCGGAGGCCGAGACAGGGGTCGATACCGTGGGGGGAGTTGTCCCCGGTCCCGACCCTATCCCGGACGCCGATGCCGGGGAGACGGCGAGCACCAAGAGGAGCGCGAACGCGACTTTGGCGGACACGGAGCGAAGTGGTTTCGTCTTCCAATATAAACGCTCGGAGCGGTGGATTTTTGTCCGCTACCTTCGCCCACTCTGTATGGTCGACGTTCCGATTATACTCGAACTGGCGGGATATGCGTTGGGTGCTCTCGGTGCAGTTCTCGTCTTCTTCGAGTTCTTTCAGGTACCGAACTACATCGAGTATGACCCTGATTACAACGACTACACCCTCGACATCTCGCCGATGGAAGTCAGACAGTACACGTGGATCGGTCGCGTCGGTGCGTTCTGTCTCGCCCTCGCGTTCGCGCTCGAATTCTTTGCGACGTTCCTCGCTCAGTGAGCAGGGTGAACGATATCCTCGCAGGACGGACATTCGGCGAACCGTTCTGACCCATCCTCGGTGTCGTACTCGATGAGAAGATAGCCACTGGTGATACTGTTTCCGCAGTTCGGACACATACCGAGACGGGAAGATTCGGTCGCCATGAACCTCTCGGCGAGAAAAAACGGATTCGGGGGACTTCGTTATTGACCGATTATACAGCGGTAAGGAGTGCTTACTGGCCGATTACAGCGCCTTTTCCGCTTCGCTCTGGACGATGTACGCGCGGTCGTCGGAGTAGTCGCGCACCGCGTCGAGCGCGCTTTCGGTGCCGATTTGGTTCAACGCCCACGCGGCGCTCGCTCGAACGGAGTCGGAGTCGTCGTTTTCGAGCGTGTCCGCGAGTGGCTCGATGGCGCGCGTGTCGCCGATGCGACCGAGTGCGCGTGCGGCGTAGCTTCGAACGTCCGCATCGTCGGCGACGAGTTGGTCCGCGACCTCTTGGGTCACTTCGTCGCTTCCGATTTCGCCGAGCGCCTTGATGACCGTCTTTGCCATGCCGGGGTCGGCGTCGACGTAATCGATGATGGTGTCGATGGCGTCCTCGCTGCCGGTCTTGCCGAGGATACGGATGGCGTCCTTGTCGCGCCGCTGGGCGCGCTGGAGCATGGGTTCCACGGCGTCCTCATTGCCCATCCGTTCGAGCGCTTCGAGGCAGTGACGTTCCATGAAGTTCGACTGAAGGGAATCGAGCGCGAGGAGCACCATGTCGGCTCGGTTGCGCTTCTCCCAGACCTTGAGTGCGCCCCACTCAGGCGGGTAATCCTTGCGGTGGTCGAGCACGTCGTAGTACCCTTCGGCTTCGAGTTGCTCGCGGGTGGACAGGTCGCTCCACTCTTCGGCGTCGTCGACGCCCGACTGCAGTTCCTCGGTCGCTTCGACGAGCGTTTCGAGAGTGTCCGCGTCCTCGTCCGGGTCGAGGTCCGCGTCGCCGATGGCGGTCGCCGCGGTTCCGAGGATTTCGGCGAGGTCGTCCGCGTTGCGCGAGAGCGTCACGCTGAAATTCGTCCCGAGCGCGTCCTGTACCGTCTCGGCGAAGGATTCGACGACGGTGACGAGTTCTTCACTCCCGTCGTCGGTCCAGCGGGTGTCCGTGATGGTCGCCGCCGCGTCTTCCACGTCGCTGATGACGTCTTCCGCGTACGGCCCGCGCTGGTCTTCGAGTTCGTCGCGGAGGTCCGAGAGGCGCGTTTCCAGTTCCTCGCGCGGGTCCTCCGCGTCCTCGTCGTCCTCGTCCGGTTCGGGGAGGTCAGCGCTTTCGAGCAGTCCCTCGATTTTGTCGAGTTGCGCTTCTACGACGTCGAGTTCGGCCTCCGTTTCGGCGTCTTCGAGTTCGGCTTCCGCGCTTTCGAGTTGCTCCTCTACGGTCTCCGCACTGACGAGTTCCGTCTCTTCGGCCTCGGAGTCCTGCGTCTCCTCGGCGTCTTCGTCGCTCATGCGTCCACCCCCGGCTGTGCCGTTGCTCTCATATGCGAAAAATTCGGACCGTAGCCGTCAAGAGCGTTTCCCTTCTGTCGTCTTCGCCGAGGGGGTCTTCCCCTCCGTCTCGCGCCAGTAGAATCCCGGCCCGAGGACGAGGTAGGCCAGCGCGAGCGTCAACAGGGCGTACGGAAACGCCCGTCCCTTAAAACCCGGCACGAGGATGGCGAGCGAGTGGACGACGCCCATGATGAGCGCGTCGCGGGCCAACAGGTCGGGATAGGTTATCGTCGAGACCATCAGTCCCGCGAGGACGAACGTGAGCGCGACGACCACGATGGGGTCGGTGAAGCCCGCGAGGACGCCCGCGGCGAGGATGACGGACGCGAGCGTCGTCGGAATCCCCTCGGTCACGTCGTCGTCGGTGTCGTAGGCGGTGTACAACCCGAGCCTGACGATGGCCATGGCGACGAACAGCGCCCCGCCGAGCGTCGCAATCGCCACGCGAAGCGGGTCGTGGCCCCACGTCTGGCGCACGACGGCGACGACCAGCATCGCCGGTGCGACCGAGAACGAGGCCACGTCGGCCAGCGAATCGAGATACGGCCCGGCCGCGGAACTGCCGACGTGGCGGGCGAGCACCCCGTCGAGTCCGTCCGCGACGGCGGCGAGCAGGACGAGGCGCGCGGCCAGCCTCGGGTTCGCGGTGGCGACCGAAACCGCCAGAAAGCCGAGCGCGGCGTTCGATACTGTCACCGCGTCGGCGAGCGAAAGCCGACCCACGAACCGGGGTTTCATACTCGGCGGGTAGTGCGAGCGTGGGTGATACCTCTTTTGAAATCCCCCCGACCCATCGGCGGACGGAGGGGTCGAAATCACCGACGAACGCGGCTCACCACTCGACGAATTCCCGAATCCGGTCGAACGCGGCTCGCTCGCGCTCGCCACCGCACGTCCGCGCAACCTCCTCGAAGTAGTCCAACCGAGAGCGGAGGTCCGCGTCGTCGAACCCGTCCACCCCCAGCCGGGACGCCGCTACCGTCGCCTCCACGACCGCCGCGAAACCGCGGTCCGTCAGCGGCACCCGCCGCTCTCGAACCCTCGACTCGACCGGCGTCAGTTCCCACTCCTCCCAGCGCGTGCCGTCGGTTTCCCCCGCTCCAATCTGTTCGGCCTCGACTTCGACCCACGCGTCCGCGGAATCGAGGACCGGCTCTTCGTCCTCCCGAATCGAGAGCGCGGCCTCCGCGAAATCCACGGGGTCGCGGGTGAACTGGACGACGCCGCCGCCCTGCCGGTGAAAGTTCCGCCGCGTCCGGGTGTTGCCCCACGTCCGGGCGGTTACGGGAGCGGAGGCACCCGCGTGGAGGCCGAGCGCGGCCGCGTTCCACAACCCGTTCGGTCCGAGCGTCGTGACGACGGATTCGGTCACGCCGCGCAGTTCGACCGGCCAGTCTGCGTCGCTCACGGCGAGACGCCCCGTTCCAACGCGACGAACAGGCCTCCGGCCACGATGTCGGCGGTCGTGCCGGGGTTGATTCCCTCCTCGACCAACGAGTCGGCGAACGCCGTGACGAGTTCCGAGTTCCCCTCGCGCGCCTCCTGAAGCGCTTCCTGGGCCCGGACGAGGACGCTCTCGGCGACCTTCTTCCCGTGGCGTTTCGCCACGAAGGTGTCCGGTTCGTGGGCGAGGAATTCGAGGTACACCTGCGCCGCGCGGGCGGAGATGCCGCCGTCCAGTTCGGCGATTCGTTCGCTCGCTTGGAACGTGCGCGGGAACCCGTTCGTCCATTCGCGGGCGATGCCGTCCTTGTCGGCGCTCAGTTCCATCACGTCGTAAAGCGTCGTGTCGGCCTCTCTGAGGGCCGGAATCGCGTCGCTTCCGCGGCGAACGTCGAACTCGTCCATTCCCTCCGGCGGGTCCGAGACGGCCACATCGACGTGTTCGAACGCGCGATAGAACCCCTCGGCGTCCTCGACCGTCGTCGTCTCCACGACGTCCGTTACCCCCTCGGGCGACAACTCGTCGGCTTGCACCAGCGGAACCAACAACAGCAACGCGCCGAACTGGGTGTTGCCACCCTCTTGGTGGCTCATGCCCTCGACGGCCTGCTCGAACGCCTCGCCGACCGGTTTTCCTTCCTCGGCGGCCCTGAGTCCCTCGCCGGACCCGATGGCCCCGGCGAGGAAGTGCTCGAAGCGCAAGTCGGGAAAGTCACGGTCCCGGTCCACGTTTCCGGGTTTCGGCGTCCCGGCGACCTCCAGCAACAGTGCCAGTTGGGCGTGTTCCGCGGGCGTCATACCGCCACCTCCGCGAACCACTCGTCGGTCGCGCGACGGACCCGCGACAGCACCTCGGGATTGTCGCTCGGTCGCCCGACACTCACCGCGTCCGCACCGTAATCGAGGTACTCGGCGACCGTTTTCCCGTCGCGGACGCCGTTGTTCGCCACGAGGAAACAATCGGTGGCGTCCGCGACGTCCGCCACGACGCGCTTCGAATCCATCGCGTCGATGTGGACGATATCCGCACCCGCGTCCGCGGCCCGCCGTGTGACCCGTGGAAGGTTCACGCCGGGAACTTCGGTTCGAACCTTGACGCTCACCGTGGCCCCCGTTTCGGCCGCCGCGCGAACCTGTTGGTAGAGGCGGTTCGCGTCTCGGAGAAGTGATTGTCCGGCACCCACCGCGCACATCTCTTCCTGTCGGCAGTGGGCGTTGAGTTCCAGTATCGCGCCGTGACGTTCGCACACGTCCCCGACGGCGCGAATCGGCGGAAGGGTGGCGGAGCGGACGTTGACGCCGGGGCGAATCGGCACGTCCGCGAGCGCGGCGAGTTGCTCGTCCACGAACGAAACGGGGTCGTCCGGCAGGAACTCGTTTCGGTTGCGCGACACCAACTGCCTCGCCGCTTTCCGCGTTTCGTCGTCCAGCGCGATGCCGCCCAGGAACGCCGCGCCGACGTGTTCCGACGCGGTGCGCGCCCAGTCCGCATCTGACTCTCCACTGAGGCTGGCGAGCGCGACCCGTGGCTCGAACATCAGGCCACCTCCAGCGCGTCGCTCACAGTGCGGGCGACGCGCGCCGCGTCCGCCGCGTCGTCCATCTTCGTGTCCGTTCGAACCGTCGGGCGGTCGAGCGTCGTTCCGTCCTCGTCGTCCAGGACGAAGGCATCGACGAACGGGTACGCCTCCGCCACGCCCGCCGTGCTCGGTTGGTAGCCGACCGCCTCCATCAGTTTCGCCGCGGGTCCGGAGAAGGCGCGGTCCTCGACGAACGGCGACACCGCGACCACGGTGGTCGATTCGAGCGCGTCGCGGATGGCGTCGATGGCGAGCATCGGTCCGATGCTCGTCACCGGATTCGACGGGCCGATGACGACCGGTTCGTCCGTCAGCGCGTCGAGGGCGGCGGGCGACGGTCGGGCCTCGCTCGCGCCGCGGAACTCGACGTCCGTGACCGCCGGTTCGCCGCCGCGTGCGACCCAGAACTCCTGAAAGTGCATCTCCCCGTCGGGCGTGTGGATGATGCTCGCAACGGGGTCGTCGCTCATCGGAACGACGTCCGTCGGCGAATCGAAGGCGTCGGCCAGAATCCGCGTCGTCTCGGTGAGCGTCTTCCCTTCGTCCAGCAACCCCGTCCGTGTAACGTGCACCGCCCGGTCGCGGTCGCCGAGGAGCATGAACTCCGCGACGCCCGAGAACCGCCGCCAACGAGAGATGTCCCGTCCGCTCGTCTGCCGGTCGTCCGAGAGGTACCGCGGTCCTCCGTCGAGTCCTGCCGACTCAGCGAGGCGATGGAGTTCGTCGTGCGTCGCCGTCGTGTCGTCGGCGATTCCCCACCACAGTTCGCGGTCGAGGACGTCCCCTTGCTGGAACAACACCGTGTCGATGTCGGGACAGACGAGGAGGCCGCCGAGTTCGACGTCATCCCCCGTGTTGCCGACGACGGTCGTCTCGGCGCGCGAAACGACCGACTCGGACCCCTCCAACAGTTTGGGGGTGCCCGTCCCCCCTGAGAGAAACGTGACCATGTTTCGGAGTCCTTCGAGAGAGGGCATAAAGCCTCGTCCTTCGGTTTTTATACCATGACGGGCCAACGTTCACGTAATGAAGACTATCAAGGACAGCGTTCACGACCACATCGAGGTCGTCGGCGTCGCGAACGACCTCCTCGATACGCACGCAGTCCAGCGATTGCGACACATCACGCAACTCGGAACGGCCCGTCTCGTCTACCCCTCCGCAAATCACACCCGATTCGAGCACAGCCTCGGCGTGTACCATCTAGCCCGCGAAGCCCTCACCAATCTCGGTATCGAAGGCGTGCAGGCAGAACGCGTCCGGGCGGCCGCCCTCCTCCACGATATCGGCCATTCGCCGTACAGCCACACCATCGAGGAACTCATCCACCGCCGGACGGGCAAATACCACGACGACGTTCACGACCTCCTCGCGGACACTGAAGTCGGCGACATCCTCCGCGACCACGACTTGGACCCGAACACCATCGCCGGACTCATCGCGGGCGAGGGGGAACTCGGACAGGTCGTCTCCGGCGAACTCGACGTGGATCGGATGGACTATCTCGTCCGCGACGCCCACCACACCGGCGTTCCCTACGGCACCATCGACCACGAGCGACTGACACACGAACTGACGTTCTTCGATGGGAAACTCGTCCTCGCGGAGGGGAACGTCCAGACGGCAGAGAGCCTGCTCGTCGCCCGTGCCCTGATGAATCCGACGGTGTACAACCACCACGTCACGCGAATCAGCAAGTCGATGCTCCAGCAGGCGAGCGAGCGACTCCTCGACGCGCCCGATATCGACGCCGAGCAGTTGCGACGAATGGACGACCACGACCTGCTGGTCGCGCTCCGAACGAACCCGGAAACCGCCGAACTCGCCCGACGGTTGTCGGACCGCGACCTCTACAAACGCGCCGTCTGGGCGGAGATGGTGGACGTCTCGGACGACATCATCGACGCGGACCACGAGACCATTCGGGAGTACGAAGACGACATCGCGGCGGACGCGGGCGTCGATTCGGAACACGTCACGCTCGACGTTCCGAGCCGACCGAAGATGACCGAATCGTCGTCGCGGGTCGTCGTCAACGGCGAGATTCGGCCGCTCGCCAAGCAATCGACGCTGGTGCGGGCGCTCCAGCAGGTCCAACGCGACCAGTGGCGACTCGGCGTGTACACTCCGGCGGAGACGACGGAGGCGGTCGGACACGCGGCCGAACGCGTCCTCGGGTTGGAGACCGACGGCGCGCTCGTCAGCGACATCCGGACCGGCGTCCGGACGACGTTGACCGATTTCGAGGCGGACGAAGGGGACAAGGAGTGACCGAACGCCGAAACCGACGGATTTGGACGGGACGAGGCGTTTAAGTCCGACAACTGATAACCGCCATCTATGTTCGTGGAGGGCACCATCCTGTCCGGGCCGAACTTCGACCCCGTGGAAGGTCGCGTCGTCGTCGAGGATGGTACGATAACCGCAATCGAAGAGGAGTCCGTTTCGTCGTCGAACATCGTCTGTCCGGCGTTCGTCAACGCACACACTCACATCGGAGACTCCATCGCCAAGGAGGCCGGTGCGGGGCTGTCGTTGGAAGAACTCGTCGCGCCGCCGGACGGACTCAAACACCGACTTCTTCGGAAGACGTCGCGTGCGAAGAAGGTCGAAGCGATGCGACGGTCGTTGGAGTTCATGCAATCGACGGGGACCGCCTCGTTTCTCGAATTCCGCGAGGGCGGCGTCGAGGGCGTCTTCGCCCTGCGCGAGGCCGCCGAGAGCTTGGACATCGACCCGTTCATCCTCGGCCGGGAGACGGTCGATGCGATGGAAGCGGCGGACGGCTTCGGCGCGAGCGGTGCCAACGACGCCGACTTCGGCCGTGAACGGACGGCGACGAAACGGGCGGGAAAGACGTTCGGAATCCACGCGGGCGAGGCCGACCCGAGCGACATCAACCCGGCGCTCGACCTCTCGCCGGATTTCCTCGTTCACGTCGTCCACCCCGAGCCGATTCACCTCGACCGAATCGAAGACAGCGAGATTCCCATCGCGGTCTGTCCGCGCTCGAACCTCGTGACTGGGGTCGGTATGCCCCCGATTCGGGACCTTCTCGAACGGACGACGGTCGCGCTCGGGACGGACAACGTGATGTTGAACAGTCCGTCGATGTTCCGCGAGATGGAGTTCACGGCGAAGTTGACTGACGTCTCGCCCCGCGAAGTACTTCGGATGGCGACGCGAAACGGGGCGCGCATCGCGGGGCTGAACCGCGGTGTCATCGAACCCGGACGCGACGCGAAACTGCTCGTCCTCGACGGCGACTCGGACAACCTCGCCGGAAACCGCGACGTGGTTCGTTCGGTGGTCCGTCGGGCGGGTGCAAGCGACGTAACCGACGTGGTGCTGTAGGTCGGCATTCCATCGGTTCTGTCACATTACCGCTGTCGCCACCTCGCCGTCTTACCGCTTTGCCGTCTTGCCATCTCATCGCCTTACCGCCTTACCGCCTCGCCATCTCATCGCCTTACCGCCTCGCCGTCGTCCTCCCACCGCCGTTGTCGCACCGGACTTCGGGAATGTACCTCCCGCGACCGATGCCGTTTCGTTTCGAAGGAAGTCCTCACCAAATGAGTTAAGACAACCCACACCGTGCCATTCGGTAACACTCCCATGTACGACCGAATTCTCGTCCCGACCGATGGTTCGGAGGAGACGACGTGCGTCATCGCACACGCCGCCGAACTGGCCGAGGCGCACGGCGCGGAACTGCACGCGATATACGTCATCAACTCCTCGACGTTCGCCAGCCTCCCCATGGAGTCGTCGTGGGAGGGCGTCTCCGACATGCTCGAAGAGGAGGGAAAATCGGCGCTCGAAGACGCCCGCCGCGTCGCGGAGGAGTACGACGTTTCGCTGACGACCCACTTGCTCGAAGGGCCGCCGAACAAGGAAATCGTCCGCTACGCCGAACTGGACGGTTTCGACCTCATCGTAATGGGAACGCACGGACGCGGCGGCATCGACCGCCTCCTGCTCGGCAGCGTGGCCGAGCGCGTCGTCCGCGCTTCGACGGTCCCCGTCCTCACGGTCCGCGTCGGCGGCGAGGACGACGAACCGGACGTCCCGACGACCGGCAAAGCACACGGTAGTAGCTGAACGCCGTCGGTTCCAACCTCCGGTACCTTCGTCGGACGTCAGTTCGCCGGGCGAAGGTGGTCGCAATCGCCCGCGTGAACGCGGACGTCTCCATCGTCGGTCTCGACGACCAGCGCGCCCGGCGTGACGATATCGACCGCTGTTCCAACCACGTCTCCGTTCGTCGTTTCGACCCGTACCCGCTGGCCCAGCGTCGCCGACAGTTCTCGCCACGCCGGAAGGACGGCATCCACGTCCGTTCGGAGCGCGTCGAACTCCTCTAGCACCCGTTGGACGAACACCCGTCGGTTCACGCTCCCGACGACTTCCTGCACGCTCGTCGCGCCCTCCGGGAGGTCGTCGGCCGGGATGTTGACGTTGATTCCGGTGCCGACGATGACCCACGAGACGCGATTCGCCTCTCCTTCCATCTCGGTGAGGATGCCACAGAGTTTTTCTCCACCTCTCGCTCCGGCAGCGGTGCCTTGCTCCGACTGGCCCTCGCTCGTTTCACTCACGAGGACGTCATCAGAACTCCGGTCCGACTGGCCCTCGTTCGCTCGTTCCTCGCTCACGAGGACGTCGTTCGGCCACTTTATTTCCGCCGGGACGCCGGCCTCCCGCGCCGCTCGCGCCACCGCGACGGCGGCGGCGAGCGTCAGGAGCGGCGCGTGCGCTGGCGGGATGTTCGGGCGAAGCACGAGGCTCAACCAGACGCCGCCGGACGGACCGACCCACGTTCGTTCGAGACGCCCCCGTCCGCCGACCTGCTCGTCCGCCAGTACGACGACATCCTCGGCACCCTCCTCGGCCAGTTCCCGCGCTCTGTCGTTCGTGCTCCCGATGGAGTCGTGATATTCGACGGAAAAGGGTGCGTCGAGTCCGTACTCGACCGATGGACCGAACTCGGGGACGTCATCGAGGAGGTAGCCATCGCTCGTGCTCTCGATTTCGAACCCGGCGGTGCGAAGCGCCTCGACGTGTTTCCAAATCGCGTTCCGCGAAATGTCGAGGCTGTCCGCGAGTTCCGGTCCGGAAACCGGACCGTCCGCGAGCGCGTCCAAGACGGCCCGCCGTGTCTCGTTCATGTCGTCCGATAGGAACCCGTTCGACAAGAATCGTCCCGTTTGGTCGCGGCGTCCGTCACCGCCGGTTCCATCCGTCCCGAATTCTGTCCGGTTCCGACAGCAACCACGCTCCGGCCGATTTCGACCGCGTTCCGACGCAAATCGGCTGGAAACCCAAGGGATAAATTCGAAGTAGAGAGTGCATACAACCATGCACTCCAGGTTCGTCGAGATGTTGCAGCGAAACGCGGACCACGCCGCGGCGTTCCGGACCCGATTTGACGACGTACAGGACTCCCAACGACCGGGCGTCGTCACCGTCTGTTGCTCGGACTCGCGCGTCCTGCAGGACCACATCTGGGGGAACGAGGAACCCGGCGACGTCTTCACGTGCGGCAACATCGGAAACCGCGTCGTCCAGCGCACGGACGACGGTGAAGTCGTCTCCGGCGACGTGCTCTACCCGGTCGAGCACACGGGGACGAAAACCGTCGTCGTCGTGGGACACACGGGCTGTGGAGCCGTCACGGCGACGTACGACGCTTTGACGGACGGCGTGTCCGAACCCGCGGGTATCGAACACTGCCTCGACCTGTTGAAACCCCGCCTCGAAGCGGGCGTCGAAGCGCTCCCGGACGACGTGGACCGGGCGGGTGCCATCAACCGCCTCGTCGAGTACAACGTCGATAGACAGGTCGAATTCCTCCTGGACAGCGACGACATCCCGGACGACGTGGACGTCATCGGCGTCGTCTACGACTTCCAGGATGTCTACTCCGGGGAGAGAGGAGAAGTCCACGTCATCAACGCGAACGGCGAAACCGCCGTCGAAACGTTGCGAGACGACCACGAGGAGATAGGCGGACGAATCGAGCGGCTCTGGCAGTACTGAGGACGCGACCGCGACACTTTCGAACCGCCCTCCCCACCGATGCCTTCCGAGACAACAGCCTTACTCCGTTCGATTCGTCGCCGATCTGCAGGTATTCTTCGAACTCCTCTCGGAACAGTGGAGCAACGATTCGGAGGGAGCGTGACCACGACGGCGGGACTACAACCCGCCCCACAGCGCGAGCAGTCCGAACCCGACGATAATCACGCCCGCGAGTCGGTTCACCCGGCGCATGGTTGACCGTCCGAATCGCGTCCGGAAGTGCCCCACGGCGGAACTCAACGCGAACCACCAGAGCGCCGACCCGAGGAAGACGCCGCCGACCAGCGCGGCGGCGTCCGTATCGTTCCCCGACACTCCGACGCCCAACCCGGTGAAGATGCCGACGAAGGCGAGAATGGTCACGGGGTTGGTTATCGTCAAGAGAAACGTCGAACCGTAGTCTCGCACGAGCCCGGGTACGTCCGGTGTGGACGCGGTGGGTCCGGTAATTGCGGTGGGTGCGGTTTCCGCTGGTTCGGCGCGGAGCGACTGTACGCCGAGGTACAGGAGGAGGACCCCGCCGCCGAGACGGATGCTCGTCCGGTGGGCGAGCAGCGTCGAGGACAGTATCGTGATTCCGAATCCGGCGATGGTGCCGTACACGGCGTCCGCGGACGCCGCTCCGAGTCCGCTGACGAAGCCCGAGAGCCGTCCCTTAGAAAGCGTTCGCTGGATGCACAGGACGCCGATTGGCCCGACCGGTGCCGCAATCGAGACGCCGAGAACGATACCCTGAATCAGAATGGCGATTGTCGTCGTTAATACGCATCACCTCTACCACCGAGAGGTCGTTCGCATCTAAATGCCTTCCGCATTCGTGGTTCTTGTTAACGATGAACAACCAAGGTGGTGTTCGGAATGCTAATATGAATGGTTGTTCAATTACTCAAACGTGACCCAGGACACGACCAGACTCCGGCGATTCATCGCGGACGAGACCGACGGATGCTGTGACGCCGACGTCGAAGCGCGACTCGACGAACTCGAATCCTTCACGGGGGGGATTCCGGACGACTACGCGACCGATTTGGACGCGTTGAAAACCCTCGGGAACGAGACTCGGTACCGAATCACACGATTGCTTGCCGCCGCGGAGGACGAACTCTGCGTCTGTGAGATAACCCCGTCGTTCGACGTGAGCGAGAGCGCCGTCAGCCACGCGCTGTCCGACCTCACCGACGCCGGGTTGCTGTCCCGCCGAAAAGAAGGGACGTGGCGGTATTATCGGACGACGGCGCGGGCGGAACGGGTCGTTGCGGCGCTCGACGCGACACGAGGTGAAAACGAATGAGCGAAAATACGGACACGACCGACGAGGAGCACAGGAATCTCGATGCCGCGGAACAGCGACGCGCCGTTCGCAACCGGTACGCCCGAATCGCCACGGAGGCGGACGGTTGCGCCGACGGAGACGGTTGCTGTGACGAATCGGCCACGCAGAGTTCGGAGCAACTCGGTTACGACGATGACGAAGTGAACTCGGTAGCGGACGGCGCGGACTTGGGACTCGGGTGCGGAAATCCGAACGCCATCGCGTCGCTCGAAACGGGCGACACGGTGCTCGATCTCGGGTCCGGTGCGGGATTCGACTGCTTCCTCGCCGCACGGGAGGTCGGCGAGTCCGGGCGGGTTATCGGCGTCGACATGACTCCCGAGATGGTCGAGAAGGCTCGGGAGAACGTCGTGAAGAACGACGCGACGAACGTCGAGTTCCGCCTCGGCGAAATCGAACACCTCCCCGTCTCCGACGAGACGGTCGACGTCATCATCTCGAACTGCGTCATCAACCTCTCGCCGAACAAGCCGCAGGTCTTCCGCGAGGCGTTTCGGGCGCTCCGCCCGGACGGACGGGTGGCCGTCTCGGACGTCGTGATGACCGCTCCCATCCCGGATGCGGTTCGAACGGATCCCGAATCCGTGGCCGCCTGCGTCGGTGGCTCCTCGACAATCGACGAACTGCGAGCGATGCTAACCGAGGCCGGTTTCGTCGATGTCGAGATAACGCCGAAAGAGGACAGCGAGGAGTTCATCCGCGAATGGGACGACAGCCTCGACCTCGGCGAATACATCGTCTCCGCGGCGATAACGGGCCGGAAGCCTCGACAGGGTGAGAGCGAATGACGGAGCAAAATGACGGCACCGTCACGGTCGCGTTCGTCTGCGTACAGAACGCGGGGCGGAGTCAGATGGCGACCGCTTTCGCCGAGCGAGAGCGTGACCGGCGGGGACTCGAAGACCGGGTACGCATCGTCACCGGTGGAACCGACCCCGCGAATCACGTCCACGGTGTCGTCGTCGAAACGATGGCCGAGAACGGGTTCGACCTCGGAGACCGGACTCCGCGAAAAATCACGCACGACGAGACGATGGACGCGGACATCGTTATCACGATGGGCTGTTCCGCGGAGAACGTCTGTCCGATGACGTGGCGGGGAGACGCCCGCGACTGGGCGCTCGACGACCCGCACGGACGGGAAATCGAGGCGGTGCGGGGAATACGGGATGACATCGAGCGGAGGGTCTCGGAACTGTTCGACGCACTCGCCGAGAACGCCACTGAACGAGGTGTCTAACGGGTTCGATTTCGCCGAAGAGCACCGCGTCACTTTTAGCCCCCGTCGGAGAATCCGCAGTATCCACGCCTATGTCTCCTACTTTGTTCCCGGCGACCATCGAAAGTGAACGGCTTCGGTACGTGCCGCTACACGAGTCGGTCGACGTCCTCGACCTCTACGAGTATCACCGCTCCGGCGAGATGGATGCCGTAATGCGCCCGCTCGGGGAGACGCCGCACGCGACGCCGAAGGAAACGATGGACGAACTGACCGAAGTCAGGGACGCGTGGGAGTCCGGCGAACGGGCGACCTACGCCATGCGGTCGAACGCGGACGACGAATTCGTCGGCGTCGCCGAGCTGTGGCTCGAATGGGACAAACGCAAGACGTCGTTCGGAATCTGGATTCGAGAACCCTTCTGGGGACGCGGCTACTCCGCAGAGCGGGCGGGAGCGATGCTGTACGTCGCCTTCGAACTGCTCGACCTCGAACTCGTGAGCGTCGGACACGAACCCGAAAACGAGCGGTCGAAACGCGCCATCGAGAAGTACGTCGATGCCTACGGCGGGCAGTACGACGGCATCCTCCGAAATTGGCTTCCGCCGGGCGATTCCGGCGGCCCGCGGGACTTACGCGCGTACACCATCTCGCAAGCGCAGTGGCGCGAGAACGTTGCGGACGAAGAACTGGCGACGATTCGGGTCGTTCGGTAAGTCTCACGAGGTCGCTCGCCGTTCGATACGGCGTCTTCACGCGAGAGCGGTCGTTCCCCTCAGTTCTCCGACGTCGAGCCTGACTTTTGCGGTGCCAACCACGCCGCGAGTCCGCCGGGGTCGGCGGCGTGTTCGGCGCGGAAGCGAGCCCATTCGATGCCGACTTTCAGGAGAAAGAACCCGTCGAAGAGTACGCCCCCGCCGCCGATGTTTCGCTAGAATTCCCACCGCGATTATCGATTTTCTCTTTGCTCCACCTTGGTCAGATTCTCAACAGATGTGATAGATTCTGTGTGGATTGCCTCTATTTTCAGGGTGGAACGAACTACGGAGTTCCAACGAACCGGTGTCGGCGGGCCAGATAGAAGGTCGCAATCAGTACGTTCAACAGCGGAACAAAGATGAACAAGTAGAGGAGGGTTGGCGTCCATTTCGACTTCTCGCTCACATACGTTCGGTCGTAGTAGAGTGCGAACGGGGCGAACAGGGAGAGTGCGTAATTCACGACGGTTAGCACTGATGCCGTCTCACTCAGATATCCTGAAACCTGTAGTCCGACATGCTGTGCGAAGGCGGTGTTCAGGAAAGTAACCGACAGCCAAAGGAGGAACGAAATGGGTATCGACAAAATCGGAACCCACCAACTGCCGGGAAACAGCACTTTGCGGCTTTGTTTTGTGGCCATTCACTTTCGTCCATGACACAGATGCACGCAATCAGTAATAGCTCTTCGTGACGATTTTCAAACTGTGCGTTGTGTCAGTCGCTACCGATTCTCGCGTTGCTCCACCTTGTTCAGTTCGATGAGCAACCGGAAAATCGCCTTCACCAAATTCGAGTCCACCTCGAACTTCTCGGCGTTCTCGCCCGCCCGGTCCATCACGCGTTGTTCCTGTGACTCGTCCGTCGTCGGGATGTCTTGGGCCGACTTCACCTCCGCCACCGTGTCCGCGACGTAGGTCCGTCGGGCGATGAGTTCCACCAGTTCGCGGTCGATGGATTCGATTTCGTCGCGCAGTTCGTCGAGCGTCATATCGTTCGGGTTCCGTCTGTTTGCGTCGTCGTTAGCCATGTCGTGCCCTCCAATGACTGCCAGCTTTTCCGTACGTCCTCTAAAACCTCTCGCCCGCCGACGGCGACGAAACTCGGGCCGGTTCCCGACAGCGAAACGCCCGCCACGTCCGGCAGAGCTTCCACCATGGGGTCGGCCGAAAACCCGAGCGCACCGCAGAAGGCGAAGCCGTTGACGGTCATCGCCCGGCCGTAGTCGCCGTCGAGCGCGAGTTCGGCCACCAGTTCGGCCATCGGTGCGACCTGCCGACACCGGGAGACGTCCGCGTCGGCGGAGAACGACCGCTCCGGCGGCGTCCACACCAGCACGTCCCAGTCCACCTCGTCGCGGGTGAGCAGTTCGTCCGTCGAGTTGTCGGTGACGGTGACGCCGCCGAGCATGCTCGCGCTGGCGTCGTCGAACGCGCCGGTGACCGTCACGCCCACGTCGCGGGCCGCCTGCACGCCGATTCGGCAGGCGTCTTCCCGCCGCATCTCGATATCGAGCGCCGAAAGCGTCGCCAGCACCGTCGCGTTCGCGGCGGCGCTCGAACTCTTCAGGCCGGAGGCCATCGGCACGTCGCTCTCGGTGCGGACCGTCGCGCCGAACTCCTCGTCTTCGATGTCGAGAGCGAGTTCCGCACAGCGTTCGATGAGTCGAGCGTCCGCGTCGGGAGCGTCGGCGATTTCGCCCCGTATCTCGCCGGAATCGTCCAGTTCGACCTCCGCGGTCGTCGAGATGTCGATGGCGAACGCCGACCCGACACCGGTCGCCAGTGCGTTGAGTATCGTCCCGGCGGCGGGTGCTTTCGCGCGACCGTGCATGGTCGGCCTTCGCAGGTATCCGTCTTGAGGATGGCGGTAGACGCAATACGTGATGCCGTCACGCGGCCGCGGACGGTTCGGTCGGTTCGTCCGTCGGGTCGCCGAGTTCGCCGACGATCTCCTCCAACGCGTCGGTTGCAGTGATGAGGCCGACGACTTCTCCGTCCTCCATCACCAGCGCGAGTTCCTGATTTTCGGCCTGGAACTGGTCCACCACGTCGCTGATGGATGCGTCCGCCGCGACGGTCGTCGGCGGGTGTGCCACCTCCTCGATGGTCGTCTCTCCCGACCGGAGCGCGTCGTCCGCGCCGTACAGCGCGGGCATGTAGACGTTCCCGTGGTACTCGGAGAGCGACTCGCCGACCAGCGGAAACCGCGTGTGCGGATTGTTCTTGGCGCGTTCGACGTTCTCGTCGAGGGACGCGGACGTCGAGAGGGAGACGATGTCCTCGCGCGGAATCATGACGTCTCGAACCGGTATCTCGCCGATTGCGAGCGCGTTCAGGACCTCCCGATGGCGCTCGTCCGCGAGGTCGCCTCGTTCGAGGACGGAGCCGAGTTCCTGGTGGAGGTCGGCGCGGGTTTCGATGGCGTCCGCTTCCGCGTCCTTCCACGCGCCGGTGATTTCGACGCCGAACAGACGCAGCGTCCACTTCGCCACCCCGTCGCCGAGCGTGATTATCGGAGCGATGCCCCGATGGAACCAGTACAGCGGGGTCGCGCCGTACCGACAGACGAACTTCGTGCGCTCGACGCCGAGGTACGTCGGCGTCTGTTCCCCGTGGGTCAGGTGGACGAGGTTGATGATGAGGAATCCGAGGAGCGCCCCCGCGCCGACCGACGCCAACCAGGTCCCCGCGAATATCGGCTCGAAGATGGCGGCCAGCGCCGGTTCGGCGACGATACCGACCGCGATGCTGGACGCGGTGATACCGACCTGACAGCTCGTGAGGTAGATTTCGAGGTTCTCCGTCATCTCCCACGCCCTCCGCAAGTCGGGCGAGTCGAACTCCGATTCGGAGTACTGGCGGACGCGGGTCAGCGCGAACTCGATGGCGACGAAGTACCCGTTCGCCAGTATCAACAGTAGTCCGGCGGCCAACCGCGCAGCTATCACCACGGTGTTCATCGTCCGTGCGTAGCGGTTCCACTCATTTGATACTACTGGCTCGTTTCAAACCATCTTCCTATGATGGCGATTGGAAAATGAGATTTTCAAATAATATTTCGTCGATGTTTGTGTCCGTCAAGTTCCTTGGTGGCATCAACCGTCCGTCGAGTCTCGGGCATTACGTCGAATCTCGGGTCGGTATGCTCTCCCGCGTGGGTCGTCCGACGGGGTGCGAACGAATCGTTGCGCCGGAACGGGGGTCTTTTCCCCGTCCCCGACAAACCGCCGGGTATGAGTGTCCGCAACGACGTTTCCCCCGATACGCTCGGCGTCGAACTCACCGAGGACGGCATCGTCGTCGAATACACGGACGGCCGGGAGGTCTTCTACAACGGGATTCCGAAGAAGGTACAGGGGACGCTTCGAACGCAACCGGGAAAGCTGATTCAGGTGCTCGTCACCGACCCGACCGAGACGGAGGGCGTCATGACCTACGTCAACGACCGGGACACCCACGACGAAATCCTGCAAGAGACGGGCGTCGGCCGAGTCATCCTCGAACCCGGCGAAGAGGAGGAACTGTTCCCCGGCGTGACGGTCCGGGCCGACGGCTACGCCGTCGAAGTCGAGGCCAGTCCGAAAATTGCACGCGGGCGAGTGTTCGTCTTCGAGGAGGACGAACTGGGCGAGCGCTCGTTCGAGTTCGTCGAGGACGACGACGAATAATGCCGCTCGCAAAGCGCTGGCTGGAACTCGACAGGGGGACGGTCGCGCGGGCTCCGGAACGCTGGGCGATGTACGAACTGGGGACCGACGGCGAGGTACTGGAAATCGGCGTCGGCGTCCTCCGCGACGAGTTGAAAACCGCGCTCACGTACGGCGACGCCGAGCAGGTCCGTTGGGAAACGTGCCAATCGCGGGAAGGAGCGGAGGAGTTGGCCGCGGAACATCGGGAACGGGCAGGGCTAGACTGAGTAGTGGTTGACTGGTAGCCGCCGGAACTCAGTTGACGAGCGGTGACGTCGGTTCCTCGTCCGCGTCCTTCCACTCGCCCAGTCCTTCGGGGTCGAGATGGATGTGGACGTCGCCCACGTCGTCGCGGGCGATGAGTGAGTCTCGGAGTTCGGTTTCGATGTCGTGAGCTTCGATGAACGTGTGGTCGGCCGCGACCTCGGCGTGGAACTCGATTTCGAGGACGGTTCCGGCGTGGTAGGCGGTGAAATCGTGTACGCCGTGAACGTCGTCGTGGGAGAGCACTTCGTCCCGAATCTCCTCTCGGACGGGTTCCGGGGCGGCGGTGTCCACGAGGTAGTTGACGTTCTCCCGCGAAATCTCCACGCCCTGGTGGATGACGAGCAGGCTGACCACTCCGCCCGCGAGCGGGTCGAGAACCGGGAACCCGACGGCCATTCCGGCGACGCCGACCATCGCCGCGAGCGTGGTGTAGAGGTCGTTTTTGCTGTCGGCGGCGAGCGCGGCGAGGCCGGACGACCCGACGGTTCGGTTGACGCGTTTGGTGTACCAGTAACAGAAGGCGCGGTCGAAAAAGGCGAAGGCGAGTCCCCCGACGAGGGCGATGCTGTAGGTCGCCTCCGGCGCGGAGCGAATCGTTTGTCCCGCGTCGTACAGCAGTTTCAGGCCGAGCAGGACGAGCGTCCCGCCGACGAACAGGGCGGTCAGCGGTTCGACCCGCTCGTGTCCGTGCGGGTGGTTCGAGTCGGGTCCGTGAAAGGAGAGACGTCCCCAGACGAGGACGACCGCACTCGCCAACAGGTCGGCCACCGAGTGGGCGGCGTCGGCGACGAGCGCGAGGCTTCCGAACGCGAGTCCGAGTCCCCCCTCCACCACGATTTTGAGGACGTTCGTCACCACGTTGGCCCACGACGCCTTGAGGAATTCGCTCCGGTGGTCGGCCATTCGTTCCTTCGTGGAACGCCCGTGGTTAAGAATATATGGATTAGGGTTGACAAATATCGGTTTTAGAGTGAGTCTAAAACACACGGTAATCGGTCACACGGTGACTCGGACGCAACATCACGTAATTCGGCGCGACATCACCACCACGCCGAGGACGATGAGTCCGATTCCCCAATAGAGCGAATCGTACGGTAGCACCTTCAGGAGGAGCGTGACGACGCCGGACGTGAACAGCGACCAGCCGATTGTGGTATCGTACCCCATAGTACGTTCCCGACTGCCACTCGGTTTAAGCTGTCGGCAGTGGTGAACGTCCGCGTGGCAATCGACGCGCGTTCGTCGCCGTTTGCCCGCCATTATCCGTCCACCGATGCCGCCGTCACCTGCTCCCGTTCGTCGTGTCCGCTACTGGATGTAGCTCGGGTCCTCCGCGTCGCAGTGTTCCTCGTGCTGTTCCGCGTCGCTCCGGTCGTCGAACATCAGTCCGCACTGCTCGCACTGGTACCATGTCGCATCGTCGCGCTCGGTTCGAGCAACCATAATTGAACAATCGGCAGCATCGGACAAAGGGGTTTCTCCGGGAAACCCTGAAGACGGTGGGGTGACGAGTAGGGAATATGACGAATACACCGACGGTTACGCTTACCGTCCGGGGTGCGGAAAAGCGCGACGGCGGGCGGGGTATCGCCCGAATCGCCGACGAGGCCCGACAGCAACTCGGCGTGCTGAGCGGCGATACGGTCGCCGTCGAGGGGAACGGAACGACGGTCGTCAAGGTGTGGCCCGCCGCGAGCACGGTGCCGGAAAACACCATCCAAATCGACGCCGAAACGCGGACGAACGCGGGCGTCAGAATCGGCGACGAGGTTTCCGTTCGTCCCATCTCCGTCTCCGACGCGGACTCCATCACGGTCGTCCCGAAGGCGAACTTCGCGCTCGACGACGTTGACACGCTGGAGCGGGCGGTGAAGCGGGAACTGCTGGACCGTCCGGTTCAGTCCGGTGAGCGCGCGCGAATCGAGCGACTCGGCGACGCGGGACTATTCGTCGTCACGCGGACGAACCCCGGTGGAACCGTCCGCGTGACGAACGACACGAACGTGAAAGTCTCCCTCTCGGATATGGTCGAATCCGTCTCCACATCCTCCACCGACGCCGACGATTCGACCGACGTCACCGGCGCGGCGTACGAGGACATCGGCGGACTGGACGATGAACTCCGGCGGGTCCGCGAGATGGTCGAACTGCCGCTCTCGAACCCCGAACTCTTCCGCCGGTTGGGTATCGACCCGCCGAAGGGCGTGTTGCTCTACGGGCCGCCCGGAACCGGAAAAACCCTCATCGCCAAGGCGGTCGCCAACGAGGTGAACGCCCACTTCGTCTCCGTCTCCGGCCCGGAAGTGATGAGCAAGTACAAGGGAGAAAGCGAGGAACGCCTCCGCGAAATCTTCACCGAAGCGAACGAGAACGCCCCCGCCATCATCTTCTTCGACGAGGTGGACAGCCTCGGCGGGAAGCGCGACGAGGAAAGCGACATGGAGAACCGACTCGTCGCCCAGATGCTGTCACTGATGGACGGGTTGGAATCCCGCGGGGAAGTCGTCGTCATCGGCGCGACGAACCGCGTGGACGCCATCGACCCGGCGCTCCGGCGCGGCGGGCGCTTCGACCGCGAAATCGAAATCGGCGCGCCCGACGAGGGCGGCCGCCGCGAAATCCTCGAAGTCCACACCCGCGGGATGCCGCTCGCCGACGACGTGGCGGTCGAACGACTCGCCGCGACGACTCACGGGTTCGTCGGTGCCGACCTCCACACGCTCGTCACGGAGGCGGCGATGGCGGCGCTCCGGCGCGCGCGCGACGACGGCGCGGACGACGACGCGTTGCTCTCCGTCGAGGTGACGCGCGGGGACTTCAACACCGCGCTGGCGAGCGTCGAACCGTCCGCGATGCGCGAGTTCGTCGCCGAAGCGCCCGACATCTCCTTCGAGGACGTGGGCGGACTGAACGACGCGAAGCAGACGCTCATCGAGGCCGTCGAGTGGCCGCTCTCGTACTCGAATCTGTTCGAAGCGACGCGGACCGAACCGCCGAGCGGCGTCCTCCTCTACGGCCCGCCCGGAACCGGGAAGACGCTCCTCGCCCGCGCGCTCGCTGGCGAGAGCGACGTGAACTTCGTCTCCGTCGCCGGACCGGAACTGCTGGACCGGTACGTCGGCGAGAGCGAGAAGTCAGTTCGGGAGGTGTTCGACCGGGCGCGACAGGCCTCCCCCGCCATCATCTTCTTCGACGAAATCGACGCGCTCGCGTCCCAGCGGGGCGAGTCCCACGAGGTCACCGAACGGGTCGTCTCGCAACTGCTGACCGAACTCGACGGCCTGACTGAGAATCCGAACCTCGTCGTCCTCGCGGCGACGAACCGCCGCGAGGCCATCGACCCCGCGCTCCTCCGTCCCGGGCGACTCGAATCCCACATCGAGATTCCGGCCCCCGGCGAGGAGGGTCGTCGCAAAATCCTGTCCGTCCACGCGGGCGACAAACCCCTCGCCGACGACATCGACCTCGATTGGTTGGCGACGGAACTGGAGGGGTACACCGGTGCCGACATCGAGGCGCTCGTCCGCGCCGCGTCGATGCGCGCCATCCGCGAAGCGGCCGACGAGTTGACGCCCGAGGAAGCCAACGAGCGCGCTGACGAAATCGTCATCGAGCAGCGCCACTTCGATGCCGCCCGTGAGTTCGTTCAGCCGACGCTATAGTCAGATATTACGTCGTATCTCGGTTTCGAGTACTACACGAGCGATTCGTGATTTCTACCCGTTCGGTCGGCTCGGGTCCGTCGAGCCTCGTCGGTTGCCGAACGTAGTAGACGGAGACGTTCGTCAGGTCGTCGTCGTGCGTTTCGTTCCAACGTTGACAGACGTACTTGGCGAACGCCGGTCGAAGCGTCCCGTAGTCGCGCCGCTGGAGGTCGAGGAGATATACCAGCCACCGATGAGTGGGGAATCCGAGCCCCTCATCGGACGGGCGGTCCCAACGAACGGCACCCCGATGAAACGCGTCCACTTCCCGCCCTGATTCGAGTCGCCCGGGAACGACGTACCACCCGTCGGTTCCTCGCGGTTCGGGTGCGAACATGCTCCAGCGATGTTCGGCCGGATTCACCGTATCCTCTACCTGTTCTGGCGTTCGGACGTACCCGAGTGTCGCGGCGTTCCAGACGAGGACGAATACGAGAAGGAATGTCAGAATAAGCGGTGTGATTCGTTCTATTCCCTGACGGACGTCATTCAGAACTTTCGGCGTCCGAGGGTGAGGAAAGGCACGTTCACACCAACTCATCCGACGTGCCTCGTCGAGTGCCCCCACGACCGGTTCGACGAACCGGTCCACGGAATCCCAGACGACGCTCGGGAGAAACGGAAGCAGTGCCGTGATAGAAATCAACGGAAAGAGACCGAGATGCATGGTGAGAAACATTCCAAAGTGCATCCCGATGAATAGCGATGCGAACGCCACCCGCGACCAGCCAGTCAGGAGTATCAGGAGCGCCGACGTCACGATCATCGTGAACCAGAACTTGTCGAAGACGTGAAGAATCGTCGGATACCGGGCCAAAGCGTCCCCGACGAACGTGGTGAGATTGTGGAGACTGAACACGTACTCCACCGCAACGCCGCGCGTCCACAACTCGCCGCGGAGTTTGAACAGCGCATTCGCGGTGTAGATAACGACGACCTGAACCAACAACCCGGCGGACGCGAGGCTCACAACTCGCTCGTCGTGGCCCTCGTCGTACAGCGAATCGACGGAGCAGCGTTCACCCAACGGTAAGAAGATACCCCACAGAAGCAATCGCCGAAGCAAGGAATCTCCAGCGTTCAGGAGGACTGGATTTCGAGCATGTAACGACACGAGGAGAACGAACGAAATCGCCGTCGAAACCCTCGTTCGATAGCCGACGAGAAGCAACAGCACGAAGATGGCGGCAACGATAAACAAGACCGCTTGAAACCACGCCGCTCCCGAAATCGTGTGGATCGAAAGGTGAGAAAGCCCGGGGAACCGCGTTTCGAGAACCGAGCGGGGTAAAACACCGGAGTCTGTGTAGAAAACAGCGAGGTCGCGCGACCGGAGAACCAGATCGGAGAGCAACAAGAAGCCCAGGAATATCCGGAAGGTTGCCAACGCTCGTGTGTCGATTTCAAACCGACGGGCGAGAGCAGTGCGACCCCGTTCACCAATATTTGTCGCGGTCGCGAACATATCCATGTCCGCGAATATTTTTAATATTATATAAGTCTTCTATATTTCATATAAACTAACGTCGTATACCCTATCCAAATCGGTGTCACTCATCCCCTTTGACCTACAATCTCCACAAACGACCTCGTAACTCATTCCTCAAGCGTCATGTCGAACGTCCGTCGTATCGCCGCACACTGCATCGACAGCGGCATGCTCGGCTGGACCGACGCGCCGCTGGTTCCGTTCCCGTCTTCGGCGTGTTTCGCCGCCAGTTCGGGCGTACAGGGAAGGTGGACGAACCCCATCGGAACGTCGCGGTCCTCGCGCTCCAGATACGCCCGCGTCGAGTAGAGGGCGTTGTTGCAGAGGTGCGTCCCGGCGGTGTTCGAGACGTGAGCCGGAATCCCGGCGTCGAGCAGGGATTCGACGACGGACACGACGGGCAGCGTGGCGAAGTAGCCCGCCGCCTCGCCGCCGCGGATTCGCTCGTTTCGCGGCTCCGCGCCCGCGTTGTCCGGCGTGCTCCCCGAGTCGTTGACGTTGATACCCACGCGCTCGACGCTGATTCCCGCCCGTCCCGCCGCGAGACCGGTGGCGACGATTGCGGTCGGGTCGTGGGTTTCGATGTGGTCCCGCATCGCTTCGAACGCCGCGTCGAACTCGACCGGGAGGACTTCCCCGACGATTTCGTGGCCGCCGAGTTCCTCGCCGTCGAGTTCGCGCGCCACCATCTCGCTCGGGTTTTCGTCGTCGTCGCCGAAGGGTTCGTAGCCCGTCAGGAGCAGCGTCATGCACGGACGATTTCGGCGCGGCGGCTTAGTTGATGGTGTCGCGGAAAGGAAGGAGCGGTTCGGGGAGCGATTCGGGGAACGGTTCGGGAAGCGGTTCGAGGGGCGGACATCTCGACGAACATCGCGCCGAAACCACGAGGGGACCGGGATGGCGCGTAAAATCGTGACCCGTGTGAAGTCGTGTGGCTCCGACGCCGACCGTCACCCGAGGACGATGAGCAACAGCGGAACGACGAGCAACGTGAGGAGAAATCCGATGAAGTAGGTTTTGGTCCCGACGATTTCGTTCTGCATCACGTCGATGAACGGCGTGTACAGCGGATAGAGAACGAGCGTCAGGAGCGTCACCAGTAGGCCGATGCTCAACAACAGGACGACGGTCAGCACGCCGACGGGCGTGTCGAGGGCAACCGCGATGATGAGCGTATCGACCAAGGTTCCGATGTTCGCGCCGAGGATGTACGGGATGATCTCGTTGCGCTTGACGTGGCCGCGGTTGTACAGCGGGACGATGACGCCGAGCGAGAACGCGACGCTCGTCGTCAGGCCGGTGATGACGAGTCCGAGGAAGAACGACGCCCACTTGTTTTGCAGTCGGGAGAGATAGCGGCGTCGAAGCCGTTGCTTGTCGAGACTCTTCAGTATCCGGTCGAACAGGCGCATGCTCAGGAAGATACAGAGGATGGCCACGATAAATGCCACTCCGGCACCGAGCACGTCGATGAGGCTGCCGGTAAGCGCCGAAAACACGTCCGGCGGTGACGCTCCCGTGGCGGGCGGGGTTCGCTCAACCGGGACCGTCGTTTGGACCAGCGGCATCGAGAGATACCCCACCACCAACACCGGAAGGTAGATGGAGTGCGTGAGGAGGAACGCGAGCAGGCCCATACTCACCGATTCGCGGAGCGAGTCGAGTTCCTCGTTGAGGTAATCGAACGTGCCGATGAAGATGACGATGGCCGCCGCGCCGAGTCGAGACCCGATTATCATCAGGAACAGTTGCGACGGCACGATGAGGTGCGAACTGAACAGGGAGAGCGAGAGCGCGGCGACGATGGAACCGTTCGCCAGCACGTACGAGGCGAACCAACTGGCCCCGAGCGCGGGCGCGTCGCCGACGACGACCCGGCGGAGGTTCCGTTGGAGGAACGGCGCGAGCGCGTCGGTCGTCGCCCCCAACAGTCGAATGGCGAACAGGAACAGGAGTATCGTCACGAGCAGTCGCACCGAGAGGACTACCGTCGGCTGTTCGGGCAATCTGTCGTGAACGGAGTCCCAACTAATGTGTCCCCACCGGAAGGACGTACTCCGTAGACGGTCTAAACGGTTGTCCTGAATTGGACGGACATCTCAGAAACGGCGACATAAATAGAAGACGGAACGATATCACAATTTGCTCGCGCGAGGTAAACCGTTCACCACCAACCCCTCATCAGTCCCAGAACGCTTGCGTCCGGGCGTATTGCCGCTCTCTGGCCAAAATATCGCGGTAGAAATCGTCCTCGTCTTCCCTCAATTTGGCGATTATTCGCGCCGCGTTCTGCGGGCCGACGCCGCGGGCCGCGAGCGCGATGACGGCCCGCTTCCCGTGACTTTGGACGAGGTTCGCGGCGTTGTACGCCCGCCTCGTCATCTTCTCTTGTTCCTCGTCCTTGTCGTCGGCCCGCACCGCTTTGACCACCTCGTCGGCCCACGGATTGAGCGCGGCCACTCTGGTCGAACCGCACTGGACGCACTTGGGTTGGTCGTTGACCTTCCCGACCTCCGTCTTGCGTTGCCATTCCTGACAGTGCAAACAGAACAGGATAACGCGGTCGTTCTGAATCCGTTCTCGAACGGTTTGAATCACGCTCGCGTCGGCGTTCTCGGGGGCGAGCAGTTCCCGTCCCGAGGAGCGCCCGCCGCTTCCGACCGGGGTCCGCCCGCCGGTCGTGACGATTTCGATGTCGCCCGCCCGAATATCGCGGAGGAGGTCCGCGGTCGCATCGACGGCGAGGTCGTCGTGGAACACTTCTCGCACCGCTTCGTCGTACATCGGCGTGTCCTCCAGCGCGCCGAGGAGACGGCCCATGGAGACGGGGCCGCTACCCTCCCAGCGGTTCAACGCGCCGAACTTCGCGGCGACCTGCGCGAGCGTGAACTTCAGGGTGTCCGAGCGCTTGAGCGAGAGTTCGATGAGCGGGCCGACGTGCTCGGGGTCGGTCTCGTGGAGAACTTCGACGACTTCGTGTCCGTCGATTTTGGCGGGAACGTCCAACTCGATTCGGTAGGGGTCGATGTCCATCCCGACCGAGGACCCGGTTCGCTGGCCGACCAGCGACGAGAGGACGCGCCCGAACGTCTCGTTCACCTTGTGGCCGAAGCAGGCGTTGACGACGATTTTCCCGGCGGCGAACTCCACGACGATTCGATCTGCCGTCGGAACCGGTGCGTCGGTCTCGGCCTGCCTGTCGAGTTGCGAGAGCGCGGATTCCGCGGTGTGCTGGTCGGTCGGGTAGCGGTTCGTGAACTCGCGGGCTACCCCCTCGCGCGGTGCCTCGCGCTCGAACTGCGGTCCCGCCACGGCGCGCATTTCACCCACTTCCTGGGCCACCTCGAACGGGACGGGTATCTCCTCGCCGACCCACGAGGGAACCTCGCCGCCGGGGTCCTCGATGGGCGAGACGTTGACCCGACTCTCGTCGTCGTCGATTTCGGCGATGCGCCACATCTCGCCGCGCTGGATGAACACCTCGCCGGGTTCCGCGAAGTTGACGACGAACCGCTCGTCCAGCGTCCCGATTTGCGACCCGCTGGCGATGTCGTGGACGGTGTAGGTCTCCTCGTCGGGAATCATCGACAGGTTGGCGTAGAAGTACTGCCACGTCTTGCCGGACTTCTCCAGCCTGTCGGCCTCCTCGTTCAGCCAGACCAGTCGATTGCCCTGCAACTCCCGCACGACGCCCTTGAACGTCTCCTCGTCCACGTCGCGGAACGGATAGGCTCGCGTGACGATTTCGTATGCGCGCCGGGCGTCGATTTCCCCGAAGTCCATGACCAGACCGACGATTTGGTTTGCGACGGTATCCAAACTCGCGTGGTGGATGTGGGCCGGTTCCACGTCGCCGTCCGTTGCCTGTCGAGCGATGGCCATCGCCTCCAGCGCGTCGTCAGGGTTCGACGTGACGATGGTCCCGTTCGACACCTCGTCCATTCGATGGCCCGCCCGTCCCACGCGCTGGAGGAGACGGGCGACCTCCCGCGGACTCTGATACTGGACCACGTGGTCGATTCGCCCCACGTCGATGCCGAGTTCCATCGAGGAGGTACAGAGCAGGGCGTCGAGGTCCCCGTCCTTGAACCGGTCTTCCACGTCGATTCGGGCCTCCTTGGAGAGGCTTCCGTGATGAACGCCGATGTTCGCGCCGAGTTCCTTGAACCGCGACCCGAGCGCTTCGGCGGTCTGGCGCGTGTTGACGAAGATGAGCGTCGAATCGTGCGTTTCCACGATGTCCCGAATCGTCCGAACGTGGCTGGCGATGTCCGGGTTCGTCATCAGTTCCCCCGCCAATCGCTCGTCCTCGTTCGTGATTTCGGGTTCGTGCACCCGGAAGTCCACCTTGCTCCCCACGTCCACTTCGATTATCTCGCATCCCCTGTCGCCGGTGAGGAACTTGCCGACCTCTTCGGGGTCGCCGACCGTCGCCGACAGGCCGATTCGCTGGAACTCGCCGGAGAGTTCCTGCAGGCGTTCCAACCCGATGGTCAACTGCGCGCCCCGCTTCGCGCTGGCGAGTTCGTGTACCTCGTCCACGACGACGTGATGGACGTCCTCCAGCGCTTTCCGTAGTTTCGACCCGGTGAGCATCGCCTGCAGCGTTTCCGGCGTCGTCACCAGCACGTCCGGCGGGTCGTTGGCCTGCTTCTGGCGCTGGTAGTCCGTGGTGTCGCCGTGGCGCACGTCGATTTCGATGTCAAGCGTCTCGCCCCACCACTCGAGTCGCTGGCGCATGTCGCGGTTCAGCGCCCGGAGCGGCGTGATGTAGAGCACTGAAATCCCAAATCTGGGGTTTGCCTCCGCTACGGAATCGAAGACGGGCAACATCGCCGTCTCGGTCTTGCCCGTCCCGGTCGGTGCGATGACGAGCCCGTTCTTTCCCTCCGCGAGCGGCGGAATCGCACGCTTCTGTGGCTCCGTCGGCGTCGAGAAGCCTCGCTCGGAGAGCGCCGACCGAACCTCCGAGCCGAGCCGCGCGAAGGCGGCAGAACCAGCGGCCTGCCTGTCCTGCATCGTGGTTTTCGTTGGGAGCGAAGCGAATTAAGCGCGTTGCCTACTCAGGTGTCGCCGTCCGTCGCTACGGTTCCACGACCAGTTTCCCGAGGAAGCTCTCTTCCAACACGTCGCGCTGTGCCTCGTCCACCTCGTCCAGCGAGTACGTCCGGGCGATTTCGGGGACGACTTCGCCGTCCGCGACGAGTCGGGCCAACCGCGCTAGCACCGCCGAAATGTCCGGGGTGTTGTACATGCTCATCAGCGTTATCGTCAGCTCCTTCGAGCGCGCGGCGGGGACGTTCTCGAACCCGGCCGCCACATCCTCGTTGCCGATGCCGACGATGCGGGCACCCGTCGCCGCCACGTCCGCGTCGAACTGGAGGTAGTCGTCCAGCCGGTGGTCGAGGATGACGTCCGGTTTCCCGGCCTCTTCCACCGCCTCCGCGAGGTCCTCCCTGCGATAGTCGAGCACCGTGTTCGCGCCGACCGCTTCGAGGCGGTCGTGGTAATCCTCGCTCGCCGTCGTCGTCACGCGGGCACCGGTCGCGGCCGCGAGTTGCACCGCGACGTGGCCGACGCCGCCGCTACCGCCGTGCACGAGGCAGGTTTCGGCGGGTTCGAGGTCGCCGTGGTCGATGAGCGCCCGCCACGCCGTGACGCCGACGAGGGCGACCGCCGCGCCCTCCTCGAAGCCGACGCCATTCGGAAGGTGGGCGACCGTATCCGTCGGCGTCGTGGCGTACTCCGCGCACGTTCCGGGTCGGTCGTTCCCGAGGCCGGTACCGAACACCCGGTCGCCCGCCTCGAACTCCTCGATGTCGTCGCCGACGGCTTCGACCTCGCCCGCGAAGTCCGACCCCGGAATCCACGGGAGGTCGCCGGGCGAGTACGACCCCTCGCGGAAGTAGGTGTCCACGGGATTGACCGCGGCGGCGCGGACCGCCACCAGCAGTTCGTCGTCGTCGGGTTCCGGTCGGTCGATGTCGTCTACCTGTAGCACGTTCGGCCCGCCGTGTTCGTGATAGCGTACTGCGCGCATGTGTGGGGCCACGATGGGAAGGAAAATAAGTCCGCAGGGGTCACAGTGACAGTATGTCCCCAACCGACGCGCCGAACCACATCGCCCATCGCGGGTTCGCCGACGACTATCCCGAGAACAGTCCGCTCGCGTTCGAGCGGGCGGCGGACCGCGCCGACGCCATCGAGATGGACGTCCAGCGGTGTGGCACCGGCGAACTCGTCGTCTTCCACGACGCGAAACTCGGACGGTTGACCGACGAGTACGGGTTGGTCCAGGACACACCGTGGTCGGTGCTCCGAGGCCTCTCGATTCTCGGGTCTGACGAGACGGTTCCGTCGCTGGAAACCGCACTCGGCGCGGTTCCGGCGGGGACGGCCATCAACCTCGAACTGAAACACGTCGGGATGGCGGACCGAGTGTTGAACGCGGTGGGGGCAGTCGAAAACGAGATACTGCTGTCCTCGTTCGACTCGCGCGTTCTCCGGAACCTCCGGGAACGGGACGCGGACGTTCGACTGGCCTACATCAACCAGCGCGGGCCGAACTGCATCGACACTGCCGTCGATTTGGACTGCGCGTGTGTGCACCCCCGAGCGGACCTCTGCGACGCGTCGTTCGTGGCGCGGGCGCACGAGGCCGGATTGACCGTGAACTCGTGGACGGTGGACGACGAGGAGGGGGCGGCCACCCTCGCGGAGGCCGGCGTCGATGGTATCGTCTCCGACACGTCGGCGGTCTTCTGAAGTCCCCGATAAAAGGGCGGTAAATACGGCGAAATAATCGACGATAGACCGTCCGGCCGGACGTCAAAACGGGTCGCGGCAAAAACCGCCTTGGGCGTGAACCGGCGGGATTTAAGCGGCGCGGAAACCCCCTTTCGAACGCATGAGGCTACACGAGTATCAGGCGAAGGAGGTGTTTTCCGACGCGGGAATTCCGACGCCGGATTCGGCGCTCGCAGAGAGTGTCGAGGAAGTCGTCGAAGCGGCGGAGGACATCGGCTACCCTGTCGCGGTAAAAGCGCAAGTACACGTCGGCGGCCGCGGAAAGGCCGGCGGAATCAAACTCGCTGAAGACCGTGACGAGGCCGAGGAAGCCGCCGAGGACATTCTCGGAATGGACCTCAAGGGATACACAGTCGAACAGGTGTTGGTCGAAGGTGCCGTCGATTTCGTCAACGAACTCTACGTCGGCGTGACGATGGACCGCGGCGAGGGCAAACCGGTCGCAATGGTCTCCACGAAAGGCGGCGTGGACATCGAGGCCGTCGCCGAGGAGACGCCCGACGCCATCGCGCGGGAGCACATCGACCCGGCGTTCGGCATGCACCCGTACCAGGCTCGTAAGGCCGTGTTCGACGCGGGCGTGGACAAGGACATCGCCATGGACGTCGCGGGCGTCCTCACGACGCTGTACGACCTCTGGTCCGACAAGGACGCGAACGACGCCGAAATCAACCCGCTGATGGTCACCTCGGACGACGAGGTTATCGCGGCCGACGCGGTGCTCAACATCGACGACGACGCGCTCTTCCGTCACCCCGACCTCGCCGAGATGGAGGAGGACTCCTACGAGGACGACCTCGAACGCAAGGCCGGCGAGTACGGCTTCGACTACGTTCGACTCGACGGCAACGTCGGCATCATCGGCAACGGTGCCGGACTCGTCATGACCACGCTCGACCTCGTGGACTACTACGGCGGCGAACCCGCCAACTTCCTCGACATCGGTGGCGGCGCGAAAGCCGAGCGCGTGACGAACGCGCTCGACATGGTGTTCTCGGACGAGAACGTCGATTCGGTCGTCTTCAACATCTTCGGCGGCATCACCCGCGGTGACGAGGTTGCCAAGGGTATCAACGAGGCGCTCGAATCGCTCGACGAGATTCCGAAACCCGTCGTCGTTCGACTCGCCGGGACGAACGCCGAGGAAGGAATGGACATCCTGAATACCGACCTCGTTCAGGTCGAAGCGACGCTCGAAGACGCGGTTCAGCGTGCCGTCGAAAACGCGGAGGAAGAACAATGAGCATTCTCGTCGACGACGACACCCGAGTGGTCGTCCAAGGTATCACTGGCGGTGAGGGCAGTTTCCACACCGAACAGATGATGGAGTACGGAACGAACGTCGTGGCCGGTGCGGTCCCCGGCAAGGGCGGCCAGGAAGTGCAGGGCGTGCCCGTCTACGACACCGTGAACGAAGCGGTCGAGGAGGAGGACGCCGACGCGTCCGTCATCTTCGTCCCGCCCGCGTTCGCCGGAGACGCAATCTTCGAGGCGCTCGACACGGACCTCGACCTCGCGGTCGCCATCACGGAAGGCGTCCCAACGCAGGACATGTCGAAAGTGTACAAGCGCCTCTCGGAGACCGACACGCGCCTGCTCGGCCCGAACTGCCCCGGCATCATCACGCCCGGCGAGGCCAAACTCGGTATCCTCCCCGGCAACATCTTCGAGTCCGGGAACGTCGGTCTCGTCTCCCGTTCGGGGACGCTGACCTACCAAGTCGTGGATAGCCTCACCCAGCGCGGTATCGGGCAGACGACCGCCATCGGCATCGGCGGCGACCCGATCATCGGCACGGACTTCATCGACGCCCTCTCGCTCTTCGAGGACGACTCCGACACCGATGCCGTCGTCATGTGCGGCGAAATCGGTGGCGAGGACGAAGAGGAAGCGGCGGCGTTCATCGCCGAGAACATGGACACCCCGGTCGCCGGCTTTATCGCGGGCCGCACCGCCCCGCCAGGAAAGCGCATGGGCCACGCGGGTGCCATCGTCTCCGGCAGCGGCACCGGCACCGCCGAGTCCAAAATCAACGCCCTCAACGACGCGGGCGTCCCGGTCGGCGACACCCCCGAGGAAGTCGCGGACAACATCGAAGACTTCCTGTAAGCAGTCCTCGAACGGTTCGATTCTCGTTTCTTTTATCGCGCAACTGTATCGCTCGTCAGTCGAACGCTCGTCCGATGAAAACCGAAGCGCTCGCCGGACGGAGCGCGACGGAACTCGTCGGGACCTCCATCCCGGTGGCGATGGGGCTGTTCACGCTCGCGTTGTTCCTCTTTTCGGGGAGGACGGTGCTGTTCGTCGGAGGAGCCATCGGCATCGGGTTGGTCCTCTTCTCCGGCCTCGTCAGCTATCGGGACGCCCGAAACCGAGGGTGATATTTTTCCTACTGGTTCCCGTTCGATTACGTATGGACGATGTCGAACTACAAAAACGACTTCGCCGAATCGAGTACCGTCAGTATCTCATTCTCGCTCTGCTCGTCGTTCCGTATCTCGCCGAACTGGTCGGCGTCTGGGTCGCCGGTCTATTCGCCATCGTGGTCGGATTCGCCGCCTTCACGATGGTCGTCATCTACCGCCGAAACGACCGGAGCACGGCGTGAGGATAATCGATACTCGATATCCGGTTTCCGCCGCGCTCGATACCCGTCGTTCTCGATACCCGTCCTATTCGCGTCAGCGCCGACTCGGGGTGCCCATCTCGTAGTCCGAAGAGAGGTCCAGCAGTCGTTCGACCATCGTCGGAAGCGTTCGCAAGCGGACGGTGTTCTCCTCGCGGCCGCTTTCGATGAGTCCCGCATCGGCTAACTTGGGGAAGTGAACGTGCCTGAGACTCGTCATCGCGCGGTCGTGTGTCTCGGCCGTGACTTCCATTCCGTCCGTTTCGTTGACGATGATTTCGGCCAGCGCGTCGTGGTGAACCGCGCCGTCGAACGTTTCGAGAAGGTGGTAGAGAACGAGACGACGGCGATAATGAGAGAGAACGTCGAACGAACGACTCAGTGGGAGTCCGTGGTCCATTACACACGCTTCTTCCGCCTCCCGAGGGGTGTGTCCGCTGGTTTACGTCTCAAATCTTTATATGGTGTCTTCCGTCACGCTGTTCTCGACCAGCGCGGCGGTCCCTTTGCGCAGGCGGACCGACAGCGCTTGCGCGCTGATGTCGAATTCCTCCGCGAGTTCTTCGAGCGTCGTCCGTCGCGGTACGTCGAAATACCCCGCTTCCAGCGCCCGTCGGAGCGTTTCGTGCTGGAGTTCCGTCAACTCCATCCCGCCGGAGTCGTCCGCACTGCTGTACAGCGCATCGACGGAGAGGGTGTCGTAGTTGTCCTGCCACCAGTCGGCGAACGACGCGAACGCATCGCGGTCGGGAAACCGGAATCGGGCCTCCCACCCGTCCCGCGTCCCGACCGCATCCAGCAGGACGCCGCCGAGATCGACCCACACCTGATTCGACGACGCGGCACTCACCGCTTCGGAGTAGTTCGCACGATAGAGCCGACGACCGTCGTCCTCGGCGAGGTGTTCGAACTCCGCAATCGACGAATCGTCCGCCATGGCCGCTTCGAACCCGTCGTGGTCGTCACCGTGCGCCCAGAACAACAACTGGACGGTTTCCTCCGAGCCGACGCTCCGCTCGCGCTCCACCTCGATAGTCACGTCGGGATGCGCCGCAAGTGTGGATTCGAGAACAGGTGTTTGCACGGTGATTTCGGCGATTATCACATGTCCTCCCAAACGGCGGGGAAATATATCTCTCATGGTATCGCCAATTTTCGATTTCGTTCCAATATTTGCGAGCGTTTGTATATGGTGTTGGAATTGAATGGTTTCGCTCGATGATTCGAACGATTTCGGACGGGAGCAGTTCGGCACCCTCCGACAGAATTCGAACCTGTCGGTCTATGCCAGTAATCCTCCGGACGCGGATATGTAGGACGAAGCGAACGAGATATCGCCGTAAAGGCGGGTGCTGGAACACCTACCTCGTTTACTTCGGGCAGTCACCGAAACCTGTTCGACAGGGATTCTCCGCGAGAAAAGCGTACCACTCGGCGACCGCTCCCGAAAACCTGTCCGTTCTGTGACGAACGCGTCAGAAAGATGGCGTGATAGACCCCGAGTACATGCGGCTGTGGCCGTGTGGACATCGGCTAGCCGCGTAGGGAGTTCCGAAAGTTCGTTCTTGTTGGCGAACACATCGACCGTAAAAACCGCTCCACGAGGCCGACCATCACCACGGACGCGTCGTCCTCAGCCGGTCTGCCACGGCCACGACGTCGAGAAGTGCTGGCGACGGACCGCTTCGAACATCGCCAGCAGGCCGCCGCCGATGAGCGAGATGGTCCCCAGCCCTTTCGGTGACGTCGCCGGGAAGACGATTCGATAGGTGAACGTGCGGTCCGCTCCCCGCACGTGCACCTTCACGTTCTTCGGCCGAAAACCGGGACGCACCGGGAAGCGACTCACTGGAATCAAAGGCGTACGTCTTTCCGTTGAGCGCACCGTCGACGACGTGCTGCTCCTGTGGCGTGAGCATCCCGTATTCGTAGACCGGTTGCCCCGTATACTCTCCGCTCGAACCCTGTTTAAACTCGTACTGAAGTGCACCGATGCTGAGGACTACCCCGGCAACGATCATGAACATGCCGAGAAAGAACAGTCCGTAACGTATCCTTCCCGTTCGTGACCGCTAGTTCGTAGTGGCGTCCATCGTCCATCCGCGAACCGTCCGAGGGTGTGACGCCGAGAACGTCCGTCACGCGAAGTCCGCTGTCCTCCATCGTGTGGACTCGGCGAGGTGCTCCGGATCGGTATCAGAATCGTCGTCTCGGCTTCTGCGGTCCGCTAAAAGAACGTTCTTCGCGTTTTCGTGCGCGATACATGCGGAACTTATACAGATGCGTCAATCCGGAAGAGAGATGGTCAACCCAAGGCCGGGAGAATTTGGATCTTCGATAAATACGCGTGTCGGAACGCCCGTTCTCCAGACCGCGTCTATATCGCCGGGGTCGACAGTTCCGACAAACGGACCGGCGTCACCGTTCTGAATCTCATCTTGACCAGGGTCGAAATACTCATCGTGAGGTTGCACCTGCCCACTGATGTCGATGGTGTAATCGTATCCGGGCCAATCCGGATTCCCGTCTCTCTCTACTGAAACTGCTGCTTTGAGATTTGCTGTCGTCACATCGATCGTTAGCCATCCGTAGTCGTTATAAGTGACATTAATCTGGGTGATAGAATCGTCAGAGTCCATCCAGTAGTTGTCTACCCCGCCGTCACTAACCTGCCCATCCACGAAGTCCTTTCCCACACCGAGAATGTCGTCATCTCCGTTAGCCTGACCACCCTTTTCTAGGTCGTCGTAACCTGTGGCAGTGTGCACCTGGTACTCCCAGTAATTACTATTGGAATAGACCCGTATTTCATCCGTATTTGCCGTTGCCGTCCCGGTCGCGGCGATTCCACCGGCAACCCCGACTCCGGCGGTCGCAGTCGATCGGAGGAAACGTCGTCGTCCGAATTCTTTCTCACTCATTGCTTTTGGATTCAAGGACGTTATATTATTATATTTTTCGGAACGGAAAAATATAAAATCCATCCCTTTCCAACTAGATCGTTCGATAGCTGATTTCCTGATGGTGGAAGAACCGCCCGGTGGATGAATATCGACAGGTCTTCCCGAGTGAGAGCCACTTAGGCGACGTACCGCAAGACGACCTCACGGAGCAACCTGTTCGTGGTCGACCGTGTACGTAGCCAAAGATTGTTAGTCACGTATACACACGTATACACCATGACCAAGTCCATCCGAGTGACCGACGAGGTTCACTCGATGATCGAGGCACACAAGCACGACGACGAGACGTTTTCCGAGGCCATCGAGCGTCTCATCGGCGGGCCTTCGCTCCGCGAACTCGCCGGAATCCTGTCCGACGACGAAGCCGATACGTTCCGAGAAGCTATCGAGGAAAGTCACGCTGATCACGACGAAGAACTCCGTCGCAGGTTCGAATGATTCTGGATACGTCGTTTCTCATCGACGTGATGAACAGCGACTCGGACGCCCTCGAAAAGGTGGACGAACTGGAGTCAAATGGCCATGCCCAGAAGATACCGGCCATGACGCTACAGGAACTCTTCATCGGCATCGGTGCCAGCGACCTCCCGAAGTCCGAACGTGAAAAAATCGAAGCGGTCATCGAACCTCGTCCTGTTCTCGAAACCACGGAAGCAATCGCTCGAAAGGCGGGACTCATCGATGGGACGCTACGCCGGGACGGAAATCGAATCGACATCGGTGATGCGACGATTGGCGCAACTGCCCTTCGAGAAGACGAACCGGTCGTAACGGGCAACAGCGAGCATTTCGAGCGTATCGACGGCATCGACGTTGAATCCTACTGAGCGCACAGAATCGTCAGAAACGGGTCGGGGCAGATTCGAACCACGTCTCGTCTACTTCGAACTTTGTGGAGACGTTCCTGCTCGTTCACTTCGTTCACTCCACGGGCATGCGACTCCCCGACTTCGAACTGCTGGACCATTTCGACGCCGCAGACTCCTCGCTACGCTCGTCGTGTAGCGTCGTCAGAATGGGTCGGGGCAGATTCGAACTGCCGATCTGCTCCGTGTGAAGGAGCTGTCATAACCGGACTAGACTACCGACCCGCACGCAGTTCATCGTTTTCCTGCACCGGACTTAAGGCTTGCTTTCGAGAGCGGGCGGCCACCACGACCAAGGGCCGTCGATGCCGACCCCCGAGCATGACCGACTGGACCGTTATAAACGTCGCCGACGCGGACCCCGGCGTTCTGGACGGCTCGAAATCCCTCAACGAGGTGCTGTCGGCCCACGCGCGGGCGCGGACGAAGTTCGTGCTCCCCGAGGGGCGCTACCACCTCGACGGGCCGTTCGTCCACAACGATTGCGAGGCGATTGCGGTGGTGGGCGACCCGCACGCCACGCTGGTCGTGAGCGACCCCGACCAGCAGTACTGCCTCGACGTCGGCGGCGACTGGGGCGTCTCACTCGACGCGTCGGCGACGACGGTCGAAATCCGGAACCTCACGTTCGATATGACGGCTGACGGCGTGGGCGCACAAGCCGTCTCGGCGCGGGCGAGCGAGGACCTAAAAATCGAGGGCGTGACCGTCGACGGCGAGTGCGCCTCGGCGGGGAAGAAGGCCCTCGGTGCGATTTACGCGGCGGTCACGCATCCGGAGGGGGCGGGCGTCGTGTCCGTCTCGCTCCCGGACGGTTGTGCGTTCGCCCCGGAGAGCTACCCCGACCAGTCGCCCGCGGAGTCCCAGACCAGCCACCCCATCGGGGTCAACGTCTCCGACGACCACCGCGGCGAGTTGACGTTTCGGGACTGCCGCGTCGAAGGCTGGGTGAACAACGGCGGCTACCTCGCGGGCGGGGAAGGTCCGTGTCTCGTCGAGGGCGGCCTCTGGAAGAACAACGGCAACGCGAACCTCCGCTTGGGCGACGGCGACGAAGCCCGCGACGTGCGAATCGAGGTGGACGAGACGAGCTACACGGGGTGCGGCCTCTGGCTACAGGAGGGTGACTGCCGCGTCTCCGGCGGTGAACTCCGCCTGCCGAACTGTGACAACGACGGTCTCCGCGTTTCGAGTCGCTCCGCCCGCGTACGCGGATTGAAAATCGACTGCACCTCGTCGGCGCGCCCCATCAAGGTCAACGACGGGGACGGGCCGGTCGTGCTGGAGGACGTCGAACTCGTGGACTCGGGCGACGGGTCGAAACACGGCTACGCCGTCGAACTGTGGCGGGAAAACACCGAACTTCGGAACTGCCGCTTCGCGTTTCGGAACGGGGACGAAAATCGCAACGGCATCAACGTCCTCGGGACGCGAACCGTCTTCGACGGCGTGACGGCGACGCACGACGCCGACGGCACGACGGTGCTCGTCAAGGCCGACGACGCGACGTTCCGGAACTCGACGTTCGGCGGGCGCGTCGATGTGGATAGAAAAAACGCGTCGGAGCCGCGCGTCGAGGACAGCGATTTCACCGCGTGTGAATGTATCGGCTTCGACGGCTAGCTCATCCGCATCCGCTTTTTCGCGTCCCGCATCGCGGACCGCGACCGTTCTTTCGCTCTGTGCTCCGCGTCGCGGAGGTTTTCGCGCATTCGTTCGCGTCGTGACGGCTCGGCGGGTCGCTCTCGTCCGGCCACCTCGCGGGCCTTTCGCTCGACGGGTCGTAGTTCTTCGCGCACTCCACGCCCGAGATGACTTCCGGCATGTCGGAGGTGGTGCCACGCGTCTTTGAAGTGTGCGTTCATCGTTCTCTCCGATTATGTTGCTACGCGCGGGTCAGATATAATCGTTCCGTCGGTATTCGGCGGGAGTGTCGGTTCAAAAACGGTTTTACCGCGGGCCAAGAAAGAACGCATGTATGTTTACGCGGCTTTCGATTCCGACGCCGTTTCAAATCGGACCGGTGAACGCCTATCTCGCGGGGCGGACGCTGGTCGACCCGGGTCCGGGAAGTGAGGAAGCATGGACCGCGCTGCTCGACGGATTGGAGCGACACGACCTCGCTCCCACGGACATCGAACAGGTGCTCATCACGCACCCCCACCCCGACCACTTCGGGTCGGCAAAACGGCTTCGAGAATCGGGTGCCCGCATCGTCGCCAGTACCGAAGCGGCCGCCATCGTCCGGGACTTCGGCGACCGACTCGCGTACGAACAGGAATACTTCGCCGACTTCTTCGACCGCTGTGGAATGGCCGAAACGACCGCCAAAACGGTTACCGACCTGCCGGAGGCCTACCTCTCTGTGGCCCCCGGCGTCGAAACCGACCTCGAACTCGACGACGGCGAGTCCGTTACCGTCGAGGGCGTCGAACTGACTGCGGAGGCCGTGCAGGGCCACTCGTCCGGCGAGACCATCTTCACGTTCGAGCACGACGGACAATCGAAGGCCATCGTCGGCGACCACGTGCTCGCCGACATCACGCCGAACCCGCTCCTCCAACCGCCCGCGGAAGAAGGCGACCGTCGTCCGCGCGTCCTCCCGGCGTTCAATCGCTCGCTCTCGGCGCTCCGGGACCGTGACCTCGATTACCTCCTGCCGGGCCACCGCGAGGAGATAACGGACCCGGCGGAACGAATCGACGAAATCCTCGCCGCACACGAAGAGCGGACGGAGAACGTCCGTGCGCTCGTCGACGGCCCGACGACCGCGTTCGACGTGATGACCGAACTGTTCGGCGACCTCCCCGCGACGGAGTACTTCCCCGGAATGAGCGAGGCGGTGGGACACCTCGACGTGCTCGAAGAGCGGGGCGAAGTGAACCGACACGAACAAGGTGGCGTCGTCGTGTACGAAGGAGTAACTCAATGAACGAACTGCAACCTGTCGCGCTCGGTGACGAACCCGCAGACCTCGTGATTCGGAACGGTCGCGTCCTCATGCCGGAACTGTGCGAGTTTCAGGCGCGCGACGTCGTGGTCAAAAACAATCGCGTCGCAGCGCTGCCCGAGGACGGCACCGAGTCGATAGGTGACGAGACGACGGTCATCAACGCTAGTGATCGCGTCGTCACCCCCGGTTTCATCGACGCACACACGCACATCGACCTCCACCAGACGTTCGAGAACGCCTACCACTACGCCCTCGAAGGCGGCACGACGACGGTCGTGACCGAGGTTTCCGGGTTCGGTCCCACATTCGGCGTGGAGGGCGTCGAACAGTTGCTCGCCGCGACCTCCTACCTCCCGATTCGGGTGTTCGCCACGGTCCCGCCCCAACCCCTCATCGACACGTTCGAACCGGCGCGCGGGGACGCCGAATCGCTGACGGACCTCCTCGGCGACGCTCGCGTCGTCGGCGTCGGCGAAACTGACTGGATTCACGCGGTCGGCCGCGACTCGCCGACGGAGGAACTGTACGAGCGCGCCCACCTCGAAGGCAAGACCGTCACCGGCCACGGCGCGGGCTGTTCCGGCGAGAAACTACAGGCGTTCGCCACCATCGTGGACGACGACCACGAGTCCATAACGGGCGAAGACATCATCGAACGCGTCGAGAACGGCATCCACGCCGTGGGTCGCTGTGGGTCGATTCGGGACGACATGGCGGCGGTCGGCGAGGCCTACGAGGAGGTCGGCGCGGCCGAAATCTCGCTCTCGACTGACGGAATGTGGCCCCGCGAACTCATCGGCGAGGGGTACATGGACGTGGTGGTGCGCCGAGCCATCGAGGAGGGCGTCGCGCCCGCGGACGCCATCCGCATGGCGACGCTCAACCCCGCCCGCCACTTCGACCTGCCGAACCTCGGGTCGCTCGCGCCGGGCAACATCGCCGACATCCTGCTCATCGACGACCTGGAAACCGTCAACGTCACCACGGTCATCAACGGCGGCGAGGTCGTCTACAACAACCACGAGACGACCGTCGCCCCGCGCTCCTACGAGTATCCGGACCACTTCTACGACAGCGTGAACGTCAGCACCGACCCGGAGGAGTTCCGCGTGCCCGCCGACGTAGCGGACGACGGCGAGGTTCGCGCCATCGAGTACCGCGAAGGCCTGATTTCGGGCCAGACGCGGGTTCGACCGCCGGTCGAGGACGGGGAACTCGTCGCCGCACCCGAAGACGGCCTGCTGAAAGTCACCCTTCTCGACCGGCACCCGGACGGGGACGGAACCGGTTTCACCGGCTTCGTGACCGGCTTTGGTCCGGTGGAAGGAGCGGTTGCGACCAGCCTCGTCTGGGAGACGCCCGGCGTGCTTGCGCTCGGGAGCGGCGAGGACCTCAGACGCGCCGTCGCCCACGTCAACGAGATGGGCGGCGGTTGGGCGGTCGTCAGGGACGGCGACGTGGTTGCCGAACTCCCGACTCGAATCGCCGGCGTCTGCTCGGACCTCGAAGTCGAGGAAACGGCGAAGCTGTACACCGCCATCGAGAGTGCGTTCCGTAGCCTCGGCACGGACGTCGAACGGCCGATGATCGGTATTCAGACGCTGACCTTCCCCGGCGTCCCCTCGCTAAAACTGTCGTTCTCGGGCTACGCCGACATCTTCTCGCGTGAAATCGTCGGCCTGACGCCCGAATAGTCGGCGGGAATTTTCGACATTCCTCTCGACTCTTTCCTACTCCCTTGGCTCTTTCTCACTCTTCGGCTCTTTCCTTTCTCGCCTACTCGCTCGCTTCTACCTCCTCTCCCCCGTGTTCTCGAATCGTTCGAATCTGCTCGTACGGGAAGAAGTTTCTCCCGCCTTTTCGGTGCAGCCAAACCCCCGTGTCGTAGAACTCGAGTTCGTCTCCTTCGACCGGCGATACGATGTTCTGATCTTTCCCCCGTTTGCCACTCGGGACGAGGTACACGTCGTACTCGTTCTCTGGCATGGGGCGAATACGTCGAACACGGCCAAAAGCGTAGTGGGCGCTACGAGTCCTCGTAGATGGTGACTCGACCGTTTCGTTCGACGACGACGGCGAACCCTTTGTGGATGAACTCGACCCGCCTCGGGACGCGTTTCTCGGAGTGGCGACCGAACAGGTCCTCCAGTGCATCCGGGTCGATGCTCTCGTACAGCGGTTCTATCTCCGTCGAACTGCTGTCAGTCACTTCGGCGATAGCGTCGATAACCGTCTCGGCTATCGGACCGCCCTCGTGAACCGTCTCGTGGAGGGGCGTCCGATGCTCGTTCGACTCCCGGCTCATGTCAAATACCTCCTTGCGCTCGCACGGAAAACGATATCGCTCGCATCTTTTGTTTGGAGGCGTACCATAAACGGAATGTTTGGGGTTTCGTAGTTCATATCTTTATTACCCCTCCCGTGATTCCACCGAGTCGCTGCGGGGCAACAGCGTCGCTTCGAGCATTCGCTCCAATCCCCGCCGGAGGCGACCGGACGCGGCTTGCGGCGAGATATCGAGCGTTTCGGCGAGTTCCGAGAGCGAGGTCTTGCGGGGAACGTGAAAGTACCCCGATGCGAACGCCGTCGAGAGGGCTTCTCGCTGCTCGTCGGTCAACCCGTATCGTTTCGTCGGGAACTCGTCCACCGGGTAGATGCGACGGACTTCGTACGAAATCGACCGCTCGTCACAGGCCTCACGGAACCGCGTGGTCGAGTCGTGGTCCGGGAACCGAACCCGGAACAGCCAGCCCTCCTCGTTCCCGACGGTATCGAGGAGCGTCGCGTCCTGTTCGGTCAGAATCTCGTGGATACCTTGGGCTGAATCCGACCAGACGAGGCGGCAGAGCGCCCCGTTCTCAGTTTCGCTGAGGACGGCGATGGATTCGAGCGCCGGTGTCTCCGGCGTGATATCGGCGAGAAATGACGTGTCGTCCGTGGCGACCCAGACGAACGGCATCGAGCACTCCCGCGTCGGCACGATACGCTCCAACTCGATACGGATGTCGGACCGATACGAGAACAACTCCCCGAGCGCGAACTCGTCATGTGGGAGTCGCAGTTCGACGACGACGTTCACGAGGGACAATAGGGCACGGCATGCGTCAATCCTTTCGGCCATTCGCGGGGGTCCGCCGCGCACGAGACGATGATGATGCGCATAACTTACGCATATTGACGGCGTTGGAACGCCGTGACCACCGCGTTCGACCCCCGCGAATTCACATCGAGTTGGACACTCCACAAACACGGTTGAATCGCAAGACGGGAGTGGGGTACTTTGGAGTTATAAATAGTTATGAATTCTGCCAAGCGATAATCTATTTATACAGGTGTGGCTCAGGCTCGGGTGAAGTTGCAATGTTCGCACCGATTCGACGCGCGACACTGTTTGCCCTGTACCAGCTCAGCGTCTTGGCCGGAATCTGCCTGCTTCCGGTCGCTCTCGTCGCTCGACGGGCAGGAGTTCCGTTTCCCATGCACCGAGTAGTGGCGTCCCTGGCGACGTCCTACGAGAAGACGAAGGACGCACAGCCCTGATATCGCCGCTCGTTTTATCCCTCGTTACACCCCGGAAGGGTTGGTTTTATCAGTGCTGACGGATTACGTTCGGGTAATGCGTACTCCAATGCACGGTTCCGACTTCTCGCGTAATCTGGAGCGCCTGAACGGTAACGATACGAGTCCGTACGAGCCGGAGATCGGCTCGCTCCCCGACAACGAGTACTCGAAAAAGGACATGGAGAACATCAACAAGACCGGAACGACGACCATCGGCCTCACGACCGCCGACGGCGTCGTCATGGCGACGGATATGCGCGCCAGCCTCGCCGGACGTTTCGTCTCCAACAAGAACGTCCAGAAGGTCGAGCAGATTCACCCGACGGCGGCCCTGACGATGGCCGGGTCCGTCGGTGGCGCACAGTCGTTCATCCGAACGATGCGCATCGAGTCTAACCTCTACGAGTCCCGACGCGGCGAGCAGATGAGCATGCAGGCTCTCTCGACGCTCGCGGGCAACATGCTCCGCGGCGGCCCGTTCTTCATGGTCTCGCCCATCCTCGGCGGTATCGACGAGGAAGGCTCGCACATCTACAGCCTCGACCCCGCCGGTGGCGTCATGTCCGACGACTACACCGTCACGGGTAGCGGGATGCAACTCGCCTACGGTGTCCTCGAACAGGACTACGAGGAAGGTCTCTCGAACGAGGAAGCAAAAATGGTCGCGGCCCGCGGTATCAAGAGCGCCGTCGAGCGCGACACGGGCAGCGGTAACGGCGTGTTCCTCGCCGAAATCACGGAGGAAGGCGTCGATATTACCGGACACAAGGACTTCGACGACGTACTCTAATCCCAGTCGGTGAAACTTCCGTCGAGCAACGTCTCCTTTTGCTGGTCGATGTAGGCGCGTTGCATGCCGGTAATCGCATCGGCGAGCGTCTCGCCGTCGTCCAGCCGTTCCCGAACCTCTCGTTTCTTCCATCCAGCGGGCGTCACGCCGTGGCGGGCGCGCTGTCGGAGCGGGTAGAGATACTTCGCGGCCTGCTCGTCCGAGAGGCCGCGCGCTTGCAGGCCGTCCTTCGCGTGTGCGAACAGGTCGGCGAACAGGTCGTCCGTCTCCGTCGTCTCCTTGCCGTCGTTCGTTATCCAGTACAGGTCGGCGTCGAGTCCGTCGCGCATGGCGGCGTAGAAGTTGTCCCGCGCGACCACCCAATCGAGGTGGTGAACCGGGTGCTCCCGGCGGAAGGTGCTCTCCAACAGCCCCGCGAAGGCCGCCTGAAACGCGATGGAATCACGGACCGTCGGCTGGGCGGCGATGGGGCGGAACTCGATGCGCGCGTTCGCGTCGGCGCGCGTCGAACCGCCGAAGACCGGGCGCACCCACCGCCAGTAGGTGCCGTGTTTCAGCCGGAAGTGGGCGAACTCGTCGTCGAAGCGGTTCGACCGCGAGACGGGCATCGGGACGATGGTCCGGTCCGCCGCGATGTTGTCGATGGCGTCCGCCGCGGAATCGATGTCCTCCGGGAAGCGCACTTTCCCGGGGTCGAACGCGTTCAACACCGACTCGAAAACGTGGATTCGGTTCTCCATCCACGCCTCGTCCACGATTTCCTCCGGCGGCACGTCGTCGTACAGGTCCGGCGGGAAGAACGGCGAGTTGACGCCGAGCGCCAACAGCGGGGCCGCGATTCGAACCGCGTACTGGAAGTAGGTCGGCAAGTCGCGGGCGTGTGGCACCTGATAGTGGGGTTGGATGGACGTTATCAGGCTCTCGGGCATGACCGTCTTCGCCGAGAGCGAGACGTGCGGCGCGTCGAGTTCCATCCCGACGGCCTCCTCCGTGTTCGCCATCGCGTGATAGCGCACCGAGTTGCTCATGTTCGACGCGATTTGAACGCCGTCGTCGTCCACGCCGTCGGTGAGATACCGGGTGGCCGTCTCGCCGGTTGGCGGAATCGTCCACAGGCCGTCGCTGACGAGGCGCATTCCCTCCGCACCCGTTCGCGCTTCCGCCGCCGAGAGGCGGGCTTTCACCTCCGCCTCCTGTGCGGCCAAGCCGTGTTCGTTCAGCGGTTGCGGACTCGTGGACATCTCGGCGTTGTGCAGGCCGAGTTCCTTCTCGAAGCCGATGAGCGAGAGCAGTCGCCGGGGGACGCGGGAGAGCGCTTTGGTCTCCGCGTCCACCGCGTAGAACTCGTACTCGAACCCGACGATCGATTGCGGGTTGTCGAACGTCCCGTCTTCGAGTTCTCGCTTGATGACCTCTGCGTCCTCCTCGACACGAGTTTGAAACTCCTCCCTGTCTACCGTCGCCACGTCTTTTACCTGCGACGCAAGGTCGGACGTCATGCGAGGGGGTGAGAGTGCCAGACGCTTCAATCCACGGGCTTCGTCGCCTTCGTTCGTTCCGGTTCGCCGTCGTGTTCGACCGCGACCACGGTTTTCGGGAACGAGCCGCGGAACGTGACGACGAGTTCGTACGCGTCCGCGGACATGTCCGCCGTACAGCCGACCGGCAGGAGCGGGACGTCGTGGAGCAGGCCACCCTTTTCGCCGGACGTAACGGCGACGTCGAGCCTTCCGTCCCGCTCGTGGTACGAAACATCGTCCAACTTCGCCTCGTTACACGAGCTAGAACCGACCCAAAGCGTTCCCGTGACGACGACCCGACTCGATTCGGGCCGAAATTCGACGGTCGGCGGTGCGTCTACCTCGGTATCCGCGGGAGATTTTTGGACGGAGAAATCCACGCCACGAACGTGTCCCTCGGACCATCGTCCGCCCACGAAGCCCCCGATACAACCAGCGGTCACGGCAACCCCGGTCGAGACGAGCAGTTCGCGGCGTCGCATGCATACCCCCTCGAAGTGTTCAGCCATAAACTATCGGAACGGTAAAACGAGCGTTTGAGTCACGAACTCCCTCGAAATCGAAAGCCGTAGGCTTAACTCCGACCGACGGCAACGGCCGATAATGGAGTTCGGGGAGTTCGCCGACACGGCCGCGGAGATAGAGGAATTGAGTGCCGATAGCGACATCATCGATGCCGTCACCGACCTCCTCTCGTCGGCGAACGACGACCTCGAAGTGCTGGCCCGGTTCGTGCAGGGGCGGGTGTTCCCGGCGTGGGATTCCACGACGCTCGACATCGGGCCGAACCTGTGTTACACCGCCATCGCCCGCGCCGCGGGGCAGAACGTCTCGGCGGACGACGTGGAGGACCGCCTCGCCGAGATGGGCGATATCGGCGCGGTCGCGGCGAGTTACGAGTTCGGCGGTCAGCAGGGTCTCGCCGCTTTCGGCGGCGGGCGGGACGAACTGACCGTCGCGGAGGTTGCGACGGAACTCGACGCGCTCGCCACGACCGAGGGGTCGGGCAGTCAAGACACGAAGATAGATATCCTGTTCGGGCTGTTCAACCGCACGGAATCGCTCGAAGCGCGGTATCTGGCCCGCCTCGTCCTCTCGGAGATGCGAATCGGCGTCGGCGAGGGAACGGTTCGGGACGCCATCTCGGCGGCGTTCGACGTGCCGGTCGAGTCGGTTCAGCGGGCCTTGCAGGTGTCGAACGACTACGGACGGGTCGCCCGCGTCGCCGAATCGGAGGGCGAAGACGGGTTGGACGACCTGCAACTGGAAGTCGGCAGGCCGGTGCAGGCGATGTTGGCGCAGGCGGGCACCGTCACGGACGCGCTGGAGGACTGGGAGGAGGCGGGCGTCGAGTGGAAGTTCGACGGCGCGCGGGTGCAACTGCACTACGACGGCGAGACGGTTCGAATCTTCTCGCGGAACATGGAGGACGTGACGGACCCGCTACCGGAGGTCGTCGAGTACGCCGAAGAGAACCTCGCCGCACCGGCCATCGTGGACGGCGAAGTCGTGGCGATGGACGACGGCGAACCCCTCCCGTTTCAGGAGGTGCTCCGTCGGTTCCGCCGCAAGCACGACGTGGCCCGCGCCCGAGAGGAAGTCGCCGTCGAACTCCGGGCGTTCGACTGCCTGCACGCCGACGGCGAGGACCTGCTCACCGCGCCGCTCGTCGAGCGCCACGACCGACTGCAGGAGATTCTGTCCGGGGGCGTGTCCGCGCTGACCGTCACGGGCGACGAGGACGAAATCGCCGACATCGAGGCCAATGCGCTCGACGCGGGCCACGAGGGAATCATGCTCAAGAACCCCGACTCGACCTACTCGCCGGGTCGCCGCGGGAAGAACTGGCGGAAGCGGAAACCCGACGTGGAGACGGTTGACCTCGTGGTGACGGGCGCGGAGTGGGGCGAGGGCCGCCGGGCGAGTTTCCTCGGGACCTTCCTGCTCTCCGCGCGGACCGAGGACGGCGACTTCGAAACCCTCGGCAAGGTAGCGACGGGTATCACGGACGAGGAGTTGGCCGAACTGACCGAACTGCTCGAACCCCACATCGCCACGCAAGACGGCCAAACGGTCGAAATATCGCCGGACGTCGTTTTCGAGGTGGGCTACGAGGAGATACAGGAGTCGCCGACCTACTCGTCCGGCTTCGCCCTCCGATTCCCGCGATTCCTCGGGGTGCGCGACGACAAGACGCCGGAGAGCGCGGATTCGCTGGAACGAATCGAACGCCTCGCGGAGATGCAGTAGGCGAGCGGGTCGGCGGTCGCGGTCGGACTCTGGCTCCGGTACGTTGTCGTCGGATTCGGCCGCCATCCGAACGCTTTTCTTCGAAACCCGCCCTATCGAAACCCGTGACGGTTCGACACGACGACGTGACGGTGGAATGGTTCGGCTACGCGACCGTGCGCCTCGAAACCGCGGACGGCTTCGTCGCGTACATCGACCCCGGGCGGTACGGCGTGCTGACGGGCGAGTGGGAACCGGACAGCCCCGACGCGCCCCATCCCGACCCGGTGGACTACCGCGCGGCGGACGGCGACGCGGTGTTCGTCACCCACGACCACCACTACGATTCGGACGGTATCGAGCGCGTCGCGGGCGAGGACGCCACGGTCGTCGTCTACGAGGGCGTGGACGCAGGTGCTATCGGGCGGGACGTGATGCCGCCGTCAGAACTGCCCTACGACGTAGTGCGAATCGGCGAGGAAGACCACCTGACGGTCGGCGACTGTGACGCGTGGTCGATTCCGGCCTACAACGAGGAAAACGGCCCGCACACCGGGGACGACGGCGAGCCGTTCCACCCGAAGGGATTCGGCATCGGCTACCTGCTCTCGCTCGACGGGACGACCGTCTTCTGGCCGGGCGACACCGACGCGCTCTCGGGCCACCGGGCGCTCGACGTGGACGTCTTCCTCCCGCCCATCGGCGGCAGTTTCACCATGGACCGGCGCGAGGCGGCCGCGTTGGCCGCCGACCTCGACCCGGCCCTCGTGGTGCCGATTCATTACGGCACGTTCGCCGCGCTCGAAACCGATTCGGCCGCGTTCGCGGAGGACGTCGAGAACAGGGGTATCACGGTTGCGCTGGACGAGGACTGAAAATCGGAACGGGGATTCGTTCATCGATTCGAACCGTTCACTTCAACACAATCTTCTTGCCCCGCGGCCGAGATGGTTCCTCCATGCGTCCCCACGGAACCTCCAACTTCTGTTCGCAGTGCGGTTCGGCGCTCTCCCCCGGCGATTCGTTCTGTTCGCAATGCGGGAGTGCGGTCGGAGCGGCGGGTGACGGTCGCCGCTACACACACGGTGCGGGCACCCGCCATCCGCAGGACCCCGGATTTCGCCGCCGGGTGGAAGACCTCACGGTCGAAGGATGGGACGTGAAACACGATTACGGCGAGCGCGTGGTGATGGTGAATCGCGGGTTCGGGTCGATTCCGCTCCACATCCTCCTGCTCATGTCCACCAGCGGCGTCGGCAACCTGCTCTACGCGTGGTACTGTTACTCGCCGGGCGCGGAGCGAATCGAACTGCGTGCGGACGGCTCGGAGGAGTACTTCGAAAACGAGGGCGTTTCGACCGGCTGGTCGGCGAAAAGCGCCCTCGGATTCCTCGTGAGTTCCTTTTTCGGGTTGTTCGGCGTCCTGTTCGGGTCGTTCCTCCTCTTGACCAACTGGGCCGGTGCGGGATTGGTCTTCGGGACCGCCTCACTCCTGCTCGGGTTGTTTTTACTCTTGCTCGCCCCCAAGCACGTCCCCGGTTTCAAATCTCCCACGACATTCGGTCGCGTCCGTTCGACGGACGAAAAGACGGTCTTCGAACCGGCCACACCCTGTTCCGTCTGTGCCGAACCGGTCGGAAACGGGGTAAAGCGAACCTACCACGAGCGCACGTACGTCGCCGGAATCCCGGTGCGGACGGTCAACGAGGGCGACAACCACTACTGTCGGTCGTGCGCTCGCGGGGACTTCGAATCCGGTGGTGCCGGAGTCGAAGCCGACGCTACCGGGACCGCCGAAACCGAGTTCGTCTGAGCGCGGTCAGTCCGACAGGCCGCCGTCCAGCGCATCGACGACTGCAAGCGCGGCGAGGCCGACGCCGACCACGCCCGCGAGTCGCGCCAGAAACGGGTTCGAGACGCGCACCGAGTACGTCGTCAGCACCCAGACAACCCCGCAGATCATCGCGCCGACGCCGGTCAGTTTCAGGTTCAGCCCATTCGGCATGCGTCTTTCGTACGCACCGACCATTGATGAGACTACCTACTCATCACGCGAAAGAATTCTCTCGACGGGGCGGATTCGGAAAAAGCGACCGTCGGTTCAGATGATACCCATGTCCGAGAGCCGCTCGGGGAGGTAGGTGTCGGTCACGAAGTCGAGTCCGTGGGAGGCGAGCGCCTGCTGTTCGGACTTCTTCTCGATGTCGAGTTGGAGTTCTATCTGCTCTTCCCAGTAGTCGGTCTGGTAGCGCGGGTCTTCGAGTTCGCTTTCGAGCGCGTTCTTGTCGGAATCGCTCAGCGGGTCGGTCGGGAGGTCGTACTCCACGATGTCCTTCGGCTGGATGCCGATGAACTTCGCCTCGGGCGTGGCGAGGTAATCGCTCAGGTGCGCGCTCTTGATGGACCCGTAGGCGACGGACCCGTAGATGCGGTAAGACCACGGGTCACCGTCGGTGAAGACCGTGACCGGCAGGTCGAGTTCCTCGTGCAGTCGCTTCGTCAGGCGGCGGGTCGCCCGCGCGGGTTGCCCGCCGAGATGGACGATGATGGTGTTGTACTCCTCGTCGAACCCGTTCTCGACGAGTCGGTCGCGCATCCCACCCGTCTCGACACAGAGGACGAAATCCGCGTCGTTGTCGAGGAACTCGATGGTGTCCGGGTTGTTCGGAATCTGGTACCCGCCCTGTCCCACATCGTCCTGGCAGTGAATCTCCCGGTCGCCCCGGTTGGTCTGTTCCCGGAGGAGCAGCGGACCCATCACCTTCGCGCCGGACTCCTCCGGTCGCATGTGGAAGTCCTCGCGGGTGACCTCCGAGACGATTTCCAAGTCCTCGATGAGCTGGTTCGACTCGTCTTGGGTGGAAAACTGCGCTTCGTCGGCGTCCCACGACTCCGAGAGGTAGTACAACTCACGAAGGGTAGAAGAGCGGTCTTCCTCCAACTGATTCGTGAGGAAGTCGATGGTGTACACCGCTTTCAGTAGCTTTCTGGCCCCGCGGACGCTGTTCGCGCTCCGGGTGCTCTTCCGGTCGCCGTACACCCACACGTTCGCGTCCTCGTCGTACTCGATGTTGCTCTTCGTCCGGGTCGGGATGGACATCTCGGGAATCTGCCCGCCCGCGAACTGGTCGTAGAACTCCGCGGCGAGGTCGATGAGTTTCGCTTGGGCGTCTGCGTTGTCGTTGTCTGCGCTCATGTGTTGTTGGTCAGTCGTTCGTCTTCGATTCCTTCGACGGTCACGGCGTCGAACGATACGTCTTCGGCGACGTGATATTCGAGAACGGATTCCTCACCGCTCTCGACGGTGGGTTCCCACGTCACGAACCACTCGCCGTCCATCTCGACGGCGCTCGCACCGTCGGACAGGTTTTCGGGCTTGGTCGCCACGATGTCGGTCAGTTTCGGCGATTCGTTCGTCGAACCGTGGTTCTCCACGACGAGTTTCACCGTGTCCTCCTCGACCTCGCGCTCGACCAGCACGTTGTTCATGATGCGCGCCAGCGAGTCGCCGATTTCGAGGTCCTCGCGGCCGGTCACGGCCGAGAGCTTCTCGGCCATTTCGGGCAAGATGGTGGCGATGACGTTCTGTTTCTTCTGGCGCTTCTTGAGCGACTGGCGCTTGTTGAGGTAGGATTTGAGTTCGCGGGCCGCCTCCCGAATCGCCAGTTCGATTTCGTCCTCGATTTCGGGGACGTTGGCGATGGCGTCCTTCGACTCGCTCGTGAACGGGACGTTCGTGGACGCCACGTGAACCATGATGACGACCGGGCCGTTCGGGACGCCGCGGCCGCCGGGTTGGTCGAGGTTGTAGTTACGCCAGCCGATGGATTTCACCACGTCCGTCGTCGCGCAGGCGCCGCGCTGGTAGACCAGCGGCACGCGGTTCGCAAACCGGAGCAGTTCGGCGGACCCTTCGGCCTGTAGGTCGCCGCCGTAGGCGATTCCGGCCTCCACGATGAACGGGTCGCCGCCGTGAACGTCGGCGTCGCGGGTCGCGGCCGCGTAGAAGTCCGCGTCGTACTCCTTTCGGAGTCCGGCCTCCACGAGGTCGGCGGTGATGGGCGACAGGCAGTTGGTCGGCGGTGAGATGATGTCCGTCTCCTTCATCGCGTCGAGGAGTTCGCTCGCGATATCGCGGCTGTCCCCCACTTCGCGGACCTTCGGCACGTCGTCGGGAACCGTCACCATCGAATCCCAGATGGCATCGACGACGTTCTCGCGGGCCGTCTCTCCGATGGTCACGTCCTCGCGCTCCTCGGTCATGTCGGCCGCGCGGCCGACGTATTCTTCGAGCCGTTTTTCCGTCGCGCGGTCGTGGCCGTCCTCGTTCTCGAACTTCGCGGCGATTCGCTCCGCGAGGGCGCGAACCGTCTCGTCGTCCTTCCGGACGCTCGTCGCGTCGTCCACGAGTTCGTACAGGTCCGTCACGCGGTCGTCGGTGATCGCGGCCCACGCCGAATCGAGGGCGTTTTCCTGCACCGTCGCACCGAACGAGGTTCCGAACTCCGCTTCGATTTCGTCGGCCGCGACGGCGATGATCGCCCGCAGTTGGTGGTGCGAGATTCGGTCGCTCTCGGCGGCCTTCTCCGCGACCGCGGCCGCGAAGGCGTCGGTCGCCTCGGCACCCTTGTTCGCCACCGCTTCCTCGACGGCCGACTCGATGTCAACCTCCTCGTGCGCTTGGGGCGCTCGCCACGCGGCCTCCCGGCCGTAGTGCCGGTCGCGGAAGTTCTCGATGACGTTCTCGGACGTCTTCTTTCCGACGCGGGTGAACTCCTCCTGCAGGAACCCGGAGATACTGTGCGAGTCGGTGCTCCCGAGCATCTTCAGGAGCGTTCCGAGTTCGACGCCGTGTGGGTGCGGGCGAATCTCCTCGGTTTCGGCGGGGAGGCTCGCGCCGTCGGCGCGTTCGAACACCATCTCCTCGCCGTCTTCCATCCCCGGTTCCTCGAAGACGATCTTCGCGTGCGGGTTGACGACGGCGGTGTGTTTGATGTACCGGATGAGCTGCTGGCGCGCGCGCATGTTCGCCTCCATTTCGAGTTCGATGCGCGTGCCGTGGGTGCCGACGAGTTCCCTGCCGACCGGCGGCGTGTCGGATTCGGACTGAATCTCGGGCTCGTTCTCGTCGGTGTCGATGATGAGCTCGAAGTAGCGCTGTCGGTCGCTTCCCTTGGGTTTGCTCGTGATTTTGGCGGGCTTCCCGCTCGTCAGCTGGGAGTAGAGGACGGCGGCGGAGATGCCGATACCCTGCTGCCCGCGCGACTGCTCGCGCTTGTGGAACCGCGACCCGTAGAGCAGTTTCCCGAACACTTTCGGAATCTGCTCGCGGGTAATCCCCGGTCCCTCATCCTCGACGATGAGTCGATAGTAGTCGCCGACTTCCTCGATTTTCACGCGGACGAACGGCTTCAATCGGGCTTCCTCGGAGGCGTCGAGGGCGTTGTCGACCGCCTCCTTGACGGCGGTGACCAACCCCCGGGCACCGCTGTCGAAGCCGAGCATATGCTTGTTCTTCTCAAAGAACTCGGCGATGGAGATCTGTCGCTGGCTTTCGGCCAACTCTTCGGCGATCCCCTCGTCGCCGAGCGTAGACTGCATCGAAGGCATTCTTCGGGCGTATTTATCGTCGGGGACGTTAAAACTGCGCCGATGGGGTGGAGTGAAAGTGAAAGTGAAGCCGACGCGCCGTCTCCATTCCGAATTCCCCTTTTGCCGATTTCGACACCGAGATTTTCCCCGCCCGAACCGCCGTGCGTCGATTGGTTTTCTTCGAAGTATCTCAAATCGTCGTTTGAGCCATCGGTGTCGCTTTCCTTCCCGAACACGATGGTCGAAACATGAACCGACGACGATTCCTCGCCGCGGGATTGTCCGGCGTGAGCACGCTCGCGGGGTGCCTCGGTGGGGCGTCCGATACCGACTCGTCCTCGACCGAATCGACGGGGACGACCGCCGAAACGCGAACCGCGACCGAAACGCGCACGACGGACGAAACGAGAACGACGACCGAATCCGGGTCGAGGGGCGGCGCGAACCGGACGGTCACGGTCGCGGACGCGGGAACGCTCGAAGCGGGCGACGTCTCCGTCGCAATCGACCTCACGAAGTCGGAAATTACCGCCGACCACACCGCGGAAGTGGTGTTCTCGCTGCGCAATCGAACGTCGGCGTCGGTCACGCTCTCGTACACGCTCCCGCGAGGGTTGAACGTCGTCACGGGGTCGAAATCGAACGGCGACGCTCGCCTGTTGCTGGTCGGCCAGGGGGAACAGTGGAACCGGACCGACGGCTGTTGGCAGCCCGACGCGCGGACGCTTGCGAGGGGAATGCCGGACACGGAACGGTCGATAACGCTCGCGGGAGGCGAAACGCGGCGGGAACCGTATCGACTGTGGAACCACCCGGAGAACGCGTCCTGTTTCCCCGCCGGGACGTACGAGTTCGTTCGCGCGTTTCGGCGAAACGACTCGGAATCGACGTGGCGGTTCGGTCTTTCTCTCTCCTGACGAGGGGACATGAAAAGGGGAGGGGTGGATAATTTTAATTCGCACCGCGCGCGCGTGCGTGAGCTTTATCAGTGGTGCCTGCCTACTAAAAATCAGAATTTATGAGCGACGGAAATGAGTATAGCGCCGGGCAGATTCAGGTCCTCGAAGGGCTCGAAGCCGTTCGAAAGCGCCCGGCAATGTACATCGGTTCTACCGACTCTCGTGGGTTACATCACCTAGTCTACGAAGTGGTGGACAACTCCATCGACGAGGCGTTGGCCGGGTACTGTGACAGCATCGACGTAACGATTCACGAAGACAACTCCGTCAGCATCGCGGACGACGGACGCGGGATTCCCGTGGACCGCCACGAGGAGTACGACATGCCCGCGTTGGAGGTCATTTTGACCGTCCTCCACGCCGGCGGGAAGTTCGACAACAAATCCTACCAGGTCTCCGGCGGCCTCCACGGCGTCGGCATCTCCGTGGTGAACGCCCTCTCGGAGAAGTTCGACGTCGAAGTGAAACGCGACGGCGGCGTCTGGAAACAGACGTTCGAGCGCGGCGACCCGGCCGGCGAAATGGAGCGCGTCCGCGACATGCGCGACGACGAGGAAACGGGAACGTACCAGCGATTCTGGCCCGATACGGAAATCTTCGAGACGACGGATTTTACCTATTCCACGCTCGAAAACCGACTCCGCGAACTCGCCTTCCTCAACTCCGGCGTCGCAATCACGCTCGCCGACGAGCGCGACGAGGGGAAAGGCGATACGTTCCACTACAGCGGCGGCATCCGCGAGTTCGTCGAGTACCTGAACGAGACGAAAACCGCCCTCCACAACGAGGTTATCTACTTCGAGGACGAGGACGATAACATCCAAGTCGAGGTGGCGATGCAGGCCACGGACGAACTTCAGGGCTCGATTCACGCCTTCGCCAACAACATCAATACCCGCGAAGGTGGTTCCCACCTGACCGGGTTCAAAACCGCCCTCACGCGCGTCGTTAACGACTACGCGAACGATAACGACATGCTGGGCGACCTCGACGAGAACCTCCGGGGCGAGGACATCCGCGAGGGGTTGACGGCGGTCATCTCGGTGAAACACCCCGACCCGCAGTTCGAGGGGCAGACGAAGACGAAACTCGGCAACAGCGAAGTCCGCGGTATCGTCGAAAGCGCGGTCCACGAGGGACTGTCGGTCTACTTTGAGGAACACCCGGACACCGCACAGGCCATCATCAGCAAGGCAGTCGAGGCCGCGAAGGCCCGGAAAGCCGCGAAGAAGGCGGAGGAACTCACGCGCCGGAAGAGCGCGCTCGAATCGAGCGCGCTCCCGGGCAAACTCGCCGACTGCCAGTCGCGCGACCCCACGAAGTCCGAACTGTTCGTGGTCGAGGGCGACTCGGCGGGTGGGTCCGCGAAGCAGGCCCGCGACCGCGAGTTCCAGGCCATCCTGCCGCTGTTCGGAAAAGTGCTGAACGTCGAGAAACACCGTCTCGACCGCGTGCTGGAGAACGAGAAGATTCGAAACTTCATCACCGCCATCGGCACCGGCGTCGGCGAGGAGTTCGACATCGACGACGCGCGCTATCACAAAATCATCATCATGACGGACGCGGACGTGGACGGAGCGCACATCCGAACGCTCTATCTGACGCTCCTCTACCGGTACATGCGGCCGCTGTTGGAGGCGGGCTACGTGTACGCCGCCCAACCGCCGCTGTACCGCGTCCGCTACCGCGGCAAGACGTACGACGCGATGACCGAGGAGGAACGCGACGAGATCATCGAGGAGAAATGCGACGGCAACCCCTCGCAAGTCCAACGGTTCAAGGGACTGGGCGAGATGAACCCGGAGCAACTGTGGGAGACGACGATGAACCCCGAAAACCGCATCCTCAAGCAGATAACCATCGAGGACGCCGCGGCGGCGGACAAGATGTTCTCGGTGCTGATGGGTGACGCCGTCGGGCCGCGAAAGCAGTTCATCCAGGACCACGCCACCGAAGCGGAGTGGGTCGATATATGAGTTCAGACACATCAGACCTCCCCGACGAGGTCGCGGAGAAGGTAAAGAGCGTCCGCGTCGAGGACGAGATGGAACAGAGCTACATCGACTACGCGATGTCCGTCATCGCGGGTCGCGCCCTCCCCGACGTGCGTGACGGGTTGAAGCCCGTGCACAAGCGCATCCTCTACGCGATGCACCGGTCTGGCGTGACGAGCAACGCGAGTCACCGCAAGTCCTCGAACATCGTCGGGGATACCATGGGCGACTTCCACCCGCACGGCGACCAGTCGATTTACGACGCGCTCGCCCGGATGGCACAGACGTTCTCCATGCGGTACCCGCTCATCGATGGGCAGGGGAACTTCGGCAGCGTGGACGGCGACCCGCCAGCGGCGATGCGATACACCGAGGCGCGGATGGACTCGCTGTCCGAGGAGATGCTCGCCGACATCGAGATGGACACGGTGGACTTCAAGCCCAACTACGACGGGCGATTGGAGGAACCGGAAGTCCTCCCGTCGGCGGTGCCGAACCTCCTCATCAACGGGTCGTCCGGTATCGCGGTCGGGATGTCCACGAACATCCCGCCGCACAACCTGGGCGAGGTCATCGACGCGACGGTCGAACTCATCGATAACCCGGACGCGACGGTCGAGGACCTGATGGAGCACGTCAAGGGACCGGACTTCCCGACCGGCGCGAACATCGTCGGACGAAACGCCATCCACCAGGCGTACAAAACCGGCCGAGGACGCCTCCGCGTCCGCGCCGAGTACGAGGTGCAGGACGACCGCATCGTCATCACCGAACTGCCGTTCCAGACGAACAAGGCGCGACTCATCCAACGAATCGCCGACCACGTCAACGACGGCACCATCGAGGGAATCCGCGACCTGCGCGACGAGTCCGACCGCGACGGCATCCGCGTCGTGGTCGAACTCAAGCAGAACGCGATTCCGGAGGTCGTCGAGAACCAACTGCTGAACCACCGCCTCGAACGCACGTTCAGCATCATCTCGCTGGCGCTGGTCGATGGCCAGCCGAAAGTCCTGACGCTGAAGGAACTGCTTCAGCACTACTTGGACCACCGCCGCGATGTCGTTCGGCGACGAAGCGAGTTCGAACTCGACGAGGCGGAAGAACGGGCGCACATTCTCGAAGGCCGATTGCGCGCGCTCGACAACATCGACGATGTGGTCGAACTCATCCGCAACGCCGACGACCGCGACGGTGCTCGGTCGGGACTCCAAGGGACCTTCGACTTCTCCGAAAAGCAGGCCGAACACATCGTTCGGATGCAACTCGGGAGCCTCACATCGCTCGAATCCGAGGAAATCGAGGCCGAATACGAGGACGTGACGGCGCGCATCGAGCGCCTCGAAACCATCCTCGGCGACGAGTCGGAACTGCTGGGCGTCATCAAGGAGGAACTGCTGGAGATGAAGGAGAAGTACGCCGACGAGCGGCGGACGAAAATCGTGGAGGACACCTCGGAAGTCACCCGCGAGGACCTCATCGCCGAGGAGGACGTGTTCGTCGTCGTCACCGAGCAGGATTACGTCAAGCGCATGCCCATCGAACAGTTCGACGCGCAGGGGCGCGGCGGCAAGGGTATCATCGGCGCGGACGTGAAGGAGGACGACACGGTTTCGAAGGTGTTCCGCGCGAACACGCACGACTACCTGCTTTGCTTCACGAACCACGGACAGGTCTATCGCCTGAAGACCTACGAGATACCCGAGATGTCGCGCACGGCGCGCGGCAAGTCGGCCGTCAACATCCTCGATTTGGATAAGGGTGAGGACATCACCGCCGTCATCACGACGGACGAGTTCGAGGAGGACGAGTCGCTGAGCATGGTCACCCAGCAGGGATACGTCAAGCGGACCGCCGCGAAGGAGTTCGAGAACATCCTCTCGACCGGCATCATCGCCGCGCGACTCGAAGACGGCGACAAACTCGTGGACGTGAAGGTGACGGACGGTACGAAGGACCTGCTCGTCTCCACCAAGAACGGGATGACGATCCGTTTCGACGAGACGGAGGCCCGCGAGATGGGCCGAAGCGCCCGCGGCGTTCACGGTATTCGACTGGACGACGACGATGAAGTCGTCGGCATGGTCGCCGCGAACGGCGACGTTGACGACCTCCTCACCGTCACCCGGCGCGGGTACGGAAAGCGGACGAAACTCACCGAGTACCGTTCCCAGTCCCGCAACGGGAAGGGACTCATCGACATCAAGACGGGCGACCGGAACGGCCACGTCACCGAGATAAAGACCGTCATCGAGGACGACCACCTCGTCCTGATGAGCGAGCGCGGCCAGATAATGCGCATCCGGGCGGAAGACATCTCGGAGGTCGGCCGGAACACCATGGGCGTCACCGTGATGGACGTAGACGAGGACGACCGCGTGGCGAGCGTGGACGTGATTCCCGCCGAAGCCGCGGAAGCGGTCCCGGACGACGCCGAGACGGCCGAGGAATCGGAACCGGTCGCGGACGAGTAGCGACGCTCCGTTTTTTCGAACACATTTTCTTTTCTCAGGGTTCGTGGCGCTCGTCATCACGACCATCGGATCAGCACACCATCGAAGCAGCGGAATTGTCGCGGCCGCCGAAATCGGAATTTGAGGAATCACCGAAATCGGAATCTTCACAGCCACCAAGGCGACGAAACTAACACAACCGCTCGTCGCTAGCTATCTCTCCGAAAAATCTCCGATTTTTCGGGCCGACGACTGAATGGAGATGGCAGACGCGCCGCGCGTCTGCCATCGAAATGAAAGAGGAGGCTTTTGGTGCAGATTTTGCCAGTGAGTGCGCCAAAGACGCACTCACGCGGCAAAAGGTGCTATAGGATACGCTTCCCCAGCGCGCTCGCGGCGAGTTCGGTGGCGAGCGTGGCGGTCTCGTTGTGTTCGTCCAGAATCGGGTTCACTTCCACGAATTCGAGCGACCGGAGGATGCCGTCCGCCTCGTTGCGCGTCGCCACGGTTTCGAGGGCCGAGTGGGCTTCGCGGTAGCTGACGCCGCCGCGGACCGGCGTCCCGACGCCGGGCGCTTCCTTGGGGTCGAGCCAGTCCATGTCGAAACTGACGTGGATGCCGTCCACGCCGTCAGTGGCGATGTCGAGTGCCTTCTCGACGATTTCGGTGATGCCGTGTTCGTCGATGTCGGACATGGTGTAGGTGGTGACGCCGCTCTCGCGGATGGCGTCGACTTCGGTGTCGTCCACGCTCCGGAGGCCGACGAGGACGACGTTCTCGGCGCGCAAGCCGGGAGCGTTCGCCCAGTCAGTATCCGCGAAGTCGTCGATGCCGAGCGCGCCCGCGAGCGGCATGCCGTGGACGTTCCCGCTCGGGGAGGTCTTCGGAGTGTTGAAGTCGCTGTGCGCGTCGAACCAGATGGCACCGATTTCGGCGTCGCGGGCCGCACCGCCGAGCGTCCCCATGGCGATGGAGTGGTCGCCGCCGAGGACGAGCGGGAAGGCGTCGTCGTCGATGGCGTCCGCCACCTCGTCGGCGAGGCGGGAACACACGTCCGCCGTCTCGCGGAGGAACTTGGCTTTGCCCTCCCTCGGCTCCTCGGTTTCAGGGTCGCGTTCTTCGGCTCGCGGAACGGTCAGGTCGCCGGAGTCGATGGCGGTCACACCGGCATTGGCGAGTTCCTCGGCCAACCCCGCGTAGCGAATCGCGGATGGTCCCATGTCCACACCACGTCGGTTCGCGCCGTAGTCGACCGGTGCCCCGATTATCTGGACGGGTTTCGTCATGATCGAATGGACGGGTCGGGGGGGTTTCAAAAGCTCCCTTTCGACCGGATGGAACTCTATTTAAGAGCGGAGTACTGACGGGTAAGGTACCGCGATTCTCCCACCATATTCGGCGGATTTAAGGAAATCAATTACCAAGATTCGAGTAATGTCTAGTATTGAGTTGACGCCTAGTCAGGAGACGATACTGACGGCATTGGTAAACTTGCACCGCGAAACCGAGGATGCAGTCAAGGGCGAGGACATCGCCGAAGAGGTTGACCGCAACCCCGGTACGATTCGAAACCAGATGCAGAGCCTCAAAGCGCTCCAGCTCGTGGAGGGTGTCCCCGGCCCGAAGGGCGGGTACAAGCCGACCGCGACGGCGTTCGAAGCGCTCGACATCCAGAACTTGGACACGGCCGCCGAGGTTCCCCTCGAACACGACGGCGAACCGGTCGAACAGAGCAACATCGAGGAAATAGACCTCACGAGCGTTCACCACCCCGAACTCTGCCGCGCCGAGATTCACCTTCGCGGCTCCGTCCGTGACTTCCACGAGGGTGACGAGGTGAAAGTCGGTCCGACGCCCCTCTCGAAACTCGTCGTGGAAGGGGCCGTCGACGGCAAGGACGACACCCGGAACATCCTCATCCTGAAGATACACCGGATGGAAGCGCCGACCGAAGAGCCGAACCACTAGAGACGGGTCGGATTCGACGGTTCACTTTTTCGCTCTCTCCGCTCTGACGCCTGCCGTTCGCTTTCGGAAACTATTATCCGCGGACGCCCCTAGTGCCACCGATGCACCGCCGAACGACGATTCGGTATTCGACCCGTCTGGTCGCCGTGCTGTGGCTTCTGGTTTCCCTGTCCGGCCACGCACTGGCGCACGGTGCAAGTTTGCAGGGGTCCTCGAAATCCCTCTCGGTCCCGCTCTGGCTGTTCATTCTCACCGGCGGCGGCGTGGTGAGCGCGTCGTTCCTGCTCGCCAGTTTCGTTACCGACCGGTCGTTCATCCGAACGATACACCAGTGGCAGCGGTTCACGTCGCGGTCGGCCGACGAACTCCGCACCGTGACGAAGGTCGTCGGCGTCGTCTCCCTCGTCGCCATCGTCGCCGCCGGATGGTTCGGTCCGCAAACCCCCCGAGAAAACCTCGCCATCCTCGCCGTCTGGGTCGGGTGGTGGGCGGCGTACACGATATCGGTGTACGTCGTCGGCAACACGTGGCCCGCGTTCAACCCGTGGCGAACGGTCGGGGAGTTCCTGCCGACCCGCGACGCGAGTTATCCCGAGAAACTGGGCGCGTGGCCGAGCGTCGCCGGATTGCTCGCGCTCGTCTGGCTCGAAGTCATCAGCCCGCTCGCCGACAAACCCGACATGCTGGCGGACATCATCGTCCTCTACAGCGTCGTCACCATCGCGGGAACCCTCTGGTACGGCACCGACCGCTGGTTCGGGACGGTGGACCCCATCGCCCGCGTGTTTCGCTACTACGGGCGGGTCGCTCCGCTCCGGCGCACCGAATCCGGCTTCGAGTTTCAACTGCCGGGTGCGCGCCTGACCGAGACAAAACTCGTCACCGGGTTCGACGAAGTGGGGTTCGTCATCGCCATCCTCTGGGTGACGACCTACGACGGCTTCGTCTCGACCCCGCTCTGGTCGGACGTCGCGCGCCCCGTCGCCGCCGCCGGAATCCCGCTGACCGCCGCGTATCTCACGGCACTGCTCGGCGGATACGGCCTCTTCCTCGGCGCGTACCGACTCGCAACGCGGCTTTCCCGAGACACCGCGGACACCTATCTCACCCCTGCCACCATCGCCCGCCGCTTCGCGCCCTCGTTGTTGCCCATCGCGGTCGGCTACCACCTCGCCCACTACGTGAGCTACTTCCTCTCGCTTTCGCCGACCCTCCTGGGCGTGCTGTCGAGTCCGTTCGACCCGCCACAGGCCGTCTATATCGTTCTGCCTGCGTGGTTCGGAGCCGTCAACATGGGGTTCGTCCTGCTCGGCCACCTCCTCGCGGTGTGGGTGGCCCACGCCACGGCCTACGACGTGTTTCCGAGCCGATTACAGGCGATACGAAGCCAGTATCCGCTCGTCGCCGTGATGATACTGTACACGATGACGAGCATGTGGATCGTCTCGCAACCGACGCTCACACCACCATGACTACGACGACAGACTACAGCGTTCCGTCCGGCGAATCGCCCCACGAGTGTGCCTACTGCGGCCACCCATTTCGGAAGGAGGAGTACCTCGTCCTCCACCGCGGGTTAGAACACGGGGACGAACTGCCCGAAGACGAGGTGGAAGCGTTCTACGACGCCTACGAAACCGAGACGGAGGAACTCAAACACTTCCGTCTCAAGGCGCTCGGCGTCCTCGTCCTGCTGTACTTCGGGTTCCTGTTCATCTACGCCATCATCGGCGTCTCGTAATTCCGCCGGTCGCCGGTTGGGTGCCGATGAGCGACCACCGTTTTCGCCGATACCGTTAGGGTTCGCTCCGTCGTCTCGCATTCCATGCCCTCGATTCGTCGCGCGACGGAAGCCGACGCCAAGCCGATTCTCGACCTTCGCTGTGCGTCCATCCGGGCGTTCGGCACGGAACGGTATCACGAGGAGCAGGTCGAACGCTGGGCGGCACATCCGTTCGGGAGCGCGCCGTATCTGGAGTCGATACGGAACGAATCGGAGTCGGTCGCCGTGGCCGAAGGAAACGGCGAACTCGCCGGGTTCGGCCGCGTCGAACTGGATACAGGCGTGGTTTCGGCGGTGTACGTCCACCCCGACTACGCGCGGAACGGGGTCGGTTCGGCGCTCCTTTCGCACCTCGAATCGGTGGCACGTGACGCGGGGGTCGATTCGCTGACGCTCCACGCCTCGTTGAACGCGGTTCCCTTCTACGAGGAACACGGTTACGAGCGGGTTTCGACGGTGACGCACGAGGTGACCGGTGGCGTCGAACTCGCGTGCGTGGAGATGCGGCGGGACATATCGGTCGAATGAAAACACCGAGCCGTCGGTTTTCGGCCCGCAAACCAAAAGACACGAAACCCTCCGGTGTCTGGTTCGAGTATGAGCAATTACCTCGTTGCGATGGAGGCGGCATGGTTGGTACGTGATGTCGGCGATATCGACGACGCGATTGGCGTTGCGGTCAGCGAAGCCGGGAAACGGCTGAACCAGAAGAACATGGACTACGTCGAAGTCGAAGTCGGCGCGACGGGGTGTCCGGCCTGCGGCGAACCGTTCGATTCGGCGTTCATCGCGGCCCACACCGCGCTCGTCGGCCTCGTCCTCGAAATGAAGGTGTTCAACGCCGAGGGCGAGGAACACGCCCAGCGCATCGCCAAGAGCGAAGTCGGCGGCGCGCTCCGCGACGTCCCGCTTTCGGTCGTCGAAACTATCGAATTCGACGAGGACGAGGAGATAGACTTCGGCGACGCCTGAACAGTCCGAACGATTTATACCATAACCATTGGTAATTTCTACGCATGGAACTCCCGACACCCCAAGACCTTCGGGAACACCGAACCGATTTGGGGCTCACACAGAGCGAACTCGCGGAGCGGGCGGGCGTCTCACAGCCCCTCATTGCGAGAATCGAGGGCGACGACGTGGACCCGCGGCTTTCGACGCTTCGGCGAATCGTGAACGCGCTGGAGGAATCGGAGGGCGACATCGTGCGGGCGGGCGACCTCCTGCACAAGTCCGTCGTCAGCGTCGCACCCACCGACACCGTGAGCGAAGCGGTCCAGAAGATGCAGGAAGCGGGCTACTCCCAACTCCCGGTCATCAAAGAGGGCGTCCCGGTCGGCTCGATAAGCGAGAGCGACCTCGTTCACGTCAGCGAAGACGCCCGCGACGAGGCGGTCCGCGAGTTCATGGATGAGAGCTTCCCGACCGTCTCGAAGTCGGCGACGCTCAACGAAATCAGCAACCTCCTGGACCACTACAAGGCCGTGATGGTGACGGAAGAGGGCGAAACCATCGGCATCGTCACCGAAGCGGACATCGCCGCACGGCTGTCCTAACGACGAAACAGGGTGTCGGGTCGGTTGCGGTCTTCCATTTTCCGTGTCGGACGATACCGTTTCTCACCACAAACGTATTCCGAGCGACATCGTAGAGCGACGCATGTGGCCGTGGGAATCCGCGATTTTTGCGTACCTCTGTTATTCGATATACGTTCACGTTCGTCATCACGAACCGCCGGGCGGGACCGCCGTCGTCGTCGCCGCCGTCGCGTCGGTCGTTCCCGACCTCATCGACAAACCGTTGAGTTGGCAGTACGGCGTCTTCCGGAACGGCTACGCCCTCGGTCATTCGGTGTTCGTCAGTCTGCTCGTCGTCGCCGTCGCCCACGCCGTCGCGCGACGGACATCGCGTCCGCGATTGGGTCTCGCGTTCGGCCTCGGCTTTCTCTCGCACAACGTCGGCGACGCGCTCGAACACATGAACGACGGACTCTGGTACGGCGTCGAACACGTCCTCTGGCCGGTGGTCGTGCTCCCGCCCGACGAGAGTCCGGGGTTCACCGGAACGGTGCGGCAGTTCCTCGGCGAGTATCGGACCCACCTCGTTCACCACGACTTCACGTCGTACTTCGCCCTCGTCGGCGTAATTTCGGCGTGTACGATTCTGCTCTGGGCGTACGACGACTTTCCGGTCGCCCGCGAACTGCTGACGACGGTTCGGCGCGTCGTTCGGTGACCGTCCCAACGCCGCGTTCGCCCGTCGGCCAACGCTGAAATACGGGCGATGTCGGGGGGAACCGAGCGGCGGTATTTCGGTCTCCGCGACAGTTTTTTCCGCGAAGTCACCGATTGCCTGCCATGGGAATCGAGATTCGCTCGGCGGAACCGAGGGATACGGAGGAGATACGACACGTCGCGGAGCGGGCGTGGCACTCGGCTCACGCGCCCATCATCGGCACGGAGGCGACCGACGACTTCCTCGAACGCTACTACGACGCGGAGACGTTTCGCTCGCTCATCGAAACCGAAGCGTCCATCCTCGACGTCGCCGTGGACGGCGACACTGGCGTCGTGGGATTCGTCGGCGCGAATCCCGTCGAGGGGTCCACGACGTTCGATTTAGGTCGCATCTACGTCCTCCCCGGTCGGTGGCGCGAGGGTATCGGCGGACGGCTACTCGCCCACGTCGAGCGAACCGTCGAGCGGCGCGGCGGCGAGCGAATCCAACTCGGCGTCATGGCCGAAAACGAACGCGCCATCGCGTTCTACGAGTCGGCGGGGTACCGGCGCGACGAGAAGTTCTACGACGAGCGGGTCGACACGGCGGGCTACATGTACGTAAAAGAGGTGTGAGACGGAAATGGTGATGTGAGACGAGAAGATGGTGAGCGACGGTGGGGCACGAGTGGCGTAATCAACAGGTGGAATCAACAGATGGCGTAGGTGATACCGACCGCCCCGTCCTTCTGTATCTGTATGTGGACGTTTCCGTAACACTCGTTCGTCTCGACCGTCGTACACTGCTTGTAACCCGTGTCGCTCGAACTGGCGTCGAGGAGTTGGACGCACACGCGGAACGTTTCCACGTCCGTCGCCCCCGTCCGTTCGAGGTTGTACAGCGCGGCGGTGTCGGCCGGTCCGACCTGACGGGTGACTTCGAAGACGGTTTCGTCGGCCCCCTTCCGCACCACCCAGACGTGAACCGTCTGCTCCTCGTCGTACCCGTTTTCGAGCCAGATGGTGTGGTCCGAGTCGAACGTGCTCGTCTTGGACTCGAACACGCACCCCGCGACGGCGAACGTACCGGCGGAACCGAGCAGGGCGCGACGAGTCAGACCGGACATGGCGAGAACACCACACTCTGTTTAAATAAGCATTCTGGAACAAAGAGTGGGAGCTACCAACTCCGCGTCGGGAGAAACACCGTTCCGTCCCCACAGCACGTCCCCGCTCGGATGGAAAATTATCCAGCTATCAGTCCAAACTCAACCCGCGAATCGCCACCGTTTCGCCCTCCGCGACGGTGCCGATAATCCGTCCGTCCGTCTCTTCGGCGAGCGATTCGGCGTCGTCCTCGGGGAGTGCGACGACGAATCCGGTGCCCATGTTGAACGTGCGGTGCATCTCCTCGTCGGAGACGTTGCCGCCGTCCTGCACGAAGTCGAACACCGGCTGTGCGGGGAACGGGTCGTCAATTTCGTAGCGGTGCTCGCCCATGCGGAGCAGGTTCGTCCACCCGCCGCCCGTCACGTGCGCCGCGGCGTGCACGTCCCGCTCGCGGAGCGCGGGAAGCAGGTAGGTGTAGAGGCGGGTCGGTTCGAGCAGCGCCTCGCCGACGGTTCCCTCGCCGAGCGGGAAGTCGTCGTCGTAGTCGTGGTCCTTCGTCGCCGCTTTGCGGGCCAGCGTGAGGCCGTTCGAGTGAATCCCGCTGGATTCGAAGCCGACGAGAACGTCGCCCACCTCGGCCTCGCCGGGGAAGATGGCGTCCTTCGGCGCGAGCCCGGCGCAGGCACCCGCGAGGTCCAGCCCCGAGATGACCTCCGGCATGACGGCCGTTTCGCCGCCGACGAGGGCGACGCCCGCTTCCTCCGCACCGGCCGCGAGTCCCTCGCCGACCTGCTCGGAGAACTCCTCGGTGGGTTCGTCCACGGCGAGGTAGTCCACGAAGGCGACGGGTTCGACGCCGCTCGCCACGAGGTCGTTCGCGTTCATGGCGATGCAGTCGATGCCCACCGTCGAGTAGTCGCCGAGCGCCTCCGCGACGAGCAGTTTCGTCCCCACCCCGTCCGTCGCCAGCGCGAGGTACTGGTCGCCGATGTCGAGCAGTCCCGCGTAGTCGGTCGTGTTGTCGATGTCCGAAACCGCGCCGACGAGGGCTGCCGTCGCCGCTTCGCTCGCGTCGATATCTACCCCCGCGTCGGAATACGTCAGTTCCTCTTCCTCGGTCATGGTGAAACGCGTGTTCCGGGCGAGTAAAGGTTTGCCGTTGTCCCGTTCGGCTACAGCACCAGCAGCGCGTACAGCGCGAGCAACACGCACGGAACGAGCGTAGCGATGAAGGCGGTCGTACTCCACTGCTGGACCTTCTTGCCGTCGAGCGGTCCCCACGGGAGCATGTTGAAGCCCGCGAGGAGGAAGTTAATCTGCGCGCCGCGGTAGCCGATTTCCGTGACGAGGGACGGCCCGACGAAGATGAGCGGGAAGAACAGAACGCCGAGGACGACGTTCGTCATGGGTCCGGCCAGCGCGATGAGGCCGTTTTCCCGCTCCGTCACCATCCCCCGATGATACACAGCGCCGGGTGCCGCGAAGAGGAACCCGGCGAGTCCGCCGACGATGGCGAGCAACAACATATTGTAATCGGCGCGGAACTCGGCGAGTTGGCCGAACCGAATCGCCACCACCTTGTGGGCCAACTCGTGAAGAAGGAAGCCGATACCCGCCGTGAACAGCGAGACGACCAACGCTCCGACGAACGTCGCCGACGAGAATCCCATGCCGGGCTGGAGGAGCGACTGTCCGAATCCGGGCTGGAGAAAGAGGGTGAAGGCGAGGCCGAGCGCGCCCCACGCGACCAGCAGGTCGCGGAGTTCGCGCGCGCTGAAGCGGATGTTCACGTCAGCACACCCCAGATGAGGTCGGCGCTGTTGTGCGCGCCCTCGACCATCAGCCGCGTGATTTCATCGACGCCGCCGATTTGCGGACCGAGGAACGGTAGGACGACGAAGGGGAACAGGGCCGTCGCTATCATGCTCCCGACGTTCGTCATGGCGACGACGGCGATGAGCCGGAAGAGGGGCACGTCGAGCATCCGGGACATGACGTCGGCGAGGGGCAACTCCTCGTCGCTCATGATGTCGTTGAGTTTGGCGATATCGCCGATGTTGACCTGCGTGTACTTGAGCTCCATGTAGCCCGCGAACCAACCGGGTGCGAGCAGCGGGTTGATGCTGGTCAACCACGCGATTGCGCCGCCGACGAGGGCGCTGCCCCAGTGTGCCCCCGCGAGTTTCGCCAGTCCGAACGCGAAGACGCCGTTGAACAGGAACCACGCCGCGAACACTTGAATGAGAAACGTGTTTCGAACGCCCGCCATCGCCAGCAGGATGAAGAAGGCGAAGAAGGCGACCATGATGAAGTAGCCGAAGAATTTGAAAAGCGACAAGCGCTTTCCCTTCTCGGTGCCGACGAGCGACTCCATCGGCGGGAGGGTGCTCGGGTTGGCGAGGTAGCTCTCGATTCCGGCGCGGTGGCCCGCACCGACCACGGCGATAACGTCGTGGCCCGCTTCGCGGAGCGCGACGAGTTTGTGCGCGATGAAGGCGTCGCGTTCGTCGATGAGCGCCTCCGCACCGCCGGGCGAGAACCGACGGAACTCCTCCATCATCGCCGTAACCACGTCGCCGTCGGTGAGGTCCTCGATGTCGAACTCCTCGTCCAACTCCTCTTCCTCGACCGTTCCGCTTCCGAGGAGAACCCCGCCGAGCACGCCGAGCACCATGCCGATGCCGACGCCGACGGCGAGCGAAGTGAGGATTCGGAGCACGACGCCGCCGATTCCGACGAGCGTCCCGGCGCTGACGACGCCGAGGGCACCGGTGCCAACCGCGAGGCCGCCGACGATTCCGAGAACCAGGCCGCCGCCGAGCGCTATATCGATGCGCCTCGTCAGGCCGACGGAGAGGGCGAGGCTGCCGAGCACGAGTCCGGCGACGGTGCCGCCACCGAGACCACCGACGAGTTGGAGCGCACCGCTTCCCGCACCGAGGGTGAGCGTGGCGTTCAATCCGAGGAGCGGCGAGAGGAAGATGCCGAATATCATGGCGAAGAAGACGCCGAAGACGGCACCGCCGATGAGGCCGATGGTGAGCGGGTCGGTGACGCCGAGGGCGAGACTGCCCACCATCCGTAACTTCTCGCGGGCGCTCATCCGCGCCCAGAAGCGCTGAATCGTCATCTGGATGTCGCGGTCCACCAGCGCCACGCCGCTACCGTGTCGTTCGGCGGCGTCGATGGCGGCCTTCATGTCCGCGCCGGGTTGGATATCGAACTCCTCACCCATGCGCGACTGGACGTACGACAGCATCCAATACGCCAAGAACTGGAAGACGGTGTTTCCGTGAAGGAGGTCGGACGGGTCGAGGTCGTCAGCCACTTCCCCCTGCATCTGCCGGTATCGTCCCTCGTCGAGTTCGACGGCGACGATTTCCGGTTGATCCTCCTCGATGGCTTCTTCCACTCGCTCGACGCTCGTTTCCGAGACGTGGGCCGTTCCGACGACTCGTACGTTTCCCTCGCCGCCACCGGATGACGGCGGGTGCTGGTCGGTCATCAATGACGATACTCTCCCTCCATTTTTACCAGTATCGATGACAAGGCAATTTTTCTACCCGTTTCGGTTGCGAATCGAATTAATCCGCTCGGCGAACGAGAACACGGCCGTGGCTCTTGACGACGACTTCGTGATTCTCGACGACGAACGATATTTCACCCGTGACGGGGCGGAGTTGGCCGTCGCCGCGGGGACCGAAAATAGTTTCGAGGGCGTCCACATCGACGACGTGGTGGAGGGGTTGTAGTTCTTCGGGGGCACGACCGCTCGCCGACGAGAGCGTCTCGACGATGGTTTGGACGAGCGTCATTTCGCCGCCCCACGAGTACTGTGCCGACGCGACCGGTTCGGGCGTTCCTTGTAACACGGGGTCGTTCATGAATCGATTCGACGATTCGAACGCACATGCTACTGTGCGTTTAATGGTTGAGTTTTTAAATAGGGGCAGAAATGTGAGCAGAATTTCATCGGACGGAGCTGTCGACAAACTCAAACAAGTCCTCGTACGCGTCGGGGAAATCAGCGATTTCGACCGACTCGCGTTCGGGGTCCCACGCCACGAGTTCCGCCTCGGCGAGCATCGGGAGGTGAACGTGTACGAGCGCGATTCGCATCCGGTCCGTTTCGCCTTCGAGTCGGTCGGCGAGCTCCGACACCTGAATCGGCTCGTCTTCCGAGCGGATGACGACCAACGCCTCCCGTCGAGTCGGCGCCGAGAGCACCTTGAAGATGGCGTTCAGCGAGGGAGTCGTAGCGTCGTCCCATCGGCTACCGTCCCCCGGGATTGTCTCGATTGTCATACCAGAACCCAGACACCGAGGGGCATTGAGTGAGAGGGCTAAACGATTAGTCTCGCTCCGGCTCGTCGAAGATGGCGGAGAGGACTTTTCGTTCCGCGATTCGGAGGTGCTTGTGCAGGGTCGGCGGCGCGATGTCCAGCGATTCGGCGAGTTCCTCGCCGGTACTTCCGCGCGGCCAGTCGTAGTATCCGGCCCGATAGGCGGTCGTGAGGGCGGTCAGTTGGCGTTCGGTGAGACGGTCGTCGAGCGTATCACGGAACCGCGCGCGCGTTTCGGTCGGTTGTTCGACCGTCTGTCGGGAGACGAGTTCCGTGTCCTCGAACACGCCCGTCATGGCGTTGACCACCTCTCGAACGTCTCCCGACTCCGGGATGCCGACGGTGACGTGCGCAACCCCTTCCTCCGCAACCGCCGAACGGATGATGCCACCGTGATTTGCGAGCGTGGAAAACGCCATCGGCCCGGCGTAGCGGACCTCCAGCAGACACTCGTCCTCCCGCTGGGTGATGGCTCGAAAGTGCGTGACGCCCTCGAATTCTTCGAAGAATTCGAAGACGCGCTCGGGGTCGCTACCCTCCGTCGAGACGTACAACAGGAGCGAGCCGTCAGGGTGCAGTACGGCGTCTTCGAACCGGGATGTCCCACCGACCTGTTTCGTGAGCGCGGTAAACGGATAGTCGTCCTCCGAGAACCGGAAGGTCAGTTCGATGGTCCGTTCCGAGACGAGTGCCTGTCGCGTTTTGGCCGCGGAGAGGGCGTAGCCCACCATCTCCCCGAGCTCCCCCAGAACCTCGCGTTCGGGTCCCTCGAACGCGAACGCACGGTCGGCGTAGACGCCGAGGATGCCGTGAATCGAATCGTCGTACCGGAACGGAACGAACGCCATCGACCAGCGACCGGCGTCGGAGTCCGAAGCGCCCCACTCGTCGCCGCGGTCAGCGTCCTGTACCACCCACACCGACCGATTTCGAATCGCCTCGATGGCCGGTCCGTCCGACGCGTCGAAGTCCATCCGCCGGAGCCGCTCTGCGTCTTCCTCGTCGATACCCGCCCGCGACACTACCGTCAACGTCTCCAACTCCCGGTCGAAGCGAGCCACGAGCGCGAACCGATAAGGGTCGGCGTCGGCGATGCGGTCACAGACCGTTCGCTCTATCTCGTCCGCGGTGTCCGCACGGACGACGGCGCGGTCGATACTCCGAACGACGGCGTTGATGTGACGGAGCTGTTCGAGTTCGTCGCGCTGTGCTCGCAGCGCCGCGTCCCGCCGCTTTTCCCACGAGATGTCGCGGACGACGCCGACGGTTCCCTCGAATTCGCCGTCGGAGAGCACCACGGAGAACCGGAGTTCACAGGGAACCCGTTCCCCGTCCGCGTTTCGGATCGGAGCCTCCATCGCCCGAACCCCGTTCGGGTCGTTCGCCAGCAGGTCCGCGATTTCGTCTTCGACCCGCGTCACGTACGCTTCATCGACGAGAAACGAGGCGTGTTCGCCGAGCAGTTCCGCGCGGTCGTATCCGGTGGCCTCGACCGTGGCGTCGTTGACCGAGACGAAGCGACCGGCCGGGTCGAGTTGGTAGATTCCGTCCCCGATGGCGGCGACGACCTTTTCGGTCGCCAACAGTCGGGGTTCATCCGTCCCTCCCTCCTTTTCCCCCTCCTCCCGCTCCTCGCTCATTGCGATACTAGCCGTTAGCGAGGTGGATAACTCTGGCGCGCGGGGAACCGCGGCCAACTAAATACGCCGCCCGAGAATGGTCGGGTATGGCAGACACGGCAACCCTGATGGATTCGTACACCGAGATGACCGAACTGCTGTTGCCGAACGACACGAACAACCTCGGTCGGGCGCTCGGGGGTGTGGTGTTGCACTGGATGGACATCTGCGGGGCCATCGCTGCGATGCGATTCTGTGGGAACCAGTGCGTCACGGCGTCGATGGACCACGTGGACTTCATCTCGCCCATCGACCGCGGCGAGGTGGCCGTGGTGGAGGCGTTCGTCTTCGAAACCGGCCGGACCAGCATCGACGTGAAGGTGAACGTCCGGGCGGAAGACCCGCGGAAGGGCGAGGAACGCGAGACGACGACCTCGTTTTTCACGTTCGTCGCGCTGGACGAAGACGGCAATCCGACGCCCGTCCCGGATATCGACTGCCCGGACGAAAACCAGCAGGCGCTCCGCGATTCGGCCCGCGAGGAGCGACTCCAACAGCTCCAGAACGTGGTTGACCGAATCGACTGACCGCGAAAAAACGTCCGCAAAAATTCGACCGTCGGCCTACTTGCTGGTCGTTGTGGTCTCGTTCGTCATCGTCGTTTCGTTCATCGCCGTCGTTGTCGTCGTCATCTGTTCTCCGGTCGTCGTTTCGTTCATCGTCGTGGTCGTCATCTGCTCGGTGGTCGTCTCGTTCATCGCCGTGGTCGTCATCTGCTCGGTGGTCGTCGTGGTCGGCGTCTGTTCGCCAGTCGTCGTCTCGGTCATCGTCGTGGTGGTCTCGTTCGCCGTCGTCGTCGCGGGGGCGGCGGTCGTCGTCTCGTTCGCGGCCGCCGTGAAGTCGGTCACGAGGATGAGGTCGAGCGGTCTATCGGGACTTCCGGCCGGGACGCTGCTGTTGTCGGCGTAGCCCGCCGCGAACGCCGAGTAGACGGTGCGGTCGGAGAGCGACACGTTGAACGTCTTCAGCACCTCGCCGGAATCGTTCGCCGTCGCGGGGCGAACTTCGAGCGTGTAGTCGCCCGCCGGGACCTGCTTGTATGCGGTCGCGTTGCGGAACGAGACGTTATCGAACAGCGTGGTGTTGGTCTCCGCGACTGTCACGTCCACCGGTCCTGCGTCGGGCGAGACGTGAACGAGGCGCACCGAGGCGTTGCCCTGGTCGGGCGCGGTGAAGTTGTCCTCGTAGACGACCGGTTCGAAGGCGGTGTCGCCGCTTCCGGAAATCAGGCCGGTCGCCGCGACGGTGTAGTTCGTGTCGGCGTCGAACGTCACGTTGTCCGAGAAGACGACCGTGCTCGGGTCGTCAGCGGCCGTAATCGTGACGTTGTGTTCTCCTGCCGACAGGCTGGTATAGTCGGTGACGTTCCCGTAGGACAGGTTGGAGACTACCGTCTCGTTGTCCACGAGGACGTCAACCGGCGGCGCATCGGGCGACATGTGCGCGATGCGGACCTGTGCGTCACCGCTCTGATTTCCTTCGGCCATCGCCCCCATGCCGGCGAAGCCGACGCTGAGTGTGACCAACAGTGCGACCAATCCGACTCCGAGTGTGCGTGTTGTTTCCCTCATTCCAGTGGCATCGTCGGCTACCACGAGGATAAAGCGCCCACACCGTCCATCCGCATAATGGCGGTTTTCGAGCCCGGTAACTCCCGTTTCTGGCGAATCCGTCGCGTCGAAATCCTCGCCTAACGCGGCGGTAGCGGCGTCCGGCCCTCGGCGGTCGAAGGAACGCTTATCCGACATCCCGTTCTATCCGGGGCCATGGGACTCGACGTGCCGACCCCGGACCCGCCGACGCTTCGTCCGGAGGCAGATGTGCAGGAGTACGACGACGTGTCGGTGGCGGCGGAGAACGACTACCACCGCGACGAACTGGAAGCATTCCTCCACGAGGGCGCGTGGGAGGAGTCGTTCGACCGGTGGGCCGCGGACACCGAGTTGGACGAACGCGAGTTCGAAACCGCGGTCGATCTGGACCTGTTCGCCGAGTTCGACTTCTTCTGGGACGACTTCGCGGACCGCGTGGGGTACCACGCGCCGGGCATCCCCGAGGACTGGAAGGTCAGGGATATCCACCCGGACATCGACTCGTGGAACGCCGTCTCGTCCATCAACGCCTCCCTAACCGAACTCGGACAGGTGGTCTGTGACGTACTCGAAGCGGACTACGTGGATTGGGAGGCGGAGTTCGACGCGCCCGACGACCTGCCCGATTTCTAATCCTCGGCCGACTCCCGAAATATCACACCGTCGATATCACCGGCGAGGACGACCGCATCCGACTCGTTCGTACAGGAAAACGAGACCACCATCTCGTGGCGCTCGGGGCGCGTGGTGACGCTCTCGACCGTGGTTTCACACGTTATCTCCTCGCCGACGTACACCGGGCGGCGGAACTCGAAGCTCATCGTCCGGGCGACAAAATCCATGTCGCCGCCGATTTTCGTGGGGAGCGTCGCCGTCAACAGGCCGTGTACCATCGGTTCTTCCTCCTCGACGTGGTGGCTCCCGCGGTCGCCCGAGAGGTCGGCGAACGAAGCGACGTCCGCGGCCGTGAACGTCCGCGAGAAGGTCCTCGTCTCGCCTTCCGTCGGCGTGGCTGTCATGCCTATTCGTTCACACGAATCCACCTAACGTTTTCTCCGGGTCTTCGGCGCGAGGGTCGGTAAATCGAGACGTGTTCGTTTTATGGTATCGGGGTCACACACTCCGGGTATGGTGTCGCCGCTCGACGGGTGGCCGATGCAACTCGGTATGTCGCTCGGCCTGTTGGTATCCGCGCTCATCGTCTGGGGATTGGACCGTCCGCGTGGACGGTGGGGAACGGTCCTCCGGAGGCGGTTGTTGTTCGGCGTCCCGTGGGGCACCCTCGTCTGCGTCACGGGCGTCGTCGCGGTGTACCTGTTCGTACAGGACGGCTGGAACCACTGGTACAACCCCGTCACGGTGGCGTTCGCGTCGTGGTCGTACCTCTACCCGCTCGGCATGCTCGCCGGGCCGTTCTCGCACGTCGGCCCCAGCCACCTCCTTGGCAACATGACCAGCACGCTCGCCGTCGCGCCGTTGGCGGAGTACTACTTCGGACACTACCCCCCGGAGCGGGGCGAGACCTCGTTTTCCTCGTGGCGAACGAACCCGTGGGTGAGGGCGTTCGTGTTGTTTCCCCTCGGCGTCGTCGTCATCGCGCTCTGTACGGGCCTGTTTTCGTGGGGACCGGTCATCGGGTTTTCCGGCGTCTTCTTCGCCTTCGCCGGGTTCGCCCTCGTTCGCTACCCGCTCGGAACAGTCGTCGCCCTCTCCGCCCAAGACGTGATTCAGACGCTGTACGTGGCGTTTCGGAGTCCCCAAACCATCGGCGAAGCGACGACGCACTTCTCGCGCCCGTGGTGGTTCGGCATCGCCGTGCAGGGCCACACGTTGGGATTTTTCCTCGGCGCGGTCGCGGGCGTCTACCTCCTCCGAACGCGTGACGTCCGGCCGAGCGCGCTCAGGACGTGGGCGGGCGGCGTCATCGTCCTCGTCTCGTCGTCGCTGTGGGCGTTGTGGTGGTACCGCGGGATGGAGACGTTCGTTCTCTTTCGCGGCCTCGGCGTCATCTTCGTACTCGCGCTGGCGACGCTGGTCGCGCTCGCCGTCCGCACGACCGACCGAAACGCGTTCTCCCCGAAGACTCGACAGGTAGGGGCGGTTCTGCTGTTGATTCCGCTCATCGCCATGGCGGGCGTCGCCGTGCCCATCAACCTCACGTCGGTTCAACACGGCGGTCAGAACGCGCTCTCCGGCGTGTCGGTGCGGGGATACACGGTGACGTACGCCGAGGACGTACCGAATCAGAAGGTGTCCGTCGTGGACGTGTCGGTCGGCGGCGAGACGACGCAAGTGAACACGAGCGGCGTCATCGTCGTCAACCCGGACCGGGAGATATGGTCGCGGGAGGTGTCGAAGGGACAACTCGCGTACTCCGGCGGAGCGACGGTTAGGGTCGGCGGCGTCGGCTGGTCGAAGGCGGTGCGGATAAAGCGCACCGGCTGGAGCGCCACCGGCGGCGGGACGGCGTATCAGGTGTGGCTTCGCCCGGCGGACGGCCAGTGGAAACGCGCCTTCTCGTCGGGACCGGCGACCGCGAGTCCCGTCCTCGCCGGGAACAACGTCTCCATCGTCGCGCAAAAGGGACGGTTCGCGCTTCGACTCTCGCGGAACAACACCACCGTCGGCACCGCGCCGATGCCGACGCGGAACGCGACGGTCACGGTGGACGGCATCCGGTTCACCCGCGAGAAACGCCGCATCATGGCGTCCATCAACGACACGCGGGTTCAAGTCGCCGCGAAGGAACAGTACCGAAAATAGCGCCACCGATACGGAAACTATCGCCACTCGATTCTGAAGACCTCGGCGTCGAGAACCGTTCGGTCGCTTCGCTGGAACTCGAACTGCCGCGAGAGCGGTAGCTCGGCGCGGAAGGCGTGCGTCACCGCGGCGTCCGCGTCGGCAGCGAACGACTCGACGAACGCCATGCTCCCCTCGTTGTGAATCGAGTAGGACACGTCGGCGACGGCGGCGGTCGTTTCGAGAAACTCCCTGTCCGCGTGTTCGTTGCCCCGTTGTGCCCCGAACGGCGGGTTCATCAGGACGGTCACGGGGTCGTCGGGACACAGCGGTGCGTCAGTCGCGTCGCCGAGCATCCAGTCGATGGAACGGGCAGGTTCCACCCGACGTTCGTTCTCCGTCGCTTGGCGCAACGCCGCCGGGTCGCGGTCGAGTCCGACGACGCGGACGGGCGAGCGCGTCGCCGCGCCGATGGCGAGCATGCCGGTGCCCGTTCCGAGGTCGACGACGGTTTCGCCCGCAATGTCGCCGTGCACGTCGGCGAGGTGGACGAGGTGAGCCGCGAGGTCCGCCGGTGTCGGGTACTGTTCCAACTCGACCCGCGGGTCCTCGAACTCGGTGACGGCGGAGAGGCGTCGTTCCAGCGCGCGTTTCCCCATGGTCGGGCGAACGCGACGGGGTGACGTAAGAAGCAGGATTCGGAATGCGAGGGTCGAGGGTCGAATTACAGTGTCAGCGGGCCGTCCAGTTCGAGCGTGACGCCCTCGCGGCGGGCGCGCTCCTTCAGCGCGGCGAGGGACGGACGGACCTTCGATTCGTCTGCCACGGTGTCGAACTCGACGGTGACGGTTCCCGCGCCGAGGAACGAAGCGGTTCGAATGTACTCGCGGATGCGGTCCGCTTCGTCCTGCGTGGCGAACGAACAGTCGGCGTCGAAGCAGGCATCCACCGTCACTTCGGCGGGGACGTACTCCTTCGCGGCGAGTTCGGCTTGGAGGTCGCGCAGGTCGTCGCGTCCTGACGGAAGCGCGGCCGCGTCGAGCGTTACGGGGGTCTTGTCCGCGGGTCGGCAGCGTTCGATGGCGGTTTCGATGGTCGAGGGACGAGTGGCGCTCATGGCTACCACACAATACCTACTGGGAATACAAAAAGGTTTGTGTATGTCCAGTAGTAATTGAATATGGGTCAAACGACCGTTTCAGTCACCTGAAAGTACTTACTGAACGAGGGGAGATGTGATGCCATGAACCGACGACGTGCCCTCGCGTGCGTCGGGTCCGTCCTCCTCGCCGGGTGTCTCTCCGAATCGACACCCGGCGGGTCGGACCCCGCCGCGTCGAACGCGACGAACGGAACGACCACGACCACCGAGCAGCCGAACACCTCCACCGGAACACCCGCCTCGCCGACCCTCGAAATCCCGGCCGAAAACCACTGTCCGTCGTTCGGCGAGTCGCGGGTCGTCTGCTCCGTGGACGCCGACGACGGGACGACGTTGCAGATGGTACCGTCGAAAACGCGGGTGGACCTTCCGAAAGCGACGGTTTCGTTCACCCTCCGAAACGAGACGGGGGCGACGTTCACGACGAACTACTACGGGTGGTCCGTATCGAAGCACGTGGACGGCGAGTGGTTCCACATCGCGCCCCAAATCGTCCCCGAACCCGCGATGATGCTCGAATCGGGCGATTCGCACACGTGGACTCTCACCATCGACAACACCGACCTCGATGCCGCGAGCGCCCGTTCACAGGGAACCGACGACATCGCGCTCGTGGGACTCGGCGGCGGCACCTACGCCTTCGGTATCGACGGGTGGTTCCAAAAGGGAGGCTACGAGAACGCAATCGGCGTCGCCGCCCGGTTCGAACTGAACGGTGACGACCTCGAACTCGCGCCGACCGCCGACCTCGAAGTGGTCGGACGGAACGGCGACGAGAAACGCGTCCGGCAGGGAGACGGCGGGGAAACGTTCGTCGCCACGCGCATCGACGAGTCGGAAGCGGAGGACCCGCGGCGCGTGCTGCCCGAGGAGGCCGTCCGTCTCCCCGCGCTTCGCAACCTCCTCGCGTCGTTCGAATCGGGCGTCGAAAGGGTTCGTCTCGACACTGAACAGACCGGCCCGTTCTCCACCGACACGGGGGTCATCGAGTACGAGGGCGAGACATACAGAATCACACCAGTAGACGGGTGAGAACGCGAAGCCGAGAAAGTGAACTCCTCTATCCGATAAAATATAATAATATTTACGATAGAATTAAATTCGCCGATTAGGTATGTGTATTCATGCCACGCGACACGGACGATACAAACGGACGGACCGGAATGAGCCGTCGAACGATGCTGAAAGGGACCGCCACCGCGGCGGTCGGGTTGGCCGGGTTCACCGGAAGCGTCGCCGGGTTCGAGGGCGACGACGGAGACATCACCGGCCCAGCGGACTTCCCCCGTGCGACGACGCGCGGTCACTTCGACATCAACTGGCTGTACGAGGAGGAGTTAACGGACGGGCACACGAAGTGGGATTACGACACCGTGGGAGACATCCCCGGCTACGGAAGCGCGACCCCCGACGAGGTGGTCATCTCGGTCCACGGATGGTTGGTCGCATCGGACGAGGCTCCGGACCACTTCGAGACGGTCAAGACCTCGCTTCGGAACAACGGTTACACCCACCCCATTATCGGGTTCAGCTACGACTCGGACACCCGCCTCGACCAGTGGTGGCCCGCGACGGACATCGCGGAGCGAAACGGCGCGAAACTGGCCAATTTCATCACCGACTACCGCGCCCGGACCGGTGCCGACGTGCGCCTCATCGGCCACTCGCTCGGCGGGCGGGTCGTTCCGGCGACCATCAAAGCGTTGGACTCGCTCGGCTACCGCGATTACGTCGCGTCGGCTACCCTGCTCGGCGGTGCCGCCGACAACGATGCCGTGGCGGTCGATGGCGAATACGGTCCCGCCATCGCCAACGTCGTCGAACAGTTCGACAATTTCTGGAAATCGGACGACAACGTGCTCAACTGGGCGTACTCGACCGGCGAATTCGACGCCGCCGTCGGCGAGGAGGGCTGTGAGGGGACGCCGCCCGCGAACTACGAGGACCACAACGTCGATTACGTCCCCGACCACTTCTCGTACCACGAACCCGGCGACGGGTGTATGGCTGACGTTGTTGGGGAGTTTCAGTGAGCATCGTGAACTGAAGCAAGTCAGAGCTTTGCTCTGACGGAGTTCTCGTGAGTGACGGAGGAACGAACGAGAGCACGTCGGAACTCGTTCCGACGGAGTTTTCGTGAGTGAAACGAGCGAATGCCAGAAAAAGCGGAGCTTTTTCGCGGTTCTCGTGAGTGACGGAGGAACGAACGAGAGCCAGCGGGAGCTTTGCTCGCGCGCAGTTCCAGTGAGCATAGCGAACCGGAGTTCTCGTGAGTGACGGAGGAACGAACGAGAGCCAGCCAATGTAAGCGTTGACTAGATCTCGTGAATTTACCGCCGAATGAGCCGTTCGGCGGTGTTCGCGGCGTGCTTCGAATACGCCCACCCGAGCAGATACCGGCCGTAGGCTTCGGCGTGGGGGAAATCCTCGTCATCGACCGTGCTGTCGCCCGAATCGATGAGACCGTGTGCTGTATCGAGAAGGATGCGAGCGAACGACCCGTCGTCGGTTTTCGATAGCGCTGTGCGGAGTTCGGACACCGCCAGTTTCTTCGCTCGGAAGACGCGTTTCGAACCGATTTCGCCCGATTCTTCCGGGATATCGACACGTCGTTTCGCGTCTCGCCACGCGAGAAAGTGCTGGAGTGCGTCGGCGGTCGTCGTGGCCGAAAGCACTTCGTATCCGCCTTCCCGGTACCGTGTTGCGTCCCAGAGGGTACTTCGGCCGTAGAACCATCCGTGCGTGTAAATGCGACCCCGAAGTCGCCGATACGGGCTTTTCGGCAGGTCGTCGTCCGCATTGTCGTCCCCTTTCGAGCGAAGTTCCTCCGCCTGCTGTTCGAGATGCGTTCGATTCCGTGCGAGTGTGTCTCCGAACGGGTTCGGATCCTTCAGACCGCCACGATACCGCTCGTAGAGGCGTCTGCCATCATCAAAATCCCGTCGTGCCGATTCGATATCTCTGAGCGATTTTCCCGCCTCCATCGCGTCTTCGGGCGGCGAATCGAGGTCGAGAAAGGACGCGGCCTGCTGTGTGTGCCGTTCGACCCGTCCGACGTGAACGAGGAAGTCGTTCGGGTCGTCACACTCGTACTCGATGTTCGTTCGAAACGAGTCGATTTCGCGTTCGAGTTTCGTCTGTGACCGTTTCGGATTTTTCTCCGTGTACTCGTCGTTCAGATACTGTGCCGTTCCGAGCGTTTTGGCCGCGGTGCTCGCCGCCCATTGGCACCGTTCGAGGGTTTGTGGCGTTCCGGAACCATCCTGAATGTCGTCTATCGTGGCTCGTGATCGGTCCGGTAAATCGTTCAGATAGTCCCGGTCGAACTCCTTCAACGCGGATTTGTCGGCCCGTTTCCACTCCGTTTTCGCCTCGTCGATTATCCGCTGTGCGTGTGCCTTTGCGACTCGGACGTGACTCGCGGGAATCTCGATTCGCGGCGGGATGGACGGGATTCCGACGTGTTTCGTCCGCGCGTCCACGACCGGTGCGGGCATGGTATTGGTGACGAATGAAGCCGAACCGAGGCCGAGGACCGACCCTCCGGCGAGGAGAACTCGTCTGCGGGAGAGAGGGCTATCCGGGCGAGGGGACATGATAGAGAAAGGAAACGATAGCTACAAAAATTTTCCTACCACGTGCCGTGGAAGGTGTCGAATTCGAGGGAGTCCAGCGGCTCGTTGCCGACGGCGATTTCGTACTCGCCGGGCGTGAGCATGGGTTTGTGGAAGCGCGGGCCGTCGTCGGTGGTGATGCGCGGACAGCCGGTGTTGACGAAGGCGTCCATGTCGAAGTTTCGCAGTCGGTCGGGCGTCACCTCGTCCATCGTGATGAGGTAGGCGTTCTCGTTTTCGTCGAGGATGTCCTGTGCGACGTCCCAGCGGCCCTGCCCGATTTTGGTGCAGAAGATGACGCCCCACTTCTCGGCGTCCATCGCGCGGTGGACCGCGCCGTAGCGCTGTTTGAGGAACTTTTCGGTGTCCGCCACGGTGACGACGTTGTTCACGGGGTCGGCGATGACGACGGTCTTATCGGGGTGCTCCATCGCCAAGCCGAGCGGGTGGAACTTCCCGCCGCCGACGTAGAGCACTTGGTCGGCGTCGATGTCCGCCGAAGCGTAGTTACATCCCAAGACCTGCCCCTCGTGTGTCAGTCGGTCGTCGCCGCGTCGGGTGTGTACGTCGAACCCGCGCTCTTCCAACCACTCGCGCATCTTCTCGAAGTGGTTCATGTGCTGGGCGGTCGTCACGAGGCCGACGTCGCCGACTTCGAGTTCCTCCAGCGATTCTTCCATGATGGGGAAGACATCGACGTTGGAAAACAGCGGAACGTAGATGACCTTGTCCGTGTTCTTCATCGGCGAGTGGCCGAAGTGGACGAACACGTCGGTTCGCTTCATCAGGTAGGTGTCCAAGTCACAGGCTCCGTAGCACGGCTGGCCGGAGAGGAGAATCGTCACGTCGTCGGGGAGCAGTTCGCGCAGGTCGTCCGCCACCTGCGGGCCGCGGCGTTTGAGTCCCTCGGGGAACTGCAACCCCACCTTGTCGGCGTCGCGCTCCTCGACCGCTTCGATGATGCGGTCGAGTTCGTAGTCCCACTCCCGGTCGTGCTTGAGGGACATCCCCGTGTTCCTGAGGTCCCCCTCGCTGTACTCGCTTTCGTTGCTCATTATCCCCTCATTGCGGGCGAGAACTTTTAACCTCGGCGTTCTCGGTTTTCCCGATCTGCTCGATTTCGGGATTCGGCAGGCCTAAAGTCCTTCAGCCCGAATCCCGAGACATGAGCGTCGACACGACGACGGAGACCGCGGAGCAGTCCGATATCGAACGGCTGGCGACGGAACTCGGTGAGGCGATCGTGGAAAGCCCCGTCTACCAGCGATTCGAGGAGACGAAGGCGGCCGTCGAAGCCGACGAGAAGGCACAGGAGCGGATCAAGGAGTTCGAACAGCTCCGACAGGAGTTCATGCTCGCGCGACAGACGGGCGAGGCGACCCAAGACGACGTGGCGGAGGTCCAGAAGGCCCAGCAGGAACTTCACTCCCTGCCGGTCATGGCGGAGTATCTCGACGCACAGGACGAACTCACGGCGCGACTGGAGGACTTGAACCGCGCCGTCTCCGAGCCGCTCGCCGTCGATTTCGGCCAGCAGGCTGGCGGTTGCTGTCAGGACGAGTAGTCGGACACCCGCATCCCCGTTTTCTGCTCCTGCGACGCATTCACGGCGAGCGACGGCACTCAGTTCAGCCGCCAGAGTTCGTAGTTCAACAGGGTGGCGAAGGCGACCCAGCAGAGGTACGGCACGAGCAGGAGGGTCGCCCGTCGGTCGATTCTGGCGAAGGCAACCATCGTTGCGACGATGGCGGCGAGGAGCGCGAGGATGACCGCGAGTCCGCCAGCGGGCCAGCGCATGCCGAAGAAGACGAGCGTCCAACCGGCGTTAAGGACGAGTTGCACCGCGAAAACCGCGAGCGCGAACCGGTTGTCCCCCCGTCGCCAGACCAGATAGAGCGCAATACCCATCAACAGGTAGAGCGTCGTCCAGACCGGGCCGAACACCCAACTCGGCGGCGTGAAGGCGGGCTTTTGCAGGGTCGTGTACCACGTCGCCACGTCGTTCGCGGTCAGAAACGACGGGATGATCCCCGCCAGTTCACAGACGACGATACAGACGAGCAGGGCGGGCACGTCGCGGAGCGAGAACGACGAACGCTGTGCTATCTCCATGGGGTCGCTACGACACGAAAAAGGGTGTTCCTTTCGCCGAACTACGTGGGTTCGACTAGTCGAGGTCGTCCAACTGGACCGTCTCGTCGAGGATGAGCGTCGGTCCCTGTTCCGTGTCGATGAACTCGGCGGCGTCGGCCATGACCTCCGTTCCCTTCTCGGAGTCGAAGGCGGCCTTCATGTCGGCGGTCGAGTCGAAGTAGAGTTCGAGCACGCCGTCGTAGCCCGCCTTCTCGGGGTCCTTCGAGACGGAGGTGACGTACTTCCTCAGGCCGGGCAGTTCCTTGGCGAGTTCGGAGTGCTCTTCGAGCCAGTACTCCTCGAACTCCTCGTGGGTCGTGCCGTCCTTGCGCACCAGCAGATCGACCATCTTCATCATGGTACCCGAAGTCGGTTCCGCGACGACTTCGTTGTATCGACTGCCCCACGGAAATTCAGTTTTCACTCCCGAAACGGGGCCGGATAGGTGAGCGCACCGCCGACGTCCGCGAGGCTGTCCTCGGAAAGGGCGTACACCTGAAACGCCTCGTCGGGCATGTCGAACGGGTTCTCGAATCCGGCATCGACGGCGGACGTGAACCCGAACCGCCCGTAGTAATCGGGGTCGCCGTGGAGAAAGACGAGTTCGTAGCCCGCATCCCGTGCCGCGTCGAGACCGACTCGGACGAGTCGGCTTCCGACGCCCGAACGCTGGTGCTCGGGGGAAACCGAAAGCGGAGCGAGAACGAGTTCCGCCGTTTCGCGGTCGCTAAGGGCGACTTCTGTGAACATGACGTGACCGATGACGTCGCCGTCGTGACGCGCAACGAACGACAGGTCCGGGCGGTACGCGGGCGATTCGCGGAGCGCATCGACGAGAATTGCCTCGTCGTCCCGCTCGAATGCGGCGGTGACGACATCACGAATTGCCGTTGTATCGGTTGGTCCCGCCGTCTCCACGTCGAATTCGTGCATCGTGCTCCGTACAGACCGTGGTGTGAAATCGATTTCGGGACACGGACGATGGCGGGTCACGGACGACGGCTGGCTTCGACGGTCGCCCGTTAGCGTCGCCCGAACGCCGCCGTGAACCGCGCCCGGCCGAGTCGATTCCCGTCCATCGCGCCGAACAGCGCGGCCCGTTTCGCTCCCGCGTCGAGTTGTAGTTCGCGTTCGAGGAGGTACAGCGTGAACCGGTAGGTGTGCGGCCCGTCGCCCTTCGGCGGGCAGGGACCGCGATAGCCGATTTCGCCGAACCCGTTTGTTCCCTGCCGTGCGCCGTCGAGCGACCCGACCGTCCGCCGCTGTGGCACGTTTTTCGGTACCGTCGTCGTTCCCGGCGGGAGGTTCCACAGCAACCAGTGGGTGAACGTCCCGCTCGGTGCGTCCGGGTCGTCCACGACGATTGCGAGCGATTTCGCGTCGTCCGGGACCGACTCGATTTCGAGCGGCGGCGAGACGTCCCTGCCGCTGCAGGTGAACTCGGTCGGAACGCTGGCACCGTCCTCGAACGCGGGTGTCGTGAATTCGGTCATGGTGTGACTCCGTTCGGTCGTTTGCGTCGATTCCGTTCCCGTCGGGCGGTCGCCCCGGCCATCTCCGTCGCGGCGAACGCCAGCACACCCCGCCAGGGCGACGCCTCCCCCACCCAATCCCACGAGGACGGTTCGTCGTCGGAGCATTGCGTGGTATTTCGCGGCGCGCGGTAAAATGCCCTGTTGCCGTCGGTTTAAGTGCGTGGGCGTCCTTCCCTCGGGTCGATGGCGGAACTCAACCGACCCGAACGACGGCAGTGCGTCGAGTGCGGACGCGAGGATTCGTGGGACGATTCGACGCACAACTGGCGAATCGCTGGCGAGGAAGGCAGACCTTTCTGCATCCACGAGTGGGACATCAACGGCTCGCATAACCCGATTCGGAATTGAATCGGAAGTCGAAGAAAAGCGGGAGAAGAGAGGGAGTTGGATGGAATTTGACCGAAATGGGATTTGACAGGGATGGGATTCGTCCGATGATTCGACCACTAGCGAGTGGTGACTCGCCCCCCTAGCGCGTGACTGGTTCGACACTAGGTTGGGATGGTTTGGCGGCTAGGTTGATGACAGTTCGACGGCTAGAGAGAAGACCAGTCGTACGGTTGCGTTCGGCCGCGACACCTTCCACATCCTACCGAACCAATAGAATTAACTCGTCAGAATTTGATATGTCGGACGAAGCAAATCGGGGTACTCGCCGAAAGGCCAGTGCTGGAACACTGACCCCGTTTGCTTCAGGCGCTTACCCAAAGCATGTCTGACAACGAACCTTCTTCGGAAAAACGTATCGCCACCGAACAGACGCTGCTCCGCCTCGGCGCGGTGTCCCCCGAGGACGTGAGTGAAGAGTTGCTACTCGACATTCACGATTTGTTCGAGGAACACGACATCCCCATGCACAGCGCTTCGGTCGAACGCTGGCGCACTGGGTACGTGTGTTAGTTGGATAGGGATTGCGGGAATTTTTTTGAACAGATTCGCTACGAACAAGACTGTCTCCGTTCGACATCACCGATATCGGTGTAGAGCGAACCTCGAACGCTTCCGTCTGTTCGCGTCGGGGTGGCGTTGGTTTTCTATGACTGCAACTACAGACGTCGATGAAACCGCGACCGCACCGCAACAGCCACACCCTCCCCAACCGATCGCGTTCCTCACTCCGAAAGAGCACGCTCTTTCGTGCTCTCGCTCGCTCCGCTCACGAGAACTTCGTTGCGGTACCTGCGGGCCACGGCCGCAGGTCAGCGAGACGCGACGCGTCTCGCAAGTCTCATCCCTCGCACGCTTCAGCGGGACGACGCGGCCGAGGATGGCCACGTCGTCCCGCCAGCGCGCGCCACGATGGAACGCCGAGTTGCGTGGAACTGAATCGATTCTTCGGGCGCGTGCACCAACAACCCCGAGGACGCTCCGTCCGAGGGGTTGCTTGGTTATCACGCGAGGGATGAACGAAACGAAGTGGAGTGAATCGGTTGGGGAGGGTGTGGCTGTCGCGGTGCGGTGCTGGGTGGGATTGAAAGGGGCCGCACGCTCGCGCTTGCATGGTCGGCTCGGCGGCCACTATCGCGGACCAAGCGGTGCGGAGAGGTCCGCGATATGTCGGCTGAGCGACCGCGAGCGGGCGGGGGCTTTCGGAGTCAAGTTCACTGTTGCTCCACTCGGAGCATCCTCGCAAGTAAACTCATCTCGTAGCGAGCGTGGCGGGGGTGTTCGAGAATTTCGGCACGTCCGTCTCGACTGAACTACGACGGAGAAAACTGGTAAATCGAAGTAACCGCTTCTCGCTTCGCGTTCGCCGGTCAGAGGTCGATGAGTTCGACGTTTTCGGCGGCCGCTTTAGCCAGTTCGAACAGGCCGTCGGGTTCGGCGTTCTGGGCGATTTCGTGGGTGGCGTTGGTTTCGGGGTAGTCGGGTGCGAGGCGGTTACAGCCAGCGGGAATCGTGGAGTCGGTGTAGGTGTCGATGCGGCGGGCGCGGGCCACGATGTCGCTCTTGTCCATCGTGAGGAGGGGGCGATGGATGGGCATGGTCGTGGCCGTACCGACCACGCCGAGATTCCGCGCGGTCTGGCTGGACTTCTGCCCGATGGCTTCGCCGGTGACGATGCCGTGGGCGGACTCCTCGCGGGCGATGTGCTCGGCGACGCGGTACATGAACCGGCGGAAGACGAGCATTCGGGCGGGACCGACCTCCTCGCCGAGGAGTGTCATCGCCTCGCCCGCCGGGACCTTCCGGACGCGCATGTCCTGTTCGGGGGCGTATTTGGCGAGTTTGCGAACCGTTTCGACGGCGCGGGCACGGTGGTCGATACCGCCGTAGTCACCCAAATCCAGGTAGACGGGGATCACGGGACTGCCGCGCTTCATGACCTCCCACGTGGCGACGGGGGAGTCGATGCCGCCGCTGACGAGCGAAACGAGTTTCGTCTGGGTGCCGAGCGGGAGTCCGCCCGGCCCGTCGCGTTTTTCGAGGAAGACGAAGGCCTCGTCGTCGCGCACCTCGACGGAGAAGGTGATGTCGGGGTCGTCCAAGTCGACCTCGGGGTTCTCGACGGCGTTCCAGACGGCGGTACCGCCCTCGCGTTCGAGTTCCGCGCTGGTGAACGGATGGTCCTTCGAGGAGCGCCGGGCGCGTACGGCGAAAGTCCCCTCGTGGTAGTGCTCGCGGGCGGCGTCGGCCAGCGTCTCCTCGATGACCGCCTGTTCCGGCGAGACGACGGCGGCGGCGCTCGCGGACTGGACGCCGAAGGTGTCGGCCGCCGCGGTCGTCGCTTCCTCGACGTTCTCCTCGGTCGCGTGGACGAGGAGGCGCGACCAGCGGCGTTCGACCTCGGCGTCGATACCGCGGTCCGCGAGTATCGCGGCGATGTTGTCGCGGAGCCGTCGCTCCATCTCGGTCTGCACTTTCCCGCTTTTCACGCCCACGTCGCCGTGCCGGACGAGGACGGTATCGGCTCCCGACGGATGCATAGCCGGGCATAACAAGCGGCGAGATAAACGACTGTCGAAGGCGTGCCGGTATTAGAAGGTCGTCACGTCGCCGTCGATGGCCCGCTTCGTGATGCTCGATACGTCCGCCAGTTCCTCGTCCACGATGTCCACGATTTCGGGTTCGATGTCGCTCAGTTCGACGCCTTCCTCGGTGACGACGTGGGCGTCCGCCACGTGCGGTTCGTCGATGGGGCGGCCGATTTGCGAGAGGAGGCGAACCCGCATGTCGCGGATGCCGTCCACTTCGGCGACGACGGTTTCGGCAATTTCCGTGCTCAGCAGGTTGTAAATCTTCCCGATGTGGTTGACGGGGTTCTTGCCGCTCGTGGCTTCCATGCTCATCGAGCGGTTCGGCGTGATGAGACCGTTCGCGCGGTTACCGCGGCCGACGGAGCCGTCGTCGCCCATCTCAGCGCTGGTGCCGGTCGTCGTGAGGTAGATGCTCTCGTCGTCGTCGGCGGTGTTGACGTAGACGTTCACCTCGCGGTCGGTGTACTCGCACGCGACCTGATGGGTGTAATCGCGGACCGCCTCGACCATCGCGTCGTACTCCTCGCGGTTTTCGACGTATTTGTCCACCATCGCGGCGGCGACGGTCACGTCGATGGTGTCGCGCTCGCGCTTGCCCATGATTTTCACGTCGGGGCCGAGCGCGGGGTTGTCCGCCGCGAACTCGCCGTTGAGCCGTCGTTCGGCGTTCAGCACGATTTGTTCGGTTTCGGAGAGGGGGGCGTGGCCGACGCCGAAACTCGTGTCGTTCGCCATCGGAACCGTCGCGCCCTCCTCGGAGAAGACGTCTTGGAGGTCGCCGCTTCCCTCCCCGAGTTTCACGTCGATGATGACGTCACGGCCGACGTCGAGTTCGGGGATGTTCTCGTGGAGGTACTCGCGCGCGGCGTCGAGCGCCACGGTGTCGGTCGGGATTTTCGTTCCTTCGTATTCCTTTGTCGCGCGGCCGACGATGAGGATGTAGATGGGTTCGACGAGTTCGCCGCCGCCGAACCGCGGGTTCGAACTCCCGGCGACGAGTTGCGCCTCGTCCGTGTTGTAGTGGAGGACTTTGCCCACGCGGTCGAGATACGTCTGCGAGAGCGCGCTAGAGACCGCTTCCGCGATACCGTCACAGATGGAGTCGGGGTGGCCGATTCCCTTTCGTTCGACGATTTCGATGTCCTGATCTTCGACCGCCCGACGGTCGATAGGTTCCACCTGAATGTTCCGCTCGGTCATTATATCGGATTCGCAGTCACGGATTCTATAACTTGCGGAAACGCTTTCGACCACAGGTATTACCGTTACTCATCTTCGAGCAGCAATCCGAGATACGACGTTCGTATCTGGTCGTCGGGGTCGAGACCGAGTTCGTGAAGGACCTCGTAAGCACCCACGCGGGCGGATTCGACACCCGCTTCGTTCGTCTCGGTTTCGACCTCGACGAACTCGCCGAGCCCCGTCACGACGTCGAGGCTGACGACGTAGCTATCCAGTTCGTAGCGTTCGCGTTCCTTGTGGACGGTCGCCGCCGATTCGAACCCGAGCGCCGAGAGCAGTTGGTCCACGGTTTCCCCGTCGCCGACCACGGTCTCGTGTTCCTTGCGCGTCTTCGATTCCTGCTCGACCAACGGCCCCTTGTAGGTCACGACCTCCACCGCGTCGTCGTCGTCCGCCTCCCGCCGGATGCGGAGCGCTTCGTCGGTCTCCGCGAAGTCACGGTGGGGAGCGTCGTAGTAGAAATCCTCCTGCGTCACCGTGCCGAGCGAGCGGGCGTCGAGTTCGTGAAGGCGTTCCCGGACCGTCTCGTGGTCGGCCCGGACCTTCACTTCGACTTCGTACATGCTCGGGACGAAGGGGGCGGGAGTCAAAAGCACACCGTGTCGGCGAAATCACGCCGTTCGCGTCGCTGCCGTGTCCCGTTCCGCTCCGTTCGCTCCACCAGCGACGCCGAGATAATCGGCGAGGGTTCGCAAGTCGCTCGCCTCGCGGTCGAACGCCCGAACGTCGTTTTCCGACACCGTGTTGTCGAACTTCAGCGACCGATACTGGTCCGAACCCATGGGAACGAACGGAATCGCGTCCGCGACCGTCAGCCCGATTCCGGCGAGCGGCATCGGAATCGGCAGGACGGCGACCGACTTCCCGTCGGCGCGATAGGCGAGTTTCGCCACGTCGGCGAGGGTGAGCACCTCGGGCCCGCCGAGGTCGTATGCGCGTCCGAGGCGGGCGTCGTCCTCCACGCAGTCGGCCAGTATCGGCGCGAGGTCGCCCACCCAAATCGGCTGGAACCGCGTCTTCCCGCCCCCCGGCAGTCCCGTCACGTACGGCGTGGTGAGCACCTTCGTGAACGAGACGAACTCGCCGCCGTCGCCGAAGACGACCGACGGACGCACGATGACCCACTCCAGCGACGAGTCGCGGACGACTTCCTCGGCTTCGCCCTTCGCCCGGATGTAGGCGGTCGTTCCGCCCGGGTCGGCACCCAACGCGCTCATCTGGACGAGTTTCGGGACGCCGTGCTCTTCGGCCGCCCGAACGACGTTTTCCGTCCCACCGAGGTGGACCGACTCGTGGCTCGCGCCGCTCGGCGGCTTGAACAGCGGCGAGAGCGCGACGAGGTTGACCACGGCGTCACGGCCCGAAAACGCGCCTTCGATGCTTTCGTAGTCGGTCACGTCGCCCGAGACCGTCTCGACTCCGGCCGGAAGGTCCGAATCCCGCGGCGAGCGCGAAAGTACCGTCACGTCGTGTCCCCGCCCGTGCAGTTCCTCCGTGAGCGCCGTTCCGACGAACCCGCTGCCGCCGACGATGAGTACTCGCATACTACCCCTTCGTCGGTCAGGGCCTTGACGACACTCCCTGACGTGTTCGACACGGGTCGTCGTTTGCGAACGCGGAGGTCGTGAAACCCGGTCGTCACTCCGGGAGTTCGCCGACGAATTCGTACTCTCGGGGTCGCTTGTACTCCTCGAGCGCGTCGCTCCGGACGCAGTGGTCGTCGAGGTCGGCCGCCGTGAGGTCGCCGTCCGCGACGATGAACGCCTTCGGCACCTCCCCCCACTCGTCGTCGTCGATACCGACGACGGCGGTTTCCTCGACGTTTGGATGCTCCGCGAGCACCGCCTCGACGTTCTCCGGGTAGATGTTCTCCCCGACGTATTTTATCAGGTCGCGTAGCCTGCCGGTCATGGCGAAACAGCCGTCCTCGGTCTCGATGCAGGCGTCGCCGGTGAAGTACCAGTCGCCTTCGAACGCGTCTTCGGCACTCTCGTAGTCGTGCAGGTAGCCCTCGAACGCTCCGGGACAGTCGCGGTGGACGATGAGTTCTCCCTCGCGTCCCGCCTCGACCGTCGCCGTCGGGTCGTGTTCGTCGATTTCGACGATTCGCATCCCGTCCACCCCCGCGTACCCGAACGTCCGCGGGTCGTCCCGGTGTCGGAGATTCACTTTCGTGTACGGCGGGAATATCTCCGTCATCCCGTACGTGTTGTAGATGTAGTCGGGGTCGATGACACGTTTGGTCGCGTCGAGCAGGTCCTCGCTCATCGCCGCGCCGGAGAAGCTGATTATCTCCACGGAATCGAACATGTCGCGGTTCCCGTCGGTGTCGTGCCCGTCCTCCGAACCGAGCAACCGCTCGTACATCACGGGCGCTTCGTGGAGAACAGTGACGTTCTCCTCCTCGATTATCCGCCGATACTGCTCGCGGTCGAATTCGGGTACCGGGATGTACGTACCGCTCGTCAGTACCGTGGATAGCAACATCCCGTGAACGCCGAGGGTGTGAAAGAGGTGAATCCTGCCGAGGACGGTCTCCCCGTCGTACATCCGCTGACTGTGGACGTTCAGAAAGACCCTCTCGACGCCGCCTCGGTGCGTTATCTCTATTCCCTTCGGGTCTCCGGTCGTCCCGGAACTGTACTGGATGACGCTGCCGTCGTCCGGCGATATCGACACCGAAACCCGCTCGTCAACGTCTCGAACCAATCGTTCGTAGCCGTTCACGTCGGGGGCGGAAGCGTCAGCGGTCGTAACAAACGTCTCGCAGTCGAGTTCGTCCCGGAGGTCGAGCACCTGCTCTGCGATTGGCCCACCGAACACCAACATCGACAGGTCGGCGTCCGAAACGAAGTATCGCAACGTCTCGTCGCTGCTGTGGAAGTTGAAGGGGACGGCGATGCCACCGATTCGCTGCACCGCGAGGAACAAAAAGACGTGTTCCGGCGTGTTCGGAAGGGCGAGCCCGATTCTCTCCCCTTTCTCGATGCCGAACGCTCGAAACCCGGCGGCAAGCCGTTCGACCCGCTCGTCGACGTCGGCATAGGTGAACCGTCGGTCGGTTATCGGATCGACGACGGCGGTTCGGTCGGGCGTCCGCTTCACCGTGTTTCGAAATAGCTCACTAACGTTCCACATCGTTTTAATTAATATAAATTATAATATAAAATTCCTCCGACGCGCAGGTATCTTTCGTGAGTTCGCGCGCGGTTCACTTCGTGACTTCCGAAACGGCCGCCTCGATGTCCTCCAGACAATCGGCGACGTTCTCCCGATGAACTCGAAACGAGAGCACACAGATACGGACGGCGAAACGGCCGTCGAGCGTCGTTCCCGAGAGGTGAACCCGGCCACGGGCGTTGACCTCCTCCAACACCCGTTCGTTGAGTTCGTCGAGCGCGTCTCCCTCGACGCCCGGCGGTTCGACCCGGAACGCGAGCGTGGACAGTTGGGGTTCCGCGACTACCTCGACTGGTTCGAGGTCACGGAGGCAGTCGGTGGCCCGTTCCGCGAGTTCCATCTTTTCCGCGAGCGCGGCGCGGAATGGGTCAACGCCGTGCAGTTTCAACGGCAGCCAGACGCGAAGACCGCGGAAGTCCCTCGACAGCTCGGGTCCCAGTTGGCTGAAGTCCACCGTCCCGGAGTCGGGGTCCCAGTCGGGGATGTAGTCCGCCTCCACGGCGTGTGCGCGGGCCAACGCCCCGCCGTCCCGCATCAGGAGCGCGCCGGTCCCGTACGGGAGGAAGAGACCTTTGTGCGGGTCGACGGTGACGGAGTCACAGCGGTCCAATCCGGCGAGTTGCGTTTTCCCCTTCTCGGTTAGGGCGAAGAATCCGCCGTAGGCCCCGTCGGCGTGGAGCCAGAGGGATTCCCGGTCGCAAATGTCGGCGAGCGTATCGAGGTCGTCCACCGCGCCCGTGTTCGTTGTCCCCGCGTTTCCGACGACGAGGAACGGCTCCTTTCCGGCGGCTCGGTCCGCCTCGACCGCCGATTCGAGGGCGTTCACGTCGATGCGGAACTCGTCGCCCGTCGGAATCGAACGGATGTTCTCCGACGGGAAACCGGCGAGGACCGCGGCCTTCGTCACCGAGTGGTGCGACTGGTCGCTGGTGTATATCACGCCGTCGAGAAAGTCCCCCGGGAGGCGTTCCCGTCTGGCAGTTATCGTGGCTATCAGGTTCGCCATCGACCCGCCGGACGTGAGCAGGCCGAAGGAGCCGTCGGGGTAGCCCATCATTTCGCAGAACCACTCGACGACGTTCGTTTCGATGGCGACGAGCGCCGGGGCGGCGAACCACGTCCCGACGTATCGGTTGGTTGCGTCGGCGATGAAGTCGGCGAGCGCCGCGTGAAAGAGGCCGCCTCCCGCGGTGTACGCCATGTATCCCGGGTGGGAGTTGGTGATGGAGTGGACGATGGCGTCCTCGAACAGCGTATCGAGGAGTTCGTCGTACGGCGTCGTCTCCTCGGGGAGCGGTTCGCGCAGTTCCTCCGCCTTCTCGTGTGCACCGTCAACGTTTGACGCGGGCCCGTCCGGCAACCGGTCGAGATGGTCCAGCACGTGGGCTTTCGTCTCTCGTATCATCTCCTCCTTCTCCCCACGGGAGAGTTCGAGCGGTCGGTCGGCCCCGGACGAACGGTCGTCTCCGTTCGACGGGAGAGTGAAATCAGCCATTATATTACAATCTTTTTTGAAAATTAAAGTATTTTTGCACGGATTCGATTTCCGCGGGGCGCATCTATCTGCACGACTGGGGTTCTACCACCATAAATACATACTTCTCGACGTAATATTAAAACAATTAAAAATATACGTGTAGCGTCGGTAGCGAAAATATATGACTGACACCGGCACAGCAGGTCCCGATGGTGCCGCCCCTCGCGACGGCACCGAAACTTCGTCCCGCCTCATCGAAGCGGTACGCTCCGACGGGGCGACCGGGTTCGACCGCGAACTCGGGTTCGATTTCGAATCCGTTTCGAACACGGTGGACGACGCGCTGTCCTTCGACGCCATCGCAACGACGACGGCCAATCGAACCGTCGCCATCGAGGCGGTCGGCGGCGAGCAGCGATGGGATCGGACGCTAGCGTCCGCGTCGAAGCTCGACCCGGACTTCCTCGTGTTGGTCGGAGCGGCGTTCGACGACGACCACGTGGCGCTACTTCGGTGGCTGAACGAAGCCACGCACGCCGACCTGTTCGCGGTGTCGTTCGACGTGTCCGAAGGCGACGACGCCGACCGCGGTTCGGCGGTTCGGCCCGACGTGCTCGTCGAACCGTCGGGGTGGTCCACCCGGTCGGAACGGAGCCTCACGGAAAAGCAACTCCTCCAACTCCGCTACTGGGCCGAACTCCGCGACCGCATCGAAGGGCGAACGACCCGTTTGGAGTCGTGCGAGCCACAACCGAACAACTGGTACAACAACTCGATGAGCGAAATCGGGTACAAGCTTCAGTTCGCCATCAACAGCTACACGTCCGTTCTGTTGACCCAACTCGTGGTTCGTGACGATCCGGACGGGTTTCAGGCGCTCGCGGACGACCGTGATGCCATCGAACGCGATATCGGGGAGGACCTCATCTGGCTGTCGCCGGACGAGGCGAAGGGCGAGGGCAACCGTGCGCGGATAACCCTCCGGCGCGACGGCGACCTGTTCGCGGAGGGGTCGTGGTCCGAGTATCAAACGTGGATGGTGGACGCAGGCGAGCGATTCTACGACGTGTTTCACGAGCGCATCCGGGGATTGTAGGATTTTCATGGTCGTTTCACCGGGCGAATTCGATTCGGAACGGAGCCGACGATAGCATGTCCGACGACCTACCGACGCCGTTTCACATCGTCGACGTGTTTTCGCGGGGGCGCTACACCGGAAATCAACTCGCTGTCGTCCGGGACGCCGACCGACTGTCATCCGACAAGATGCAACGCATCGCGCGGGAGATCGACTACTCCGAAACGGCGTTCGTAACCGACGACTCGCCGACCGGTGGCGGATACGGCGTTCGAATGTTCACACCCGAAGCCGAAGTGCCGTTCGCCGGTCACGCGACGCTCGGGACGGCGGCGGTGATTCGAGACGTGATCGCCGACGGCAACCCGGATACGGTCACGCTCTCCCTGCCGGACGGTCCCGTCACCGTGACGACCGACCGCGACGGCGACGGGACGGTCTTCTGGCTCGAACCGCGGAGGGTATCGTTCCGCGACACCCTCGACCCGGGAATCGCCGCCGACGTGGTAGGTGTCGCCCACGACGATATCGCGCCGTCCCTTCCCTGCCAGGTCGTTTCCACCGGGCTACCGCAGTTACTGCTCCCGCTCCGGAGCCTCGACGCCGTACGTCGTGCGGCCACGAACCGGGAACCGTACTACGAGCACGTGGTCGAGAGACTCGGTGTCAACGCAGTGTTGGTGTTCGCCACGGAGACGTGCGACCCCGAAAACGACCTGCACGTTCGCGTGTTCGTGGAGTCCCAAGGCATCCCGGAGGACTCGGCGACCGGATCGGCGAACACGAGCCTCGCGGGGTACTGCTTACGTGAACGGACGTCGTGCGCCGCGGTTCGATTCACGGCCGAGCAAGGGTACGAGATGGACCGCCCATCAACGCTGCACCTCCGCGCCGAGCGGACGGACGACGGTATCGTCTCCCGGGTCGGCGGACGGGTTTCGAACGTCGCCGACGGTCGGTTGCTGTAGCGCTCCGTCCCCCGACTCGTCGATGCTCCGCGCTGAACCCGACGCCGCTCAGAATCCGAGGAGCGACTCGGGATTGTCGTGGATTATCTTCCGTTTCTGCACGTCGGTGAGACCGTCGTGTTCGAGCACCGAGGACGGCGCGTCGAAGTCCATGTGGGGATAGTCCGTGGTCAGGATGAGTTGGTCCTCTAATCCGTTCATGTCTATGATGTACTGGAGGTCGTCGGGCTTTCTCGGCTGCTCTTCGAGCGGCTGAACGCCGTAGTAGAAGTCGCTCAGATATTCGCTCGGAAGTTTTGTGAGTTCCGGTGCGTCCGAGGGCCGCTCCAGATACTCTCGGTCCATGCGCGTTCGGAGGAACTGAATCCACGAGATACCCGCCTCCAAGAAACACCAATCGACGTCGTACCGTTCCGGGATGCCCCGCGAGATGATGCTCGTCGCGTGCCACATCTTCGCCATCGGGTGGGCGAGCGTGTGATACCCCATGAACGTCTCCATGTTCAGCCCCGGCATCGGGAACGCGGGATACAGCCCGCTCCCGCTGTGGAGGTAGATCGCCAAATCGTGCTTCTCCGCCGCTTCATATATCGGTTCGAACCGCTTGTGACCGAGGGGGTGTTTCGGTCCGACATCGACGATGAACAGCCCGACGATGCCCGGGTCGCTCCCGTACTCCTCTATCACCTTGGCGCTCTCCTCGGGATGTTCCGGGATTATCAGGAGTTTCGCGTAGTTGTCCTCCTGTGGATCGGCGTACAGCCGGGTGATGTGCTCGTTGATGGCCCACAGATACTGGATGCGCTTCGGGACGTTCGGAATCTGCGTCAGTTTGAACTGTCCCGGCGAGAAGACGGTGACGTCGATTCCGAACTCCTCGCGCTTTTCGTCGTAGTCGTCGGGATGCGTTATCGGATGCGGCGACCACTTGATTCGTCCTCCGGCGGAACGGTCCCACCCGTCCCACGGCATCGGCCCCATCTCGGGATGAGCCATGTACCCTGACTCCTCCCGCTCCCTGAGGTCCTCGTCCAAGTACTCGAAGAGGTGGTTGTACCTCGTTAGCGAATGCACCTCCATGTCGTACACGGTAACATCGTCTACGTCATAACTGGCCATGATATCTACACCTTAGGAACAAAACCAATAGTTCTTTTGATAAATAAATATTGAATAGAATATTAAATTATATTATACAAAAAAGAAATAAAATCCACCGATACTCTGTTCGAAGCGTGCGAAGTCACGTCGGGGGCGTTTCGGCCGGAGACACTGCTGCGAGCCGACGCGGTTCGTGGGACTCGACCGCGCGTTTCCATCGTCACTTTGTTCTCTTAACTATTTCTTATTCATTCGTAATTTTTTTGTGCTAGTTGCGGGAGAGATTTGTATGGTCGAGCCAGCAGTCGAAGTGGGAGGACGCGCCGAATTTCCCGAGGGAGAGGGAACGATGGTCGAATTCGACGGGCGCGAAATCGCTGTTTTCCGGTCGGGCGACGAATTTTACGCCGTCGAGAACAAGTGTCCCCACCAAGGTGGGCCGCTGAGCGACGGGAAGGTCGAGGAAACGTCCGTGTTCTGTCCGTGGCACGGGTTCGAATTCGACCTCACGACGGGCGAACACTCTCATTTGGGTGACCTATGCGTCGAAACCTACGCCGCATTCGTCGAAGACGGGACGGTGTACCTCTCGAAGGAGTAGTGCGACTCAGTTCGGGTTCAAAACGAAAACGAACTGTCGGCCGTCTTCGACCGTTCGTCCTATTCGGGTTCCACGAGCTCCATGACGTTGCCGTCGGGGTCGTAGAAGTAGGCCACCCTCGATTGGACGGTGCCGACCGATTCGGGTTCGCCGAGGAACTCGACTCCCTTCTCGCGGAACTCCTCGTACTTCGCGTCGATATCGTCGACTTGCCAGCAGAAGTGGTCGTCGCCGACGTCGTGTGGCCCTCGCATCGCGTTGATGTTCTTGTTCGCGGGGGCGTCGAGGCACTTCATCTCGAATTTGATTCCGTTTCCTTCCATGACGGCGAACTCGCCGCTCGCCCCCTCGACGCCGAGGAGGTCCTCGTGATGCTCGCTCAGTTCCTTTTTCTCACGGAGCAGTTCGAGTCCCAGTACGTCGCGGTAAAATTCGATCGACCGGTCGAGGTCGGACACGTTTACGCCGTAATGGTGCGCTGGTCCTACAACCATGGTTGAAATATCTACTAACACTGTTTAAATTATTTTATTAATTTCTGTTTTGAACATGTAGAATAATTCTACGACGGATGGGACAGCGGAGTTCGTGTCGGCATCGCTTACGAATCGTCGTACTCCGACTCCACGCGGGCGTCGAACGCGTCCCGTATCGTTCGGGTCAACTCGCTGGTGTCGAACCGTCGGTCCCCGACGCGGGTGACCGGCCGCACTTCCCACGTGGTGTTCGTCACGAACGCGTCGTCCGCACGGTAGAGGTCGTCCGGGCGATACGTGTCTCTCTCCACCGCGATATCGCGTTCCCTCGCCAGTTCGAGCACGACATCCCGAGTGATTCCCGGAAGCACCGGCCCGTCGAGGGAGGGCGTCTTGAGAACCCCGTCGTCACAGAAAAAGAGGTTGCTGGTCGCCCCTTCGGTGAGGTTTCCGTCCACGTCGAGCATGAGTGTCTCGTCCGCCTCCGACTCGCTTCGAGCCATGATTCCGTTGAGATAGTTGTGCGTCTTGGCGGCCGCCGGGACCGCCGAATCCGGGATTCGAACGGTATCGACGATTTCGACTTCGGCGGGGGAATCCCAGACGGGCGACCCTCCGACCCCGCTCCGGGGGAGTTCCGAAACGAGAATTACCAGCGTTGGGGACGGGTCGGTCGGCGGGGCGAGTTTCCCCGAGTGCACCCCTCGCGTGACGGTGAGTCGGACGTACGCCTCCGAAAATCCGTTGGCTCGCAGCGTCTTCCGAACGTGGTCCAGCAACTCTCCCCGTTCGTATCCGTGGTCGAAGTTCAGGAGGTCACAGGTCCGCTGGAGGCGGTCGTAGTGTCGGTCCCACTCGAACGGAGTGCCGTCGTACGACCGGAGCGTCTCGAAGGCGGCGTCCCCGTATTTGAATCCCCTGTCTGTGACGGACACGGTTGCCTCGGATGCCGGAACGAGTTCCCCGTCGACGCAGTACTGCAATTCACTCATGGATAGATTTTCGATGGTACGGAACTACGTTCCGCAGTGTGATCGACCGGTTCCGAAACGATGGGTGTGTTTCGCCCGAAAGCGGTGTGTTGACGATTCACTCTCACAGCCGAAGAAACTTACCGGTTCCCCCTATATTTTTTCACCATATGTTTCCCGAACCAAACTTCAGAATATATAATCCATTCTCCACAGAGATATTAATATACAGATTAATACAGAGAATATATTTGGGTATTAAAACAAAATATTAAAACAATTATGGTTTACAGTTCCAGAAAGATAGTTAATGAACGACACAGCGTTCATTGGTGCAATTACTAAATGGTCGATGAAATATCTGTAATTACCCGGAAGGACGAGTTCGAATCGGTCGCGAGCGGCTTGGAGGGAGACGCTCGAATCCCGGTCGAAGTGCGAATAACCGTCGACGACCCCTACACCGCGTACCGAAAGGTGCGGTTCGATTCGGAGGGTGCCTATCTGGAGACCACCGGTGGTCAGGACGGATGGGGATATTTCGGTATCGAACCGGCCTACTGGCTCACGAAATCCGACGACGAACCGGACAGCTTCGAGCGACTGGAGGAGTTGTTGAACGGCGAGCGATTGGTCCGCGGCGACTGCGACGTCCCGTATCCGTGTGGCGCGTTCGGGTGGCTGTCGTACGACATCGCACGGGAGTTGGAGGATCTCCCGGACACCACGGACGACGACAGGTCGCTCCCCCGCCTCCAGTTCGGCGTGTACGATTTGGTTTCCGCGTGGAAAGAGCCGCGGGATGGCGACGGGACGGAACTTCGAATCACGTGCTGTCCGCGGGTCGCCCCCGACGACGATTTCGCGTCGGTGTACGCCGACGCCCGAAGCCGACTCGAAGCGCACGTGGGGCGGATTCGAGACGGCGACCCGTCGGTCGAGCACCCGCCCGTCGATGGACCGATATCGTTCCGAAACGAGGTCGGGCAGGAAGAGTACAGCGACCGGATTCGGACCGTGAAACGGTACATTCGAGACGGAGACACCTTCCAAGCGAACATCTCCCAGCGGCTCTCCGCACCCGCCGCGGTCCATCCCACGGACGTCTTCGGCGCGCTCAGGGAAGTGAATCCCGCACCGTACTCCGGAATTTTGGAATTCCCGGGTGTCGATCTGGTCAGCACGAGTCCGGAGTTGCTCTTGGATTGTGAGGGCCGTCGTCTCGTCACGGAACCCATCGCGGGAACGCGACCGCGCGGGGAAACGACGGAGGAGGACGAAGAACTCGAAGCGGACCTGCTAGCGAACGAAAAGGAACACGCAGAACACACCATGCTCGTCGACCTCGAACGAAACGACCTCGGGAAAGTCGCCGAGTACGGGAGCGTGGAGGTGACGGATTTCAGGCGCATCGACCGCTATTCGGAAGTGATGCACACGGTGTCGGTGGTCGAGGGCGTTCGGCGAGACGACCAATCGATTCCCGACTCCATCGCCGCCGTCTTCCCCGGCGGGACCATCACGGGCGCACCGAAACCGCGAACGATGGAGATCATCGACGAGGTGGAGTTCACCCGTCGCGGGCCGTACACCGGCGCTATCGGCGTGCTCGGGTTCGACGAGCGAGCGACGCTGAACATGACGATTCGGACGCTCGTTCGGACGTCGGGGCGGTACTACCTCCGCGTCGGAGCGGGTATCGTTCACGATTCGGAGCCTGTCGCGGAGTTTTACGAGACGCTCGACAAGGGGCGCGCGCTCATCAACGCCGTCAGCGACACGCTCGACGACGACGCGGAACTCGAACTCGAAGTGGGTGACGCCCGATGATTCTGGTGATAGACAACTACGACTCGTTCGCGTACAACCTCGTGCAGTACATCGGCGAGTTCGCCGAAGAAATCGTCGTCCGCAGGAACGACGCGATAACCATCGATGAAATCCGCGAACTCGACCCCGACGGAATCGTCGTGTCCCCGGGTCCCGGAACGCCGCAAGAGGCGGGCGTTTCCATCCCGATCTTCGAGGAGACGCGGATACCGGCACTCGGCGTCTGTCTGGGCCATCAGGCGCTGTGTGCGGCGGAGGGAGCAACGGTCGGACACGCCCCGGAAGTCGTGCACGGCAAATCGTCGGAGATCAACCACGACGGAAAGGGAATCTACGAGGGCGTGCCGAGTCCTTTCCGCGTCGGTCGATATCACTCCCTCGCGGTCCAGAGCGGGACGCTCCCGGATTCGCTCCGGGTGACGGGGAACACCAAGGGGGACGAAGACGAGCGCGTCGTGATGAGCGTCCGCCACGAGTCGAAACCCCACATCGGAATCCAGTACCATCCCGAGAGCGTTCTGACCCCGCCGGGGAAGCGGCTGATACGGACGTTCTGCCGAAAGTGTCGGACGGATTCCTTCGCCGACGTGTAGACGGGAGCGACTCCCGCGAGAACCGTTCGAAGGCGACTGGTGAGAGTCGGGCGGAAGTGGACGACCACCCGTCGCGTCCACGAACGGCCGGAAACCAAGAGGGCAACGCCAACCGATTCCGAGAAGACGAACTCATGAACGAACAATGAAGCTAGTGGTGAAATTCGGCGGGACGAGCCTCGCTAACCGGCGTCGCATCGACCGGGCTACGAAGACGGTCGCCGGATTGGTCGAAGCGGGGCACGAGGTCGTCGTCGTCGCGAGCGCGATGGGGAACACGACCGACGAGCTTCTGAACGACGTAGCCCCCGACTCGTCGAACCTCGACCGTGCCGAGGTCGTCAGTATGGGTGAGCGGACGAGCGTTCGGATGCTCAAATCGCACCTCACAGCGGCGGGCATGGACGCCACGTTCGTCGAGCCGGGGGACGACGACTGGCCCATATTCGTCCGTCCGGACGACGAGAACAGTATCGACATCGAACGAACGAAACGGGGCGTAGAACGACTCTCCGAACGGCTGGACGGGTGCGTCCCGGTCGTGACGGGGTTTCTTGCGGAGGACGACGAGGGAAACGTTCGGACGCTGAACAGGGGCGGAAGCGATACGACCGCGACGTTGCTCGGCGACGTCATGAACGCGGATAAAGTCGTCCTCGTCACCGACGTTCGTGGAATACGCACCGGTGATCCGAAGGCCGTTGACGGGACGAAACGGATCGACGAAATCTCGGTCGGGGAGGTTCGGGATTTGGCTACCTGCAGTGCGGAGGTCGTCGCACCGGCCGCCCTCGAATACAAGACCGAGACGACCGAACTCAGCGTCGTCCATTACGAGCACGACGACGTACTCGCCGACGGAACCGATATCTACGGCGAGTTCGAGACCGTGTTGAACGTCCGCGACGTACCGTTCGCCGGAATCACCGTATCCAAGACCGTTTCGCGGTCGGGGTCACGCGTCGACGGACCGCTCGTCGAAACGCTCTCGACGGCCGGAATCGCGATCAAAAACGCGTTCGCGGATATGGATTCGGTCACGTGCTACGTTCGTCGGGACGACCTGCACGATGCGGTCGAGTCCGTCCACCGTCTGGTGACGGAGCACGACGGCTTTTCGAGCGTTTCGACGAGGGAAACGGTAGCGGTCGTTCACGTCGTCGATGGCGAACGCGGAGCCGCATTCGACACCGTCCGTCGGTTTGCGATATCGCTGTTGGATTCGTCCATCGAGATATTCGACGCCGAAATCGGGACGAATTCGATGACGGTGTATCTGGACTGGGACGACCGCCACCACGTCGAAGACCTACTCCAAAGCGCGAGAATGCGTGGCTGAACGACGTTCGCGCACGGAGGGGGAGGAGTCCCGACGGTACCATCATTCTTCCCACCAATTATATCTTCTTAAAAACCATTGATTTTATATTCTGTTAATTATTTATATTATCCAATGGACGCAGATAGTTTCGACGTTATCGGGGTTGGAATCGGGCCGCTCAACCTCAGTCTCGCCGCCCTCATCGACGATGCCGATCGACGTCTGAAAACGTGTTTCTTGGAGCGGGATTCGGAGTTCGATTGGCACCGGGACATGCTTATTCCGGGGACGGACCTACAGAACTCCTTTACCGGGGATTTGGTCAGTCCAGTGGACCCGACGAGCTCTTACAGCTTTTTGAACTATCTGAAGACGAAGGGGCGGTATTGGGAGTTTTTCAACTACGAGCAGTTCAACATCCCCCGAAAGGAGTACAACGAGTACTGTCGCTGGGTGTCGGAGCGACTCGAAAACTGTCGTTTCGACCGGGAAGTCACCACCGTTTCCGAGGGGGATGACGACACGTTCGTCGTTCGAGCGAGAAACCCGGAGACGGGTGAACGACACGAGTACCGGGCCGACAACGTCGTCCTCGGCGTCGGTTCCCGCCCGTACGTTCCCGACGAACTCTCCGGGGAACTTGGCGAGAACGTGTTCCACTCCTCGCAATTCCTCTCGCGGCGGGAGAACTGTCTCGAAACCGAGTCCATCACCGTCGTCGGGTCCGGGCAGAGTTCGGCCGAAATCTTCCTGAATCTGTTGCGCGCACAGGAGGACAACGGGTACCGCCTCGATTGGCTGACGCGTTCCGACGGGTTCTATCCGGTGGACCCGTCGAAACTCACGCGGGAACTTCGAACGCCCGATTACATGGAGTACTTCTACGACCTCCCGCGAGAGGTGAGCGACGGTCGGGTTTCCCAACAGGACCTGTTGTACAAGGGAATCTCTCCGGGGACCAGCGCCGCCATCTTCGATACGCTCTACCGCCGTTCGATACGGAACGACGTCGATGTCGGCATGCTATCGAAGACAGCGGTACAGAGCATCGAGTCGCAATCCAAGAATCGGTATCGGCTTCGATGCCACCAGTGGGAGGAAGACCGCCAGTTTCGACACGACAGCGAAGTCGTGATTCTAGCGACCGGGTACCATCGTCCGGTCCCCTCCTTCCTCGAACCCGTCGAGGACGCGTTGGTGGACGCGGACGGACGGTTCTCCATCGACCGCGATTTCGAAGTCGAGACGAACGAGCTGGCGGGCCGACTGTTCGTCCAGAACGATGGGATGGACGCCCACGGGTTCAACGTCGCCGACCTGTCCCTCTGTTCGCATCGAAACGCGGTCATCATCAACAGCATCGTCGGGGAAGAAGTATACTCGGTCGAGAACGGCTCGCGCTTCCAGAGCTTCGGAGTGGAGCAGTTCGTCGAGGAGTCGCCGAACAGCGAACTGATAGAGAAAGTAGCGTTTTCGACCGACTGATACCGGCTCGACTGTCCGGTGGTTCGACCGATTATCCGGTGATTCGACCGTCATCGGCGCGATGCCGACCGAACCGGCACGCGCGGTTTTTACTGGCGAGCGGATTCGATATCGACGATGCGCAGCAGCGAATCGTCGTCCGTCGTCCCGATGGTCGCATCGACGGTCGTCTCGCCGCGACGGACCGTCATCTCGACCGCCAGCAGGTAGCCGTCCAGCGCGGTGTACCCGTTGTCGTGTTCGATGGCGTCCAACAACTCGTCATCGCGGATATCGACCGTTATCGACCCGCAATTCGGTCGGTTCTCACCGGCGTCCTCGATGGCTCGTTCGAGCGACGCGGTGGTTTCCGGACCGACCGGCGTCCCGACGAACTGGTGATACAACGCTCCGACTTCCACACCCGCCTCGAAACAGGCTCGCTCGCGCTCTGAAGGGGTCACGTTCGACACTCGCCTCGCGGAGAATAAACAGCTTCGGTTCGGGCGGAAAATAAATGCGGTGCGGCCGCGGCATCGAGCGAAACGCCGTGAAATCGGCGAACGGTCGGGTGGGACTAGTCGAGAGGCCGATCGGTCCCGCCGTCGTTCGTGACGTGTTCGCCGATGAACCAGTCGATGATGCGTCCCTCCGCGCGGTGGAGGGTGTCGCTCGCGGTCGCTTTCGAGATGCCGACCGATTCGGCGACCTCGGTGAGCGTCGCCGTTCGCGGCGTCGCGTAATAGCCGCGTTCGAAGGCGGCGAGGACGAGTTGTCGCTGTCGGTCGGTGAGGAGATGGCTCGCGAAGTCGGTGCCGAATGTGCGGACGTACTCGATGTCGAACCGAATCTCGGCGTCAGCGAGACGGTCGCCGAGGCGGGACAACCGACCGGAAGTCGTCGTCAGTTCCCACGTGACCTCGCCGTCCCGAACCACGAACGGCGTTTGCGGAAGCACACCCGTCCGCCACACCGGCGTCAGAAGCACGGGGGCTTCCGTTTCGACCTGCAACAACAGTTCGTCGTCGTGCGTCCAGAGCAGGTCGAGGTCGGTTACGTCCTCCCGCCGCTCGATATCGACGAGTACCTCGGACCCGTTGGAAGCGGTGCATTCGAGGAGGGCGATACCCGTCGTCTCCCCCGCAAGCGTGGCGACGACCGTAAATTCGATGTCCGGGTGTGCGGTCGAAACGCCGTGTATCCACGTCTCTTCCGGTATCGTTACGATGAGTTTGGTGTGTGGCATACGAAATCGGTCGGTGGTGGACACGAGGTGCGCCGGAAAGGAAACCGGTAGTGCGAACATGTTCGCACGACGCTGACCGGTTCGCGCCAAGCCATACCGGAGCACGCGGCGTAGCGACTGCACGGAGAACTATGCAAAAACGAATCGATCCGTTCCTCACGATGGCGAGTCTCTATCTCTCCGTCGGCCTTCTGGCGTTGCTCGGACGGCTGACGACGGGGATGGGACTCACCGAAACACTTCCCGGACTCCGGTGGCTGTTGATTCACTTCGTCACCATCGGCGCGATGACACAGGCGCTGTTCGGACTCCTCCCGTCGCTGCTCGCGTCGGTCGGGGCCACGGAATCGCGCCCGACGAACGCCTCGCGCTGGCGTCAGTGGCTGCTGTTGAACGTCGGATTTCCGACCCTCCTCGTCGGGATGGCGGCCGGTTCGACGACGACCGCCGTCGTCGGCGGGAGTTTCGTACTGCTCGCGCTGGTCTCGCTCACGGTCACGGTATTCCGCCTTTCGTCCCGTCCGCGCGGTCGGCTGGGGCGGTTCTACCGGACGGCTCCGTGGTTCCTCGTCGTCGGCGTCTCCATGGCGTTCGGGATGTTGCTCGACGTTCACGGCCCGGGCGGCTACTTCGGCTCCATCGAGGCGCACGTCCACGCGAACGTGTGGGGCTTTCTCGCTCTCGTCGCCGCCGGGACCCTGTTACACCTCGTCCCCGCGCTGGACGGCACGACCCTCCGCTATCCGACGCTCGTTCCCGTCACCTACTGGGGGCTGACACTCGGCGCAATCGGTCTCGTCTCCGGTCCGTGGCTGGCGTTCCACGCCCTGACGTTCGGTGGCCTGTCGGTGTACGTCGTCGGGACCGTCGCGCTCCTCGTGAACGTCGTCGGCACGAGGCGGGCGAGCGGGTGCCGCCCGGACGCTCGCATCGGCCACGTGCTCGGAGCGTACCTCTGGCTCGTCGTCCCGGTCCCGTTCGCGCCGCTGGTGCTGTTGTTTCCGACCGCCGTCCCGGGTGCCCCCATCGAAACCGCCGCCATCAACGGATTGGTGTTCGGGTGGATGCTCCAGTTGGCGATGGCGTTCCTTCCGGTCGCCGCCGCCTCGGCCGACGGCCGACCGTGGTCCTTCGACCTCGAAGCGGCGGCCGAACGGGCGATATCTCCGTCGTGGGTCGAACTCGGCAGCCTGAACGTCGGGATGGTTGCCATCTGGCTGACCGCGCTGCCGCCGTTTTCGGGTATCGCCGACGCGCTCAGGCTCGGCGGGTTCTCGCTCGTCGCGCTCGCGTGGGGCGTCTTCCTCCGAGAACTGTGGACGGCGCTGGCCGCCGATTCCGGGCGCGGCGGAAACGCGTCCGAGCGTCCTCGCTCAACGGGGGAGTCCGCCGCCGATTGAACCCGCCCGCGACCCGTTCCCTGACTCTCCTCCCTCGCGGCGACTCCCGTCGAACTACTTCGCCGTGCTGACTATCTTTATCACGTCGCCCTCTTCGAGTTCGTAGTCGTCGCTGATGTCGCGCTTCGTTTTGGCGTTCACCGCGTGGAGGTAGCCGTCGCCGATGTCGCTGTGGACCGCGTAGGCGAGGTCGCGGGGCGTCGAACCGCGCTGCAGGAGGAAGGCATCGGGGAGGACGTTGCCCTGTCCGTCCGTCCACTTCGATTCGTTCTGAACGGGATAGGCCGTGATACGGTCGAGCAGGTCGTAGGCGGCGGCGTCGAGACTTCCCTGGACGCCCGTGCCGCCCCACTCCTGCATGACGTCGCGGATTCGTTCGAGTCCGGCCCGCTGTTGGTCGCTCAGGTCGCCGACCACTTCGAAGTCGTCGTCCCCGGGGTCGTAATCCACGACGCCCGCCTCCACACCCTGCCGGAGCGCGAGTTCGCCCTCCGCCGTCGCGGGGATGACCATCTTCCCCGTCTCGCGGAGTCGCTCGATGTTCTCCTCGGGCGCGACGTCGGCCTTGTTCGCCACGAGGATGATGGGCTTGGTCCGCGCGCGGATGTCGCGGGCCAGTTCCTCGCGGTGCTCGTCCGTCCACTTCTGCGGGTCGTCGGGATACTCCAAGCCGCGGAGGCTCGCCGTCACGTCGTGTTCCGTCGCGCCGAACCCCGTCAGCATGTCCGCCAGCGCCTCGTCGATGTCGAACCCGGGCGAGCGCGATTGGCGCACCACGCCCTCCCAGTTGCGGTCGATGATGCCGGTCAGCCACTGGTCCATCTCCTCCTCGATGAAATCGACCTCCTCCACCGGGTCGTAGCTCCCGACTTCGACGGGTTCACCCTCCTCGTTCGTCCCCCCGGAGGCGTCCACGACGTTGACGATGGCGTCGGCGTTGGTCAGCGCGTCGAGGAACTGGTTGCCCAGTCCCCTGCCCTCGTGTGCCCCCGGCACGAGTCCGGCCACGTCTAGCAGTTCGATGGGAACGTAGCGCTTGCCGTCGTGACAGTTGTCGTTGCCACAGCGCTCGTCGCGTTCGAGACAGGGGCAGTCGGTGCGGACGTAGCTCACGCCGCGATTCGCGTCGATGGTCGTGAACGGGTAGTTCGCCACGTCCACGTCGGCCATCGTGGCGGCCTTGTAGAAGGTGGACTTCCCGGCGTTCGGTTTGCCCGCCAGCGCGATAGAAATCATGATTGATGGTACCACAGAGGGTCGGAATTGTGTTTCGATTTTTGCGACGGGAAGAGGTATTCGGTGATTTTGTGATTTCAGTTGCCGAGAAGCAGACCGCTTCGAAAGCCCCCGCCACAGTTCGCGCGAGGAGGCTGGGGAAGACGAGGTGCGGTCGTATGCCGCCAGTAGTTGTTCACGAAGCGTTCTCGTATCCCTTCTCAAGCGAATCTCCACGTGCAACGAATCAACCGTCTACGAACCACGTCTGGCCATTTCTATCTGGCCGCAATCAGCTATCTCGACCACGGCGTCGGGCGCGTGCCATGGCAGCGGTGAACGTCATCGAAGTGCTCGGAATCTCGGCGGTGTCGTGGGAGGACGCGGCCAAAGAAGCGTTTGAGAACGCGGCTACTCGACTTTGAACCCGCCAGCGACCAGCATCGGAACCACGAGGGTCGCTTCCGCTTCCACTTGCACGTAGTTTTTCGCTTCCTGTTTGATTTTCCCCCACGAGACGGCCTCGTGCGGCGGGGCACCGGAGAGCGACCCGTCGCCCTCCATGCCGGTCGAAACGTAGACGGCGTAGTCCGCGCCGCCGCGGAAGAGGTTGGTCATGATGGCGTGGTGCTTGGGGACGCCGCCGCCGAGGACGATGAGGCCCGTCTTGTCCGCGAGCAGGCCCTGCTCGATGAGGCTGTCGTAGTCGTCCACGATTTCGATGCCGATGTCCGAGTCGTAGCCCTGTCGGTAGTAGTAGAGGAAGTTGCCGACCTCCGCGTCGGTCAGGGCGGGACAGAAGATGGGGATGTCGTTGTCCGCGGCGTTCGAGAGGATGGAATCCTCGTCGTCCAGCGTCTCGCCGAGTTCGCGGGAGAACTCCATCGGCGTGCGGATTTTCTCCTCGGCGAAGAAGTCCTCGAAGAAGTCGTTGAGGTAGGACTCCAACCAGACGTAGCGGTCGGAGGGGACGAAGATGTTGCCGAGGCGGTTGATGCCCTGCTCGCGCATCTCGGCCTCGTCCACGTCCCACTCGCCCATCTTGAACGGCTTTTCGGTCTTGATGACGTCCTCCGTTATCGACCCGGAGGTGGTTATCATCACGTCCACGAGGTCCTCGCGGGCGAGGTAGGCGAGCGTCTCCCGAAGCCCCGAAGAAACGATGTTCGAGGTGAAGGTGAGGTATATCTCCGCGCCCTCCTCGCGCATCGCGCGAATCAGTTCGATCGCCTCGGAGAGGTGGGTCGCCTGAAACCCGGTCGTCTCGTACGACGACAGCATGTCGAAGAAGTCGAAATCGCCCCTGAAATCGTAGCCAGCAACGTCCTCGGAATCGAGTTCCTCCTCGCTTCCGGGGACGACGTGTTCGTGACTTTCGTCGCTCATGGTTCGTTTTCATCACCGCGCGAAAATGAGTGTTCAGATTTGGCGACGGCGTGTCGGCGGACAAGTAGAAGATGCTAGTGTCGGCTTACGTCTGTTCGGCGCGCGAGAAACGCGCGAGGGACGAGGACGCGGTGAGAGCCACTGCGTGGCTCTCATGCTCGCGGTTTAGCCGCGAGCAAGCGACCGAGGAGGCTGGGGAGGGTGAGGTGCGGTGCGGTTTCATTGCCGGTCGGTCGTTGCTCACGAAGCAGCTTTCTACGAGAGTACAGGAAGTTCTCTACGAGATGCCAACCCGCTCTCCACGGGATTCTCGAAACAATCTAAAGCGACTCTCGCTCCTGTCCACATCGATTCCCGAATCCCTGTGTCGTGCAAAACCATCCAAAAAGCAAGCAGTCGATGTCGCCCGTCTCTCTGACTCCCGAACTCACAGTTTCACGGCCATCATCACTTCGTCCACGTACTCGCCGTCTATCTTGTAGTGGTTCTTCCGCACGGCCTCGGTTTCCCAGCCGTGGGCTTCGAGGAAGTCGATGGCGTTCTGGTTGGTCGAGGGCGCGCTCTGGTACACTTTTTCGTAGCCGTTCGCGCCCGCCCACTCCAGTCCGCGTTCGAGGAGGTGGCTGCCGATGCCGTGGCCCTGATACTCGTCCAGCACGCCGACGGTCAACTCGGCGGTGTGGCTGAGTTTATCGAGTTCGGGCGCGTTGAGGTGGACCCACCCGACCACTTCGTCGTTGACGGTTGCGACGAAGAACATCCGGGATTCGAGGTCGTTGTGCCGGAGTAAGGCCTCCTGATGGTCGATTTCGTCGGCGACCGTTTCCGCGACGATGTACGACCCCTCCTGGGCGACCTGTCGAATCGCGCCGATGATGCCGGAGAGGTCCTCCTGCCGCGCGGGGCGGATGATGAACTCCACGTCGTCCACGTCGAACTCCTCTTCCGCGCCGGTTTCCAGCGCGACGGAGAGTATGTCCTCGTCCTCCGAGAGGTAGCCATCCCGACGAAGGATGGCGACGTGATGACGGAACCCGCTCGGGTCGATGCGGAGCGAGTCCTGCACCTCGTTCGCGTTCGCCCGTCCGTGGCGTTCGACGTACTCGTAAATTCGTCGGCGGTCCTCGTGGCCGAACTCCAGTTTCTCGGAGAACTCCATGAGGACTGTTACCATCTATCTATACTTATTTTTAACGATGGATTTGACGCCGTACTGGGAAGTCCCGGCGACCGTGAGAACCGCCGCTCGATTCTTGTAGCATGGCGTCGTGGTGACGCTGGGGGGAAGCATGGATTACAGCGATTTCATCGGACAGGTACAGCATCGACTCCAGTTGGGTAAACAGGGACAGGCGGTGCGAGCGATTCGGGCCACGCTGACGACGCTCGGCGAGCGATTGCAGGAAGGCGAAGCCAAAGACCTCGCGGGGCCGCTCCCAATGGAGATAGACTGGTATCTCCTGCAGGCGGAGTCCGGCCAGCGGTTCCACTTCGACGAGTTCGTCGACCGCGTCGCCGAGCGCGAGACCATCGACCGACAGAAATCGCTCTTTCACGCGCAGGGCGTGATGTCGCTCGTCGAAGAGGTCGTTCCCGAAGGCGAATTCGAACAGATTCGCGGGCAACTGCCCGCGGAGTACGACCCGCTCTTCGAACTCGTCGGAAACGAAAACGCGTTCGACTAACGCCGGGCGCGCCGCGTTTCCGGGTCGGGAACGCGCGTCAGCAACTGCACCGTGTCGCGGAGGTCGTGAGTCTGTATCACCAGTTCCGCGACCTCGCGCACCGTGAACTCCGTTTCTATCTCGCGACCGTAACAGCGTGCGTACAGCGCCAGCCAGTCGTTGAGCGCCCGTTCCATCCGTTCCATCTCGTCCGCGTCGAACCGCGCGAATTCGCCGGTCCGACCGTCGATGTACACGGAAACGACGTCACCGACGCCCTCCCGGAGGTACGACACCGCCCGCTCCTCGTCCGGGAAGGTATCCGGCGCGTCGAACGATTCGCGCTCGTTCCGCGCCCGTTCCGCGAGGGACGCGATTCGGTCGCGGTACTCGCTCATTCGCTCGTTATCCCTCTCGGAACTCGACGCCCTTGCCGCCGCGCGGGTGTTCCCACTCCGTGTCGGCGACGAGCGCACACGTCCCGCACTCGACGCAGGGTTGCGTGTCGAGGCTGACGATCTTTTCCTCGTTGCCGTTCTCCCGCACCGTCTCCTCGCGGTAACAGCCGCCGCCGAAGTCCTTCGCGCTGACCGGACAGGCCGACACCGCCGCACCGCTCGCTTCGTAGGAGTTGTCCCGCAGTTCGATGTGCGGATTGCCCACGTCGGTGTCGTAGGTCAGGTCGCCGATGCGGTCGGCGAGGCTCTTGGGTTCGACCTCGTTTTCGTCCGTGATTTCGGTTCCCAACTCCTCCGCGATGACCGTCGGCAGCGTGACGTACGGCGTCCGCGTGTCGGGAATCATCGAGGAGAGATACGGCGAACTGTACAGGCGTTCGAGTTGCCCCGACATCACGCCGGAACTGAGCACCGCGCGGCCGAGCGACGAGGAGAGCACGCCGTCCACGAGTTCGCTCACCCGGTCGTTCTCGGCGACGCCGCGCGTCGCCCGGTACTGGGTCGGACGGAGTTTGCCCATCACGCCCTCGTCTTCGAGTTTCTTCTCGTAGAGACGTCCGGCCTTCTCGGGGTTGCCGCGCATCCGCGATTCAGCGAAGGCCTCGGCGGCGAGCGCCCCGGCGGTCACGGCGTGGTTCATGCCCTTGATGATGGGGCCTTGCGCCTGCATCTGCCCGCCAGCGTCTCCGACGAGGACGAGTCGCCCCCGGTGCGGTGCCGGATGTGCTACCTTCTTCGAATCGGGAACGAGTTTCGCGGAGTACTCCACTTCGTCGTACTGGCCATTCAACCACTGGGCGAGCAGCGGGTGCGTGAGTAGGTTGTCGAGCAGTTGGTGCGGTTCCGCCTCCTCCGCGACGAGGCTGTCGAGGTGGAAGACGGACCCGATGGAGAGCGTCTCCTCGTTCGTGTAGAGGAAGCCGCCTCCCCGAACGCCGTCGAACAGGTCGCCCGAGAAGAGATGCGCCGCGCCCGTGTTCGGACCGACGTCGAACCGCTCGCCGATGACGTCCTCGGGCATGTCGATGACGGCCTTGACGCCTTGGAACCACTCGTCCGGTTCGTCCCAGTTCATCAGTCCCGCTTGCCGGGCGAGTTCGCTGTTCACGCCGTCCGCCGCGACGATGAAGTCGGCTTTGATGGGGTCGAGTTCGTCGCACGTGACGCCGACGATTTTGCCCCGCTCGCGGAGCAGGCCGTTCACCCGGACGCCGGTCAGCAATCCGCCGCCCGTCTCATGGGTCATCTCGTGAACTCGGTCGGCCAGCCACGAGTCCATCTCGCGCCGGAGAACCGCGTCACACCACTCCGTGTCGTGGTCGTGGAGTCGGGTGATGTCGAACGATTTCACCTTGTCGCCCGCCACGTTGTGGATGTGGTAGTCCGTAATCGGCCGTTCCGCCGCCTCCTCGCGGAAGTCGGGGAACAGCGAGTCGATGGTGTAGGGGGCCGACTCCTCGGCGTAGATGAGGCCGCCCGAGACGTTCTTCGACCCGGCCTCGACACCGCGTTCGAGGACGAGCGTTTCGATTCCGTTGCGTGCGAGCGTCGCGGCGGCGGCGGCCCCGCCGGGACCGGCACCGACCACGACGGCTTCGTAGTGTTCGTATTCCTCACTCATCGTTCAGTCATCGTCCTCCGCTACGACCGCATCCAGTTCGCCCGCCTCTATCGCGTCCGTCAGGCGGGGAAGCACGTCGAACAGGTCGCCCTCGATGAAGAAGTCGCTGAAATCCCGGATGTCCGCCTCCGGGTCGGTGTTGATGGCGACGATGGTTTCCGACTCGTCCATCCCCACCTTGTGCTGAATCGCGCCGCTGATACCCGCCGCGATGTAGAGCGGCGGCTGGACTATCTGTCCCGTCTCGCCGATTTGGCGTTCCTCGGTGACGTACCGTTCGACGTGTCCCTCGACGTTGTAGGAGGCCGTCACGATGCCGCGGGACAGCCCGAGGTCCGCGTCGTCGAAAGCGTCCACGAGGTCCACCGCGAGTTCGATACCCTTCGTCGGGGCGTCGCCGATGCCGCGACCGATGGCGACGATGACCTCTCGTCCGGTCAAATCGACGCCGGTGTCCAGCGTGTCCCACTCGGTGACCGCCACGCGGAACCAATCCTCCGGGAGGTCGATGTCGTGTGCGATGACCTTGCCTTCCCGGTCCCCGTCGGGTGCCATCGCGTCGAAGCTGCCCGGAATCACCGAACAGCCCTGCGGGTGGAACTCCCGGTCCGGGTTGTCGATACAGAGGATAGTCGAGTACTCGAAGCCGGAGAAGTCCGGGCGTTGCATGTGGAGAATGCGCTCGAACTCCACCTTCTCGCCGGGTTCGCCGGTCTTCACCGGGTTCGAGATGAGTTCGTCCGTGATGGTCAGGCCGGAACAGTCGCTCGCCAGCCCGGAGTCGAGTTCGCCCTGTACCTGCGCCGAGAGGTCGCGCCCGTTGTTCGTCGCCGGGAAGAGGAAGTATCGCGGCTTGTCGTAGTCCTTCCAGTCGGCCTTCGTTCGCGCCATGTCCGCCACGATTTCGGTGTACGGCTTGTGGCGGAACCGTGCTAATCGTTCGTCGTCGTGATAGACCGCCACGTCCGCGCCGAGGGTGATACACTCCTCTGCGAGTTCTTCCATGTCGTCGCCGACGAGGACTGCGACGACCCGTTCTTCGTCACCGTAGTCCTCGGCGTAGCCGTCCATCAGCTCGCGCGCTTTGCCGAGCATCTCCTTGGACACGTCGAGAAGTTCGCCGCCCTGCGTCTCGCAGTACACCCACATGTCCTGGTAGACGCCGTTTTCGAGCGCCCGGACGTGTTTCTTGTCGAGAGTCGCCTCCCCTTCGTCCGGGTCTTGAACGTCTTCTTCCGTCGCCTCGTACTCACCCTCGGTTTCTGCGTCGTCCGCGTCGCCCGTACCATCGCCCTCGTCCGCATCGACCGTATCCTCGCCGCCGTCGGTCGCTTCCCGCACCTCGTTGATTCGCGCCTGAATCGCTTCTTTGGCCGTCTTGCGGTCCTTTCCTTCCTCCTCGGCCGTGAGGAGGTCGGACAGCGCGCCGGGGTCTTCGATGGTGCGTACGTCGTCTTCTATCTCCTCGACGGTTCGGTCGCCGGGGTCGGTGTCGGTCATTATCAGTCACCCGCCGCGAATGGTCGCATCGTTTCGAGCACGTCCGCCATCGCCTCCTCGTCGTCCAACGTCGCCATCGTCGCTTCGCGCTCGGCCGGTGCCTTCGGAATCGGGTCCACCGAGGACACGATGGTCGGCGACCCGTCCAGTCCGATGTAGTCGGGGTCGAGATTCAGGTCCTCGTGGTCCCACGTCGTGAGGTGCTCCTCGTACTCCTCGGCGCGATCCGCCGTCTCGGCTTTCAGCTGTTTTCGCCGGAGGCGGTGTCTGGCCGTGCGATAACTCGCCTCGTACTCGGGGTCGGTGACGATGAACGCCGGGAGCGGAGATTCGACCGTCTCGATTTCGTCCACGTCGCCCTCGACGAGTCGCTTGGCGCGGACGCGTCCCTCGTCCTCGTCCACCTCCAACGCGATGACGTGCGTGATGATGGGATAGTCGAGACACCACGCCGTCTGGGGACCGGTCTGTCCCGTCTCCCCGTCCGCCGTCTTGAAGCCCGCGAACACGAGGTCGGGGTCGCCGATCTTCTCGATTCCCGCCGAGAGCGTGATCGCTGTCGCCCACGTGTCGGCGGCGGCCATCGCACGGTCGGAAAGCAGGTAGAGGTCGTCGGCGTACACCTCCATCGCCTCGCCCAGCACGTTGCCGTAACCGGGCGGTCCCATGCTCATCGCGCTCACGTGCCCGCCGTGTTTCACCTTCGTCTGGAGGGCGGCGTTCAGTGCGAACCGGTCGTTCGGGTTCATCACCGTCGGGGTTTTCCCACGTTCGAGGTGGCCGTCCTCGTCGAACGATACCTGCCCCTCGCGGAAGTCCGGGACGCCCTTGGTCAACACGACCGAGTGCATCGGTACCTCCTACCGTGAGTGTATTTAGTATGCATACGTCAATCATTACCAATTGCGCCAGTCGTTATTATACTGTCGGAGAGTCAACAAAAATCTGACATACGGCCGGGGCACAATCGTCTGTTGATGGCTCGTGCTCAGCGGAAACGACGGCGAAAAGGTATCAGCACTCAGGCTTGTGGGGCGGGCCCGTCGGACCCGCTCCGGTCCCGATGCGTCGTCTCGACCGCTTCCGAAGCGTCCTCGTCGGTATTCTCGGATTTCGTCTCCTCCTCGTCGGTCGATTTTCGCGTGTCGGCTCGCACCATCGTCATCTCGCCGCGGGCGCGCATGGTTCCGTCGGCGGTCGCGTTCTCGTGGAATTCGAGGTCGGTACACGAAACGTCGCCGAGCACCTCCGCACCGTCTTCGAGGACGACGGTCCCGCTGCGGGTCGTCACGTCGCCGTGAATCCGCGTTCGCTCGCCGACAACGATGTCGCCGCGCGCTCGAAGGCTCCCGAAGACCTCGTTGCCCGCACCGACCGTAATCTCCTCCGCCCGGATATTGCCGTGAAGGCGACAGTCGTCGCCGACCGTCGCGGGCGTCGAGACGCGCCACGCGTCGTCGCTGACGTGGCCGCTTCGGGGAATCGTCACCGGTTCCGCCTCGCTCTCGTCCACCATCTCGTCGATGATGCCTTGGGCGGCTTCCTCCTCGCCGAGTCGGAGAAGCTGTGAGAGGTAGACGAAGAGGAAGACGACGGTCGGCATCGGGTTGCGGATGACGATCCACCCGTTGGCTTCGAAGCCTTCGTCGATCTGTACGTCGTCGCCGATGTCGAGGTCGCCGCTGACCATCAGTTGCCCCGTGACGTGGACGCGCTCGCCCAAATAGGCGTCCTGTCCGACGAGCACGTCGCCATTCACGTCGCACCAGAGGTCGAGGCGGCAGTCCGATTCGGCCTCGATGTGTCCGCCGAAAGTCGCCCGTTCGCCCGCGATGACGTTGTTCCCGCGCACGCCGAACTCGACGGTCGTCTGTGCACCGACGATGATGTCCCCGTCGGTCACGAGGTCGTGTTCTTCGACGGTCGTCCCGTCGGGAATCGAGAGTTCATCCAGTGGGTCGGAACGGAGCGGCACACATCCTACCAGCAAGTCGCTCGTAATAAAACCTCCCGAGACCGTCAGACGTTCGTCTGCCACGTTTCAGCCGTCCGTCGAAAATCCCGCGTGACCGCGACCGCCACCTTGACCGCGAACCCGCTAGTTCCGGAGCCGAACCGCGCCCTTCCGGAAGACGAGATGGTTCGGGATGATGAACTCCTCGCCGTCGTTCTCGATGTGCGTGACGAACATATCCACCTCCTGGACGATTCCTTGATTGCCCGCGACGCGAATCTCGTCCCCGATGCCGTACGGTTGGTTGAGCAGGAGGTAGATGCCCGCCGCCGAGGAGCGGAGCAAGTCCCAGAACGCGACCGCGCCGAAGACGATGGCGGCGAGGACGTACGCGCCGAACAGCACCAGCAACGTGAGCACCGCGATACCGATTTGGCTCAGCGCGATGAGCGACGCGATGTAGACGATGCTGTATTTGACGATTCGGGGGATGACGTTGACTTCCGGGAGCTTGACGCTCCGGAGGCGTTCGCTCACCAGCAGTTCCGCCTTGTCCGCGACGACGAACCCGACGATGAACACGAGCGCCGCGACGAACAACTGCGGTGTAAAGAGGATGATCTGCCAGAACAGTTGCGTGCTCAGCGGCAGTTCGGCCGTGTTGAGCGCGAGGAGAATCGTGACGCCGTAGATGAACCACGAGGTGAGACGCGCGATGAGCGAGACCGTCGTGGTTCCGAGGCTTCGGGCGGTGCGTTCGAACGGCGTTCCCTCGACGACCTCGGGGAGGCCGGCGGCCTTGAGGATGCGCATGTTCAACCGGCCGAGCAGATATCCCGCGATGCCGCCCGCGATGAGGATGAGGAGTGCGAGGACGATGCGGTACTCCTGTTGGAGGAGTACCTGCCAGTCCGCCGCCATCTAGTACGCCTCCGGGTCGAGTTCGAGGATGATTTCACCGCCCTTGAACGCCCTGACGAGTCCATCACTCTCCGAGAGGACGATGGCCGTCGCGTTCGTATCGCGGGTGATGGCACCGCCGGCCATGTGCCGTGCGCCGAGACCTTTCGGGATGTCCACGCCCTCCGCGGACGGTTCGAGGTAGCGGTACGCCGAGACTATCTTCCCCGAGTCGGAGATGACGAACGCGCCGTCGAGGCGGGAGAACTCCTTCAGCATGACGTTCACGATGGGGTCGCCGACGTGAACGTGACTCTTCTCGAAGGGGTTGTACGACAGCGGACGGGACTTGTTCATCACCTTGCCCGCGTCGCCGACGACGAACAGCGCGCCGACGGGTTTGCCCTTCTGTCCCTTCTTTCCGAGTTCGATGGCGACTTCGAACACGTCGCGGATGACGCCGGGGTCGGCCCGCGAATTGGCGAACAGGTCGTAGATTCCCGAGTGAACGTCCTCGTCGGCCCTGACGCGGGTGACGGTATCGATCCCGTCGCCGAACATGTTCGCGATGCACGTCAGTTCGTCACCGTCCTCCGCGAGTCCGTGGTCTATCGCCCCTTCGATGCCGAATCGGATGCGGTCTTTGACGCTCTCGAACTCCAGCGGGAGTTCCACGAAGTTGTCCGCGCCGACGTTGTTGTCCGGCGCGACGACCACCACGTCGGTGTCGTTCAAGTCCGCGAACCGTTCGTAGTACGACCCGCTCGGGGAGAAGAGAAACACTGCGTCGACACCACCGACGAGGTCCTCCAGAAGTTCGCTCAGGGTAGCCATTACAGAAGGGCACTCAATCACCGAAGAAAAGGTTTGTGGGGGTATATGTCACCAGAAATCTCTTTTTGCGGACCTGTCTCCCATCGTTGAATGGAGATGTTAGTCCGATTTTGACCCAATCCGTGTTCGAACACTTACATACCCATGTCGGATGCGCGGTCGGGAACCGGCAAGTCGTTCGGTCGGACGCCAAGCAGTTCCGCCGCGTGGTCGAGCGCCATGTCGAATCCGTAGTACCGTTCGAGTTCCGGACTGTCCGCCGTCTCCCGGACTTTCAGCATTCCGTACCCTTCGCGGTTCTGGGCTACGGCCGCGGTTCGTCCCTTCCGGTCGAATTCGAGGACGCGTTCGTGATCTGTTTCGAAGTATCGTGCCGTGATGTCGTCCGAAGCGGTCATGAACGGCGCTTCGGAGGGGGTACAGTCGAAGCTATCGGTTCCAACCCGAAAGCCACGTGAGTCCCGCCGCCCCACACCCGCACATGACTCGCTGGCACCAGAGCGGCACCCGTCGGGACATGTGTATCCTCCTCGCCGAGGCCGGGGAACTCCGCGGCCAGAAGCTGAAGACCCGGCTCGAATCGCACTACGACAAACAGCTCGATCCCAAGCGCTACTACGCCACCCTCGACCGACTCGTCGAGAGCGGCCACGTCGAAAAGCGCGTCGAGGGGCTGTACGACGTGTTCTCGCTGACGGACGTCGGAGAAGCGAGACTCCGCGAGCAGTTCGAGTGGATGCGCGAGAAGGTCGAGGAGTGACGGACGGTAGGGGGAACGGACGGGAGTCGAACGGAGTGGAATCGGTAGCGGACGTACCCATGGGCGCAAAACGTTCGAACGTCGTCTCCGTACCCGAACACCGCTTCCGAAAAAACGACGACTTGAGCCCCGTTCAGGGCCGATGCGGTCCCGTCCGCCGCGGAACGAACGGCTCGCGCGGTTCGACCGAAATACTACTGACGGGCAAGCCCTGCTCGTCGAGAACGGCGTGAATCGAGCCGAGAAGCTCCTTGTCCACGTCGTCGGCGTCGATGCCGCGGAACCGGAGGCCGACCTGTTTGATGGCGATACGCTTTTCCGAAGAAGGTTCGTTGTCGGACATGCTTCGATAGGTGTCGAAGCACACGAGGTCAGTGCTCTACCACTGGCCTTTCGGCGAATACCTCGTCTGCTTCGTTCGACATGTCAAACTATGGTGGGTTAATTCTATTGGTTCGGTGTGCTCGGAAATCCGAGAAACGCGCCGTCGAACCGCCGTACCGTCTCGAATCGGACGGCCGTCGTGTCCGAGCGTTTCCGCGCCACACTGAAAACGATTCGCGCGCCACACGGCAGACTGTTTCCGCGCCACACCGCGGACCGTTTCCGCGCCACGCGGCGGCCGAACTTCGCACCGCGGCCCGTAACGTTAACCCGGAATCCGACCGAACGCTCGACCATGATCACCGCAGACCGGATGGCCGCCGTGGACGAGAACGCCGAACACCTCGGGGTGCCCCGCAAGCAGTTGATGGAGTCGAGCGGGAACGCCATCGCCCGCCGGGTCCGCGAGATGGTGTCGCCGGGCGCGCGGGTCTGTATCGTCGCCGGACGGGGAAATAACGGCGGCGACGCCTTCGTCGCCGCGCGATTTCTCGACGAGTACGACGTGTCCGTCCTCCTGCTCGGGCGGGCCGAAACAATCGGAACCGACATCGCGCGGGAGAACTGGGACGCGCTCCGCCGGGCCGAGTACGACGCGACGGAAGTGAAAGACTCCGGCGCGTTCGAACTGCCCGACTGTGACCTCGTTATCGACGCCATGCTCGGAACCGGCGTGACGGGGGCGCTCCGGGAACCCGCCGCGACCGCCGCCCGGGCCATCAACGACGCCGACGCCGCCGTCCTCGCCGTGGACGTTCCCTCGGGCGTGAACGCCGATTCCGGCGAGGCCGAGGGCGTGGCCGTCGAAGCCGATGCGGTCGTCACGTTCCACGACATGAAACCCGGCCTCGCCGACCACGACGGCGACGTGACCGTGGCCGACATCGGCATCCCCGCCGCCGCGGAGCGGTTCGTCGGGCCGGGCGACCTCCGGAGCGTTCGCGGGGACGTCGGGGGGCGCGTGTTCGTCATCGGCGGCGGGCCGTTCACCGGCGCACCGGCGCTCGCGGCCCAATCGGCGTTGCGGGCGGGCGCGGACCTCTCGTTCGTCGCCGCGCCGAACACCGTCGCGGGGGAGATTCAGGGCTACGCGGAGGACCTCATCGTCCAACCCTACGACGGCGACCGCCTGACGCCCGAGCAGGTCGATGGCTTGGTCGAGACGGCCGAATCGTACGACGACACGGTTATCATCGGCCCTGGACTCGGCAACGCCGACGAGACCATCGACGCGGCGACGGACTTCCTCGAATCCTTCGAGGGTCGGGCGGTCGTGGACGCCGACGCGCTCCCCGCGATTCCCGGCCTCGACACGGACGCGACGCTGGTCTGTACGCCGAACCGGAAGGAACTGGCCGAGATGGGCGGCCCGGAAGCGGACGACTTGCGCGAGGTGACGGACGAAATCGAAGCCCTCGCGGACGACATCGGGCACGTCGTGCTGGCGAAGGGCGCGACGGACGTGATTTCGGACGGCGACCGAACGCGCGTCGTTCGAACGGGCAACACGGGTATGAAAGTAGGCGGCACGGGCGACCTGCTCGCCGGAATCGTCGCGGGGCTGTTCGGCACGACGGAGGCCTTCGACGCCGCGTGCGTCGGGTCGTTCGTCAATGGGCGGGCGGGCGACCTGCTCTACGACGAGCGATACGAGGGTCTGCTCGCGTCCGACATGCTCGAAACGATTCCGGCCGCGATGTGGGGTGAGGACGATGCGTGAAAACGAGACGACCGACGAGGAACTGACGACGGACGAGGAATTGACCCACACGGACGACTCCGGCGAGGTGCAGATGGTGAACGTCGGCGGGAAACCCGACACGGCCCGTCGAGCGGTTGCGCGCGGCGAGATTCACCTTCAGCAATCGACCGTCGATGCGATTCGGGCGAACGACCTGAAGAAGGGCGACGTGCTGGCGACGGCCCGAATCGGCGCGGTACAGGCGGTAAAACACACGTGGGAGACGATTCCGATGTGCCACCAGATACCCATCACGAACGTCGATACCGACTTCGACGTGCGCGACGACCGCGTGGTCCTATCCGTGGCCGTCGAGACGACGGGGAAGACCGGATGCGAGATGGAGGCCCTGGAGGGCGTCACGACGGGGCTGAACGTCGTCTGGGACATGGTGAAGGCGGTCGAGAAGGACGACGACGGCGGGTATCCCGACACCGCGATTCGTGACGTCCGGGTGGTCGAAAAGGAAAAGCGACCGACGTGATTCGGCAAGGGTCTTTGCCGCTCGTTCACTACGGGTGACTGATGGCCCCCCGTTCCGACGCGTCGGAGAATCGGGAACGAACGACCCCGGAGGAAGCGTTTTCGATACTCGGAAACGAGTTGCGAGTGGAAATCCTCCACGAGCTAGCCACGGAGGCTCGGTCCGAGGAGACGGTCGCTGGAGGTCCCGGCCTGACGTTTTCACAGCTCTACGAGCGCGTCGATGCGACGAACTCGTCGCGGTTCTCGTATCACTTGCAGAAGCTCACCGACACGTTCGTCCGCGAAACAGAAACCGGATACAAGTTGACGTACGCGGGTGACAAAATCGTGCGAACGATTCTCGCCGGGACGTACCACGAACGCCCCGAGTTCGAGCCGGTCGAACTCGACGGAATGTGTCCCAGTTGTCACGAGACGACGCTCCGCGCGACGTACGAGGAGGAGTCGCTGGTGGTTCGGTGTACGGCGTGCGAACTGCAACTGCTGTCGTTTCTGTTGTCCCCGGCACAGGCCAGGAATCGTACCCCGACGGAGATAATGCACAGCGCCGACCGGTACGTCCGCGACGAGTACTCGATGGCGCTCGACGGGGTTTGCTCCGAGTGTCTGGGACGCATGACGAATCGGATTCGACCGGGACGCGAACCCGTTCCGGAAAGCCACCTCAGCGTCCACTCGTGCGAACAGTGTGGGTATCGTGTCACCGCCCCGGTCGAACTGTGTCTCGTCTATCACCCGGCGGTCGTCGCGTTCTACTGGGAGCACGGGACGGACATCCGGGACGAGTCCTTCTGGAAACTGTTCGAGTACATCCACTCCGACCGATGGCGGACGGAGTGCCTCTCGTCCGACCCGTACGAATTCAGGGTGACGATGACCGTCGGCGGCGACGAACTCCGCGTCGAGGTGGACGAAACGCTGTCGGTGACGTCCGTCCGCGCGGTCGAGACGCGAATTATAAACGACGAAACGTCGTGACAATCCGCGAGCAAAAGATTCGTTGAGCCATCGCCGGTTCGTTCCGTTCGAGCGAATCGGAAGTTCCACGACGGATAAAGGTAGCACAAAGAATTTTTAGTTGGATTGTTGTTAGAGGGCCGACAAATCGGAACAGGTATCCCCGTCCGAGCACCGTTCCGTCGGTAACGCGATGACTGCTATCCAAACGGAATCACTGACGAAGCGGTTCGGCGATGTAGTCGCCGTCTCAGCGCTCGATTTGACCGTCGAGGAGGGCGAGATATTCGGCTTCCTCGGCCCGAACGGGTGCGGGAAATCGACGACCATCAACATGGTTCTGGATTACGTCCGACCGACGGAGGGACGTGCGACCGTGCTGGGGTACGACGCCCAGCGGGAACCGAAGGCGATTCACGAACGCATCGGTATCCTTCCAGACGCGTTCGACCTCTACGGGCGACTCTCCGGTCGCAAACACGTCCAGTTCGCCATCGACTCCAAGGGAACGGGCGAGGACGCGGACGACATTCTCGAACGCGTCGGTCTCTCGGCGGATGATGCGGCCCGTCCCGCCGGCGATTACTCGAAGGGAATGCGCCAGCGCCTCGCGCTCGGTATGGCGCTGGTCGGTGACCCCGAGTTGCTGATTCTCGACGAACCCTCGTCGGGTCTGGACCCGCACGGCGTCCGCGAGATGCGCCAAATCATCCAGCGGGAGGCCGACCGCGGCACGGCGGTGTTCTTCTCCAGCCACATCTTGAGCCAAGTCGAAGCGGTCTGTGACCGCGTGGCCATCATGGACGACGGCGAACTCGTCACCGTCGATACCATCGACGGACTTCGAAGGGCGGTCGGTTCGGGCGCGACCATGGAACTGACCGTGAGCGCGACGCCGAGCGTCTCGTTCGACGACATCAACGGCGTGACGAACGCGACGATAGACGGGACCGTCGTCACGGTCACGTACACTGATTCGAGGGCGAAGGCAAAGGTGATAAACCGCGTCGAGGCGGCGGGCGTCACCGTCGCCGACGTCACGATGGAGGAATCCTCGCTCGAAGACCTCTTCGAGGTCTACACGAACCACGCCGACGAGTCGCACGTCGATGCGGAGGTGTCGTCGTGAGCATCCTCGTCGTCGCGCGCAAGGACTTCGAAGACGCGGTTCGCTCCAAGACGCTGTGGGCGATAACGGCGCTCTTCGTCCTGTTCACCAGCGGAACGGTGTACGCGCTCAACCAGGTGATGGAGTTGAACAACACGTCGGCGCTCCAGATGCTCACCCTCCCGGCGGGGCTGATAATTCCCATCACGGCGCTCGTGGCCGCGTACCTCGCCATCGCGGGCGAGCGCGAGTCGGGGAGCATCAAACTCCTGCTCGGCCTACCACACACCCGACTGGAGGTCCTGCTCGGGAAACTCCTCGGACGAACCGCCGTCGTCACCGTCGCCATCGGCGGCGCGTTCGTCGTCACAGCGGGCGTTCTCGCCGCGTTATACGGCACCGTCTCGCTGACCGACTACCTCTCGTTGCTCCTCCTGACCGCGCTGTTCGGCGCGGTGTTCGTCAGTATCGCCGTCGGAATCTCCGCGGCGACCGCGACCCGGGCGCGAGCGATGGCCGCCGCCGTCGGGGTGTTCGTCACGTTCCAAATTCTCTGGGATTACGTTCCGATGGGAATCTACTACCTCGTCGAAGGAGCGATACCGGGCGGAGGACCGCTTCCGGCGTGGTACTTCTTGGTTCTGACGCTGAATCCGAAGAATGCCTACACGTCGGCGTCGGGGCTCTTTTTCCCGAAGGCGCAAGCGACGTCGTTCGCGGCGCGCGTCATCGGCGACCCGCCCTTCTACCTCGACGCGTGGTTCGGGCTGGTCGTTCTGGCGCTCTGGTTCGTCCTGCCCGCGGCGCTCGGCTACCTCCGATTCCAGCGCGTCGACCTCGGGTGACGGGACTCACACGGTCGCCGAATCCGGGTCCTCGGCGGGGGAAACGTACTCCATCCCCCAGTCGCGCATGGCGAGGATGACGGGTTCCAGCGATTCGCCGGTCGCGGTCAGCGAGTACTCGACGCGGACCGGTTTGTCGTTCACGATTTCGCGGTTCACGAGCCGCTTTTCCCCCAAATCGTCCAAGCTGTCGGACAACACCTTGCTCGAAATTCCGTCCACCTCCTCTTTGAGTGCGTTGAAGCCGAGGGGACCGTTCACCAGCAGTCGATGAACGATGACGGGGTGCCACTTCTTCCCGACGAGGGTCGCCGTCGCGGTGATCGGACACCACTCCTCACCGGCACACCACATCGTCAATCGTTCCGGTTCGTCGCTCATACGGCGAGGTAGGAAGTCGGTCGCTAAAAAGTTACGTTACGAAATCGACTTACCAAAGGTAACCGTATGGTCGGGCTTTCACGGGGAAAACGCGATTTCGTGCGCACCACGGCGAGAGTCCTGCACGCAACGGTTTCGGATGGAGAATGTACGCATAATCGAAAGGTTCTCGTTCGACCGTCGCCTATCGAACAGTGGAGAATCATGGTACTGGGTAACACTTATCACTGACCGGTTGCTACCGGGTATTGGAGAGAAAGTCGATAACGACAGACAACCGAATCGCATGACCACGAGCACGCACGAAGCAGACGATCCCCGACGGGACCGGGACGACGACCGATACGCCGAACTCGAAGTGCAGGACGACGCAGTCCTCATTTACGACCAGAAGAATCACACGGCATGGATTTGCTCGAACGGCGCGGTATCGTTATATTCGATGCTTTAGGCCGACGGCGCGGCGGTCAGGTCGCTCGCTTTCGACCGTGACTGCTGAACGATGGACGGACGGGCCTCGAACTCCACGACCACTTCGTCGTCGGTGTACGTCACGTCCTCCACACGAGCATGGTCGTGAACCCACGAAACGACGCTCATCGTTTCGTCGGTCATCGGCATGACCAACCGTTCGAACTCCCACGCGGGCAGTTCGATGTCGATCCGCCGTTTCAGTTCCTCGATGTTCACCCCTTCCTTGCCGCTGATAGCCACCGGACTCGGCGCGAGTGCCGACAGCGCCCGCCGTTTCTCTTCGAGTTCCTCGTCGCTCACGGCGTCTATCTTGTTCAACACGGTGACGATGGGTGCCTGATTGCGCTCGTACAGCGTGTCGTGGCAGGTGACGAGTTTTTCCCGGATGTCGTCTATCGGCTCGCTCACGTCCACGACCAGCAACACGAGGTCGGCGTAGTACACCGCGTCCAACGTCGATTTGAACGACTCCACCAACCAATGCGGCAGGTCGCTGATGAACCCGACCGTATCCGTCACCAACACGTCACGCCGCTCGATGTCGGCCTTCCGGGTCGTGGTGCCGAGCGTCGTGAACAGGCGGTCTTCGGCCTCCGCCGTGGGGTCCAAGTCGGGGTGTAACTCGTCGTTCTCGCCGATTTCCAACTCCGCCGCGAGTCGCTGGAGGAGCGTGGATTTCCCCGCATTCGTGTATCCGGCGAGCGCCACGAGGTCGAATCCCGACTCGCGGCGTTTCTGTCTGCGGTCGGCCTCCTTGTCGGCGATGACGTCGAGTTCGTCCTTGATACGGCTTATCTGGTCCTTGATGTCCTGTTCGTGGCTCTCGTCGTACTCTCCGAGCCCCATGAATCCCGGCCGCTCGTCGCGTTTTGCGAGGCTCGTCTTCGCCTCGACGCGCGGCAACTCGTAGCGGAGTTCGGCCAACTCGACCTGCAACTGCGCCTTGCGCGTCTGGGCGCGCTGCCCGAAGATTTCGAGGATGAGCCGGAATCGGTCGATGACCCGCGTGCCGTCCGGCAGTCGCTGGCCGAGGTTGTACGTCTGATACGGCCCGAGTTGGTTGTCGAAGATGACCACCCCGGCGCCCCGTTCCGTGACGGTGGCCGCGAGTTCCGCGACTTTCCCTTCGCCGAACTGGTACGCGGCGTCTTCCTCTCTGGATTGCGTGACTTCCGCGGCGACGTCGTAGCCCGCGGCGCGAGCCAACTCGGCCAGTTCGTCGATGGAAGCTGTTCCGTCGTCTACCCGTTTTGCAAGTATCGCTTTCATAGGAGTAGTTTGCGGGCGGCGTACGCGGCGTGGTGTGCGGCCTGCACGGTTTCACGTTCGGCTATGCTCTCGACGTACTTAAAATCAGGTTCGAGATACTGTTCGACCATCCACTCCGGTTCCTCGTAGAATTCGCCCCGTTCGGCGACGATGGGTTCCGCCGACGGGTCGGGGAGGTCAGAAACCGCCTCGGCGACGACCCCCGTCGTCGCGGAAAGCGTCGGTTCGTGGTAGCTGACCGCGAACCCCATCCCTTGGACGCTGTGAAGGCGCGTCGTGCCGACTGTCGCGTGGACCGCGGCGGCGACCATCAGGTATTCGCCGTCCTCCTCGTGGCGACCGCTGATGTCGATACCCACCACGTCAGCCGTGCCGACTCTTCACCTTGATTCGTGCCGCGTTTCCGTGCACGTGCGCCCGTAGGACACCGAGGTTCTTGAATCTCCCGCTGGATGCGTCGGTCGAAACGACGGCGGGAACCGCCACCGACCTCGTGAAAGTGACGGCAGTTATTTCTCCCCGCGAACGCCAGTTGGAGACATGCGAGATGCGTATCTGGTCGGCGCGGCCCAGACGGATTTCGGGTCGTTCCCCGACGAAAGCTATCGGTCGCTGTTCCGCACCGCCTTCGAGGCGGCCTGCGACAGCGTTCCGGCGGGCATCGACCCGGACGACGTGGACGAGGCGGTCGTCGGCACGCTCGGCGTCGGCGGGCGACAACTCGGCCTGTCCGGGCCGGCCGTGACCGAACACGTCGGACTCGACGGAATCCCGTGTACCCGCGTCGAGAACGCCTGTGCGGCGAGCGGCTACGCCGTCCGGCAGGCCGTGCAGGCCGTTAAGAGCGGCATGGCGGACGTCGTTCTCGCGGGCGGCGTCGAAATCATGACCGACACGTCTAGCGACGCGACGAAGTACTGGCTCGGCGTCTCCGGGGAAACCGAGTGGGAGCGACTCTCGGGAACCACGTTCGCGGGGGTCTACGCCCAGATGGCCGACGCGCACATGGAGAAGTACGGCACGACGGCCGAACACCTCTCCCGCGTCGCGGTCAAGAACCACGCCAACGGCGCGAAAAACCCGCACGCCCACCTCGGCTTCGAGTGCTCCCTGGAGGATGCGATGAACGCCCAAGTCGTCGCGGACCCGCTGACGCTCTATCACTGCTGTCCGACGACCGACGGCGCGGCGTGCGCCATCGTCGCCAGCGAGGACGTGGTGGACGAGTACACCGACGACCCCATCCGAATCGCGGGCGTCGGCGCGGCCAGCGACCGCGTGGGACTCTTCCAGCGCGACACCTACACCTCCGTTCCGGCGTCCCGCGAGGCCGCCCAGTCCGCCTACGAGATGGCAGGCGTCACGCCCGAGGACATCGACTTCGCCGAGGTGCACGACTGTTTCGCCATCGCGGAACTGCTCGCCTACGAGGACCTCGGCTTCTGTGAACCCGGCGAAGCGGGCGAGTTCGTCGCCTCCGGCGCGACCGAACTCGGCGGCGAGCGCCCCGTCAACACGTCCGGCGGACTCAAATCGAAGGGCCACCCCATCGGCGCGACCGGGGCCGGACAGATGGTCGAGGCGTACAAACAGCTCTCCCGGACGGCGGGCGACCGGCAGGTCGAGGGCGCGACGCGCGGCCTGACCCACAACGTCGGCGGGAGTGGCGGTGCCGCGGTCGTCCACGTGCTCGAAAAGGAATCGGAGGTGGAGGCATGACGGGCGACGAAGGGGTACCGGATATCGCCGCTGTCGGTGCCTACGCCCCGCGATTCCGAATCTCGGCCGACGAGTTCGCCGAGGCGTGGGGGCAGTTCCACGCCGCCGGAGTGAACGAGAAAGCCGTCCCGGACGCCGACGAGGACGCCCTGACGATGGCCTACGAGGCCGCGACGCGCGCGCTCGACGCCGCCGGGAACCCGGACGTTTCCTTCCTCGCGTTCGCTTCTACCACCCCGCCGATGGCCGAGGAGGACGTGACCGCCCGACTCGGCGGGATGCTCGACGTACCGTCTGACGCGACGCGACACGTGTTCACGGGAAGCACCCGCGCCGGAACGCGGGCGCTCGTCGCCGGACTCGCGGCGGGACCGTGGGACGACGGCGTTGGAGTGGTCGTCGCCGCGGATGCCCCCCGCGGCGAACCGGATTCCGCGGAAGACCACGCGGCGGGTGCGGGCGCGGCGGCCTTCGTCCTCGCCGCCGACGGCCCCGTCAGCATCCGCGAACGGGCCGAGTACGCCGCCGAATTCCCCGGCACGCGCTTCCGGGCCACCGGCGACGAGAACGTCGAGGGATTGGGCGTCACGAGTTACGACAGGGAGGCGTTCTCCGAGACGCTCGCCGGGGCGGTCGGGCGATTGGACGCGGACGTCGGGGACGTGGACGCCGCGGCGGTACAGGCCCCGAACGGCAAACTCCCCTACCGGGCCGCGGGCGCGCTCGGCGTCGGTATCGACGAGATTCGGGCGGGTGCGCTCGTCCACGAACTCGGCGACACCGGCGCGGCGAGCGTCCCGTTGAGCCTCGTCAAATCCCTCGCGGACGGCGGTGAGCGTATCCTCGCCGCCTCGTTCGGCAGCGGTGCGGGCGCAGACGCGCTCGTACTCGAAACGACGGGCGACGTTCCCGTCTCGACGGCGCTCGACGGCGACGAACCGGTTTCCTACGCGGAATACCTCCGACTGCGCGGCGACCTCACCTCCGGTCCGCCGAGCGGCGGCGGGGCCTACGTCAGCGTGCCGTCGTGGCGGCGTACGCTCGACCAACGACACCGACTGCTCGCCGGGAAGTGCCCCGACTGCGGCGCGCTGAACTTCCCGCCGGAGGGCGCGTGCAACGGCTGTCACTCCTTGGTCGAGTACGAGACGGTGACACTCACCGGCGAAGGGACGGTGGAAGCCGTGACGACCATCTCGCAGGGCGGTGCGCCGCCGGAGTTCGCGGAACAGCAGGCCAAGTCGGGCGACTTCGACGTGGCGGTCGTCGCCCTCTCGGGACCGGACGGCGGCGAAGCGAGCGTCCCGGCGCAGGTGACGGGGACCGCCCCCGGAAGCCTCGAAATCGGCGACGCCGTGGAGACGACGATGCGCCGCATCTACACGCAGGAAGGCGTGACGAGGTACGGATTCAAAATTCGTCCACCAGACGGATTGTGAGCGGGAAAGCACGGCGCTACTCACGGTGGGTAGAAATCTCGGCGATAGATTTTAAATGAAATACAGAAACGGACAGTCGAACGCGAACCAATCGGTTCGACAGATTGATAACGAAGCTGCCACGTCTGGAGAAATTGGGAAGGTATTCGAGCGGTAGGGAGACTCAAGTCTCCGATATGCGGCGTCGAAAGAAATGCTGTCTCGTGTACCCCTACCCGAGACAATTAACCGATTTCACGGGTACGATAAAAGCTTTCTGTAAATAGTCGGCGTTGGGATACGTTCGTTCGAGGCGAACGATGGTGGACTGAGCGTCGTCGTGGTCGGGGAGTCCCGAACCGAGGGCGGAGAAAAACGCTTTTCGTGGGTCCGCACGCGTTTTTGTACGATGAAGGTAGGCGTACTCGGAGCGGGGACGATGGGTCACGGAATCGCACAGGTGACGGCGATGGCGGGCCACGACGTGACGCTCCGCGACATCGAACAGGAGTTCGTGGAGAACGGCATCGAGAGCATCGAGGCGAACCTCCAAGGCGGCGTCGAGCGCGACAAGGTTTCGGAAGCCGAGAAGGACGCCGCGCTCGACCGGATTTCCGGCACGACCGACCTCGAAGCTGCCGTCGGCGACGCCGATTTGGTGGTCGAAGCGGTGCCCGAGAAGATGGGGATCAAGCGCGAGACGTTCGAGGACGTTGAGGCGTTCGCGTCCGACGACGCCATCATCGCGTCGAACACCTCCTCGCTCTCGCTGACCGAAATCGCCAGTGCGTTGGACGACCCGACGCGGGCCATCGGACTGCACTTTTTCAACCCGGTGCACATCATGAAGCTGGTCGAAATCGTGATTCCCGAACAGGCCGACCGCGAGACGGTCGATTTCGCCGCGGAGTTCGTGGAGGGCATCGACAAGGTGGGCGTCGAAGTCAACGACTCGCCTGGGTTTGCCTCCTCGCGTCTGGGCGTCGCGCTCGGCGTCGAGGCCATTCGCATGGTTCAGGAGGGCGTGGCGAGTCCGCGCGACATCGACACGGCGATGGAACTCGGCTACAACCACCCGATGGGTCCCATCGAACTCGGCGACGTGGTTGGACTCGACGTCCGCCTCGGAATCCTCGAACACCTCCGCGAGGAACTGGGCGAGCGGTTCCGCCCGCCACAGATTCTCCGGCAAAAGGTGCGCGCCGGGAAGCTCGGCAAGAAGACCGGCGAGGGATTCTACGTGTGGGAGGACGGCGAAATCGTGGGAGTCTCCGGCGAAAGCCGGACGGCTCGTCAGTCGGGGTCTGAGGGCGTTTCGGGCGAAATGGAGGACGAGAACCGATGACCGACGGCGAAACGCCCGGAAGCCCCGAACAGGTCGCACACGAGTGCGAGACGGTCGATTTCGACGTCGAGGAGCACGTCGGGACGGTCACGCTGAACCGCCCCGACGCCCGCAACGCGCTGAATGCGCAACTGCGCGCCGAACTGAAGGACGTGCTCGATGCCGTCGAGGCGTCCTCGGACGTCCGCGTCGTCGTGCTCACTGGCGCACCGGAGGCGAAGGCGTTCGTCGCCGGGGCCGACGTAACGGAACTCCGGGAGCGGGATGCACACGAGCAGCGCGAAGCGAGCAAGCGACCGCGCGTCTACGAGTACGTGGACGACCTCGAAAAGCCGGTCATCGCGGCCATCAACGGTCACGCGCTCGGCGGCGGATGCGAACTCGCGCAGGGCTGTGACGTGCGCATCGCACACGAACGCGCGAAACTCGGCCAGCCCGAGATCAACCTCGGTATCATGCCCGGCGGCGGCGGCACGCAACGACTCGCGCGGTTGGTCGGCGAGGGGCAGGCCATGCGGTTGATTCTCTCCGGGGAAATCATCGACGCGGAGGAGGCATACGACATCGGGCTCGTGGACGAAGTGTGCGCCGACGACGAGTTCGAGGACCGCGTGTACGAACTCGCGGGACGGATGGCCGACAAAAGCCCGACGGCGCTCGAACTGGCGAAGAAGGCGGTCAAAGCGAGCAGTCGGATGGACTTGGAGGCGGGCATCGAGTACGAGGCCGAACTGTTCGCCCTGCTGTTCGCCTCCGAGGACAAAAACGAGGGTATCGACGCCTTCCTCGAAGACCGCGACCCCGAGTGGCAAGAGCGGTAGTTACGGCCCGCCGATGAGCGTCGCTCGCTCGCGGTAGGTTTCGAACACGTCTTTCGCCCACGCCATCGCGTCGGAGGTGTCGTTCGTGAGGAGACCGCGGAGTTCACCCCGGTCGTCGTAGACGACGAGGCTGACGCCATCCCGTTCCCCTTCGGTGACGATGAGACCGAACGGAAGCGTCGTGTCTAGCTCCCAAATCGAGACGTGGTTCGACGCCAGTGCTTCGTTCAACCGCTCGCCGTAATCGGTGATGAGATATTCGACGACCGGACGTTCGAGCACCAGTTCGGCGGCCATCCCTTCACCGACGGTGCGGTCGTGAAACAGTTCGACGTACTGTGGAAGTGCGACGGGCGAGATACCCAACACCCGGTCGGCATCGGAAACCATCTCCTCGAAATATCGGAGAGGATGGTTCGGTGCGTGTCGTTCGGCGAAAATCGTCGTGGCGCCTTCGACGAGTTCGATGGACACCCTCGAATCGTTCGGGAGAACCGAGAGCAGTTCTCGGGTTCGATTGACGTCCTCGGCGACGCTTCGAAACGCGCCGTACTCGGATTCGAGCATCCGCCCCGCGAGGGTCAACGCGAGACCCTCGTCGGTTCGTTCGACGAGTTCGTACTCGTGGAGTTCCCGAACCGCTTTGTAAACCGTCGAGCGGGACACGTCGAGTTCGTCCCTGAGATGTCGTTTCGGTATCGGCCCCGACGCGAGAGCGGTGAGAAATCCGGCACGCTTGACGACTGTCGAAAGCAACGCGTCCGGACGCTCACCAGAATCGTTCATACTCATCCATCGATTCTTCTCCTCCCTTAAAAAGATGATTTTAAAAAACAGTAACAACTATAAACATCGGTTAGTTTTCGAGACGGGTTTTCGACTTCGAACCCCGTTTGATTAATTAAAGTAATAATCACATAGTATAATTATTCGGTCGTTCGGACTCGGTTCGGACACCGGTCCCCGCTACGTGCAGGCTCGACACTCCCCGTCGCCGGACTACCTGACTGCAAGGAGGGAGAAATGGTTACGAACACACATACGAACCACCACGACGACACACGCGTTCCATCGACATCGGAACTGTTCTCGATCTACGGACACCATCGGCGACGTATCGCCCTCCGTTATCTGTTGGACCACGAGTGTCCGGTTTCGTTGGACGAACTCGCCACGTTCGTCGTCGAACACGAAGCCGTCTGCACTGACGACAGACGATGCGTGTCCATCGAACTGCACCACAATCACCTGCCGCGACTCGACTGCCATGGCTGCATCGAGTACGATATCGACACGAACACCGTGGAGCGCGCGTTCGACGACCCGACGCTCAAAACCGCCTTCGAACGTGCTACTGGTACATTCGGGTGAATGTGAGGTGCGGCGGTAGAGGCCGCACCCGTCAGAGACACATTGCAGTACCGACTGCCTGCTGTGACAGTGAAAACACCGTCCGCAGGCGTTCTCGGAATGTGACTGGTAGGATATATGTCTTTGGTTAATAATTCGGAGTTGTCGATTTATACTGTATTTCTTCGGACATATAAGCGACCCGACGGGGGAACGAACGCAAGGTTTAGGCGCACTTGTCGAGCAGTGTTCGGTATGGCGATTCACAGCGACTGGGGAGACTGGCTGCCACGCGCGGTCGAAGACGCGACGCCGGAGGGTTTTTCGCTCTGGTATCTCGGCTGTAACGGATTCATCCTGAAGGGGAGCGACGGAACGACGCTGTTCATCGACCCCTACGTCGGGACCGGCGACCCACCGCGAACGGTGCGAATGATCCCCGTTCCGTTCGACCCGGACGATGTGACGGAGGCGGACGCGGTGCTGGCGACCCACGAACACACCGACCACGTTCACGGGCCGAGTCAAGCCCCCATCCTCGAATCGACGGGCGCGACGTTCTACGCGCCGGACGACAGCCTCGCTGTCGCGCGCGACGACGAGAAGTGGACCGAGGAGTGGGACGTTTCTCCCGACCAATTCGAAGCGGTCGAGGAGGGCGACACCTTCGAAGTCGGCGAGTTCACCGTCCACGTCGAACCCGCTCACGACGACGACGCAACCCACCCCGTCTCCTACGTCATCGAACACGAGTCGGCCACGTTCTTCCACGGCGGCGACACCAAACCCGGCGACGAACTCGCCGCCATCGGCGAGGAGTACGACATCGACCTCGGCGTGTTGGCGTTCGGCTCCGACGGCTGGATTCCCGACAAGGAAACCCGCGAGCCGAAGTACACGAAATGGTACAGCGACGAAAACGAAATCGCCGCCGCCGCGGACGCCCTGCAACTGGACTGCCTGCTTCCGACCCACTGGGACATGTGGAAAGGACTGACGGCGGACCCGACCGCGCTCTACGACCACACGCGGAGTTACGACTACCCCGAATCACTCGAAATCGTAGAAATCGGCGACCGCGTTGACCGTTAGTGCGAGTGGCCGGTCGCCTGCTCGAACGTGATGCCGATTCGGTCCTCGAACAGTTCTCGCGCCTTTTCCTCGATGGCAACGATGTCCTCGCTGGGTTCGCCCTGCGTGTGGTGAACGGCCGCGTGGGCCTGCTGGACGAACGAGACGATAGCCATGTCGCCGACGACCGTTTCTCGGGATTCGTCCTCTTCTCGGAGGAGGTCGATGAGTCCCGGCGGGAGTTCGATCTCGTCGCTGTTGCCGTCCGGTCCTTCGATGGTGTACGTTTCCGTTTCGACGGAGTCGGTATCTACCATACCTCCGCTTTGACGTGAAGCGTTAAGGGTCTGTGGATGCCGACTGCACCGCGACCGCGGGTTCAAATTTGTGTCCGTATCGGTACAAGCCATCCGTAACTTTTCTCGAACCAATTCGGCGGAATTCGTACCAAAGGCCACTTAACGCTGTATTCGGTAGGGAGTAGCGATGAATATGAAGGAGAAAAATCTCTTTCGTACTATCGTGACACAACTACCACCCGACCCGTCGTCACACGCACAATGGCATCGTTAGTTCTCGTCGTCGCCGTCGCGCTGACGGCATCGATGTTCATGTCGTGGACGGTGGGCGCGAACAGCAATTCGGCGCCCGTCGCACCCGCCGTCGGGGCGAACGCGCTGTCCGTCCTCCGCGCCGCGCTCTTGGTCGGGGTCGTCGCCGGACTCGGGGCCATCGTCCAGGGCGGGAGCATCTCCGAAACAATCGGGAAAGACCTCGTGACCGGCGTGACGATAACGCCGGTCGCGGCCGCGGCGGCCCTGCTGACCGCCGCGACGCTCATCACCATCGGCAACACGCGCGGCTATCCGATTCCCTCGGCGTTCGCCGTCACGGGGGCGATGGTCGGCGCGGGCATCTCGCTCGGCGGCGGGTTCGCCACGGACGAGTACGTCAGAATCCTCGCCTTCTGGTTCACGATTCCTATCGCAAACGCCATCATCGCCTACAGCGTCGCTCGGACGCTCAGAAGCGAGTCGGTGCCGGAATCGGTCGGCATCCCTCTGTTGGCCGGACTGGTCGGCTACGCCGTCGCCAACATTCAACTGACGGTGACGCCGAAACCGAACGGCGCGCCGGGGTCCATCGCCCGCGCGCTCTCGACCGACTGGCACCTGCTTCCGACTCACGTTTTCGGAAGCTACACGCTCGGCATGGTCGTCATCAGCGTCGGCTTCGGACTCCTCGCCCTCCTCGCTACGCGATGGGCACTCACGGGTAACGAGGAGAAGGGAATCAATCGGTTTCTGGTCGTCCTCGGCCTCATGGTCGTGTTCACGAGCGGCGGGACGCAGGTCGGTCTGGCGACCGGACCGCTCGAATCCATCTTCGAAACGGACCTTCACCTGTCCCCGGTGTACCTCCTCGCGCTCGGCGGCCTCGGCATCCTCGTCGGCGCGTGGACCCGCGCACCGCGCCTGATTCAGGCCGTCTCACAGGAGTACGCGTCGCTGGGTCCGCGTCGGTCCATCGCCGCGCTCATCCCCGCCTTCCTCATCGCCCAACTCGCAATCGTCCTCGGTATCCCCATCTCGTTCAACAAGGTGATGATTTCCAGCATCGTCGGCGCTGGCTTGGCCGTTCGCTCGTCCGGGTCCGGCGGCGGCGTTTCGGCGTCCAAAGCGGGCTACACGCTCGGCGCGTGGGTGTTCTCGATGGTCGGTGCCGGACTCATCAGCTTCGGTCTCTATCGCGTGCTGACGATGATTCCCGGGTTCACGTGAGGGGTCACGAAACCAGTTGGTCGAGTATCTCCTCTTCTGCCGCCGCCGTCTTCATCTCCTCCCACGTCTCGAACTCCGTCGTCTCCGCGACGTAGCCGTCGAGACGGTCGTTCGGGAGTTCGTCCATGTCTCCCGCCTCGTCGAGGTCCCACGAACCTCCCCGATAGAACGCGCGAAACGAGTCGTACTGGGTGTGACTTCGCATGAACTCCTTCGAGAAGAACTCGTCCGAGTCCACCCGGGTTCCCGCCTGTAACTCGAAGACGCGCTCCTGTGCTTCTTCGAGCCGACCGTGAAGGGGGTCCAGTTCGGAGACGCGAAGGTCGAAGTCCATGCGCGCCACTACTCGCGTCCAAACACTAAACGCTGTGGCTGGACGTTCACTTCGCGGAAAAACGTCGTGCCTCGAATCCTCGATCAGTCGTCGGAGGCCGCCGCACCCTCTTGGGCGGCGCTCGCCTCGCCGAGTTCGGCCGTCTCCAGATAGTCGTCCGCGTCGAGGGCCGCCTTACAGCCCATTCCCGCGGCGGTCACGGCCTGCTGGTAGTGGTAGTCCACCACGTCGCCCGCGCCGAAGATTCCGGGCACGTCCGTCCTCGTCTGGTTTCCGCCTTTCCCGCCCTGCGTTTGGATGTAGCCTTCCTCGTCCAGTTCGACGCCCGTGTCTTTGAGGTAGCCCGTGTTCGGCGTGTGGCCGATTGCGAGGAACACCGCGCCGATGTCGAAGTCGAACTCCTCGGTTTCGGGGTCGTCGAGTTTCTCGGACGGCTTTCCGTCGGGATTTCGTACCATCGTCACGTGGTCCACGCCTTCCTCGGGCGAGCCGTGTATCTCGGTGACTTCGGTGTTCTTCATGACCTCGATTTCGCCGTCGTCGACCTTCTCCTGCAGGCGGTCCTGCCAGTAGTCCTCGGCGCGGAACTCCTCGCGGCGGTGGACGAGGTACACCTTCTCCGCGAACTTCGTCAGGAAGGTCGCCTCCTCGAAGGCGGCGTCGCCGCCGCCGACGACGATCATCTCCTCGTCGCGGAAGAACGCGCCGTCACAGGTCGCACAGGTCGAGACGCCGTAGCCCATCAGTTCGTCCTCGCCCGGAATCGAAAGCGTGCGGGCGCTCGCGCCGCTGGCCGCGATGAGCGCGTCGGTCGTGTACACGTCGCCGTTCGTGAGCTCGACGCGGAACGGACGGGAGGACTCGTCAACGTCCTCGATGATGCCGGTCCGCACGTCGGCACCGAAGCGTTCCGCCTGTTCCTGCATGTTGTTGATGAGTTCAGGTCCGCTGATGCCGTCGGGGAATCCGGGGTAGTTCTCCACATCCGTCGTGAGCGTCAACTGCCCGCCGGGTTCGTCGCCCTGCAGGACGAGCGGGTCGTTGTTCGACCGGGCGGAGTAGATAGCCGCGGTGAGTCCCGAGATGCCGCTCCCCGAAACGATGACTTTCCGGTGTTCCGGGTCGGAATCGACGGTTTCACCGCCGTCGGCCAGCGCGAGGCCCAGCTTTTCGTCCAGCTCGCCTTCCTCTTCGAGCGCGCAGGTTTCGTCCCAGCCCCCGATGAGTTCGTCGTCGATGAACACTTCCGGGGCGGTTTTTCGCCCGTCGGCGCGTTCGACCATCTCTTCGAACAGCTCCTCGTCGCGGGTTACGTTGTACGTCTCGTACTCGACTCCTTTTCCGTCGAGGAGTTCTTTGGCCTTATCGCAATAGGAACAGTTCTCCTTGATGTACATCTCGACACGAGGCTCTTCGTTCATGGTGCAATATCACTCGTCGTCGTGTATTTACCTTGCGCTGTCTCCCGTCGTTTCCGGTTTCGCCGTCGAACTCGCTCGAAGGTCTTACCTTCGCGCTCCGCCACGATTCGGCTATGGCCGCAGAGTTAGTCGAGAAGACGAACCGCTACGAACGCCTGCTGTCGGAGGCGCTCGACGCCGCCGAAATCGCCGCGCCGACGGACACCCCGATGGGCGAAGCGGCGGTGGACTGCCGGGAGATGGCCCGGTCGTATCTGGAGGACGGGCGGCATTTCAAGGACGAGGACGATTTCGTCAACGCGCTGGCGTCGTTTTCCTACGGCCACGCGTGGCTCGACGCCGGGGCGCGCATCGGCGTCTTCGACGTTCCCCGAGAGGGGCATCTGTTCACGGTGTAGGCCGCATACTGAATCAGTAGGGCGATGCGCTTACGTGGGCAGAGTGTTTCGGTTGGGGGTGATGGAGGGCGTCCTCTGGTACGTGCTCACCGGTACCCGTGGCGGAGCCAACCGCGTTCGGTTGGTCCGGGCCGTCGACGAGCGACCACGGAACGCCAACCAACTCGCGGAGGACTTGGACCTCGATTACAAGACGGTTCGTCACCATCTGGACGTCCTCATGGACAACGGAATCGTCGAGAACAGCGGCGACGAGTACGGTGCGGTGTACCTGTTGACTGACCGAGTGCGACAGCACTGGGAGACGGTCGAGGAGATAATCGGGAAGGTGGAATGAGTATGGCCGAATCTGGGAAAGCATATATGCGAACACGATTACAAAGGAGGGACGACGGATGGGAATCTGGATAGACGTCGCGCGGGTTTCCACGGCGCTCAACGTGGTGTTACTCCTCGGCTTGAGCTACGTGTGGCTCGACAACTACCGTCAGTTTCAGTCGAAACACACGCTCGGTCTCTCCGTGTTTTCCGTCCTCCTTCTCGCGCAAAACGCGTTGGCGTTCTACATCTACTCGTGGGATAACTTGTTGTCCGTTTGGTTCGCAACCAAGGTTCCCGCCCCCGCGTGGAAAGCGATGCTCGCGCTTCACGTCCTCGAATTTCTCGCGCTGGTGTTCCTCGCGTGGGTCACGTGGGACTGACCTCCTCTTCTCGACCGTCGCCTCTCGGACTAGATGACCATTTACGCGTGTTTAGCCACTCCATAGCAAGGGGTCCGGAGGACCTACGAAACGTCCGTGACACCTCGAACTCGACGCGCACCGACCGGGGCGTGGTCAAGGTGAGCGGAAGCGGGAAACTGTGGTACGTCCTCTCCGGCAGTCGCGGCGGCGCTCGCCGGGCGACCCTACTGGCGGAACTCGCCGAGGAGCCGCGCAATCCGAACCGGTTGGCGGCCGACCTCGACATCGACTACAGCACCGTTCGGCATCATCTGGACGTCCTCGTCGAGCACGAACTCGTCGAAACGGAGACGGGAGATTACGGGTCGCGGTACGTCCTATCGGCGGAAACCGAACGGAACTGGGAGGAGGTCGAGCGGATAATCCGAACGGTGTCGTAGCGACCCGACACGGCTCAGCCGAGGACGCCGAATCCGTTCATCGGACCGAACAGGACGTGAAGCAGGACGCCGACGACGAGCGCGGGTATCGTGGTGTAGATGGACGCCACGACCGCGGCCGTTTTGTCGATGGCGATGAGCGGGAAGAGGGCGTCCCCGTCCTGACTGATGGCGTTGGCGGTGAGCGCGGAGAACGGTATCGCGCCCTCGGCGTACACGCTGGCGAGCACGATTTGCGGGCCACAGCCGGGAATCAGGCCGACGACGGCACCGGCGATGGGGGCGAGGAGGCCCGCGGCCGCGGCGAGCGCGCCGACGTCGATACCGAACAGCAGGACACCGTACTCGTAGAGCAGGTACGCGGCGAGCACCCAGACGGTGACGAAACTCGTTTCCATCGCCGCGTGCGTGAGGGTTTCGTACGCATCCCCGAACGATTCGGGTGCCCGACCGACGTGCCCGTCGCCGAGGTAGTGTCGGCCGACGAAGTAGAGATACAACGACAGGGTGGTTCCCGTCACTCCGACGACGGTGAACGCTCCGGCATAGGAGGGACCGACGGTGAGCGCGACGTCCGGCGCACCCGCGAGCAGGTACATCACTCCGAGGACGAGCGCGGCGGCCGCCGACACCCACCAGACCGCGTGAGCCGCGTGACTCAGCGGCGTCAAGACGGACGAGGTTCGTGCGGCCCCCGTTTCACAACCCGCATCGTACTCGTGCGTCGGATTGCCGCCGGGACCGTCGGCGGCGAACCCCCCGTCGGTCGCGGTCCGTCCGAACGATGCGACGGCGCGGTCGATTCGGCCGACACCCATCCCGAAGCGGTCGATGGCGTAGCCGGAGAGGACGGCCGTCACGAAGGCGACGCCGTAGGCGTACAATCCCGCTTTCGGGGCCAGTGCGAGGATGACGAACGCCGAATCACCGGCGGTCGCGATGAGCGTTGCGACGACGGTGCCGAAGCTAACCGTCCCGCGAACGTACAGCGGCATCATCACGATTGCCCCGCCACAGCCCGGCGTGAGTCCCATGAGAGCGCCGAACAACGGTTGGAGGCGCTCGTTTTCGGAGAGTCGCTCGACCAGCGCCCCGTTCGTTCGGTACTGGACGAGTCCGAAGAGGAGGACGGTAACGGCGACGAACGCACTCACCTGCACGTAGCCGTCCCTGACGGATGCGAAGAATATCTCCACAACGTTATTCATCCGCTCCACGCTCCGTTCTGCCTACCGAAGATGGTTTTAGACATATCTAAAAGCTAGTTTAGCACTATACTACATTAGTGTTTTGCCCGTCGAACAACCGTCGTCTCTCCTCCGAAGAACTGAGATGGTGCCATATGATATCAATAGCCGCAATTTTTATGCCCGTCACTCCGTTCTATCTACCTGCAATGGCGAAAGGTACGGTAACCTTCTTTAACGACACCGGCGGCTACGGTTTCATCGAGACTGACGACGCGGACGACGACGTGTTCTTCCACATGGAGGATGTCGGCGGCCCGGACTTAGAGGAGGGACAAGAAGTCGAATTCGACATCGAACAGGCGGACAAAGGCCCACGCGCGACGAATCTCCAGCGGCTCTGAACGAATCTCGTTCGGGGGACGAACGACGGACAGCGGCCGCTCAGTTTCGGCAGAGCGCCAACAAGATTTTTCTCCTTTCCGACCGATACTGTCGGTATGGTGGAAACCTACGTTCGATTACTCTGCCCGGAATGCGGAAAACACTGGGAATCCAGTCCCAACGATCTGCCGGAACCCAAACGACAGTTCCACTGTCCGAACTGTCACGCAACGAGACGGACGTCGGAGTTCACGCGGACCGAGCGCGACCTCGAAACGCTCAAACAACTCCAGTAAGCCGACGTTGTACTCGGCGAAGGGACCGATTTCGAACGACGGATCTCTTTTTGCGGTTCGCCGTCTCTCGTCTCCCGTAGCGAACGAGTCGTTTACTCGTCGTTATGCCCCGACACACTCGACGACTGCCCCCTCGAAATCGAACGTGTTCGAGCGTCAGAACCGGACGATTTCGGAGTCGGCTTCGATACCGACCGGAAACCACCGAAAAGCTGACTATACGGCGTGCTAACGGGACTCAAGATAATAATATAACCCTGCAACCGTTACGTTCGTGTGCTTATGAAGAAGCAGGAGCTCATCCACCTTCACGGCCTGCTTGCGGAAGTTGGCAACCATTTCGAGGAACAGGACGGGAAACAGATCACGCTGGACGACTACGACTCTCTCGGTGTACGACCGACGTCTATTCATAAATCAAAAACAGACCACAAGGCAGCTGTTTTTGCACTCTCCGAGGCCATCACCGACGGTATGCGTGCGACCGAACGCGAAGCGGTCGCACCGCAGGCAGACTGAGCGACGGTACGCCGATTCTCGACGATAACTGATTCTCCAGTGGCAACTTCCGCTGTTGCTAAATTCTCCTGCCAGAAGTGACAACTTATGTGCTGTATCGGATTCTCAGACATGATAACAGTCTGTGGGTTATAATACATGTCCCTCCGTACTCGGACGGTAGTGGACTGACAAATATCAAACAAAAACACCATAAGACAAACATGAAAGATAATAAGACAGACAGTTCGTCGCTGGAACGAGGTCAGGTCGGCATCGGAACACTCATCGTGTTCATCGCGATGGTGCTGGTCGCCGCAATCGCTGCGGGCGTCCTCATCAACACGGCAGGATTCCTTCAGTCGAAATCCCAACGAACTGGAACGGAGAGTACCGCACAGGTTACCGACCGCGTACACGTGGTCAGCGCGTACGGGAATGTCACGTATAACTCATCGATGAATCAACACGTAGTGGATTACGTCAATCTCACGGTGATGAAAGGCTCCGGCGCAGGCGACATCAACCTCTCGAAGGCGACAATCGAGTGGCTCGGACCCGACGACGGTCTCATTCTGGTGAACGGAAGCACCCCGGACAAGCAGAACTTCACAGTCGAACCGATTCGTGACACGGATGACACGCTTCCCGTTCTCGTCAATCAGGACGACCGGTTTAGAATCGTCCTCGATACGGAGAGAATCACCGGCGGACTCAAAGAGCGACAGGAGTTCACGATCAAAATCGTGACTACCGCGGGTGCGGTGACGTACCACCACAGCATCCCGGAAACGCTCTCGGATAGCCACGCAATCGCGCTATAATCACACCCCTTTGTCAGTTTTTTCAGCCTGCTCAGCGACGCCTATCGTGCCACGCGGGGAACTCCCCGCGGACCTCTTCCACCCGCGTCGGGTCGATGTCCCGGACCACGACTTCCGGTTCGTCGCCCGTGCTGGCGAGCATCGTTCCCCACGGGTCGTACACCGACGACCGACCGATGAGCGTCGCGTCCTCGTAGGACCCGGACCCGTTGATGGCGGCGACGAAACACTGGTTTTCGATGGCACGCGCCCGGGTAAGCACTTCCCAGTGTTCGACCCTCGGATACGGCCACGCGCTCGGAACGAGAACCAACGTCGCGCCCGCCTCCGCGATGTCGCGGTAGAGTTCGGGAAACCGAAGGTCGTAACACGTCGTCATCCCGACGGTGATTCCATCGAACTCGGCGATGCCGAGCGATTCACCGGGAACGAGCATCTCGGCTTCCGCCGACTCGTAGCCGAACAGGTGGTGTTTTCGATACACCGCTTTCCGTCGCCCGTCGCGGTCGAAAAAGACGGACGTGTTGGCGAGGCCCTCCTCGGCGGGGGTTTCGCCGTCGGTTTCCGAGAGGTCCTCGACGATGCTTCCCGCGAGGACGCCGATATCGTGTTCGTCGGCGAGGTCGGAGATTCGTGAGAGCGTCGGCCCGTCGAGTGCTTCCGCATTTCGCTGGTACGTATCGAAGGCGAAGTAGCCGACGTTGAATATCTCGGGGAGTGCCACGAGGTCCGCGCCGCGTTCCGCCGCCGATTCGATGGCGTCGGTCGCCCGACGGACGTTCGTTTCCACGTCGCCGCCGTCGATGGCGATTTGGGCGAGTGCGAGTTTCACGAGACGACACCGACCTCCTCTTGCAGCTCGGTCTCCAAGTTCGTCAACTCGTCGTCCAGGTGTTTTTTGAAATAGCGCTCGATGCCGGGAACCCGACCCTCCACGATGAACCGATTGTGGAGTTTACAACCGGAGTCGGTCTCCTCGATAGTGTGCTCGCCCGTGACGCGCATCGCCGATGATCGGCCGACGAACTTCACGTATCGAGGTTCCTCGCGGCTCACGTCCTCCGTCTTGACGGGAATCGTTCGGTTCACGAACGGAATCGGGAGTTCGATGTGCCACGTCGCCCTCCTGCCTCCGGCTTTCGTGTCGTAGTCCGCAACCACGCTGATAGCTTCGGCTCGGCGTTTTGGGTCGGCGATGAAGTCCCACACGTCCTCCGGCGGTACCGGAAGATCGAAGGTCCGCTCTACCCGGACAGTCATACGACTAGATTAGGCTGTAGCGGTAAAAAGCCAGCCACTTAGCTCGGACTTACTTTCCACGTCGTCGAACGAGCGCGTCCCCACTTCTCGATGTCCACGTCTTCGGACTTTTCGGCCAGTCGGGGGAGTCGGGAACCGACTTGCTTCGATGAGAGTCCGAGGTGTTTGGCGATGTTCTTTGCGCGGAAATAGCGCTCACCACCAGCCACGCTCTCGCGCAGGAATTCGAGGATACGCTGTTCCTCGTTGCTGAACTCTGTCATCCTCACCCCCACTACGGGCCTGACGGCCTTAACCATTATCCTCCGCCGGACAAGTATCGATTTCGAGTCAGTTCTGATAGAGGTGGCTCGCGGCGACCGCGAGGACTCCCGCAATCATCGCTGCCGCAAAGCCCCACGCGGCGGTTTCCGTCCCCGGAGTGACAAACGTTACCGCTGCACCAGCGATTGCGAGGAGGACGAACAGCACGGAAAGTCCCGTCCCCATATCCGTCGTAACTGCCTGTGTTCCTGCCATATGCTCTCTTTTTCGGAGCGGGAACTTAGTTCATTCTACTCGGTGGAGTGACTACCACGGTACGACAGTAATTCGAGGGGTTTTTGCCGTCGCTCGACAGGAACCGCGTATGGTCGTGGGAAAACTCAAGGGAATCTTACGTCTCGGAAAGCGAGGATTTCTCGCAATCGTACTCGTCGTCGCGCTCGTCGGCGCAGGCGTGCTGTACGGCGTTCTCGGCGTACCGAGCGTCGTCGGGTTAGACAACGAGTTCGGAACAGTAACAAATCAGACGACTGGAATCGAAACCGCGCTCGTGGTGAACAATCCGAATCCCATCGCCATCAGCGCGGGCAACACGTCGGTGAACTACACCGTCGATATGAACGACGTGACGATGGCGAACGGGAGCAGGTCGAACCTCGGGCTCGACCGCGGCAACACGACGCTTCGGTTCTCCACGCGGATGCGAAACGACAAAATCCCAGAGTGGTGGGTGTCGCACATCCGCAACGGCGAGCAAACCACGCTCCGGCTTCAGTCGACGGTTCACTCTTCGCTGGTCGGGCGGTCGGTGCGCGTGCCCTACAGCCAGCAGATAGAGACGGACATCATCGGCGAGTTCAATTCCTCGGAAACGCGACCCGTGAACGCGAACGCGCCGCTCGTCTCCGACCCGGTGCTCTACGTGAACGAAACGAGCGCGAACTGGGGTGCCGTGACGCGCGAGACGACGCCGATTCGGATGCGGATGCGGGTGTACAACCCCAAGACGGTGACGTACACGATCAGCGAAATCGGCTACGACATGACGATGAACGGCATCGCCGTCGGGAACGGAACGACCGACCGGCCGTACGCGATTCCCGGCAAGTCCGAGGAGACGATTCGGATGAAAACCGTCATCCGGAACGAACACCTCGACGACTGGTGGGTCAGTCACCTCCGAAACGGACAGCAGACGGACCTGAAAATCTCGTTTTACGCCAACATCGAGCTGCCGAGCGGCAAGACGGTTCGCGTCCCGCTCCGCCAACTCACCTACGAGAAACGGATACAGACCCACATCTTCGAGAACGACTCGGCCGAGGGCACGCTCCAAGCGAACGGAACGGCGGGCGGTAACTCGATGAAAACGACCGCCAGCGGAACGACGGCGACGACAGCGACGGAGACCACGGAGGGCGACGGAACCGCGGCCGGTACGGATGGAACCACGACGACCGTCACGACCGAATCCGCGGCGACCGACGCGACGACCACCACAACCGCGACGACGGACGACGGCGGTTTGCTCGGCGACCTCCGCACCATCGCGCCCCGTTACGACTGACGTAGAATTCACCACCACCGATAGAGTTTTTATTCCGGCGGGAGCAGATGGGTGTATGACACGGAGTACTCACTCTCCTGGTCGAGTTCTTCTCCCGTAATGAGAATACCGTAACCGCAACGCGGGACGGTGAATCGATTCGAGTGGACATCGATGGCGAAACCTTCGAGCTATCGCGCGAAACTGCTACCGACCTGCAGGACGCGGTAGGCGACGCGCTGACCGAGCGCCGCGAGTTCTTCCGCACGGCAGGGACGTTCCGCGAAGACGGCAGCTACGAGGTTTCCCGCCGCGGTGCCGACTCCGCAGGGAACGCCAAGGTGTTCCAAACGTTCGACGCGATGGCGCGGTTGTTCGACCGGCTCCCCGCGCAGTTCACCGCGGAGGACGTCGGCAGAACCGGAATCACGGGGTCGCGCCGCCACCTGCTCATTCGACACTTCGGGGAACACCCCGATTTCCCGTGTCGGATATCCTCACGAAACCCGCTGACCGCGGAAAAGGAGGACGAGGTGGCCGTCGCTACCGGAACGACGGAGGTCGGCGCCGACTGAGGTGCCGACGCGGAACGCATCGAACGGTGTGAAAAAGTCAAAAACGGGCGCGAAGTCGGTCGAAAATCGGCCGCGTCTACGGCGTTACGCGGTCGGGGTCGCGCGGGAAGAGGATGGCTTCTTTGATGTTGTCCAGCTCGCCGACCTTCTGGACGAGTCGGTCGATACCGAGACCGTAGCCGCCGTGGGGCGGAATGCCGAACCGGAAGGCCTCCAGGTAGAAGTGGAAGTTCTCGGGGTCCGCACCCTGGTCTTCCATGTACTCGCTCATCGTCTCGATATCGTGTTCACGCTGACCGCCCGAGGAGAGTTCCTGGCCCTTGTAGATGAGGTCGAACTTCCGCGAGGCGATGTCGTCGCCCGGCACGTCCTGTTTGTAGTAGAACTTCTCGTCCGGGTAGCCGACGACGAAGAAGGCGGGGTGGCCCTGCTCCTCGAAGTACTCGCCGAGCAGTTTCTCGCCCTTCGTGTCGAGGTCGGTTTCGTCCTCCGGCACGTGGTCGAACTCCGTGGCGAGGATGTCGCGGGCCTCCTCGAACGTGACGCGCGGGAACGGGTCGGTCGGGACCGCGAGGTCGACGCCGAGCGTCTCCAGTTCGTCCGTCGCGTTCTCGCTCACGCGTTCGAGCGTGTGGCGAAGCGACTCCTCCTGAACGTCCATCACGTCGTGATGGTCGTCGATGTACGCCAACTCGACGTCGAACATCGAGATTTCGGAGACGTGCCGGGAGGTGGCGAACGCTTCCGCGCGGAACGCCGTCCCGGTTTCGTAGATTTTGTCGAATCCGGCCGCCATGAGCATCTGCTTGTACAACTGGGGACTTTGGGAGAGGAACACTTCCTCGCCGTAGTAGACGACGGGGAACAGTTCCGCGCCGCCCTCCGCACCCTCTTGCGAGAGCAGGGGCGTATCGACGTTACGGAATCCCTCGCCGTCGAACCACTCCTCCATCGCGTTGACGAGCTTCGAGCGGAGCGAGAAGACCGCGTACGCCTCCGGCTTCCGGAGGTCGATGCTCCGGTTGTCGAGCCGCGTCGAGAGGTCCGACTCGATGTCCTTCGCCACTTCCATCGGCAGCGGCGATTCGGCCTGGTTGATGACCTCGAGTTCGGACGGCATGAGTTCGACGCCGCCCGGCGCTTGGTCGCTCGCTTTCACCGAGCCGGTAATTCGAACGACGTCCTCCTTCCCGAGGTCGTTCGCCGCCTCGAAGAGGTCCTCGTCGTTCCCTTCCTTGAACACGACCTGCGTCTGCCCTTCCCGGTCGCGGACGATGACGAAGGAGAGTCCACCGAGGTCTCGAATGTCGTGGACGTGTCCCGCAATGGATACCGTCTCGCCGTCCTGTTCCGCCGTGATGTCGTCAGAATACGTTCGCTCTATCATTGTCTCGACTACGCTTCGTATCGTGTTCCCACCGAGTCAGTCGCGGCTATTGATTCTTCCGACTACGGGCCGCAAATCGGTGGAATAATCGGGATAATCCGGGTGGCTCGACTCAGTTGATGGTCGTGTGCTCGCTCTCCTCGTTGAGCGCCAGATTCGCCGCGATTTCCGCGTTCCGCATGGCGTACTGGGCGGTGTGCTGGAGGCTGACGAGCACGTCCCGGACTTCGAGCAGGTCGTCGTTCGACATCTCGGGGAGGTCCGAGAGGATGTCCGACTCCCGGTCGCCGAGTTCGTGGAACTTGTGCCTGACTTCGAGCGTCATGTCGTAGTCGCGCTCGACGCTCGCCTTCACGGCCAGCGCGGTCATCTCGTCCACCTGGTCCGTGAACTCCCGGATGCGGCGCATCGTCGAGCTATCGACTTCGAGCGTGTGTCCCTCCGATTCGAGGACGATATCCGCGATGTCCTCCGCGTTGTCCGCCGTGAGTTCGAGATTCTTCGCTATCGAGCGGTAGCCGATGAGCGGGAAACCGCTGTCCAACCCGATGGCGCGGGCGATGGAGGGGTTCTCGTGTGCCGTGAAGATGAGACGCAAGAGGAGGACGAATATCTTGTTCGCCTGCCGCTCCCGGTTGAGCGCCCGTTGGGCGAGGTCGGGGTTGCCGTGGGCGAGCGCCTTTACGGCCTCGCCGCGCATGGTGCTGCCCGTGTTCTCCAACCGCTCCAGCAGGTTGTCCAAGTCGAAATCCTCGGGGTCCACGGAGCACCGGATGGCGATGCTTTCCGGCGTCTCCTCGATGACGCCCAACCCCATCAACTGCGTCTCCGCGTTGTAAACGGCGTTGATGTGGCTGCTTTCGAGCGTGTCCTCGCTCACGACGTGGATGACGCGCCGCCCAAGGACGTACTGGGCGACGATGGCGCGTTCGACCGCATCAGCGTCCAGTTGCTCGGTGTGAATCGTCGCCTCCGACTCCTCGTCGTGGGCCGACTCGGGCAGGACGGTGAGCGTCCCCTTCCCGCTGATGCGAAGGGACACTTCGTCGCCCTTCTCGACCCCGTGTTGCTGTGCCCACTCCGCCGGAAGGGTCATCGCCAACGTCGATGGACCCAGCCGCTGTACCTTTCGTGTTTCCATATCCTTGTATCCGCGTAGAAAGCCTTAAACTTCACCGTATGTCACTAAATGCCTCACGATAGTTTCAACATTCGTCGTTCGAACCGCCCGACGCGCACCTTCCACCAACCGCGCAAGGACTCGTCGACCGCCTCGTCGCCCGTATCCGCCCGAAGGACGCCGATGCCGTCCAGTTTCGTCTTCGAGGCGACGATTTCGACGTCCGACCGCCGAATCACGGCCGGTGAAATCTGGTGATTTCCGCGTCCGAAGACGAACCCTTGCCCGCCGATGGGCGAGACGACGATGACGTTCTCGTCGCCGAGCGCGGCGAGGAGTTCCTCCTCGTTGGCGTCGCGGGCGACGACCTCCCCGTCGCGCCACACGTCCACGCCGAGCGGCGACCCGTCGAATCCCAACTCGGATTTGATGGCTCCGACGGTGCTTCCCGGCCCGAGGACGTAGGTGACGCCCGGTTGCACGTCGTCCGCGACCCCGGCCGCGAGGCTCTCGACGGTTCCGCCCCCGAGTTGCTTTCCCGACTGGAGCGACTCGGCCACCGGAACGCTGGCGACGGCTTTCAGTTCGGCCCGCACCTCGCCCGCCCGGTAGGCCTCCTCGTCGATGTCGTTCACCTCGCGCTCCTCCGTGCGGTCGAACGACGCCGCGACCCGTCCCGCCGCCTTCGGCGTCACCGCGAACACCGAGGAGTAGATTTTCACCCCGGCGGGGACGCCGAGCATCGGCGCGTCGGCCTCGACCTCGGCCAGCGTCTCGGCCACGTCCACGGCGGTTCCGTCCCCGCCGACGAACAGAACGAGGTCCACGCCGTCCGCGACCAGTCGGCGAACCGCCTCGCGGGTGTCCGCCGCGCTCGTTTCCTCCTCGCCGGGTTCGCCGACGATTTCGGGGTCGAACCCGGCCGCCAGCGCTTCCTCGGCCCCCATCTCGCCAGCGTAGGTCAGCAGTTCGGAGTCCGGCGCGCGGTCGTACAGCGCCGACAGAGCGGCAACGGCCCTGTCGGGAGCGCGTCGCTCCGCTCCGCGCTCCCGCGCCTCCGCGACCTTTCCGTCGGTTCCCTTCAGGCCGACTCGTCCCCCCATGCCAGCGATTGGGTTGACGACCACGCCGATTCGCATATGGCTGGGGCTTGGGCACCCCGAAGGAAAGGCGTATGGGTACCGACAGTCGGACCCCGGACTCGTTTCGTCGCGGGATGTCCTCCATTCGCCGTCCCCGTCCATCCGCGTCACTACGGCCTCCTCGCCAGTCGAACGGATGCGCCAGCGCGCTTCGCGCGAGGCGGGAGCGACGCGAACGGCGAGCGCATCCCCGCGCTGGCGGGGAGGAGTGGGGACACCGGCGGTACGGGTGTGGGTGCGGTGCGGGATGCTCGCCGCCAGCCGTCCCCCGAGAAACGCTACGACGAGACGGCAAGGCGAGGCGACGAGACGGCGAAAAGAAAAGCCGCCGCGAGAGAAACAGACGCGAGGAAACTGCCGATTATCGACGGGCGACCGGACTGCTCCGAAATCGGGCTAACAGGAGCAGTAGTAGTCGCTGGTTCCGAACTCGGTCTTCACGAGCCGATAGGCGGGACCGACGTCGCTGGGTCGATACACGCCGGTCGTCAGGTCGTCCGAATCCTCGAACCCGCCGGAGAGCAACGATTCCCACTGCCCCGCGGACAGCACGTCCGAGAACCCGGCCTCGCTCGACAGGAGTTTCAGATAGTCGGCGAGATAGACCCACGTCGCGTCGTGCGTCTCGTCGGATTCGAACGTCTCACCGACCGCTTCGGCGTAGGCGGCCCCCGGCAGGTCGGCACCGGCCTGCACGGGCAGCGAAATCCACTTCCACGGACGGGTGTTGACGTCGAGAAGGACGTACTCCTCGCGGTCCCGGTCGTAGACGAACTCCGACTCGCTGATGCCATAATAGCCAGTCTCGTCCAGCACCTTCAGCGCGCGGTCCTCGATTTCGGGCTGGTCGGTCGCTCGAACCAGACACGAGGTGCCGAACGCTCGCGGGTAGCGAACGCGGGCGTTGCCGACGAACGTCACCGGGTCGCCGGACCGGGGGACGTAGGAGGCGAGTGAGCAGTCGCGTCCAGCCGCGATGTTCACCTTCTCCTGTGCCATGACGCGAATTCCGGCGTCGTCGGCCATCGCGGTCACGTCGGCCAACTCCTCCCGGTCTGCAACCTCGATGACGTTGGTGCCGACGGCCTCCTCGAACTCGCGTTTGCGGGCGGGTTTGACCACCAGCGGGAAACCGAGGGCGTCGGCCGCGTCCTCCGGGTCCGTCTCCGAGAGGCGGTAGGTCTCGGGGTACGGGACGCCCAGCTCCTCGGCTTTCGCGTAGAGCGACTCCTTGTCGAGAACGGCGTCGATGGTCTCCCGACCGGCGAACGGCAGGCGGACGCCCTCGGGTTCCGTCCCGGCGAATGCGTGGACCCATTCGTCCATGCACGGGAACGCGACGGGTTCGTGGTCTAATTCGGCGGCGAGCGCTTCCACGTCCTCGCGGAACCCCGCCGCATCGTCGAGCGGAAACGTCACCCGTCCGGCGAAGTCCACGGCGTCGGAGGGCGGTGCGACGCCCAGGCCGTCCCGGTCGATGGCGATGACGGGTACGTCGTGGGCGGAGAGCGCGCGAGCCACGCTCAATCCGGTGACGTGTGCGTTGCAGACTATCGCCGGTGGTTTGTCGAACGTCGTCTCGGCGAGCGCGCGCCGAAGCCCCTCGAAGGAACGGAATTCGTCGGCCATGGGTTCGATTTTCGGAGGGGTGCCTAAAGGCTGTTCGACCGGGTGAAAGCCGCCGGTATCTCGGGTGCAGAAACGGAGACAAGAACGAAGAGGAGAGAATTGAGAAGGAGGGAATTGAGAACCGAATCGAAAATCGGGGTCGCTCGCCGATCGAGTTCGGCTTACTCCTCGTCCACCACGAGTCGAATCGGGTAGTCGGTGAAGTTCTCGTAGCCGTCCTCCGTGACGACGGCGATGTCCTCGATGCGGACGCCGCCGACTTCGGGGTCGTACAGGCCGGGTTCGATGGTGACGACGTGGCCGGGTTCCAATTCGCCGCCGCTGGGGCTGAGTCGGGGGTCCTCGTGGACGTCCAGACCGACGCCGTGACCCGTGCTGTGGATGAATCCCGTCTCCGCGTTCGGGTTGCTCCGGAGCGTGTCGTAGCCCGCCGCCTCGTACACGTCGCACACGGCGGCGTGCACGTCCTCGCCCGTCGCGCCGGGTTCGAGGGCGTCGAAGGCCGCGTCGAACGCCTCGTGCGTGAGTTCGTAGCGTTCGCGTATCTCCTCGGACGGTTCGCCGCGGACGAAGGTCCGGGTCATGTCGGCGTGGTACTTCGAGGTCTTGTCGCGCGGGAAGATGTCGATGATGATGGCTTCGTTCGCCGCGAGCGGGCCGCTGCCGCGGTCGTGCGGGTCCGCCGCCGCCGCGCCGCAAGCCACGATGGTCTCGTCAAGCGCGGCCCCGTGGCGGAGGAGCGTCACCTCTATCTCCTCTTTCACGCGCTCGCTGGTCAGCGGTTCGCCCTCGTAGTAGAGCAGGCCGTCCTCTATCGTCGCCGCCGCGAGCAGGTCCTCGGCGGCGCGCATGGACGCCTCGTTCGCTTTCTGGGCGACGCGGACGTGTTCTATCTCCTCGTCCGTCTTCGTCGCCCGAATGCCCACGAGGACCGAGGAGTCGTCGGGGCGAACGGTCACGCCTGCCTCGCGCAGTCCGTCCGCGGTTCCGACGGGGAACCGGGCGGGGACTGCCACCGACTCGACGCCGTGGTCGGCGAGGAACTCGGCGATAATGTGGTTCTTCGCCGCCTCCGGTCCGTGTTCGGCGATCTTCTCGTAGTAGTCGTACTCCGACAGTCGGGAGACGGTTTCGGCGTTGCTCTCCTTTTTCGCCCGACCGTACTCCAGACTGGAGACGAGGAGGTGGACGCCATCGGCGTACAGCGTCGTGAAGGCGTCCGGCGCGTCGAAACCCGAGAGATACAACTGGTCCGAATCCGTCGAATCGGCGTCGATGAGGAAGCCGTCCACACCCATCGAGTCGAGGGCAGAATCCAATTCCGAGAGGTCCTGTGCCATGTCGTTCGACACAGAGGCGACGACCAAAACGATGTCGGAGCGCGAACGTGTTCCCGGCAACATCGCCCGGGAACCACCCGCGGACTGCCGAACGGTTCGAGCAATACCGGATGTCTTCCCGTCGGCGGTCTCGGAACCCACCGCCAGTTTCCGCCGAAATCCACATCCTCCTTCACGACGAACTACCACTCATCATGGGAGGGTATTTGGTCGCGCTCGACGGTTCGCCGTCGAGCACGGACGCACTGAACTACGCGGTGGACCTCGCGGCGGACACGAACGCCTCGGTCACGGCGATTCACGTCGTCGTTCCGACGGAGGTGTTCACGGGGGGCGACGTACCGCCGACGAGTTTCGCCGAGGCGGACCGCGAACTCCTCTTGACGAGCGTCGAGGACGCGGAAACCCGCGGGCAGGAACTGCTCGACGATGCAGTAGCGAGCGCGGAGCGCGAGGGAGTCGAAATCGAAACCGGCCTGCTGTACGGCGAACCCGTCGAGCGCATCACGGAGTTCGCCGAGGACAACGACTTCGACGCCATCTTCGTCGGCCATCGGGGCGCGTCGGAGCGCTACGAAACCCTGTTCGGCAGCGTAGCGAAACAGGTCGCCGGACGCGCCACGGTTCCCGTCACCATCGTGAGGTGAGGCGACTCCGACCGTCGGGACGGCACCGACCGGCGCGATATCTTCGCTCGGCGGAATCTCTCCGACCGGCGATATTTTCCGGGGGGCGGTAGTCTGATACCCGTTCGGATAGACGGGTCGGACATGGACGTCGAAATCTCCCAGTCTGAACTCTCGGGGACGGCGCGGGCACCCCCGTCGAAGAGCTACACGCATCGTGCGATTCTCGCGGCAGGCTACTCCGGTGGCGCGCTGGTGTTCGACCCGCTCATCAGCGCCGACACGAAAGCGACGATGCGGGCCGTCGACGCCTTCGGCGGCGACGTGACCGACACCGGCGAGGCCATCGAAATCGACGGCTTCGGCGGCGAACCGACGACCCCCGGAGACGTGCTCGATTGTGCGAACAGCGGGACCACAACCCGACTCGTTTCGGGGACGGCCGCGCTCGTGGACGGCATTACCGTTCTCACGGGAGACGCGTCGCTCCGCTCGCGGCCGCAAGGACCGATGCTCTCCGCAATCGACCAACTCGGCGGACGCGGCGAAAGCACCCGCGGCAACGGGAAAGCGCCGCTCGTCCTGAAGGGACCGATTTCGGGCGGAACGGTGTCGATTCCTGGCGACGTGTCGTCACAGTACGTTTCCGCGCTGTTGATGGCGGGCGCGCTGACCGACGAGGGCGTGACCATCGACCTCGAAACGGAACTCAAGTCGGCCCCCTACGTGGACATCACGCTGGAGTTGCTGGACGACTTCGGCGTCACCGCCGAGAAACGCGACGGCGGCTACCGCGTCGATGGCGGTCAGTTCTACGAACCGAGCGACGGCGAGTACCACGTCCCCGGCGATTTCTCCTCCATCTCCTACCTCCTCGCGGCGGGCGCGGTCGCCGCCGATGACGACGAGCGCGTCCGAATCGAGGGCGCGTATCCGAGCGCACAGGGCGATACGTTCATCGTGGACGTGCTGGACCGCATGGGCGCGGACGTCGAGTGGAACCGCAACGACGGCGTGCTCACGGTTCGGCAGTCATCGCTCTCGGGCGTCACGGTCGACGTCGGCGACACGCCCGACCTCCTTCCGACCATCGCCGCGCTCGGCGCCATCGCCGACGGCGAAACGAGAATCGAAAACTGCGAACACGTCCGCTACAAGGAGACCGACCGCGTGGCCGTGATGGCGAAAGAACTCTCGAACCTCGGAGCGAGCGTCGAAGAGGAAGACGACGCGCTCACGATTTACGGCGACGAATCGAACCTCGTTGGCTCGGTCGTGGACGGGCACGGCGACCACCGAATCGTGATGGCGCTCGCGGTCGCCGGACTCGCCGCCGACGGGACGACGATGGTCGCCGACGCGGAGCACGTCGACGTGTCGTTCCCCGACTTCTTCGACGTCCTCTACGACCTCGGCGCGGGCGTACAGCGCTGAGGGTCAGTCCTTCTGGCACGTCGCGGTGACGCCGATTCCGTCCGGTCCGACGTCTATCAAAATGACGTTCGTGTCACAGCCTTCCATCTGCCAGTCCACGGTGCGCCACATGCCGTTGTCGAGTTGGACGTTCACCTCGTAGGTGTCCGCTTCGAGGATGTTTCGACGGTTCGCTATCCATCCGGGAAAGAGGTAAAAGTCGGATTTGTAGTGGTCGCCCGTTCGATTTCCGTCGATAGTCACCGTGACGACCCGCCGCTCGTCGAAGAAATTGCGAACGCGGAGGCTCACCGGTTTCGCGGCGTCGGCACCGTTATCGACTGGAAGGCGACTGACACAACCCGCGAAACTTCCTGCGAGACCGAGCAGGGCGGTGAATCGACGCCGATTCATCGCCTCCGTCTTCGCGTTCCGGCTATAAATTTTCTTTCGGCCGTCGTGGCGAAACGTTCCGCGGCCTGTAACCTCTAAATGGTAGGGTGCCAGAGGAACGGGTAATGAACGGAAACCGATTCGGACGCCTCTTTCAGGTGACGACCTACGGCGAGAGCCACGGGGAAGCCATGGGCGTCACGGTGAGCGGCTGCCCGGCGGGGCTGGAACTCACGACCGACGACGTACAGGCCGACTTGGACCGACGGAAACCCGGTCAGTCGATGATATCAACCAGTCGGGACGAACCCGACGCCGTGACCATCAACAGCGGGATTCAGGACGGTTACACCACGGGAACGCCCATCGGAATGGTCATCCAGAACAAGGACGCCCGCTCGGGAAAGTACGAACCGTTCATCACCGCGCCGCGGCCGAGCCACGGGGATTTCACCTACTCGGCGAAGTTCGGGACGCGAAACTGGGGCGGCGGCGGTCGGTCGTCCGCGCGCGAGACGGTGAACTGGGTCGCGGCGGGAGCCATCGCCAAGAAGATACTCTCGTCCGTCGGCATCGAACTGAAAGCCCACGTCAACCAAATCGGCGACGTGCGCTCCGACGACGTGAGTTTCGAGCAGATACTCGAACACAGCGAGGAGAACGAAGTCCGATGCGCCGACCCCGACGCCGCCGCCGAGATGCGCGAGCTGATAGACGACTATCAAGAGAAGGGCGACTCCATCGGCGGGTCGATATACTTCGAAGCGCGCGGCGTTCCGCGCGGGTTGGGCGCACCGCGGTTCGATTCCGTCGAGTCTCGACTCGGACAGGCGATGATGTCCATACCGGCGACCACCGCCTTCGAGTTCGGGCTCGGTCGAGAGGCACGCGAATGGGCCGGACACGACCGAAACGACGAGTGGGAGTTCGACGAGAACGACGACCCGAGACCCGTGACGAACCGTCACGGCGGCCTTCAGGGCGGCATCACCACGGGCGAACCGATTTACGGCGAGGTTACGCTCCACGCGCCGACCTCGATTCCGAAGACCCAGACGACGGTCGATTGGGAAACCGGCGAGGAGAAGGACGTGCAGGTCATCGGCCGTCACGACCCCGTGCTCCCGCCCCGCGGCGTCCCCGTGGTCGAAGCCATGCTCGCGCTGACGCTCGTGGATTTCATGTTGCTCGGCGGACGGGTCAATCCCGACCGACTGGACGACCGACCGGGTGCATACGAAACGGACTATCATCCCAGCCGCCCTGAGACGTAATTTTATATCGTTTGCGGTACATATTGCTGCTGTATCGTAGATGAACAGACCAAATGTCGACAGTGACGAAGAAAATGGAGCAAACACCCCGACGCGCGTCGCTTCCGATCCGCACGCGTACCACGTGTATTGTGACACGGCGACACCACGATTTCTGAGCGAAACCGTCATCGAATCGGTCGCGTCGATTCGAGGCGTAGACCCGACCAAAACTCGAATTCCGCTGGCTGACGTTATCGACCCCGACGCCCTCGACGCGCTCTTTACCGCCACACGTGAAGGGAAAGGCCGAAAACGGGGCCACATCACGTTCTCGATGGACGGTTTCACGGTGTTCGCACACTCGAACGGGCACGTATTGCTCCGTGAACGACCCACTGACGACGAGACGAGCGGCCACTAAGACTGTCGCATCCGTTCGACGAGCGCCATCGTGCAGTCTCACCCCCTTTTATTCACGAATAAACTTATTACGAATTGCATCGTACGAGGTGAACAGACGACGGCGAACGGCAGTACTCCGATCGTCGTATTTCGCACCGGTCATCGCGGTCGAACCGGTCGGTTCCGCCGTCAGAGATGGCTTCGGAAGCGTCCGCTGACGCGCGAGACCGTGTCGCCCTTCACCGTAAAACGATCCCCCCATCCACCGCGAACCACAGAACCGAACCAATGACACATCATCTCACCCTTTCCCCTCGGACCACGACCCTCCAGCAGCTATCGCACGCGACGAACGAGCACCGAGACCAACCGCCATGACGAACGCGAATCTCGATTTCGAGGCAGGAAGATGCATCCTCGTCACCACTCCGGCGAGCGACGACGGTCGTACGGGAGGTCACGCTCTCCCCGCCCTCCCGTACGACGAAACGAACGCGCTGGTGGCCGTGACGTGCGATAAGTCCGCCGAGTCGTTCCTCCGAACGTGGCGACGCTCCGTCGGGACGCTCCCCGACCGGGTTCGACTCGTCGAGGTTGGCGGAGCGATACCGCCCACGGAGGACGGATCATCCGCCGAACGCACCGTACAAGCGGCCGTCGAAGCCGTCCACCGACCGAACGACCTCGACGGAATTCTATCGGCGGTCGCGTCCGCGCTCGCGGCGAACGACGGGGAGACGACGGTCGTTTTCGACTCGCTCACGACCGCGTTCGAGCACGTCTCACCCCGCGAAATAATTCCCTTCTTCGATGCCGTCTCCGAGCGACTCGCGGACGCGAACGCCGTCGGGTACTTCTGTTATCACGGCGCGGCCGACGATTCGGAGATTGCTCCCCTACGAGTGTTCGCGGACGAGATGGTCGAAGTCACCGACGAGGGAGGCCGCGACGTTCGCTCGTCCGCGACGATGGTCCGAGACGGCCCCCCGCTCGACGGCATGCTCGAGGCGCTCGGTTCGAGGCGTCGGCGTGACGCGCTTCGATACCTTCTCGATACAGACGGGGCGGTCGCTATCGACGAGTTGGCAACGGCGGTCGCACGACGCGAAATCGGCGAGATGGAACCGGAATCCACCCAGCACCGCCAGTACTACTCGACGCTGTATCAGCTTCACCTCCCGAAACTCGATTCCGCGGGCCTCATCGATTACGACGAACGGGGCCACCGCGTCTCGGCGCGCGACGGCGCGCGATGGGCGGCGTCGTTTCTCGCCCTCGCCGAGGAGTAGCCCCTTTTAGGCTCGCCGCACAAGCGAACGCATGAACGCGAAACAGGAGGAGCGCTCGAACCCCTTCGGAATGGACGAGGAGTGTACGAACTGCGATTTGTGTAACCGCCGTGAACGAGTCGTCCACGGCTACGGCGACGTGGACGCCGACTTCCTGTTCGTCGGCGAGATGCCGAGCGCGGGGGCGGACGAAACCGGCGTCCCGTTCACCGGCGACGCGGCGGGGGAGCGACTACAGGGACTTCTCGGTCGGCTCGGCATGAACGAGTCCCCGGCGGACGCCGAGGAACCCGAAATCGAGAACGCGTTTCTCACCTATCTGACGCGCTGTCACCACCCGGAACGCCCGCCGAACGACGGCGAGATAATGACGTGTGAGCCGTACCTGAACGCCGAGATTCGGATGATAAACCCCGAAATTCTCGTCCCGGTCGGTGCGGGCGCGCTGGCCGAAATCGCCGCCGAATACACCACGAAGCCCGCGGCGGACATCGACATCGTTGACGACCACGCGACGACGATTCGCGGGCGGGGCTTCGAACTCGTGCCGATGATACACCCCGAAGAACAGACGGACGAACAGACGGAAGCGTTCGTCGAGCACTTCGCCGAGTTGATGGGGACTGACTACCGCCAGACGAAAGGACGACAGGGCCGATAACGGCAGACGAAGGGCGGCACGGCCGATAACGGCAGACGAAAGGACGACAAGGCCGATAACGGCCGACGAAGGGCGGCACGGCCGATAACGGCAGGCGAAAGAGCGACAGGGCCGACAAGCGGTCTCGATTTGGTTACCAGTACGGGTTCTGCCGCCACCGTTTCGAGCGACCGCCGACGTGTGCCAGTCCGGCGATGGCCACGACGAGCAGGGCGATGGAGGCGATGCTGGCGGTAACGGCGTCGCCGGTGAGCGTTTGCGTGACGAACGCGACGAGAGCGCCGACCGTGAGCACCGCCAGAACGGCGACGCCGAGCAGGCCGAGGGGTTTCGTCCAGTGCATGGGCGAAATTGGAACGAGGAGGCCATAAAATGGTGGCTTTCAAGGCGCTTCCGCACCGACGGGCGGGTATGACCACCATCGCCGTACTGGCCGACCCGCCGCGCGAAGGGTTCGTCCTGCCGGAACTCCCCGAAACGTCGCCGCTCTCCGCGAGCGAGGCGACCGAACTGTACGCCGCCATGCTGAAGGACACGTTCCTCGCGGCGGCGAACAGCGGCGGCGAACTGCTCGTCAACTACCGTCCCGACGACCAAATCCCGGACGAGTACGAGGGTGCCGGGAGTTCCGAGGAGGAACTCCGCGCGCTGGCCGAGGAAGCGCTCGACGACGTGAGCGACGTGCGCTTCGAAGTGCAGGTCGGCGAGACGTTCTCGGGACGCGCCGGAAACACGGCGACGCACCTGCTCGAAGAGGAGGGGGTGACTTCGGTCGCCATCGTGGACGGCACCGCGCCCATGCTGACGCGGAAGGAGATCGACAGCGCGGCGATGAAACTCCGCCGGAGCGAGGTCGTCCTCGGCCCCGCGGACGACGGGCGACTATACTACCTCGGCGCGACGGGCACCATCGACTTCGATGACGTGTACACCGTGCCGGAACTCGAAACGGCAACCCATCGCGCCGTCGATGCCGGACACGACGTTGACTACCTCCCTTCGATGACGAGCGTGGTGACGGGCGAGGACCTGCGGTCGCTGATTCCCCTGCTGAACGCGCGTATCGCCGCGGAACGAATCGTCCCGGTCAACACGGCGTCGTACCTCCACGAACTCGGCGTGCGCGTCGAAGAACGGGACGGAGAACGCAAGTTGGTTCGGTAGAAAAGTCTCCTTCGTTCGTCGTTCAGACGTCCGTCAGTCGGCGGACGGGACCGTACCCGCTTTTTCCGACGATTCGGTTTCGAGCCGCCACCCCGTGAGCGCCATCACGAACAGGATGGCCGGGGAGAGGAAGCCGAAGAGGTAGTACGGTGCGTAGGAGAGCGTCGAGACGCCGAGCGCACCCGCCATGTAGATGGCTCCGGCGTGCCACGGGATGAGCGCGCCCGTCGGCGTCCCGGCGGCTTCGACGGCCCGCGAGAGGTCGCTGCTGTCGAGTCCGTGCTCCTCGTAGAGGTTGCGAAGCGTCATTCCCGGCACGACGATGCTCATGTACTGCTGGGCGGTGAGCACGTTCGTCACCATCGCGGCCGCACCCGTTCCGGCGACCAGGCCGCCCACGCTGCTGACCGACTCGGAGAGGCGGTGTGCGAGGACGGCGAGGACGCCCGTCGTCTCGAGCAGTCCGCCGAGAGCGAGCGCCGCGACGACGACGCTGATGGTCCACGCCGAACCCTGGATTCCGCCGCTCTGGAGCAGTCCGTTGACGAGTTCCATACCCGTCTTCGGTTCGGTTCCGGCCAGCGCGACGTTCCACGCGGCCGTGAACGACGCCCCTTGGACGAGGATGGCCGTCCCGACGCCCGAGAAGATTCCCGCGACGAGCGACGGTAGCGCGGGGTATCCTCGGAGCGCCAGCCCGAACGTCACCACGAGCGGGACGAACACCAGCGGCGAGATGTGGTACGTTCCGAGCAGCGCCTGCTGGATGTTCCCGACGCGACCGGTCGGCACCGCGCCGCTGGCCCGGAGGCCGAGAATCGCGTAGCCGATGACGGCGAGGCCGAACGCGAGCATCGTCCCGGTTCGCATGCGACGGATGTGGTCGTACAGTTTCGTGTTCGTCACCGCCGCCGCGAGGTTGGTCGTGTCCGAGAGCGGCGACTGCTTGTCACCGGCGTACGCGCCGGAGAGGATGGCCCCGGCGGTCATCGGCGCGGGAATCCCGAGTCCCGACCCGATGCCGATGAAGGCGACGCCGAGCGTCCCCACCGTGGTCCACGACGACCCGATGGAGAAGGCGACGAGTCCCGACAGCACCGCCGTCACGGGGAGGAAGACGGTGGGCGACAGCAGTTTCAGCCCGTAGTACATCAGCCCCGGAATCGTCCCGGAGCTGATCCACGTCGCGATGAGGGCGTAGATGGTGAACAGGATGAACACGGCCTGTAGCCCCATCAACAGGCTGTCCGCGATTCCGTCGTACAAGTCCTCCCACGAGAGGCCGAGGACGTAGTAGCCGACGAGACCGGTGAACGCGATGGCCCACAACAGCGGCATGTGGGGGTCCATCCCTAACCACGCCGACCCGACCGCGAGAAAGACGACCGTGGCGAGGACGGGCAAGAGCGCCTGTCCGAACGAAGGTCGCCTGTCCTCCGGCAACTCGTCGTACGTTAGCGGCTCGAAATCCAGTGATGACATCGTACCCGGGGAAATGCACCAGGGGAATTAAACGGTTATGATTCAATGTCCTCGAATAATATTTCACTCGCGTAATCTATCTCGATGGATACGTCGGCGAACCGAGACCGACACTTCTTAGACCCGGTACCGAGTACACCCGCCCGTGGTGGGATGGCAGAGCGGCCTATTGCGCCTGCCTTGAAAGCAGGTGGCGTCATGCCTCTTGGGTTCAAATCCCAATCCCACCGTTCTCGACGCGAACTATCCGTGAGTGTCGAGTAAGGCGATTGGGTTTGAATCAGGCCAGTCACAGCCCGCGAAGCGAGCGATAGCGAGCGAGCAGGAATGTCTGGACGAGGTTCAACATCCCAATCCCACCGTTCTCGACGCGAACTATCCGTGAGCGTCGAGTGAGGCGATTAGGTTTGAATTAGACCGAGGTTCTGCACGGAGTGCAGGTTCTCGGGCGTTGTTCAACATCCCAATCCCACCGTTCTCGACGCGAGCAACTCGTGAGCGTCGAGTGAGGCGGTTCGAGCCATCGTTCGGTTTACGACGTCGATTCTTCCGTTTCTCCTTCGAGGTAGTTGACGAGCCGTGATTCGAACAGGGCGGTGAAGGGTAGGACCAGCAACCAGCTGAAAATAGCGACGAACGGGTCGATGAACGCGATTCCTATCGAGAGGACGAAGACGGTCGGAGACACGAAAAATCGCGCAGCTCGGATGGCCATCGCACGGGGAGGGAGCCCTTCCTGTACGAGGCGTGTCCGTGCGGCGTGGCCCCACAATCCAGCGAGGAGGAAGCCCGTGGCGGCGAGCGTTCCCGCATAGAACATGACGCCGAACCGGTCGGGATAGGCGGTGAACAGGGACGTGGCGTAGGGTACGAACGCGACGAACAGGAGGAAGAGGAGATTGAGCCAGACGAGGCGTTTGTCGGACTTCTCGATGTACAAGAACACCCGTCTGTGGAGCACCCAGTACGACCCGATGACGAGGAAGCTGAACACGTATCCGAACAACTCGTGCCACTGTTCGAAGACGAGAGTGGGAAGCACCGACGCCGGTTCTCCCGCCGGGACTGTCGGCACGGAGATGTCCAGCACCAGCAGCGTGATGGCGATGGCGAAGACGCCATCGCTGAACGTGACGAGGCGTTCCGTCTCCTCCGTCTCCCGTGAAAGAAGGCCGCTCATGCGGCCGATGTACGACGTTCACACGCTTTTATCTATCTCCGCGTCGAAATAGACGAGCAGGAATTACGCCGGTTCGAAGCCCGAGTCCGTGACCGCGGCGAGCGGTTGGGTGGGCACGTCGCGGGACCACGACCATCCGTCGGTTCCGTCCGAGCCGTCGCGGCTGTTGTTCACGTTGCCATCGTTCACCCGGACGATTTCGATGCCCGAGAGCATGGGGTCTTCCTTCCGGTGGAGGAACTTCACGTTGAGGGTGCCGTCGCGGACGGTGACGGTGTACGATTTCATCGTTCCCCGGTCGTGACCGAGTTCTTTGTACATGTTGTACTTGTGGAGGACGCGGTTGCCCTCGATTTCGACGTCGAACTCCCGCGGTCCTTCCTTCTTGTGGTCGTTCCAGCCCGAGTTACCGAGATACGTCTCCGCGAAGTACAGTCTGACCTCGTATTTCCCGCTCCGCACCGGGAAGCGGTACTGCATCTCCGTGTCGTCGGTCCGGTCGTTCTTCGTGTCGGCGTCGTACCGCCGACTCTGGAACATCGCCTCGGGCGTGCCCGCCGGAACCGCGGGCGTCATGGCGATGGGGTCGTTCGTTCCGTTGGTGTGGCTGCCGCTGACACGCGCGTTCCCGAACCGAACGGGGTCGTTTTCGGAATCTTCCAGCCAGTTCGGGCCAGTGTCCGACGACGAGAGCCATCGGCCACCGACGTTGACACGGTACCGAACCGTCTTACTCGGTGCCGTCGTCGCTGTCGTCGTTTGTGTCGTCGTTGTGGTCTGTGCCGTCGTGGTGGACGGTCGCGTGGTGGTCGAAGTCGTTCGTGTCGTTTGCGTCGTTTGCGCTGCCGTCGTGGTCGTGGCGGTCGGCGTCGTCTGTGTCGTTTCGACCGGGGTACTGGTGGAGTCGTTCGCACCGCCGGACGCCGGTTGGAGCACGCCGCCCGGCACCCCCGTCACGATCAGTATTCCCGCAACGAAGAAAACGACGCCACCGCCGATAAGTATCCCGTGGATGAATCCTCCGGATGAAGAGCCTGACATGTTTCTCATCTCCCCCGCGTATACCGCGCCATGCTCCGAGGTTCAGCAGGCCATCCAGTTAATTATACACCGGTTAAAGTACAACCGAGACGAAAGTACGTGCGTTATTTTACCGCCCCTATTTGAATGCACCCGAATTCCCGCTAGAGATACAGAACGTCCAAAAGCGGACGACGATGGTAACCGAACCGCACGAACTCACCGAGCAAGAACACGAAACGTTGCGGAGCGCCATGGAACGGGGAGACTACGAGATTTCGCGGTGGGTGACGACCACGGGCCTCGACGAGGAACTCGGCGTCTCACACCAAGCCGTCTCGGAACAGCTTCGGCGCGGTCATCGGTGTCTGGTCGAACACGGACTCCCCACGCCGAGAAAGTGAGACAGAAAGCAACCCTTTTGCTCTCCCCTGATAGAGGTGCGAACATGGACTGGCCTCACGACCCGGATGGTGACGAAGGGAGCGAGGGAGGACGAAAGTACGGACTCGCTATCCTCGCGAAGAAACTGGACGAGGACGAGGACTTCCCGCTCGAACGCGACGAGTTCGTCGAGGAACACTCCGACGAGCCGATTCGGATCAACTACAAGAAGGTTGTCAGCGTCGGCGACATCTTCGAATACGTCGAACCGACCGAGTTCGAGACGATAACCGACTTCCACAAAGCCGTCGGCAACGCGATGCGGGCCGGTGGCTTCTGGGACTACCACCCGGTCGGCGAAAACCCCGAGAAGAAACGCGCCTAACTACTCCGACTTTTCCGACCATCGCTCGCCGCCACCGTCGGGTGTCGCGGCGGGCGCTTCCGGTCGCTCGGTTCCCTCGTCCGTCGGGAGTCGAATCTCTTCTTCGACGTCCCACGCGTGCTCCGTTCGCGTCTCCGCACGGACCTTCTCTTCGAGGAGGTTGACCGCGACCCGGTTTGCGCCCTCGGGGATGATGAGGTCGGCGTGCTTTTTCGTCGGTTCGACGAACTGCTCGTGCATCGGCTTGACCGTCGAGAGGTACTGGTCCATGACGCCTTCGAGGTCGCGTCCGCGGTCCACCACGTCCCGCTCGATTCGGCGGAGGATACGCACGTCGGCGTCGGTTTCGACGTACACCTGCAGGTCGAGCATCTCGTTGACTTCGGAGTCGTACAGCGCGAGGATGCCTTCGAGGACCACGACGTCCGTCGGCTCGATCGTGACGCGTTCGTCCTTGCGGTTGTGGACGCTGAAATCGTACTGGGGCATCTCGATGGATTGGCCCGAAAGCAGCGAGTCGAGATGGTCGCGGAGCAGTTCCCATTCGAACGCCGACGGGTGGTCGTAGTTTATCTCCGTCCGCTCCTCGAAGTCGAGGTGCGAGAGGTCCTTGTAGTAGTTGTCCATCGGAATGCGAGTGACAGAATCACTCCGCGCTTCCGTTATCTCGCGGGCCACTGTCGTCTTCCCCGCGCCAGTGCCCCCCGCGATACCGATGACGAACGACGGGATACTCATTGTGGGGTGCAGGTGGAAGGGAGATTTGAATCCCCCGGAATCCGAATCGGTCCGAGAACTGACGTTCCGATATTCTCACGGTTCACCGTCCCATCCCCCAACGATTCCCCACCATCCCATTTTTGAGACGCAAATCACGATTAGGACCGCTTATACGATAGTGCTGCCAACGCACGACCAACAGTGACGAACGCCCAGATAACGTTGATTCAGATCGACAACTACGGGCCGTGGACCGTGACGCCCGAACCGCGTCGGGAAGTGGACCTTCAAACGTTGCAATCGCGCTTGTACGCCGACCTCTCGCAACTCATCGGCAACCGAGAGGGCTACGTCTTCTTCACGCGATTCGACAACATGGTGGCCGTGACGAACGGTCTCTCTCTGGACGACCACGCGCTCGTGCAGGAATCGGTCGGCAACCGCTATCCCGTGACCGTCAGTTTGAGCGTCGCCACCGGCACGAATCCAGTGCAGGCCCTTCACGACGCCACGGAACTGCTACAGGACGCCGGAAGCGCACAGGACCACTCGCGCCGGGAGATTCTCGACGGTCGGACGATAGATGAGGAGTTCCGGACGGACGACGACGTGCAGATCGCCCACTTCGACGTGAACGACATGACCGGCAACTACACCGACGAGGTGAACGCCTTCGATTCGTTCATCCACATCGAGCAGGGGTACGCCGAACTGATGCGCTACATGCGCGAGGCACACGACTCGCTCTCGTTTTTCGTCGGGGGCGACAACGTTATCGCCGTCTGCCCGAATCTGACCGAATCGGACTACGAGGACGCGATTCGACACGTCAAGGAGAGCGTCGAAGTCGACCTGAAAGTCGGCGTCGGTCAGGGTCGGGTGCCACAGGACGCCGGGATGGACGCAAAACACGCGTTGGAAACGTGTCGTGCGACCGGCAGCAAAATCGAGTTCGAGTAGTCGTCTTCGAATTCGGGTAGCCGTCCCCGAATTCGAGACCTCGGTTTCGGGGCCGAAAACGTAGCTAGTACTATTCGACGGACGCGGGAATAAAGATGCCGGGGATACTTTTTAGGACGGTTGTGTCAAACGTTCACATATGGACGCTGAAGTCATAGTGCGGGACGTGATGACCCGGGAATACGTCGGGGTCAGCGAATCCGACACGGTGCTGGGTGCGGTTCGCCTCATGTCGGATGAGGGTGTGGGGAGCGTCGTCGTCCTCCGTGGACGTGAACCGGTCGGAATCATGACGGAGGCGGACGTACTGTCCCTCGTCGCGGACGAGGAAGACCCCAAGGAAACCACCGTCTCCGAAGCGATGTCGAAGCCGGTCATCTCGATGCGTCCCGACCGTAGCCTCGCCGACGCGGCCGGGATGATGGCACAGCAGGGAATTCGACGCATCATCATCACCGGGGCCGACGACGAACTGCTCGGCGTCCTCACCGAACGGGACGTCATCTCGGCGTCCGCATCCCCGCCGAGCATCACGCGCTCCAACGAACGGGAGCGCGAACGGCAAGCCGCGGACACCGAACTCGGCGGACGAATGGAGACGAACGGAGGGGACAGCGAGTACACGAATCAGAGCATCTGTGAGGTCTGCGGCGCGCTCACCCACGATTTGACGAACGTCAACGGACAGTTGGTCTGTGCCGACTGCCGCGATTTCTAGCCGACTCGCTCCTACTTCTCCGAAAAATGGTAGCATTTGTTGAATTTTAAAAACGGCTAAAGGTAGATTTATATCGGCTGGGTCGATACCCATCCCTGTCCATGCGATATGATATCGAACGGCGTGACGTGTTGAAGGGCCTGGGTACGGCGGGAATCGCCGGACTCGCGGGCTGTATCGGTGGTGGCGGTGCCGGAAACGACAATACGAGCGACACCGGTGATGGAGACGGAACCAGTGACGGAGGCGGTGGCGGCACGAACAGCGGCGGTCCCGACGTCATCAACGTCATCGGCTACCCCGAGAGCGGTATCCAACTGTTCCGCGACTACTACAAGAGCACCGACGGGAAGCAGAAGATAATCGTCCCCGACGGCTTGCGCGACTCGAAACTGCCGAAGCAGGTCAGCAACGACATGGCGAACGTCACCGGGACCGCGCCGGCGGCTTCCGGGCCGAACCAGCAGGCGTTCACGGAGATGTACAAAGACGAGTACGACCGTGAACCGGGCGTGTTCAACTCCCACACCTACGACGCAGTTGCCATCCTCATTCTTGCCAACGTGGCAGCGGGGGCCAACAACGGGGAGAAAATCCGCGACCAGATGCGTCGTGTCGCCAATCCCGGCGGGCAGAAATACGGCCCCGAGGACCTCGTGGATGCCGTCAAGGCCGCCTCACGCGGCGAGGACATCAACTACCAAGGCGCATCGAGCGTCGTGGACTTCGACAAAAAAGGAGACCCGGCGTCCGCGGCCTACGACGTTTGGAAGTTCGACTCCAGTGCCGACGGTGGCATCAAGACGGAGGATACCATCAAATTCGAAGGCGAACCGAGCGGTAAGATGGCGGACAGTTCTCCCGGCGGCAAGAACCGAAAAGTCAAGGTCGGTATCCTGCTTCCCGAAACCGGCGACCTCGGGTCGACCGGGAGCCTGATGATAAACGCGGCGAAGATACCGGTCAAACAGGTCAACGACGCCGGCATCAACATCACTGTGGACTCCCAAATTGAGGATTCACAGACAAAGAAACAGGCGTCGCTCAGCGGCGCAAACGCGCTCGTCAGCGCCGGGTACCCTGCCATCTGTGGTCCCGCGTCGTCCGGGAACAACATCCCCGTGAGCCAGCAGGTGTACATCAAGCAGGGTATCGTCGGCTGTTCGCCGTCCAGCACCGCGCTGACGGTGACGAACCTGAAGGACGATGACTACGTGTTCCGGACCGCGCCGAGCGACCTGCTCCAAGGCAAAGTCATGGCACAGGTCGCGTCCGAGCGATTGAGCGGCAAGACGGCCTCGACGCTGTTCGTCAACAACAGCTACGGTCAACAGCTGTCCGACAAGTTCTCGAACACCTTCACCGACAAGTACGACGGCACGATGCTCCAGAAGGTGTCGTTCAATAAGGGCGAATCGTCGTACACGTCTGTCATCAAGAAGGCGATGAGTTCGAACTGACCGCCCGTCTCACTCGTTCGGCCGTTTTCTCGGGAAAAAACGTCAGTCGCGCTGACTGCTGGTGTATCGACCGCCGGACGATGAACCGACCGACATCTATAATGATAGTTTAAGATATACTTTTGCCTCGGAACGGTGAGGGTTCCACCGGGTATGAGTCAGAAAATCGACCGTCGCGCCTACCTTCGAGCGGCAGGTGCAGCGACAACCGTGGGGCTGATGGGAACGCTCCAACAGGGGGGTGGCCCGGACATGCTCACCGTCATCGGCTATCCGGAGAGCGGAATTCAGCTGTTCCGCGACTTCTACGCGACCGGACGGGACGTTCCCGTCCTCGTGCCGGACGGGCTACAGAGTTCCAGCCTTCCGAAGGAAGTAGGCAACAACATGCAGAACGTGACCGGGACGGCACCCGCCGCCGCCGGTCCGAACCAACAGGCGTTCACGAAACTGTTCCGAGACCGTTACGACTCGCCGCCGGGCGTGTTCACGGCCCAGTCGTACGATTCCGTGGCGATTCTCATCCTCGCCAACGCGGCGGCGGGAGAGAACGACGGGCAGAAGATCCGCGACCAGATGCGTCGCGTCGCCAATCCGCCGGGAACCGAGTACGGCCCGGAAAACCTCGTCGACGCCGTGAGAGCCGCCGCGAACGGCGAAGACATCAACTACCAAGGCGCATCGAGTTCGACGAACTTCGACGCGAACGGCGACCCGGCGTCCGCGGCCTACGACGTCTGGAAGTTCGCACCGCAAACGGAAGACGGAATTCGAGTCGTAAACACCCGACAGTTCCAGAGCAACGCGGGCGGTCCGGAAGCGAACAACGCACCGGGAGGATTGGGCCGAACCATCAGGGTCGGCATCCTGTTGCCACAGACCGGCGACCTCGCGTCCGTCGGCGGCCCGATGATTCAGGCGTCGAGACTCCCGATTCAGCAGGTGAACGAGGGGAACGTCGACCTCCAAGTCGAAACGCAAGTCGAGGACACCCAGACCGCTCGGCAGGCGTCGCTCAGCGGCGCGAACGCCCTCGTCAACGCGGGCTTCCCCGCCATCTCCGGTCCGGCGTCCTCGGGGAACAACATCCCCGTTGCGAGCGAGGTGTTCATCCCGAACCAAATCGTCGGCTGTTCGCCGTCCAGCACGGCCATAACCGTCACGCGCCTGCAGGACGACGACTACATCTTCCGCACCGCGCCGAGCGACCTGCTCCAAGGCGGCGTGATGGCACAGGTCGCTGGTGAGCGCATCGGCGCGCAATCCGCCGCGACGCTGTACGTGAACAACGATTACGGCCAGCAACTGTCGAACCAGTTCGCACAGAAGTTCCAGCAGGAACAAGGCGGCAACGTCACTAATCAGGTGGCGTTCAACAAAGGGGAGTCGTCGTACTCCTCCGTCATCCAACAGGCGCTCGGCTGAGCGCGCCGCTACGCCCGATTTTTGTGCGTCGTCCCCGACGCGTCGTCGCTCGTCCAGTTCCCACGAGTCCCGACCAACCGGTTGTCGCTCTCGTTCGTGCGCGCCACGACCGCCGCTCCGTCGGGATTCGAAAGCGTCGCGTTCCGTATCTCGTTGTTCCGTGAATCGACGAGCAGGAGGGCCTCGTGGGTCGAACGAACGACCGCGTCCGTGACCCGTCCGTTCCGGTCTCCGAGCAGCGCGATGCCGGTTTTGCTCCGGACGACCGAGGCGTTGCTCACTGTCACGTCTCGGGAGTCGGCGACGAACAGGCCGACCGAACTCATATCCCGGACGACGCCGTTCGAGACGACGCTCCCGTCGGAGTCGCGCACGAAAATCCCGGTGAAGCCGTTCGTCGCCGTCACGCGTCCGACCCGCGACTCCGGGGAGTCGGAAACCGTCACGCCGTCCCCGGTGTGCCACGTCGTCACGTTCGTCACGGTCCCCCCGCGGGCCCCCTCGTATCGAACGCCGAACGTCCAGTTGACGGCCGTCAGGTCTCGCACCGTGACGTTCCGTCCCGTCACCGCGATACCCGTCGTGTTCTCCCGAAACGTGTGCCCGTCGATTACGTGTCCGTTCCCGTCGAGAACCACGTCGTCGGCGGTGATTCGAACGCACGACTCCGCACGCTCGTCGATGTCGGCGGTGAGAACGTAGCGCCCTGAATCACGTATCACCGAACAGGAATCGAGGCGAGTCGGCGGGTCGTCGAAGGCGGGCGTGGCGGGTGTCGGAATCCCGAAAACGAGCACGAACGCGGCCACGACCGCAACCGCGAGCACCGAGGCGACCCACCGTGAACGCGCCATGGATGCAACACGCACCGCTCGTGCTTGTCGGTTGTGGCGAAGCGAGGTGAAGAAACGAGCGGAAGACGAGGGAGCGGACTATCCGCCGAGGAACTCCTGTCGAACCTCGTCGTCCGCCAACAGCGCGTCCCCGGTGTCCATGAAGCGGTTGCCGCCCTGCACGAGCACGTAGCCGCGGTCACAGCGCCGCAGGGCCTCTTTCGCGTTCTGTTCGACCATCAGGATGGCCGTCCCGCTCTCGTTGATCTCGTCCACCTTGTCGAACATCTCTGCCACGAGGTCGGGTGCCAATCCCGCGCTGGGTTCGTCCAGCATCAGCAGGTCGGGGTCCAGCATGAGCGCGCGGCCCATCGCCAGCATCTGCTGTTGTCCGCCGGACATCGTGCCCGCCTTCTGGTCCCTGCGCTCGTCCAGAATCGGGAACCGGTCGAACACCTCAGCGAGGGCGTCTTCGGGCACCTCGTCGAGGATGTACGCGCCCATCTCCAAGTTCTCCTGCACGGAGAGCGTCGGAAACACGTTGTCGTTCTGCGGGACGTAGCCGAGGCCGAGGTGGATGATGTCCTCCGGCGCGTCCCCCTGAATCTCCCCCCCGTCGAACGTGACCGTCCCGCCCATGTATGTCGTCAGCCCGAAGACGGACTTCATCACGGTCGATTTCCCGGCCCCATTCGGGCCGACGATGGTGACGTACTCGCCGTCCTCGACGCGCATATCGACGTTGTTCAGGATTTGCAGGTCCTCGCCGTATCCCGCATCGAGTCCGTCCACTTCGAGGAGCGCCATCAGATTTCCTCCCCGAGGTAGGCGTCGATGACCTGTTCGTTCGAACGGATGGCCGCGGGTTTCCCCTCGGCAAGCACTTTGCCTTGATGCATGACGATGACATGTTCGCAGTTGTTCATGATGACGTCCATGTCGTGTTCGACCAACAGGAACGTGTAGCCGCGTTCACGGAGTTCGTGAACGTGTTTGAGCAGTTTCTTCTCCAGCGACGGGTTGACGCCCGCGAGCGGTTCGTCCAGCAGGACCATCTGCGGGTCGGTCATGAGCGCCCGCGCCATCTCCAGCAGTTTTCGCTGCCCGCCGGAGAGGTTGCCCGCGTACTCGCTCGCGAGGTGGTCGATTTCGAAGAACTCCAGCATCTCCCACGACCGTTCGAGCATCTCCTCTTCCTGCTCCCGAACGTCGCCCCGCAATCCGGGCGTCACCGACCGCCAAAGCCGTTCGCCCTCCTGCGCTTTCGGGGCGAGCATCATGTTCTCCAAGACGGTCATCTCGGAGAGTTCGCGGGCTATCTGGAACGTCCTGACCATGCCGCGGTCGGCTATCTGATACGGCTGGAGTCCCGTAATCTCGTCGTCGTTGAAGTACACCGCGCCGCTGTCCGGTTGATAGACGCCCGTGATGAGGTTGAACGTCGTGGACTTCCCCGCGCCGTTCGGGCCGATGAGGCCGGTGAACGACCCCTGTTCGACGGAGAACGTCGCGCCATCGACCGCCGTGATGCCGCCGAAGGTCTTCCGGAGGTTCTCGACGCGAAGCGGCGTCTCGCTCAGGTCCGCCACCTCGTTTCCGATGTCGAGCGTCTCGGTTTCGGCCGTCTCGCTCGCGGTCATTGCTCCTCACCTCCGTCCGCCGCGGGCGTCGGTTTCGCCTCGCCGGAGCCGCCGCCGGGACGCGAGAGCGGGATGCTCGCCGCTTCCTCCTTACGGTGGCCGAGGACGCCCTCGGGCCGGTGTTGCATTATCCAGATGAGGACGGCCCCCATGATGACCAACTGAAGCGCGTTGATGTTGTTGATGATGTACGCGACCATCGGCGTGATGTGGCCGTTGAACAGCGGGCCGACCGCATCCGCGAACGTGTTCGGCGCGCCGGACACGTTGTACACCTGCCGGATGATGTTCTTGAGGTAGAGCGGTCCCTGATACAGCAACCCGGCGAACACCGCCGCGCCGAGGACGCTCCCGGTGTTCGACCCGGCACCGCCGATGATGAGGGCCAACCACACGAAGAACGTCACCTGCGGCTTGAACGAGGTCGGCGTGATGGCACCTTGGCGCATCTGCCAGAGGATGCCCGCCAGTCCCATCAGCGCACAGCCGAGCATGAACGACTTGATCTTGAACACGTCGGTGTTCTTTCCGAGGGAGTTCGCCACCTCCTCGTCCTCGCGGATGGCCTTGAGCACGCGCCCGAACGGCGATTCGCCGGTCCGCTTCATCAACCAGTAGAACGCCGCCACGAATCCCATCAGGATGACGGCGTAGGTCAGCGAGTTGAGCACCGGTCCGATGGACCCGCCGACGAGCGGATTGAGCGCGTCTTCGAGCGCGCCGTACGGGGCGCTGTCGAACAGCGGTTGCAGCGGGTCTTCGAAGTTCAACAACAGACCGCGACCGCCGCCGGTTCCGAGCGTCTTGCCGAACAGCGTGAACGTCTGGAACTGGTCCGACATCACGATGAAGCGGATGATCTCGGAGGTCGCGATGGTCACGATGGCGAGGTAGTCCGCCCGCAACCGGAGCGCCGGAAGCGCGACGAGCAACCCGAGAATCGCCGCCGCGAGCATCCCCGCGAGGATGCCGACCCACAGCGGGAGGCCGAGACCGGAGACGGTCGCGGCACCGGCGGTCGCGCTCGCGGGGGGTTTCGAGACGATGGCCATCGTGTACAAGCCGACCGCCATGAACCCCGCGATGCCGATGTTGAACAGGCCCGTGTATCCCCAGTGGAGGTTCAACGCGAGCGCCAACATCCCGTACACGCCGATGAGGAACGTGAGGCGCGCGAGGGAGTTCAACTGGCCACGGAGCGAGTAGCCGAGCGCCGACCCCGCCAAGAGGTACAGCACGTAGATGGCCAGCAGTACGCCGAGGATGAGCATCGTGTCGTTGATCTCGAAATCGCGGACGCTCGAACTCATGCGGTCGTCCTCCCGGCGAACAGACCCTGTGGCTTGAACAGCAAGATGAGGATCATCATGCCGAACGCGGCGGCGCGGCCGAAGGCGCTCGGAATCCATATGATGGAGAGGTTCCACGTCAGCCCGATGACCAACCCACCCAGAATCGCGCCGTAAATCGACCCGATGCCGCCGAGGATGACCGCGGCGAATATCGGGAGCAAGAGGAGCCACCCGAACTGGAAGACGATGGTTCCCTTCCAGAGCACCAACAGGTAGCCCGCGATGCCGGTCAGACCGCCGCCGATGATCCACGTCCAGCGGATGACGCGCTCGGTCGGAATGCCGCTGATGCGGGCGAGGTCCTCGTTGTCGGCCATCGCGCGCATCGCCTTGCCGAGTTTCGTCCGCTGCAACAGCAGGTGAACGCCGATCATCAAGCCGACCGTGCAGACGAGGAGCGTCAGGTCGTGTGCCGTCACGCGGACGGTTCCGTCCCAGAGCAACAGGTTCCACTTGGGGATATCCTGTAGCGCCGTCGTTCCGCGGTTCTCGGTCGAGAAGACGAACACGATGAGGTAGCGGAGCACGAACGCCACGCCGACGCTCGTGATGAGGAGCGAAATCCCTTCCGCGTCCCGCATCGGTCGGTAGACGATACGGTCGATGAGGAGCGCCAGTACGACGGTGCTAACACCGGCGAACACCAGCCCCAAGACGACCGCTATCGGGGTCGTCGCGATGGTGATACCGAGACTGCTGGCGTAGACGGTCCCGCCCGCGCCGACCAGCAACAGCCCCGCGATGTTGTTGCTCCCCAACCCCGCGATGAGGTACGTAACTGCCCACCCCGAGAACGCGCCACTCGTGATGTAGTCTCCGTGCGAGAAGTTTGCGAAATTCAGTATGCTGTACGTCATCGAAAGCCCGATTCCGGCGAGACCGATGATGAGTCCCCGCATGAGGCCGTTCCACACGAGTGACCCTACGTCGGAAACCAGTAGGTCGCCGGACAGCAGGCGATTGATGAAGTCGAAAACGAGGAGTACCCCGACCAGTCCGACGACCACCAGCAGCGGTCGTTCGACGATGAGGCGACGTCCACGTGAATAGGTCTCATTTACGCCGTTCATTGATAACTCTCCACACGATAACCGGTTCCGGTAAGACTATTAAACCTTTCCGACAGAGCGGTCCAGCGAATTTCAGTAACGGCGGCATACTAACAGCTCTCGGAGAGGAATGTGGAGAAAAGAAATAATCCGTCTATTTACTCGAAAACGTGTTTATTTCCAGCACGGATTACCGACACACATATGCCGGGCGGTGTTGCAGGCACACGTATGCCCATACAGACCCTTGACGACCTCGCCGTCCAAGGGACGACCCTCGGCGTGCGCATCGACATCAACAGTCCGTTGACCGATTCCGGTGAGCTCGCCGATGACGCGCGTCTGTTGGCGCACGTCGATACCCTCTCGGAGCTGTTGGAGCGCGGCGGAAAGGTCGCGATCCTCGCCCACCAGGGCAGACCCGGAAGCGACGATTTCGCCGGGCTCGGCGCACACGCGGAGCGATTGGACGAACTGCTCTCCTTCCCGGTTTCTTACTGCGATGCGACGTTCTCCGCCGACGCGCGCCGCGCCGTGACGAACCTCAACGAGGGAGAGGCGGTGCTCTTGGAGAACACCCGCTTCTACAGCGAGGAGTACATGGAGTTCCCGGCGGAACAAGCCGCCCAAACCCACCTCGTGGACCGCCTCGTCCCCGTCCTCGACGCCTACGTCAACGACGCGTTCGCGGCCGCACACCGCTCACAGCCCTCCCTCGTCGGGTTCCCGACCCGGCTGCCGGGCTACGCCGGGCGCGTCATGGAGCGCGAAGTGGACGTGCTCGGCGACATCGAATCGACGCCGCGCCCGCGAACCTACGTGGTCGGCGGCGCGAAGGTTTCCGACTCCATCGCGGTTGCGAAAAACGTGCTGGAGCGCGACCTCGCGGACCACGTGCTGACGGCCGGTGTCGTCGGGAACGTCTTTTTGTTCGCCGACGGCGCGGACCTCGGCGACGCCAGCGCGGACTTCATCCACGACGAGGGATACTGGGATTACATCGACGACGCCGCCGAACTGCTCGACACGTACGGCGACCGAATCCATCTCCCGAAGGACGCCGCGGTCGAACGGGACGGCGAGCGCGTCGAACTCGCCCGCGAGGAGTTCCCACCGAACGAAGACGAGGGTGCGATGGACGTCGGCGACGCCACCATCACCGCCTACTCCGAGATCCTCCGCGATTCCGGAACCGTCATTCTCAACGGCCCCGCTGGCGTGTTCGAGGACGACACCTTCGCCACAGGCACCCGCGAAATGTACACCGCAGCCGCAAACGCCGAGTTCAGCATCGTCGGTGGCGGCGACACCGCGGCCGCGATTCGGAAGTTCGACCTCGGCGGGTTCGACCACGTTAGCACCGGCGGGGGCGCGTGTCTTCGGATGCTCACCGGCGACGAACTCCCGGCGTTGCAAGCGCTGTCCCAATAGATGGTTACGATAGAGGCCGCGACCAGCGCGGACATCGACCACGTTACCGACCGCTGGGTCGAACTCGCCCGCGACCAGCGCGACCACGGGTCACACCTCCTCGCGGAGGAGAACCGCGGTGCGGTCCGCGATTCGGTCGCGCGCCACGTCATCGAAGACGACCTGCTCGTCGCCCGAGACGAAGGTATCGTGGGATTCGTGATGTTCGAACTGGAGACGGGTCTCTACCGGCACTCGACCGCTCGCGGAATCGTCCAGAACATCTACGTCGAACCCGCGTCGCGGAACGAGGGCGTCGGGTCGGCGCTCCTCGACGCCGCGGAGGAAAAACTCCGAGAGCGGGGCGCGGAGGTGCTGTCGCTCGAAGTGTTGGCGCGAAACGAGAACGCCCGCAGACTGTACGAAAACAGGGGCTACGAACCACATCGAATCGAGATGGAAAAATCGGACGAAAACGATAACCACTCAAAGGAGTAGCGACAACTGGCAGTTGCGCCAAGGGAGCTTGGGTGGTTCAAGCACTCGATTTGTAATCGAGAATACGTGGGTTCAAATCCCACCCTTGGCTTGTGCAGGCGACTGTTCCGTCGCCTGCGCAACCTTCTTGGATTTGAAGCAGACCGAGGTTCGACGCGAAGCGTTGGTTCTCGGGGGTTGTTCAAATCCCACCCTTGGCTTTCTATCTGCGCCAATTCGGTGCGGAGAACGCTCGACTTTTGTGAAATTTATCGACGCTCGAAGCAACCCCTTCCCAATCGAGATAGAAATCGTTTCGGCGATTTCCTTCGAAGCGAGTCGCTACGTTCGTTTTTGCCAACGTTACACTACCAAAGCAAGTTATTACCTAGCACAAGAGGGTGTGAATATTTACCAACAATTGAAAAATAAACTACGAGATGGGAGATAAAATTTGGCAGTTGGACAGGCGGACGATGCTCGGAGCGACTGGAACCGTCGGCGCGAACGCGATGTTCGGCGATACCGCGCTGGCAAATCGAACGGGGGTCGACGATGAAACGGGAGAATCGGGGTGCTCCGCCGTGGGGCGGTTACTCGAAAGCGCATCCGAGAAGTTCCCCGGCGGTATCGTCTCCGTGTACGCGAAGGAGGCCGGAGCGGACGGCGACGTCCTCGCAAGTCATCAGGCGGACACGGTGGTCAAACCGGCATCGAACACGAAACTGCTCACCACCGCATTGGCGTTCGAACATATGGGACCGGACGAACGGTTCGAGACCAGTGTCGTCGGCGACGGGTCGATAACCGGGAATCAACTCCACGGCGACCTCGTGCTACGCGGCACCGGTGACGTGTTGTCCACCGCCGACCTCGAACGATTGGCGGAACAGGTCGCGGAGAACGGAGTACGGACGGTTCACGGCGACCTCGTGGCCGACATCACCGCGTTCGACACCTCTGGGTACGGCCCCGTCTTTTCGGTTCGCGGCCCCGGGTACCCCGAGGGATGGACGTGGGAGGACCCGCAGTACTCTTACGGCGCACCGAGTTCGACGCTCGCGCTCCACTGGAACAAGGTGTCCCTCACCGCCAAGCGAACCGAGAACGGCATCGACCTCGCCGTCGAACCCGACTCGGAGTTCGTCACCGTCGAATCGCACCTCTCCACGGCACCCGAAGGGGCGAACGGCTATTTCTACACCTATCTCGACCGGGTGAACGGCACCATCTACGCCATCGGCGAACTGCCGCCGGGATACGAGGAGACGGAACTGGCACCCGTGATGCGACCCGACGAACACGCGACCGCGGTGTTCAGGGACCGCCTCGCGGACGCAGGCGTCTCCGTCAAAGGTGATGTCGTCCTCCAAACGGAACCCACGGAGCGGGAGGCGGCGTTCGAGACGAGCATCGAATCCGAACCGCTCCGCGAGACGACAGGTCCGATGCTGTTGTACTCGAACAACGTCGATGCCGACCAACTCGCATTGATGACGGCCCGCCGTGCGCTCGATGACGGGTCGTTCGACGCGTGGACGGAGCTAACCGGCGCCTACTTCGAGAGCTTGGGTTCTCCCGCAACCGTTTTCCGGGACGGCTCCGGGCTCTCGCAGTTCAACCTCGTTTCGGCGGCGGACATGGTTTCCCTGCTCGAATGGATACGGAAGAAGCCGTGGTCGGAGACGCTCATCGGGTCGCTTCCGACGCCGGGCGAGGGGACGCTCGCGTATCGGTTGCGGGACGTGGACGTTCCGGTTCACGCGAAGACGGGAACGGTTCGCGGAACACGTGCGCTTTCGGGTGTCATCGAGCGGCCGACGGACCCGGACGTACTGTTCTCTATCCTCATGTCGAACGTGACCGTCGGACTCGGCGATGCTCGCAACTATCAGGACGATTTGGTTCGTGCGCTCATCGACGCGTAACCGTTGTCGACGACGAATTCGGTGACCGGTATGCCCGGATTTACGGGGACTAATTCCGACTGTGCGTCTCACGACACGACCGCCCGTGGACATGATTAGCGACCGCTTAACGCCGAATTCCGCATTGTGAACTGTTGCTCGCCGTTCCTGCCAACACAATTATCGGACGGTTTTATACTGCCTCCGAGCCTGTTCCTTCTCCATGAGTCGCACCCAGAGTGTCCCCCTCTGGATGGCGTCGCCCGAGGAGTTCCAGAGTACGCTCAAGATGGTACTCAGTACGGCGTACAAAAACGACCGCCGGTTCGACCGAGCATGGACGTTTCGCTATCCCGACGACACACCGGATTTGATGGCGGAGATAACCCACCTCGAAAAGGGTGGGACGAAAGAGATAACGAACCCTCCCCAGCCGACGAAGCCGCCCGAGCAGGCCGTTCTCAAGGACTTCCGCGACGTGCTCGGCGACCTCTTGTTGAAGGGGTACCGTCGAGGGATCGACTTCGACCGAGCGTGGACGTTCCGCTACCCGGACGCCGAGCACCCCGACCTGATGGTCGAAGTGACCTACCTCGAAGAGCAGATCGACTGACCCGAAAATTTTGTTCGAGAACCGCGTAGCGGGGATATGGAGTTCAGCGTGATTCAGGGCGATATCGCCACACAGCGTGCTGACGTGCTCGTCAACGCCGCGGGAACCAGCCTCCGGATGGGCAGCGGCGTCGCCGGGGCGCTCCGCCGTGGCGCGAACGGGCCGATAAACGAAGAAGCGATGGAGAGGGGACCGGTCGAACTCGGTTCCGTCGCGGTCACCGACGCCTACGAACTCGACGCCGAGTTCGTCGTTCACGCGGCGGCCATGCCACACTACGGGGACGGACGGGCGACGCCCGGGAGCGTTCGAGACGCGACCCGAAACGCGCTCCGCGAAGCCGACGAGCGGGGAGCGGGGTCAGTGGTGCTTCCCGCGCTCGGATGCGGTATCGCGGGATTCGACCTCCGAGAGGGTGGTCGAATCATCTGCGAGGAAATTCACCGCTTCGACCCCGAGTCCCTCGAAGACGCGCGCCTCATCGCCTACAGCGACGAGGAGTACGAAACGCTCCGTGAGGTTGCCGCCGCTGTCCGCTCGGGCTAACCAGCAGGATTATGATTCGTGGCTGAAAAGAACCGACCGATGACCGCGTTCAGCTACCACGACGACGAGATATTGGTGACGACGAGCCACACCGTTCCGGGACGGGAAATCACGGGCCACCACGGCGTGGTCGTCGCCGACGTGACGCCGGGACGAAACATCGGGAAGGACATCGCCGGTGGGTTGCGCGACATCGTTGGCGGACGCTCCAAATCGTGGGAGAAGACCCTCGAAGAGAATCAGGAAACTGCCCTCGACGAACTCGTCGAGGAGGCAAAATCGGTCGGCGCGGACGCGGTAGTCGCGGTGGACATCACCGACGAATCCCTCGGCGGACAGGGCGGAATGATGAACATCAAGGCGTTCGGAACCGCGGTTTCGATTCGCTGAGATTGCTTAAGAGCCGTTTAAATCTACGTCCTCACCCGCGTCCCCTCCCCCGATTTCGATAGTTGCGGCGGTTTCTATCGCCTCCAGGCCGTCGAGTTCGCACAGGTCGGCCACGGCGGGTTCCGGGAGGGTGGCGCGAAGCGTCTCGAATTCGAGTTCCTCGAGGACCTCGCCGCCGAGGTCTTCGACGCGGGCGGTGGTCGTTTCTACGCTCGCATCGGCGAGTCGGAGGAGAAGCGTGGCCGACTCGTCGGACATCGGGTCGTCGCGCATGGCACGGACGGGGTGTGAAAGGTACGTCATTCGAGGGTTTCGAGGAGTTCGTCCGCGTGTCCGTCCGGCGAGACGTCCTCGAAGACGGCTTCGACGGTCCCGTCTGGAGCGACGACGACCGTGTTTCGAAACACGCCGTCGAAGGTCTTTCCGAACATGTTCTTTTCGCCGTAGGAGTCGTAGGCGCTCGCAACCTCGCCGGACTCGTCGCTGAGGAGGTCGAACGGCAGGTCGTATTTGTCTCGGAATTTCACGAGGTCGGATACCGGGTCGTCGCTGATTCCGAGGACCGGAACGCCGCGCGCCTCGAATTCGTCCCACGAATCGCGGAAGCCACAGGCTTCGGTGGTGCAGCCGGGCGTGTCCGCCCGGGGGTAGAAGTAGACGACGACCGTGGTATCGAAGTCGGCGAGCGAGACTGTCTCGCCGTCTTGGTTCGGCAGTTCGAACGGAGGTGCCGGTTGGCCGGGTTCGAGCATGGGATGGCTTCGGAGCGAGCGACCAACTGCGTTGCGGTGTCACTCGCCGACGACGACGAACGTTCGTCCGCCCTTGCGTTCGAGGTGGACGGAACCTTCCTCGGCCGAGGTACGAACGTACGCGGCGACTTCGCTGGCTGACAACCCGGAGACGTCTGCCGAATTCCACGGTCGCACTGTCGACTCCTGCGCGCTCATTTCGACGTTCATGTCCGAATGTTGTCCGGTCAGATAATGAAGGCAAGCCTAGCGCAGTGAAAGTGAACGTGAAGCGATTCCGGAGTTAGGCGGCGAGCGTCAGCGCTTCGCCGTCTTGGCGGACGAGTCCGCGCTCTCGAAGCGTTCGAATGATGGTGTACAGCGTGATTTTCGGCAGGTCGAGACCCGTCTGGAGTTCGTCGAGCGTCGCCCCGCCCGTCGTCGCGAGCGAGAGATAGACCAGTTTGGCGCGCGGCGAATCCAGTTCGTCCGGCAACGGTGCGAGAGGCGTTGTTTGAACACTCATGTTGGTATGCTGGTCCAGACATTCGACGATAATAAAATTACCCTACGACAATCGTCGAAATCTGTCGGAGTCGTCGTTTATTGGAGAGGTATTCTCACCGAGGTAAACTGCCGGTGATTTTATGTAACGAGCCGTGGTAGGCGTGGGCAATGAGTCCAGCGCGGGACGATTCTGACCCGGAGGGCCGAAAGGTCATCTCTCCCGAAGAACTCGACATCGAGGACAGCGAGAACGTCGTCACGCTGGACGATGGCCGGTTCGTCATCGGCGCGTCCGGGAGGCCGTCCGTGCCCGACGACCCGGAGGCAGTGACGACCGGCGAACCGACCGCCGACGCGAATCCCGGTGTCGAACCTGCGCCCCCAGAGAAATCGCCGTCATCGACGGACTCCCCGCCCGCCATCGACCCGGCGTCGGCACCGGACACTCCGAGTCAATCCGCGCCATCGGACGGGGAATCCCACATCGATTCCCAAGACGTCCGCGAATGGCTCGAAGACGACGTTGGCGACGTGGCGTCCAGATACGGGTTTCACATCACGGCGAAGGCCGAGGACGAAATCAACCATCAGCGGATGTTTTCGGACGACATTGGGACCGTCTTCGACAGCCTTCTCATGTGGTACGCCCAGCAGGTCGAACCGAGCATGCCCGTCGAGGACGTGCTCGGCATTCTCATGATGGAGTCGAACGTTCGCGTCCGTTACCCGTCGCGGTGTTTCCGTGGTGTTCTCGGAACGTACGACTTATCACCCGACGATAGCATCGCCGACCTGTTTCGAGCGATGCAGGACGCGAACGGCATCGTCTTTCCCCCGGAAAACGGCTAGCGATTATCCGCCGTGATAGTCGGGAGTAGGTTTTATGTATTGCCGTTCGATGTATTCGGTAACTGACTATGAGCGTTCAGAAACAGAATCCGTCGGCCGGGGAAACCCAAGTCGTGGAATTTCGACTCGGCGAAGACGTGTGCGCCATCGATATCGAGCAGGTAGACAGCATCGTCGAGGTGAAAAAGGTCACGCGCATTCCCCGGACACAGGATTCCATCGAGGGGGTCATGGACCTCCGCGGCGAGACGACGGCCATCATCGACCCCAAGGAGTTCCTCAGCGTCGCCTCCGACGAGCGAGGGAACGACGTTCTCGTTCTGGACCGTCCCGACGACAAACAGAAAATCGGGATTCGGGTGGACGAGGTGCTCGACGTGACGACCCACGCCCCGGAGCACATCGACACCAGCGACGAACTGGAGAACCTCGACACCCGCGGCATCCGCGACCAAATCGCACAGGGAATCATCAAGCGACCCGACGACGAAAACGGTCTCGACCTCATCATCTGGGTCGATATTGACAAAATGATTACTAGCCTGAGTTAAGAATCTCGATAAATCATCAACTGTGATAATCACAGGGGAGCATTTATTTTGCCCGCTTTCAAAAGCTCTCGATAGTGAAAATTGAATGGTGAATGACGTACTAATTGTCGACGACTCGGAATTTATGCGGAATCTACTGCGCGAGATTCTGGAGGAGAATTTCGAAATCGCCGACGAAGCCGAGAACGGCGTCGAAGCGATAGAACTGTACAAGGAAAAGCAACCGGACTTCGTGATGATGGACATCGTGATGCCGATTCGAGACGGCATCGACGCGACGGCCGAAATCAAGCAGTTCGATTCGAGCGCGAACATCATCATGTGTACGAGTATCGGACAGGAAGAGAAGATGAAGAAGGCGATCAAAGCTGGTGCCGACGGATACATCACGAAGCCGTTTCAGAAGCCCAGCGTGATGGAAGCCATCAACGACGTTATCTCAGCATGACGCGGGCGGTCGTCGTCGACGACTCGCATTTCATGCGCACCGTTATCACCGACGTTCTCGAATCGGGCGATATCGACGTGGTTGCACAGGCGACGAACGGGAGGGAGGCGGTCGAAGTCGTCGCCGAACAGGAACCCGACGTCGTGACGATGGACGTGGAGATGCCGACGATGAACGGCATCGAAGCGGTCGAGGAGATAATGGAAACGACGCCGACCCCGGTTCTCATGCTGTCCGCACACACCGAAGACGGCGCGGAAGCGACGTTCGAAGCCATCGACCGGGGGGCCATCGACGTCCTGGCGAAACCCGGCGGCGAGGTTTCGACCCGGATTTCGGCCCACAGAGACGACCTCATCGAGAAGGTTCGGTCGGTCGCGCGCGCTGACGTCACCGTCAGCGCACCGGACAATTCGACGGCGACTCCGGTGGAACCCGACGACACGTACGTCGAGAACGCGACCATCATCATCGGCGCATCGACCGGCGGGCCGCGAGTCGTCGAGAGCGTTCTCGCCGGGTTGCCGCGGTCCGCTCAGCTTCGTGTTCTCATCGTTCAACACATGCCCGACAGCTTCACCGCTCGGTTCGCAAAACGACTCGACGACCGAACCGAGTACGACGTGAAAGAAGCGTCGGACGGCGACAGAATCGGTGCGGGACAGGCGCTCGTCGCACGGGGGGACTACCACATGGAAGTCTCGAACTACGCGAAAGGGCGAATCCGTGTTCGACTCACACAGAACGAGGTACGACACGGCGTTCGCCCGGCCATCGACGTGACGATGGAGACGGCCGCCGAGACGATTACCGATCCGCTCACCGCGGTCGTTCTCACCGGAATGGGTGCGGACGGTGCGGTCGGCGTGGAGGCGATAAAGAACGCCGGAGGACGAACCATCGCGCAGAACGAAGCGACCTGTTCGGTGTTCGGAATCCCGGCACGGGCCATCGAAACCGGTTGTGTCGACGACGTGCTTCCCGCCGACGAGGTTGCCCAGGGGATACTTTCGACCGTACGAAAACCGACGTGATTCGATATGGATGAATACATACAGGACTTCATTCGTGAAAGCGAAGAGAACATAACGGAACTGAACAACTCGCTGCTCGAACTGGAGAATGACCCGAACGACGCGGAAGCGATGGATTCCATCTTCCGGACGGCGCACACGCTGAAAGGGAATTTCGCGGCGATGGGATTCCAGAACGGAAGCAACCTCGCACACGCCATCGAGGACCTGTTGGACGAGATTCGACAGGGGCGGATGGACGTCACGCCGGAGATAATGGACCACGTGTTCGCTGGCGTGGACAAAATCGAGCTGATACTCGCCGAAATCGAAGAGCACGGCGAGTCGAAAACCGACCCGAGCGCGACCATCGAGGACATCCGAAACACGTTGGAAACGGCAGACGAAGCGCCGGACGACGACGAGACGGCGACCGAGACGACGGCCGCCGAAGCGGCGCTCTCGCGGCTCGATGACCCCTCGGCGCTCGCCGACGTGGACGTCGTGTTCCACGCCGACGTGGAGATGCGCGACTCGCAGATGAAAGGCGTCGACGCGATGTTCGTGCTCGGCGAGGTGACGGAGCAACTCGAGCTCCTCGGTGCGGTTCCGTCCGTCGAAGCCATCAACGACGGTGACTACGACGACGGCTTCGACCTGTTCGTCACGGGTGGCGACGAGGAGAAAGCTAACGAAGTCGTCAACGGCGTCGGAAAGGTGGAAGCCGCCACCATCTCGGACGTGACCGACGACATCCCGGATGCGATTTCCGAGGCGGACGGAGCGGACGACGCCGATGAAACGGCGGATTCGGTCAGCGAATCCACGTCGGACCCCGACTCTGCCGACGATTCGGATGCGTCGGACGGTTCGAACGAATCTGATGCATCGAACGAATCCGACGCGTCCTCGGAAGCGGATACATCGACCACCAAAACGCAAGTGGACGAAATCCAGTCGATTCGCGTCGGCGTAGACCAGTTGGACGACCTCCACGGGTTGGTCGAACAACTCGTCACCAGCCGCATCAAACTCCGTCGATCGGTCGAACAGAGCGAACTCGGGAGCGCCTCGGACAATCTGGACGAACTCGACAAGATAACGACCAGCCTGCAGGATACGGTCATGGACATGCGGCTCGTGCCGCTCAAGAAAATCGTGGACAAGTTCCCGCGGTTGGTCCGGGACCTCGCACGCACGCAGGAGAAGGAGATCGACTTCGAGATGGAGGGGAAGAACATCGAACTCGACCGCACCATCCTGAACGAGATCAGCGACCCGCTCATGCACCTGCTTCGCAACGCGGTCGACCACGGCATCGAGACGCCGGACGAGCGTGAAGCGAACGGAAAGCCGCGGACCGGGACGGTTCATCTGCGCGGTAAACGGGAGCGCGACCGCGTTACCATCGAAGTGTCGGACGACGGCGCCGGTATCGACGCGGATGCCGTCCGAACGAAGGCGGTGAGCAAGGGAATCATGTCGCGCCAAGAAGCCGACGAGCTCTCGGACGAGGAGGTGTACGAACTCATCTTCCACGCCGGATTCTCGACGACCGACGAAATCACCGATGTGAGCGGTCGCGGCGTCGGCATGGACGTGGTGAGAAACACCATCAAACGGCTCGACGGCGACATCAGCGTCGAGAGCGAACTCGGGGACGGCACGACGATAAGCCTCTCGCTCCCCGTTACGGTCGCCATCGTCAAGGTGTTGTTCGTGGAGTCAGGCGAGGAGGAGTACGGAATCCCCATCAAGAACGTGGACGAGATACGGCGGATGGGCGAAGTACAACACATCGAAGGCGAGGAGGTCATCACCCACGACGATACGGTATATCCGCTCATTCGACTCGGGCGGGCGCTCGACGTTCCCGGCGAGACCAAAAACGGGGACGGCATGCTCGTCCGCGTCAACGAGTCGGAGAGACAGGTGGCGATTCATTGCGATGCGGTGAGCAGACAGGAGGAAGTCGTCGTCAAACCGTTCGAGGGAATCCTGTCCGGCATTCCGGGCCTCTCGGGCGCGGCGGTGCTCGGCGAAGGTGACGTGGTGACCATCCTCGACGTGGAGAGTCTTTAATGAGCTTGCAGATTGACATTCGGAAGTTGAGCCTGTTCAACAAGATGGCAAAGCAGGGTGCGAACACGGTGGCGAACCATCTCAGTCAGATGACGGGGATGGAGACGGAGATGGAGATAACGAAGACGAACTTCATCGACATCCGCGACGTTCGCGCCCACATGGGCCACGAGAAACAGGTCGGCATCCACATCGAACTGGTCGAACAGCCCTACGGCTACATCCTGTTTCTCTTCTCCGTGGGAAGCGCAAAACAGCTTGCACACGGCATGATGGGAGGAATGGGAGAACCCGCGAAGAAGGGGTTCAGCGACATGGAGAAGTCCGCCGTTCAGGAGATCGGCAACATCATGACCAGCGGATTTATCGACGGGTGGGCGAACGTTCTCCAGACGACTATCGACTTTTCGACGCCGAAGTTCACCTACGGCCCGGCCAGCCGCACGGTCGAGGCGCTCGTCGGGCACCGCGACGACGACGTGGCGATGGTGCTCGACTCGCGTGTCCGAGTTCCCGACTCGAACGTCGAGGTGAAGGTGTACACGTTCCCCGAACTGGAGGACTTGGTTCGGATGATGCGGAAGATAGAGGTCTGAGATGGAAGTGGACATCCGAAAGCTCGAAGCGGCAAACAGAATGGCACACGAGGGGGCGGAACGCGCGGCGTCGCACCTGTCCGCGATGACCGACATCGAGACGTCCGTGGACGTGACGCGAACGCACGTTCGCTCGGATGCGACTGCGCTGGAACGTCAACAGTGTGTCGGCGTCGTCATCGAATTGGACGGCGGGCTACGTGGGCGCACCGCGTTTACGTTTCCCGCGGAAGCCGTCGAACGCGTGCGCGACGTTCTCGCGCCCGGAATGGAGGATATGGACGAGAGTCTGGTTCGAGAGCTCGGGAACGTGATGGCGGGTGGGTTCGTCGACGGATGGGCGGACTACCTCGGAACCACCATCGACATCTCGCCGCCGACGTACGTGGACGGCGACCCGACGCTTCTCTTCGACGATGCGGACGAGACGTTCGTTTTCGCGAGTTCTATCGGGGCCGTGGACGAGTCCATCTCGTTCAGCGTCCACCTCTCGCCCGAAGTCGGGGAGTACGGCGAACTCCTCGGGGACGACGGGGAGACGGTCTCCGTCGAAGACCTCTCTCATTTCGACGAGATGACACGGGGAGGTGCGACGACGGTCGCCGAGAACATCACCGCCATGACCGGCATCGAGACGACGGTCGAAATCACGCACGTCAGTTTCGTTCCGGTCGAAGAGGTCCCGGAAGCGTTGGGTGACACGACGTACGTCGGCGTTGTCATCGAACTCGAAACGTCCCCCGGCGGATTCGTTCTGATTCTGTTCGACGAAACGTCGGCGCGCGACATCTCCGGTGCGCTGCTCCCCGGCGATGAATGCATTTCGGACGGCGAGTTGAGCGAAACGGAGCAAAATGCCATCCAGGAACTCGGAAACATCATGGCGAGCAGCTTCATCGATGGGTGGGCGAACGCGCTCGAAACGACCATCGACATCTCGCCGCCGACGTTCGCCCACGACATGGGCAGCGCGATTGCGGACCCGTTGGTCGCCCAACTCGGCCAGAAACAGGAGTTCGCGTTCGTTTCCGATGCGACCATCCGTGCCGCCAAGACGCCGTTCGACTGCTCGTTGTACGTGCTTCCCGACGAATCCGAACTCCGGGAAGTCCTCTCGTCGCTCGACGCCGACGCGACGTCGGAACGGAAAACGAACGCGGGACGATTATGAAGGTGTATCGTAGCGACTCGAAGCGTGGGGGGAGTGGACCGATAAAAGTCGGCGTGGCGGAGTACGCCGTGACGGAAGCGGAAACACGACTGACGACGACCGGACTCGGCTCCTGTCTCGGAATCGCACTGTCCGAGCCGACCAGCGGAGTTGCGGGACTCGCCCACGCAATGCTCCCGTCCACGGCCGACTCGGACGGTAACGAAGCCAAGTTCGTAGACACGGCTATCAACGGAATGCTCACAGAGATGGAAGACGCGGGTGCAAACATGGAGACGGTCGAAGCGAAAATAGCGGGCGGAAGCAACATGCTCGAACTATCGGGTATTGGAAGCGATGTCGGGACGCGAAACGTCGAAGCGGCCGAGGCGTTGCTGGCCGATGAAAGAATCCCGATAGTCGGCGAAGATACCGGCGGGGACTACGGACGCTCGCTCGAATTCGACACGAGGACGTCGGTGCTCGTCGTGAAGAGCGCCCACCGAGGGGTGAAGCGAATTTGAGTTCGTTCGACACGTTGCTGTCGTTCATCGAATCGGAACTCGGGTTTGCGACGAGCCATTACGACACCTCGTATCTCGACAGACGGGTTTCTTCCCGGATGCGCCGGACCGACGTCGAGGAGTACGAACAGTATCGGGCGCTACTTGCGGACGACCCGGACGAGCGGGATGCGCTCCTCGATGCGCTTTCGGTCAACGTGACGAGCTTCCTCCGGAACCCGGACGTCTGGGAGGAAATCCGCGACGTCTTGCGTTCGCTCGCGGACTCACATCGGCAGGTGAAACTCTGGAGCGCGGCGTGTTCCGACGGACGGGAACCGTACTCGTTGGCGCTGCTCGCGCTCGTGGATTCCGATATCGATGCGACGAAAGTGCGAATAACGGCGACCGACATCGACCGAGAGGTGCTGGCGAAGGCACGGAACGGGGTATATCGGAGCACTCGGACGACCGACATCGCCGAACAGCTCGAACCGCTGGACGGGTACGAGCAGTACGTCGAACGGGACGGGAACGAGTTTCGCGTGTCGAGTCGCGTAAAACGACTGGTCGATTTCGAGCGTCACGACCTGATCCACGGCAGCTCGAAGTCGGATTTCGATTTCGTGTCCTGTCGGAACCTGTTCATCTACATCAACGCCGAGCACAAACTGCCGATGCTCCGAACCATCACGAACTCGCTTCGAACCGGCGGCTACCTCGTCATCGGAAAGACGGAGACACTACCGGAAGTATTGAAAGAAGAATATGAACCCGTGGACAAACGTCTCAGAATATATCAGAAATTATAGTCCCGAACCGACAACTAAAGACACTTAAGACGATTTTATACCGGGTCATGGGACGAATACGACGAACTCGGTCTTTTAAATGTGTGATTTTCTTCATAGTATCAAATGTGATAACTCAGGCAGAAGATTAATGTGGTGACGTTCGGTGGTGTCCATAATGAAACTTATAACTCTTGCTCCCCACTTCGCTCCGCTCCTGAGCGGGTCGGTTGCCATGGGTGCCATGGGAATCATGGACTTCATGGAGGACGACGAGAGTGCCGAGTCGGAGTCGGGCGGTGATGACCTGTTCGATGATGACCTCGGTGGCGACGACTTCGGCGACTTAGATGACGGCATGGACGGCGGTATGGACGATTGGGGTGGTGACGGTGACGACGGGTTCGGAGACATGGGCGGTGGCGGGTCGACCCAAGAACTCGAAAATCGTCTCCAGGATCTCGAAAACGAGGTCGGCGACATCGCGTCCACCGTCAGCACCGTCCGGAGCGAAAACGAACAGATAAGCGAGAAAGTGGACGACGTGGAGGAGAACGTCCGCAAACTGCTCGAAATCTACGAGATGGTCACGCGCGGTGTCAATCCCTTCGTGGACGACGTGCCGAACGGCGGCCTCGGCGGTGACGCGTTCGGCGGCGGTGAGTCCGGCGGCTTCGGTCTGTTCGACGAAGAGGAAGAAGAAGAGGACGATGATCTGGACGATGACATCGCCGATGCCGACGCGGACAGTTTCTTCGACGACAGCTTCGACGACATCGAAGACGAGGAGATGGACGACATCGGCATGGATGACATGGAAATGGACGATATGGGGATGGAGGAAGAAGAAGGCGACGGACAAGCGGGTGGTTCGACGTTCCAAGAACTCAAAGAGGAGTACGAATCCGGCGAGGCGGACTGGGCGGAGGAAGCCGATGCCGAACCCGACGACGCAGCGGAATCGGACATCGAGTTCGACGTCGAACCCGAACCGGCGCCGGAAGAGGAAGCGGCACTGGAGACGGCGCCGGAACCCGAGACGGGCGACTTCGAGTTCGAAGAACCCGCTCAGACCAACGAATCCCAAGCGGCGGAGACGACCGTGGAGATGCGAAACGGCATGCAAAAGCCGTATCTCGCCACCCTTCCCGCGGGGTACATCGTCGATCTCGTCGTGATGGAGTGGTTGGAGTTCCTCGTCGAGGAGTTCGGGTCCGAAGACGCCGTTCGAACCATCGCCTACTACGAGGACATCGACTGGATAAGCGAACCTGTTAAAGAGCAACTACTCGCGTTCGTTCGCGGGATTGCTGACGTGACGGATGTCGATACCGACGCGACTCCTGCCACTCTCGGCGTGGACGACCACATCCGGAGTCTCACCTTCATGAGCCAACTCACCGGAGACGCAATCGAGCAGAAAGTCGTCGACCACTGTGCACAGATACGGGGAGAGGGCCATGGGCTTCAGCGTTAGTGGTTCCACGGCCATCATTTTCCTGGCAATGTTCATCAGCTTCGGAATGATCTACTCGGCCGCCTACAACGGGTTCGAGCGGATCAACGATGCTCGAACAGACCACTCTGAGAACGTGCTCGACCAACAGAACACCGCACTGAATATCACAACAGTGAACTATTCGGCAGGATACCTGAACATTACTGTGAACAATACCGGTTCGACCACGCTGGATATCAACGACACTGACGTGTTGGTCGATGGCGTCTACCCCGATTCGGGGGCCATCGTGGCACGCGACGTTAACGGTGTCAACGATACGGAACTGTGGCTTCCCGGTGAGACCCTCCACTACCGAATCAACGTTTCGACGGGTCCAACCCGAGTGAAAGTCGTAACTGGACCAGGGCTCGCCGATACGGAGGCGGTCTGAGTGGCGAGTGTCTCCACGTCCCACCTCATCCTGTTCATCGCGAGCCTCATCATCGCGGCGAGCGTCGCGGGAACCTTCACGACGGGAATTCAGCGACTGTCGGGAGCGTTGGGCGACAGAAGCTACGACGTCAGTCACGACGTTCGGACGGACATCGAAATAATCAGCGACCCTGGAAGCGGCGCAGTTTATAATGCCAGCGGAAATGAAAATATTACCGTTCTAGTGAAGAATACAGGGGCAGAGAATTTAAAAGGGTCAAGCGACCAAATTGATATACTACTGGACGGGAAGTATCAATCGAATGTCTCGGTCCAAGTCGTAGATGGAAGCGACTGGGACGTTGGAAATGTGCTACGAGTTACAATCGGAAACGACGCGCCAATGGCGCCCAACGAGGACCATCGTGTGAAGATGGTCGTCAACGGCGACTCGGAGGTGTTGGAGTTTAGAACATGAGTTCAAATAATCTCTACTCGCTCGGCCTGCAAGACCACGACCGTCTGAACAACGAACTCGGCGGTGGAATCCCACGCGGCTCTATCGTGCTCATCGAAGGCGACTACGGTGCCGGAAAGAGCGCCATGAGCCAGCGGTTCAGCTACGGATTATGTGAGACGGACCACAGCGTAACGCTGCTCTCGACGGAGCTAACGATTCGTGGGTTTATCGACCAGATGCACTCGCTTTCCTACGGCGTCGAAGAACACCTGCTGAACGAGCGGCTGTTGTTCCTCCACGCCGACGTGGACTCCGGCACTCGTCAGATCACCGCACCCACGGACGACGCTGACGACGGCCAGCGAAAGGAACTCCTAAATCGTCTGATGCAGGCGGAGGCGATGTGGAAGGCCGATGTCGTCATCATCGACACGTTCGATGCGATTCTCCGCAACGACCCGACCTTCGAGGCGTTGGTTCGCCAGAACGAGGAACGACAGGCGGCGCTCGAAATCATCTCGTTCTTCCGAGACCTCGTGACGCAAGGGAAAGTTGTCGTCCTGACGGTCGACCCATCGACGGTCGACGAGGATGCCATCGGCCCGTTCCGTGCCATCGCGGACGTGTTCATGGAGCTGCAGATGGTCGAAGTCGGAAACGACGTCCGTCGGAACATCTCCGTGAAGCGGTTCGCCGGAATGGGTGAACAGGTGGGTGACAGCATCGGGTACTCGGTTCGCGCCGACGCTGGTATCGTCATCGAGAGCCGTAGCGTCGCCTAAAAATGACCGAACACGGGACCACCCAAATCGAAGGCGAACTCCGCGAGGTCGCCATGCGCCGCCCACACCTCCGCGACTACTTGAAGCGCTTCAAGCAGTTTACGGGTGAGTTCCCGAAACTCATCGAAGAGCCGTCGGGAGAGTGGGAGGCGGATAAACCGAACGTCATCTACTCGGCGGGCGGTCCCATCTACTGCCACATCTACGGCGACATCGGTCGGGATACGAAATACTACGCCATCGAACCGGACCTGAGCGACACCGAACAGGAGTTGTTCTGGAACGTTCGGAGCAAAATTTTGGAAAAGAGCGTCACCAAACCCGCCCCCGAGAGCGAGTCCGAGTACGACGACAGAATCGAGGAACTCCTGCAGGATACGGTTCGAATCGGCGAGGGAAACGACAGCATCTCGGCGCGCATCGGGAACTTCTCGCCGAAGAGCCTTCAGAAACGGATTCAAAGCGTCTCCCCCCAAGACCTCGCACGGCGAGTCAGTAGCATCTCCTACGGGGACGTACGGGCGGGCATCCAGTTGCTGCGCGAAAACGACGTCGTAGAGGAGCTAATGAGCTTCTCCGGCGTCGGGAGGTACCAGGTTTCGGATCAAACGTACGAGAACATCCGCTATCGGCTGAATCGGGATATCGTTGGGTTCGGACCGTTGGAACCCATCATGCGCGACCCGTCGAACGAGGACATTCACGTCATCGGCCCGCACGAGACGTACGTGGACCACGGCACCTACGGCATGCTCGGGACCACCGTGGACTTCGGAACGAACGACCGGTTCGACAACTGGCTCCGAAACATGGGCGAGCGAATCGGTGACCCCGTGTCCGACTCCGACCCCATCGTCGACTCGACGCTCCCCGACGGGTCGCGTATCAACATCATCTACAGCGACGACGTGAGTATCAAGGGGCCGAGCCTCACCATCCGTCAGAGCGAAGGGACGCCCCTCTCGGTCGCACAGATTACGAAGTGGGGCACGCTGTCGCCGCAACTCGCCGCGTATCTCTGGCTCTGTCTGGAGAACGAACAGACGGTGTTCGTCGTCGGGGAAACGGCGTCGGGAAAGACGACGACGCTCAACTGCGTCCTGTCGTTTATCCCCCGCGACAGTAAGATATACACCGCGGAGGACACCGCCGAAGTCCTGCCGCCACACAACACGTGGCAGCAACTCCTCACGCGCGAGGGGAAAAGCGAAGCCAGTGCCGACGTGGACATGTTCGACCTCGTAGCGGCCGCGCTTCGTTCTCGCCCCGACTACATCATCGTCGGGGAGGTTCGTGGTGCCGAGGGACGCATGGCGTTTCAGGCGGCACAGACCGGTCACCCGGTGATGCTCACCTTCCACGCGAGCGACATCGTTTCCATGATTCAGCGGTTTACCGGCGACCCCATCAACGTCCCGGAGACATTCATGGACAACGCCGACGTGGCGCTGTTCCAGAACCGGGTCAAGCAGGGCGATAAGGTCCTGCGCCGCGTGACGAGCGTGCAGGAAATCGAGGGGTATTCGAAGGACATGGGCGGCGTGGTGACGCGCCAAGCGTTCTACTGGGACCCCGTTGAGGACGAAATCGTCTTCCAGGGGATGAACAACTCCTACGTACTGGAAGAACAGATAGCGACGCTCCTCGGTTACAAGAACACCCGCGACATCTACCAAGACCTCGATTTCCGGGCGCAGATTATGGAGCGGATGATAGAAGAAAACATCCTCGGCTACCACGAGGTGAACGAAGTCATCGAGGCCTTCCAGCGCGATGGCGTCGATGGGCTTCCGTTCAACGTTCATCGGTCGATCTGATATGGCAGAGGCAGAAGCACAGCAAACGGATGCGAAACAGCTCCTGAGCGCTGCCGCTTCCTCGACCATCGAAGCGTACCACCAGATGGAGATGCCGATGGTGCGGTACGTTGGGCTGGTCATCGTTCCGTCGATACTGTTCTTCTTCATCAGCCTCGTCGTCGTCTTTTCGGTCGATTTGCCGTTCCTCGTCGCATTGCCGGTGCCGCTGCTCGGAGCGCTCGCCCTGACGACGGCGATTATCTACCCGAAGCTACTCCGGGACCGCCGTCGCAAGCAGATAGAAGATCGGTTGCACCTGTTCATCACGCACATGACCGTCCTCTCGACGGCGAACATGGACCGCGTGCAGGTGTTTCGAATCCTCTCGGAGGAGGCGGAGTACAAGGAACTCGCGTTGGAGATGCAACGTATCGTCCAACTCGTCGATACGTGGAACCAGAGCTTGGACGACGCCCTGCAGATTCGGGCGAAGAAAGTGCCGAGCAAGCCGCTTTCCGACTTCTTCGACCGCCTCGCGTACACCATCGGTTCCGGCGGTGAGATTCAGGACTTCCTCCTCTCCGAACAGGACGTGGTGATTCAGAACTACGTCACCATCTACGAGGGCTCGTTGCGGAATCTCGAAGTGATGAAGGACCTCTATCTGTCGATGATTCTCTCCGTCACCTTCGCGCTCGTGTTCGCGACGGTGCTCCCCATCCTCACGGGGACGAATCCGACGATGACGGTCGGTGCGGTCGTCGTCATGTTCGCGTTCGTCCAGATGGGGTTTCTGTTCATGATACAGACGACGGCACCGTACGACCCGGTCTGGTATCACCCGGAGGAGAAGGGACGGACGGACTCCGAACGAAAAGTTCGAATCAGCGTCATCGTCGGCATCGTGTTGACCGTGATCGCTATCGTCATCTGCCTGCTCGTCCTGCTCGGCCGCACCTCCGTCGATCCCAGTTCGATACCGCTTCCCATCTTCGCGGCACTACCTACGACGCCGCTCGTGCTACCCGGACTGGTGGTCCGCCGGGAAGAGGGCAAGGTGAAAGAGCGGGACGACGAGTTCACGAACTTCATCCGCGCGCTCGGCGCGAGCGAGACGGCGAAACAGAGCACTACCTCGCGCGTGCTCAAAACCCTTCGAACGAAGGATTTCGGCGCGCTGTCCGACGACATCGACGACCTGTACAAGCGGCTTAGCATGCGAATCGAATCGAAACTCGCGTGGCGACATTTCACCGCCGACGCCCGCTCGTATCTCATCCAGAAGTTCAGCGAGATGTATCTCATCGGCAGGCAGATGGGTGGCGAACCGAAGCACCTCGGCGAACTCATCAGCGGAAACATGAACGAGGTCATGCAGTTGCGCGAGCAGCGCGAACAGTCCACGATGACGCTCATCGGCGTCCTCTACGGTATCACCGCCGCCTCGACGTTCGCGTTCTTCATCGGGCTCGAAATCGTCAATATCCTCTCGGGGATGTCCATCGGGCTGAACACGCCGCAGTTCAACTTCGGGACGCTGATTCACACCGGTGTGTACAACAACATCATGATAGAGTACCTCCTCGTCATCATCATCCTCCTAAACTCGGTACTCTCCTCGCTCATGATACGAATCGTCGATGGCGGTCACAAGGTGAACGCCTACATGCATTTCGTCCTGCTGACGTGGGTCAGCGGGGTCGTCGCGTGGATCACTCGTATCGTCGTCGGAACGTTCTTGAACGTATGAGATAGTTACTTATGAGTTTAGCACACAGAACACGAAAACGAAACCGCATCGTGGAGCAACGTCATGTCTGAAAAAGTCATCGCCGATTTCGTCGCACGCTACAGTCTCGATACCCAACCGTCGCCAGAGCCGGTGCGGGGTCGAATCATTCTGAGCCAAAAACGGCTCGTTTTGGCGACGAGCGAGTCGAAAACGACGATTCCGCTCACGTCGGTATTCGACATCTCGGTCGGACACGTTCCCTCCGAACTCGAAGGGTTCTTCCAGGACACCATCACCGTCGCGTTCGAGCGAGACGGTGCAGGCCATTCGGCGGTCATCGAAGCGAAAAACGATAACGTCGGGAAGTTCAAAGTCTTTCTCTTCAAGGCCATCCTGAGCGGCACGCCCGTGACGGTGAAACACCCGGCGCGAGTCGGCGGGCGCGTCACCGGCGAGACGTTCGAAACCGGAAAACTGCGTATCCAACCCGGAAAAGTCGAGTTCCTCTCGATTCCCGAACCGTTCGCGGTTGACCTCTCCGGCGTGAGCTATTTCCAGAAACAGGACCGCGACGTCGGCGGACAAACCCGAACCGTCGTTGCGATTCGACACAACGACAACGGACAGACAGTCACCTCCGAATTCGCCGTCGGTGCCGAGCGAAAACTGAACCTTCTCGGTCGCTATCTCCGCCTCGAATACGCCGAGATATCCCAGCGTGCGGAACGTATCGACGTCACCGAACAGGAGATGGAGGCCCTCGTCGCCATCTACTCCGGCGCGAACAGCGGCAACCTCGCGGGAGCGCTCGGTATCGACGCTGGCAGCGCCGCGATGGTTCTCACCGAAATCGAAAAGAAAGAACTGGTGGACCCCTCCGACGACGGACTGTCGTTGACGGCACCCGGAAAGATGCTCGTCAGCGACCGCATCGAGAAAGTGAACACGTAGCGCGGCGCGAAGTTCGGTTCATTTGGCGACCGATTCTATCACAGATATTATATTCGATGCAGATAATGTTAATAGGCTGAACTATTTGTGGCCGTATGGAAGTCGCAATCGTTTCCGACATGCACGTGCCCGGCCAAGCGGAGCGGATTCCCGACGCGTTTCGTGAGCACATTCGGACGGTCGATCACGTTATCCACGCTGGCGACTTCGGCTCGGAGGACGCTCTCGTCGACGTGCAGGCGCTCGCATCGGATCTGACGGCGTTTACGGAAACGCGGATCCCAACGACATCGACCTTCCGAGTGTCGCGTCGGTGGACATCGCGGGCGTGACGTTCGTCGTCGTCCACGGAATCGTCAATCCCGTCGAACGGGCGGTTTCCAGTTCGGAGGGCGTCGTCATGAACCGCGACGATTGGGTGGACGCTATCGCCGACACGGCGCGTGCGAGGGGCGACGAACCGGTGGTTGGAATCGGCGGACACACTCACGAGGTCGAAGACACGATGCACGACGGCGTTCGACTGTTGAATCCGGGGTCGGCAACGGGGGTCGGACCGGACACCGAGGCGACGATGCTGACCGTCGAAGTCGTCGATGGGGACCTCGACGTAACTCGGCACGAAGCGTAAAAGAGAACGGACGCCAACTCGCTCGGATTACTTTTCGCTGATCGAGCCACTGGCGATATTTCGTCCCCGCGTCTTCAGACTCACCTCGCGACGCTTTCTGACCTCCTCCAACACGTCGAGTTCGATGAGTCGTTCGAATATCTCCTCTACTTTGTCCACGTCCATCCCGAGGAAGTCCGGGATTTCGAACGCGGAGACGCCGGTGTATAGCGCCATCAACACCTCCTTTTCCGTCTCCGAGAGGTCGGCACCCGACTCGCTCTGCTGTTCGCCCTTCTGAAAGAGCGACCCGAGGAGGGAACAGCGCCGCGCTTTCCCGGATATGTACGTCTGGATGCTGGTGCTTCCCTCCGAGTGCTCGACTTCGAGGACGGTTCGAGTCTCTCCTTCCACGGTTCGCTTTGCGGTGTCGACCTGCCCGATGTCGTCGAGTTCGAGCTGGATGAAGACGCCACTGGCGACCGCGATACCGACCTCGCCGACTTCGATTTTAACCCGAGCGCGCTCCCAGTCCGTATTCTGCACCACACCTCCTTTGACGGCGGGGTGCTTGACGAGAATCATCGACTGGTTCAACATCGCGCCGTACAGCTTGGCCTCGAACTCCTCGATATCTAACTGTGAGGAGACGAGAAACACGTCGCCGTCGTACTCCAAACTGACGTAATCGGAGACGCTGGCGACCGACTGGTTCACGTCGTATCGGCCGCTCATGCCGCTGATCTTGGAGAGGGGAATGGTTCGTTTCCCGCCGTTTCCGGCGAGGATGAGCCGCCGGTTCGAAAGCAGAACGCGGCCGCTCGTCCAAGCGGCGTCCTTCAGCTTGTGGCCGCCTTTCATCGCTTGGAGGAACTTCCCCCTCGTATCCGTGATTTTGTATTCGCCTTCACTCATGAGTGAGAGAGATGGAAATCGTACCCGTTAGTTCGACCCGTCGGTGAGGTCGCCAACACGGTCCGCGAGTTCACTGATTGCGGCCGTCTGTTCCATGGTGGCACCAACGATGTCTTCGGTGGCGGATTCGACCTCCTCGGTCGTATCGCGCACGTCTTCGACGGTCGCCATGACCTGTTCGACGTTGGCGGCTTGCTCGTCGTTCGCCTCCGCGACTTCCGTCACGCCAGTTGCGGCCTCGTCCACCGCGTCCGCGATTTCCTCGAGGGCGATGAGGGCGTCTTCGATCTCCTCACCCGCATAGCGGACCTGCTGGTTCGATTCTTCGACGGCGACGACGGTTTCGTTGGCCTGTGACTGGATATCTTCGATGCGACCGGCAATCTCTTCGGTGTGCTCGCGGGTCTGGTTCGCGAGTTCTTTTACCTCGTCAGCGACGACTTCGAACCCGCTTCCGGCATCGCCCGCACGGGCGGCCTCGATGTTCGCGTTCAGTGCGAGGAGGTTGGTCTGGTCGGCGACTTCCGCAATAACCTCGATGACGCCCTCTATTTCTGACATCTGGGATTCGAGTTCTGTGACGGTTTCCACGAGGTCGTCGCTCATCTCGATCACGTCGTCCGTCGCTTCACGCGCGCCTTCACTGGAGCCGAGACCGCTGTCGGCGGCCGCCTTCGCCTGCTCTGCCGCGGACGCGACTTGATCGGAACTCGCCGCGACTTCCTGCATGCTCGCGCTGAAGTTCTCCATCTCGGTTGCGACGGTCGAGAGAAGCGACGTCTGTTCGTCCACGCGTTCTTCGATGGTGTGTGCGGACCCGGAAGCTTGGTCTACCGACTCGGCGAGTTCGGACGCCTGTTCGTCGACCCGGCTTGCGAGGAGTTCGAACCGTTTCCCCATGTCGTTCACTTGATCGACCACGGAGATGAGCCGGTCGTCGACCACGCCGTATTCGTCCGTGAAGTCGGCACGGGCGGACAGGTTGCCGCTCCGCATGGCGGTCAGCGTGCTTCCGAGTTCTTCGACCAATCCAGTCACGCTCTCGTGGCGACGAGCGTCTTCGGTCCGGTCGTTAACCGTCTCGACCACCGCGATGAGTTCACCGTTCTGATAGAGCGGTTTGGCGGAGAAGACGATTTCACGTTCCTCCCCGTCTTTCGTCATCATGTGGCTTTCGTCGCGGTAGAGTTGATGGTCGTCCTCGTCTTGTTCGATATCGAATTCGAGGTGTGCGTTCTCCGGCACTTCGAGGATTTTATCGGCAAGCGTCTTGGCACGGCGGCCGTCGGGATAGAACGCGGTACTCGCTTGCTCCGTCCCGATGGCTTCCGCTCGCGGCGTGCTGGTCAGTTCCTCGATAGAACTGTTCCACGCAACGACTCGGTGGTTGGCATCGAGCATGAACACCGGAACGCCGATGCCATCCAGAAGCGCCTCGTCATCGACGTTGAGCTCGTCCTCATCCTCGTCTTCGTCCCCCAGCAGTGATGTTTCGTGTGCTTCCAAACCGGCCTGCATGCCCGAAACACCAGCCCAGACCCCATCCACGAGTTCGGACTCGGCTCGCACGAGTTCGTCGGAAACCGCATCGTTTCCCTCCCCGAGTCGGTGGTCGAGTCGGTCGAACGTCGCTTCGATCATCGCCTCGAATGCCGCACCGTACGTCGCGGCGAACGCCGCCCCCGGAACCGCGGCGTCCGCGTGCTTGCGACCGAGTTGGGGAGCCTCCGCGATAGCTGCCTCGGTGTTCGAGAACAACCCGTTCAGATGCTCGATTTGCGCTCGCTGCAAATCGTCACCGGCGTTCGTCCCGCCGTACACGTCCGTGATAGAATCAGTCGATATGCTGTTCTGATCGGAGACAGTAACCGACTCGTTTTGTGTCCCTCCATCGAATTTTATACGTTTTTGAGACTCACCAGACATGTCGGAACCCAGAATAGTGTCCTTTAAAACCCGGATGAGCGAGTCCGTAACCATTGTTGGCGAATCAAGACACTAGACGAATATAAAACTTTAGTAAAATCTCAAAAGAGATAACGAGGGCGTCGAAAACGTTGACAAAACGGTGATACTATGCCCGTCCGCCGAGCTTGGAGAGTGCGGAGAACGCACGCTTTCTCACCTCTTCGTCGTCGGTGGTGTCGACCAGCGTATCGAGTCGTTCACGTGAGCGCTCTCCGCCGACTTTTCCGAGACCGAACGCGGCCATCGCTTGTGCATCCGTCGTCGCTTCCGAGTCGGAGAGGACTTCCAAAAGCGCGGTTTCGACGGACTCACCACCGATCGTCGCGAGGCTGGTGACCGCGAATTGGGCAGTCATGCCATCGTCGGCGTCCAAGACGCCGACTAACGTTTCGATGGCCTCCCACCGATGTTGCGTGCCCGTAACTCGTCCGAGCAACCACGTGGCGTTCCGGCGTTGGTGCGCTTGGGAGCCTTCCTCGATGATATCGACGAGCGAACTGACGACGACACGGTGGTCGCTCGTGCTCAACTTCTGGACCATCGTCTCGCGGAGTTCGTGACTCTGCTCCGGCGGTACGTTAGAAAGCAGTTCGATCAACGAGAACACGGCGGCCTTCCGAACCGCTTCCGATTTGTCGCCCAGCAGACCGACGAGCGCGTCGAGCGGTTTCACGCTGCCGAAGTTACCGAGCGACCCGGCGGTGATTCGTCGAACCGCTTCCGCGGGGTCGTTGAGCATCCCGAGCAGTGCAGAGAGCGCTTCGTCGCCCTCTATTCGACCCAACGCTTCGGCCGTTTCGCGCCGGACGTCGACCTCCTCGTCGGTCCGCCGCTCGGCGAGATGCGACACGGCCCGCTTATCCTCGAGTCGCCCCAGCGCACGCGCAACGCGTGCACGAACCCGAGGGTCCGGGTCGGGGAGTCGACGAATCAGGTCCTCCGTCGCCGACCGGCTGCCGATTCGTCCGAGGACGTTTGCGGCGGCCATTCTAAGCTCCGGTTGATCGGACGTGAGCGCATCCGTAAGTTCCTCCGCTCGTGCCCACTCCGCTTTGCTACCGCTGATCTCCTCGCCAACGATTGCGCTGATGAGTTGTTCGACCGCTTCGCGCTGGTCGAGAGCGTCGATAGCGGCCGCTCGAACCGCACCGTTCGAATCGTCCTGTGCGGCCGTGGTCAGTGAATCAACAACTTCATCGTCCGGAACGTCGAGGTCGCCAAGGATTTCCGCGGCTCGCTGTCGGACGGTATCGTTGTTGCTCTCGCTAAGCAACGTGACGAGGCGTTCGGCGTCTGCCTCTTTTTCGAGAGTGAACAGCGATGTCACGGGTTGGAATTACCGTACTGAATGAAAAACCTACCTTTCCGACAAGGAGTCGATACGCTCCGCTAGGCAATATGGCGTCGATAAAAGAAAGGGAAAAATCGTTTAGACCGTCACCGCGCTCTCTTGCGAGAGCGACTGCGGGATGCTTGCGCGGTAGAGGGTGACTGCACCGTACTGCGTGGTGAGTCGGAGTTCAACCGTCTGACCTTCACTGAGTCCGTAGACGCCGGACCCCGAGATTGCGGTTGCGTTCATTGTGATGGTGAAGCGGTCGTCCTGACTGTTAAGGACCGGCACGGAGTCGTCCGTGTCCTTGATGGATGAGACGCTGAAGTTACCGGCATCGGCGGTATCGCTTTTCGTCAGCGTCGTGGCCGTGTTCGGGCCGATCCACTCGATAGTGGCCGTCGAGAGGTTGATGTCGTCCGAACCGGAACCGCGCATGACCGTCAGGTTGATTTCGTCAACGGTTTCGACGCCATTCGTAGCATCGTAGTCACCCGAGCTATTGAGGAGCGTCACGTTCCCGAAGCCGGAGACGACTTCGACGCGGTTGGACACCTGTGCCGTACTGTCTTGGCCCGTCTGTTCGGATTTCGACTGGAGGAAGCCCGCCGTGTTGATGAGCACGCCCGCCGCGATTGCGGCGACCAATACCATCGCGATGAACACGATGAGCGTCCCGATGCCGACCTGACCTCGATTGTTGAGGCGTTGTTGGATTGCGTCTTTCATTCTAATTACCTTAGACCGTCACCGCGCTTTCCTGCGAGAGCGACTGCGGGATGTTCGCGCGGTAGAGGGTGACTGCACCGTACTGCGTGGTGAGCTTGAGTTCGACCGTCTGACCTTCCTGCAGCGACTGGGCGCTGATCGCCGTCGCGTTCATCGAGATAGTGAAGCGGTCGTCCTGACTGTTGAGGACCGGCGCGGATGCATCCTCGTCCTTGATGTCAGAGACGTTGAAGTAGTTGCTACTTCCGGGCGTACCAGTTCCGGCGCTAGTTGCGTCAGCCTGGGACATATTCCCGGCGACCAACGTCTTCGCCTTGTTCGGACCGATCCACTCGATGGTGGCCGTCGAGAGGTTGATGTCGTCCGAACCGGAACCGCGCATGACCGTCAGGTTGATGTAGTCAACCTGTTCGTTATTTGTTACGTTCCCGAAGCCGGAAACGACTTCCACGCGGTTGGACACCTGTGCTGTACTGTCTTGACCCGTCTGCTCGGATTTCGACTGGAGGAAGCCCGCCGTGTTGATGAGCACGCCCGCCGCGATTGCGGCGACCAATACCATCGCGATGAACACGATGAGCGTCCCGATACCGACCTGACCTCTGTTGTTGAGGCGCTCTTGAATTGCGTCTTTCATGATTTCTCACTTCATGTCCGACCCGATATGTATCACGGTTCGGACGCTATGCGGAACGAATCAAAGGACCGTATTAAAACTACGTATCCAATTATCAGGCATGATATCGAATTTAGACGGCCCCAAACCAAAGAATACGGCCAATATTGTCGGGTAAAAATAGCTGCTTGTGAGAATATGTCACCTAGACATGATTGAAAATATTATGAAAAGAAACCCGATGGTCGAGAACAAATAGTTAACCGACAACAAGAATCGGATGCCTTCGAAATCGTAGATGAACGCACTGACGGTCGTCGCGAGGGCCGCCGCGACGACGAGGGTAAAGCCGATCGAGAGATGGAACAGCGTCCGGCGACCGGTTCGTCGGTACGCGCGAACCGCGAATGCGACCATCGATAGTCCCGCGATAGCAAGTGTGACGCTAAAAACACCATAGAGAAGCTCTATCGTCTGCATGTTAGCGCTCCTTCAAGTCACGCCACACGTCGACCAGCGCGTTTTCGACCTCGGGCCGATTCTCGATGGACACGTCGATACCGTCACGCTGAAACGAAATCGCAACGGCATCGATGTCACGCCGGTACACCTTCGTTCGACGTCCCTCGTTCGAGAATTCCCGTCCGGTCAGTTCGAGTAGGTTCGCTTCCGTGAGTTCTTCGATTCGTCGGTAGCTCGTCGCTATCGGGATACCGAGTTCGTCGCTTAGCTCCTGTGCGGATTTCGGCTCGTGTGTTGCGTCGAGTATTTCGGCATTATATTTGTTGCCGAGAACTCTCAGCAGTTCCACAGACCCCATCGGTTATCGACTTTGATAACCAGACCATAAAAAGATACCGTCACCGTTCCTCTAGAAACATATCATGAAAAAATTTGAATTGTAGAGAGCTGCACTCGACGGAAAAGCGAATCTACCCCGACAGCTGTCGGCGGAACAGTAAAGTGGACTCCAACAGGAGAACCAGTCATGTCAAAAACTGTTTCTGCGTTGCAGGTGTTGGTCTTCCGACTTGAAGATAAACGGTACTGTATCGATATAGCACATATCGACGAAATTGTCGATAGACACGAATTGACTAAGCTTCCCGATTCGAAGCCGCACGTCGAAGGCGTCATGGACCTCCGTGGCACGACGACGACTATCGTCAATCCGAAGACGGTGCTCGGATTGTCCGGCTCGGGGACCGGGAACCGCGTTATCGTCTTCGAGACGGAGGACGAACGGAGCATCGGGTGGGTCATCGACGAGGTGAATCAGGTCATCAGTCTGGACGATGTAGAGGTGGACGAGTCGGTCGAGAGCCAGTCGGTTCACGGCGTCATTCGACAGGACGGCGAGTTCATCATCTGGGTAAAGCCCTCCGCAATCAACGTCTGAGATTGACAGGTCGCAACGAACTCGAGGGTCTCGTCTCATCCCGTTCTACCGTGCCCATTTGCCGCCGGTTTCCGCATCGAGCGCGACTTTTCGTAGATGGGCGGTACCCGATATCGGTAGGTCCGTCCGCTCGACGAATTGCTTCCCGGGTCAGCGACTCGAAAGTAGTGAAACCGTAATCGTGAGCACCGAACGTTTTCCGAAGTCTATCGCTGGTACGACCGGTGTTCGGCCCGGTGGCGAGAATCGCGGGTACGACCATCTTGGCGGGTCCTAAGACCGTCCTTCGTCGTGGTCAGTATGCGTATAACAAAGAGGCAAAACGGGTATTCGTAATTACCGTTCAACCCCCGATGCCGGACACCGGGGGGAGCTGAACACAGCAGAGGCGAGTTACCTATGAGATTCCAGAACGCTAGACGAACAGTCTATCGAAGTCGCACCGTCCATCGGAACAAACACCAGCTATCGCTTCGTCGGCAATGAGTGACAACAACTTCTCGGAGGTATTCGGCTAATGTGTGGTATCATCGCCCGAGTTGGCGAAACGAAAGACGCTGTGGACGAACTGCTCGTCGGTCTCGAAAACCTCGAATATCGGGGCTACGATTCGGCCGGGCTGGCCGTGAAAAACGGCAGTGGTCCCGCGGTCTTCAAACGCGAAGGACAGATTTCCCACCTCAAGGACATGCTGATAGACGAGGTGCCTGCGGGCGGACTCGGTATCGGTCACACACGGTGGAGTACGCACGGTCCGCCGACCGACGAAAACGCACACCCGCACACCGGTTGCGCCGGGCAGGTCGCCGTCGTTCACAACGGCATCATCGAGAACTACGAATCGCTCCGGGCGGAGCTTTCGGACCGCGGTCATACGTTCGAGAGCGACACCGACACCGAAGTGATTCCCCATCTCGTCGAGGAGCACCTCGACCGAGGGGCGACGCCGGAACAGGCGTTCCGACGGACTATCCGTCGGCTCTCGGGAAGCTACGCCGTCGCGATGTTGGTCGAGGGAAGCGACGCGGTGTACGCGACTCGCTCGGGGTCGCCGCTCGTCCTCGGCGTCCAGGACGGCACGTACTTCCTCGCAAGTGACGTCCCCGCGTTTCTGGATTTCACCGACGACGTGATATTCCTCGACGACGGGGATGTCGTCGTTATCGAACCGGGCGGCCACGAGATAACGAAACTCGACGGCACGCCGGTCGAACGAGCAGTCCAGACCGTCGATTGGGACCCCCAAGACGCCGGGAAGGGTGGCTACGAGCACTACATGCTCAAGGAGATTCACGAGCAACCGACGGCGCTTCGTCAGACGCTTCGAGGACGTATCGAACACGTCACTGGCGACATCTCCCTTGAGGACTTCCCGGAGGGGACGTTCGACGGAATTCGGCGCGTCCAGTTCGTCGCCTGCGGGACGTCCTACCATGCCGGGCTCGCCGGAAGCCACTTCATCGAGAGTCGCGGCGTCCCGTCGCAGACGTTCCTCGCCAGCGAGTACGCCGTCTCGACGCCACCGGTCGACGACGAAACGCTCGTTATCGGCGTCACGCAGAGCGGCGAAACCGCTGATACCCTTTCGGCGTTGCGACGTGCGAACGCGAGCGGCGCACGGACGCTCGCACTGACGAACGTCATCGGTTCGACCGCCGCCCGCGAGTGCGACGATGCACTGTTCATCCGCGCCGGTCCGGAGATCGGCGTGGCGGCCACGAAGACGTTCTCCTCACAGGTCGCGTCGGTGTCCCTCCTCGGCGAACGAATCGTCCGGGACGTCGTCGGCCATCGGAGCGAGGACATCGAAGCGGTGTTGTCCGCATTCGCCGACCTTCCCGACCACGTTCAACAAATCCTCGACTTCACGAAGGCCCATCGTATCGCGAAACGGTATCACGACAGCGATGCCTACTTCTTCATCGGCCGCGGGACGGCTTTCCCGGTCGCGTTGGAAGGGGCGCTCAAATTCAAGGAGATATCGTACGAACACGCGGAGGGCTTCGCGGCGGGCGAGTTGAAACACGGACCGTTGGCGTTGGTGACGCCGACGACCCCGGTATTCGCGGTGTTCGACGGCCAGAACGACGAAAAGACGCTCAGCAACGTCAAGGAAGTAGAGGCCCGTGGCGCACCGGTTATCGCGGTCACGAGCGATGCAAACGAGACGGTTTCCCAGCACGTGGATGACGTGTTAACGATTCCGGACACGCATCCCGACGTGGCGGGGGTCCTCGCCAACGTGCAATTGCAACTGCTCTCGTACCACGCTGCTGCCCTGCTCGACAGACCCATCGACAAACCACGCAACCTAGCGAAGAGCGTGACTGTCGAATGAGGCGGTCGGGTAATCCTCGCTTACCCACCAGAACGAAACTGAACGGTCGGCGCGGTTTAATCGCAGTCCGACCGCATTTTCGACACATATGAACGCCGTCGTCCTCTCTCTCGACGCCGAACTCGCATGGGGGTATCACGACTTCGAAGAGGTACCCGAACACGTCGAGAGCGCTCGCACATCGTGGTCGCGGCTCCTCGCACTGTTCGACGAGTTCAACGTCCCGGCCACGTGGGCCGTCGTTGGCCATCTCTTTCTCGACTCGTGTGACGGCACACATGCGGGGCATCCGACGTCGACCGGCGACTGGTTCGACCGAGACCCCGGCGGCGTTGCGGCACAACACCCGCTCTGGTTCGGCGACGGACTCGTCGATTCCATCGTCGATGCCGACGCGAACCACGAAATCGGCTGCCATACGTTCTCCCACGTCGAGTTCGGTGACGATGACACCGACCGCGAGGTGGCCGTCGCGGAAGCACGGACGGGGTTGGAGGTGGCGGACGACGCGGGACACACCCTCGAATCGTTCGTCTTTCCGCGGAACAACATCGGCCACCGGGACGTGCTCGCCGCCTACGGCTTCACCTGCTACCGCGGCGAACGACCGGAACTCTGGTACGACGGGTCGCGCTTCGACTCGCTGGGTAAGCTCATCGACCTGACCGTGAGCAAGACGAACCCGCCGCTGGTCGACCCCGAGGTGGACGAGTACGGACTGGTGAACATCCCCGCGTCGATGTTCCTGTTCGGCTACGAGGGACGGGTTCGGACCGTCACGGAACGGCTCTGGGACGACCCGCTCGTCCGGTCGGCCAAACGGGGCATCGACCGCGCCGCCGACGCCGAGGACGGTATTTTCCACCTCTGGATGCACCCGAACAACTTCACGGAGGAGCGGGATTTCGAGCGGTTGCGAACCATCCTCGAACACCTCGCCGCCCGGCGCGACGAGGCCAGACTGCAAGTCCGGACGATGGGGGACGTCGCCGGTGAGATTCGCGGTGTCGACCCCGCGACGACGCGGACGCCCATCGGTCCGCGGTAACCGTTCGGTGGGTTCGTTTTCGAGGGACCGTCGGCGGTTTCGCTTTTTGCGGATGTGTTTTCACGGCGTCCCAGCGGCGCGTCGGTCGGAACCGCGCGGATGTGGCTGACGCTATCGACACCGGCCACTTTTCGGGGGCGAGTACGGTCGCGGCTCGCTTCGCTCGCCGTCCCCGGTGCGATGACTTCGAGCGTCGTTCGTTGTTCGCATCCGGCGGCCGGTCACGCACACCCATCCCGACGAATCGACGAGGAAAATTTCGAGTAGACCGAGCCGGAACGCCTGAAATCAGCCCATAACAAAGCGAATCCCGGTGGTGAATCCGAGAGAGCCACGGGCAGGCATCTGCCCCGGCAACGATAACCTATGTCGATGGAAACTGCGAGCCCGGAGCGGGCGTTCGTCCTCGGACTGGACGGCGTCCCATGGGATTTGATTCGCCGATGGACAGGGGAAGGAAAGCTACCGAACTTCGCTCGGTTGCTCGAAGAGGGGGCCGCCGGACCGCTCACGAGCACGACACCGGACGCGACGCCGCTCGCGTGGCCGACGATCGCCACGGGTGTATGGCCCGACAAGCACGGGCTGTACGGCTTTCAGCATCTGGAGAAGGGGTACACCCACCGAATGAACACCAGCGCGGACGTTCGTCGGCCGGAGCTCTGGGACATCATCTCGCCCGCCGTCGTCGGCAACGTTCCGATGACCTACCCGGCGAGCGACATCGACGGGTCGCTCGTCACGGGGATGATGACGCCGGAGATGGACGACGGATTTACCCACCCGCCCGAACTCGCGGACGAAATCAAAGACACCATCTCCGACTATCGAATCGGACTGTCGTGGGACGAGTACCGCGACCGCCCCGACGAGTTCCGCGAGGAACTGTCGAAACTGCTCGACACGCGGCGGACCCTGATGCGACGGCTGATGGAGGAAGACTGGCGCCTGTTCTTTTTCGTCTACACCGCGCCGGACCGCCTCCAGCACCTCATTTGGGAGGACGACGTGCTCCTCGAACACTACCGTGAACTCGACGCCATCCTCGGCGAGGTGATGGAGTACCTCGAATCCCGCGATGCGGTGTTGTTCGTCGTCTCCGACCACGGCTTCGGCCCGATTTCGCGGTTCGTCTTCCTCAACACGCTCCTCGAACGCGAGAACCTGCTGACGCGGAAGAGCGGCGACGGAACACGGGGGACGCTCGCCAAAGTCGGGTTGACGAAGGACCGCATCGAGGGGTTGATCTCTCGCCTCGGCATCAACGAGAAGACGCTCATCGAACACCTACCGCGGCAACTGGTCGATTCGGTCGCCGGCCACGTTCCCGGAGACCACAACCTCTACGACGTCGATTTCAGCGAGACGGTCGCGTTCGCTCACGGGTCGGGTAACGTCTACGTCAACGACACCATGCGATTCGACCCCGGCGTCGTCTCGCCATCTGACGTACCCGCGCTCAAGGAGGACCTCCGTTCGTTGTTCGAGGGGTTGACCGACCCCGAAACGGACGAGGAGGCGTTGAACGTCTACGACGGCGACGAACTGTTCCCGACTGACCCCTACTCGCCAGACCTCGTGGTGAAGGGCGACGAGGAGTACGAGACGGCGGTGTCGCTGACGCGCTCGGTGTTCTCCGACAGTGGCAGCAAAGTCGCCAGCCACCGTCCCGAGGGAATCTTCTTCGCGTGGGGAGCGAGCGTCGAGGCCGAATCGACGCCCACCGACGCGACCGTCGCGGACGTGGCGCCGACGCTTCTTCACTCCCTCGACGAAGCGGTTCCGTCGGACGCCGACGGCCGCGTCCTGAAGGAGATATTCCACTCGCGGTCGAAACCCGGTCGCCGCGCCGTTTCACAGCGTGATTACGGTGATTCCGAGTCCTCCGATGCCGTCGAAGCGGACTTCGACGACGTGGAGGACAGACTCCGCGGACTGGGGTATATGGAATGACCGAGGGTTCCGCTTCAACACCTCGAACGGCACCACGCGACCGAACGATTCTCATTACGGGCGGTGCGGGCTTCGTCGGCAGTCACCTCGCCGAGTCCTTCGCACGCGACAACGACGTTCGAATCCTCGACGATTTCTCCACCGGAAAGCGCGGCAACGTCCCGGCGGACGCCACGCTCATCGAGGGCGACGTCCGCGACCCGGAAGCCGTCGCCGAAGCGATGGCCGACGTCGATATCGTCTTTCACGAGGCCGCGATGGTCAGCGTCTCCCGGTCGGTCGAACACCCGCTTCGAAGCCACGCCGTCACCGGAAACGGTTCCCTGGTCGTCCTCGACCGCGCCCGGCGCGAGGATGCACGCGTCGTCCTCGCCTCCAGCGCCGCGGTGTACGGCCACCCCGACGCCGTTCCGGTCGTCGAATCCGAGCACAAGCGACCCACCTCGCCGTACGGCATCGACAAGCTGACCGCCGACCAGTACGCCCGCCGATTTTCGGACCTCTACGGGATTGAGACGGTCACGCTCCGCTACTTCAACGTCTACGGCCCGCGCCAGAACCCGGAGTACAGCGCGGTCGTCCGAACCTTCCTCGACCAAGCGCGCCGAGGCGAGGACATCACCATCCAAGGCGACGGCACCCAAACCCGCGATTTCGTCCACGTGGACGACGTGGTGCAGGCGAACTGCCGCGCCGCCACGACCGACCGGACCGGCGAAGCGTTCAACGTCGGTACCGGCGAAAGCGTTACGATTCGAGAGCTCGCCGAGACGATTCGTTCGGTCACCGACTCCTCCTCGGATATCGTTCACACCGACCCCAGACCGGGCGACATCGACCACAGCAGGGCGGACATAACGAAGGCGAGAACCGCGCTCGGCTACGAACCGACCGTCTCGTTGTCAGACGGCCTCGCCGAACTGGTCGAAGAACCGACGGTCTGATCGACGCCTTTCGATCGGTTCAGGGACGCCATAACAAAGTTACTCTCGCTCCTCGTAAGGAGTGTGGAAGGGTGGCTCAGTGGTAGAGCACCACCGACTCGTCGGTGGGAGCTTGATAGGCTTCGCGTGGTTCGAATCCCGCCCCTTCCGCTTTTGCGAGGAACGGACGTGAGGAGAAAAAGCGACCGCGGGGATTCGAAGTAAACGAATCACAGCCTCAACACCGACCTCGACGTGATGGGTACACTGTGAAATACTGTTTTCGTCTCAAATTCTACTAAATGCCAATGTGAGACACTGATTGCTACTAAAAAGTACTAAATAGTACTATTTCCTGTTTTGCGCGGCGTCCCGGGGGCGAAACCGCTCGGTCGAACGAAACGGGAGCACGGCGGCGACCAACTCGACGCGGCGACGACCGCTGTAGGCGACCGCTCCGGTGACGCTGCGCGTCACCGTCGTTCACCGCCGTCCGGTTTCACCCTCCGTTTCTCCGATTCCCGTTCCTCAGCCAGTGCTGTCGGTGCCGACACCCACATTCCCGACTCCCGCTCACTTCGTTCGCGGGGACGCCATCGGCTTCGATAGGAAGTCACAGCGGAAGGAAAGCTGGCCAGTTGCTCCGTCGTCGAGCGGTCGAGCCTTCGTCGAAACGGACGGGCGACCGATCGAACGGGACGAAAAGAGTCAGCTGTGACGGTCGCTCACGACAACACGGCGACGACGCGACGGAGGTCGAGCAGGCCGCTCACGGTTGCGAGTCCGGCCCAGACCGCTCCGCCGAGCAGCACGACGGCGACGAGCGAGAGCGGGCCGGAGACGAACGGGAGGGCGGCGAAGACGACGGCGGACATGGCGAGCGTGATGCCGAAGACGAACGCGACGTGGCGGAGCAGGCGCGAAACCGACAGGTCGAGTTCGTGGTGCACGACGTAGAGGTTGACCAGCACGTACACCGAGTGGGTGGCGACGGTGGCCCACGCCGCGCCGACCGCGCCGAGCGAGGGGATGAGGACGAGGTTGAGCGCGAAGTTCGCCGCCGAGGTCGCGCCCTTGGCCCACGCCCTCTCTCGCGCCCTCCCGAGGTAGTCCAGCGCGTCGCTGGTGATCAGGGTCACCGCTTCGAGGACGACGTAGCCGGAGAACACCTGCACGACGGGGACCGCCCCGGCGTACTTATCGCCGAACACCAGCGTCACCGCGGGTCCGGCGACGAGCACCAGTCCGGCGGCGGCGGGGACGTAGAGGAGGAGCGTGTGCCGGAACGTCGTCTCGTAGAGGCGCGCGGCGGCGCTCCGTGCGTCCTCCGCCTTCTGCTCGCCGTAAGTCGGCGAGATGGTGAACCCGAGGGAGGCCGCGGGTGCCTGAATGAACGTGGCGATGTTCTTGGCGAGGTAGTAGTAGCTGACCGCGACCGGTCCGACGATGGCTCCGACGAGGATGGTGTCGATGCGCTTGTCGAGGACGTTCGCGCCTTGGGTCGCCGTGAGCGGAACGCTGTATCGGAGGACGCGCCGCGAGAGTCCGTCATCGGGCGCGTCAGCGCTGTCGATGGTTGCGTAAAACTTCCAATAGAGGACCCCGAGTCCGACGACCGTCGCCAGTCCGTAGCTCACGACGTAGCCGAGGAGCGCCCCGCCAGCGCCGCCGAAGACGAGGACGCCGACGACGACGAAGACGATGAGGCTCGCGCTTCCGGTCGCCCGCGTCACGGCGCTCCACGTCACCTTGTTGAACCCTTGGAACACGACGACGGCGAACGTCGAGAGGGAATAGAACGCGATGTACGCCCCGCCGAAGGTCATCAGCGGCGCGAGGTCGGGTTGGTTGACGAGATGGGCGATGGTCCCGGAAAAGAGGGTGAACGCCGCGGCCACGACGACGACGGCGGCGAGTCGGTATCGAAGCGCGGCGCGAAGGACGTAGGGCACCTGTCCCGGGTCGTTCTCGCGGTATTCGGTAACGTACCGGGCCGCCGACTTCGAGGTGCCGAGGTCGGCGAACAGCCCCGCGACCCCGAACACCGCGAGCGCGCTGCCGAGGATACCGTACTCGGTGGGGGTGAGCAGGAATCGGGTGAGGACTAGCACCAGCAATCCGTTCGAGGCGATGTGAACCGTTCGAGCGCCCAGCGTCGCTTTGAAACCGCGTGCGAATGATTTTGCGTCCATTATCGGCTGCCTCCGTGGTGTCGTCCGTGCGTCTGGTGTCGTCGGTTCGTCATCGGATGTAGTAGAGGTCGAACCCGCCGCCTGACTGCACCCGGTTCACGCCGGGGCGACTCTCCAACGTTCGGAACCCCTTCTTCGGGAACCGAAGTCCGCGATAGACGGCCAGTTCGCGCTCCCGTGCGGCCTGCGTCACCGGCAGATAGCGCGGGCCGTCGAAGACCCGCTTCAGGCGAGCGGCGGTGAAGTTCTCCTCGGTGGCGTTGTAGTTGCCGTATATCCCCTCCCCACGGAACTCGGCGTCCCGACTCCGCTCGAACCCGAGGATCGCGTCGGAGTACCGTTCACCCGGCGCTCGAAGCCCCGTGAACGTCGCGTCTCCGCGGTGGGATATCGCCGCCGAAAAGCCCGTCATCTCGCCGTCCGATACCTGCCCGGACGGCTGGTACATGTACGGCGAGTGGAAGACGGTCAGCAACGAGAGGACGAGCATGACCGCGAACAGCACCGCCGCGACCGCGCCGAGCGCCCCGTCGGGGCGCACCGGAAGTTTGGTCCCGAGCGCGCCCACGCCGCGGGCGAACGCGACGCCGCCGAGCATGGTGATTGGAACCATGATGAACCCGAGGACGCGGAAGTGGAACTGGCCGTAACTGGCGGCCAAGAAGGCCACGAAGAGGATGCCCAGCGGGAAGGTACCGACGGCGATGTACTTGCTGAACGCGCTGGCGTCGGTCCCGCGGACGCGGTTGAACAACCCGCCGAGCATGAAGAACCCGGCGATGACGAGGAAGACGAAGCTAACGAGAAAGAGCTTCAGGAACAGCAGTTTGATGCTGCCGCCGAGTTGCGAGAGGCTCGCGGCCGCGTGGGCGGAGTCGGCACCCGCGGTCGGGTCCGAGAGGAGGCTGCTGATGAGCGCCTTCACCGCCCCGCCCGAGCGCTGATGGAACGGGGACCACGCGAGGAACATCGCCGTGAGGAAGAACGTCTGTGCGTACAGCGGGCGATGTCGAGCGATGGCGTGTTCGTCGTGGAACAGTCGGTACAGGAACTGCACGAAGACGACCCCGCCGAACAGCAGGATGAGGTTGGCGGCCTGCTGTGGATGGACGAAAACGATGGCGAGCGAGGACAGCGCGAGGAGCGCTCCGGCCCCGGTTCCGAACAGCGGGACTCCCCGCGGGTTCGTCGCGGTGACGTACTTCGCCACGAGGTAGATGACCAGCGGGAGGAACAGTATCGCTTGCGAGGTCGGGTGGGGCATGACGAAGACGCTGATGGCGTTTATCGGGAGCAACAGGAACCCGGCGAGCGCCGCGTAGGTGACCGACCGGTCGTCGTCCACCACGACGCTCACGCCCAAGGGAACGAACAGCAGGTAGACGAGGACGAACGCGGAGACCATCACGAGCATGGCTCGCGCGAGCGGAACCCCCGTCGCTTCGTGAACGACGATGGCTATCGTGTGCGTCCCGGGGTAGAGCAGGTCGTAGGTGGGCATCGCGCCCGAAAGGATGTCCTTCGTCCAGCCGAGGTGCGTCAGCGAGTCCCCCGGCCCGTAGAAGTGATAGCCCCTGATGAGCGGAAGCGACGCGACGGAGAGGACAGTCGTCCCGCCGAGGACGAGTCCGAGCGAGCGGTACCAGTCGGGCGTGGACACCGCGACTCCGACCCCGAGGAAGAGTGCGATACCCGAGCCGACCCAAAAGAGGAGCGGCGTCGCTCGGTAGATCGAGAGTTCGTAGGCTCGCGCTGGCGAATCGTGTGCGATGAAAACGCCGACGGCGAGCGCGCAGAACCCGAGAACGAGCGCCGCCTTTTCCGGTCGGTGTGCGAACGTACGTGCCATTTAGTCGTCACCAGCGTCGCCGGATTCACCCTTTGTTATAGACCGCCTGATTGGTACCGGCCCGAATGAGGAGGCCGGTGGCGAACTCGGCGACGTCGATTTTGTCCGCGAGCAAGCGTTCGCGGCGGCGACGGAACGTGTCGTGGTTCGCCGTTCGGACGAGCGACTTCGCCTTCTCGACCGCCTGCCGGTCGTCCGCCGTCGAATAAAGCAACCCGTACTCCGCGAGTTCGAGGAAGTTCGTCATGTCGTCCCGCCCGGCGAACGACTGGGCGCGCACGGACGGCGTGCCGAGGACGGCCGCCTCGGTCGCCATCGTCGCCGAATCGCCGACGTAGAGGTCGGCGAACGCGAGCAGGTCGTGGACCAGATGGGGCGGGACGGGAAGCTGGTACGACGCGAACTCCTCGGGCAAGTCGGATTCGCTGGAGACGTACAGGTCGCCGTGGTCCGCGAGGAACGACACGAGGTCACGCTTGGCCTCGTGAGAGAACCCCGCCTCGCCCACGTCGTGAAGGGCCGACCACTCCCGGAACCGAACGAAGAAGTACGGGTCGGTCGGCTCGATGCCGTACTCCCGAAGACGGTCCGGGTCGGGCGAAAACCGGTTCGGGTGGAGGTACGCGAGTTCGTGGAACCCGTCGTAGCGCACGTGCCCGTCGCCGAAGTCGTCCCGGAACCGCTGGGGCGTACAGACGATGTGGGCGAGCGGCGTCATGATGCGATGGGACTGGACGCCTTCGTTGTCTATCCAGACGACGCTTCGCGCCCCGACCAGCGGCGCGACGTGCGAGACGGCCACGCCGCCGATGGCCGTCATCACGTCGGGTCGGATGCGGAGCGCCTCCCGGAATAGCCGGGCCTCGTAGGTCGCTTGCACCCGCGCGAGTTCGGTTATCGAATCGGCGGTTCCCGCGAGGACGGTGTGGTCGATGTCGTACTGTTCGAGGAGCGACAGCGCGATGTCCTTGTCGCGGGCGAAGACGAACACCTCGTGGCCGCGTTGCTGCAGCGCGGAGATGATTCCCCGATAGAAGTGGACGTGGGCCGGATGCTGGATGGTGATGATGATTCGCATCAGACGACGGATTCGTAAACCGCGTGAATTCGTTCTCCCATGCGTTCGAGGCTGATGTCGCGGACGTTCTCGCGGCCGTTCGAGCGGCGCGGCGAGGAGAGCACGTCCACCAGCCCGGCGACGAGTTCGTCGTCAGACTGGCAGACGTGCGACGGCGAGACGTCCGCGATGCGTTCGGCCACGTCGCCGACGTCGGTCGTCACGACCGGCACGTTGCAGGCCATCGCCTCCTTGACGGAGTTCGGCGACCCCTCGCTCTTGGAGGGGAGCAAGAGCACGTCCGCCGCGTTGTAGTAGGTGGACATCTCGTCGTGGGGTACCCCGTACACGCTCTGGAGTTCGACGAGGCCGTCCACCTGCTTCGCGGCGGCCGTGACCACGCGCTCCGCCCGCGGGAAGTCCTTTACCTCGCGTGTCGGCGGGTAGGGAAAGAGGACGTGTTTGGCGTCCCGACTCCACCCGACTGCATCGCGCGCCTCGTCCTTCGGTTGGGGTGAAAACCGCGAGAGGTTGATTCCGTGGGGGATGACGTGACACGGGGCGTCGAGTTCCGCCGCCATCGCGTCCGACATGACGATGACCGCATCGCAGTGACGTGCACAGCGTTTGCTCAACCAACCGTACTCGCCGAGCAGGTCCGACCCCCACAGCGAGAGCACGACGGGCAGTCGAAGTTGTGCCAGCGCCATCGGCGCGGTCAACCCGTAGTTCGCGTGTATCAGGTCGTAGTCTCCGATGGAGTTCCGGAGGACCGTCGGGAGGAATCGCAGGTAATCCGTCGGCGTCCGGCGCGTGACCGATTCGCGGGCACGGTGGGTTCCCGGCGGCGCGAGTGTCTCTCCGTGGACGCCGCGCTCCGCGAGAACCCGCAGTTGTTCGTTGTAAAAGCGGGCGTCTGTATTCGTCACGAGGTTCAGCACCTGCAGTGACTCCTGCTGGGTGCTAGTCCTCGGCTGTGAAGTTCCTCTCGACACGTTGCCGAAGTCGATGGCCGAGTCGGCCTTTGTTATCCACCGCTTTCCTGGTTGCAGGAGTGGCGTACCGAAAAGAGTCGGTTTCGTTACCGGTGGGTCACCGCGACCGTCCGTTCGATGCGTTCCTTCGGAACCACGGCGGTCGTTGCGACGTCCACGATGACGTCGGTGAGGTTCACCTTGTCCGAGAGATACTCGTCCCGGCGTTTCCGGAGGCGCTCTTTCGCCGAATCGTTCGCGAGAATGATGAGCGCCTGTGAGAGAACGTCGTCGAAATCACGGAGGTTGTGGATGAGTCCCTCGCGTTCGAGCTCGACGAAGTTTCCCATATCCGACTCGCCGACGAAGGAGTTCGACCGAATCGCGGGCGTGCCGAGCAGGGCCGCCTCCGTCACCATCGTCTGGGTGTCGGCGACCAGCAGGGACGCCTCCGCCAGCGCGTCGTGGAGCAGTGCGGGATGGAGGTCGAACTCGTGCGATTCGCCGGGGGCCGGGTTGCCCCCTTCGTCGGAGACGAACACCGTGACGTGCTCCGAGAGTGCCGAAACGAGCTCCCGCCGTTTTTCGGGCGAGAATCCGGAGTGGCCGACGTCGTGGTGGGACCCGAAGGCATTGAACCGCACGATGGCGTACTCTTCGTCCGGGCTGACCCCGAGGCGGTCCCGAATCGTCGGGTCGGGTTCGTACACGTCCGGGTGGAGGTAGGCGAGTTCCTTGAACCCGCGGAACTCGTAGTGATTCGCACCGAGGTCCTTGCCGAAGGTGTGCGGCGTGAGGAACGTGTCCACGAACGGCCGGGCGGCGATGTGGTCGAACGTCGTCGGTTCCGAGTCGGCGACGACGACGACCGGCGTCCGCGACATCGCACCGGCGTGGGCGGCGTAGGACCCGACGCCGAAGATGAGGTCGGGGTCGTATCGACGGGTCCGCCGGAATATCTGGACGTAGTGCTGTGGCAGTTCGCGGAACAGCGAGTACTTCGTCGTCTCGCACTTGCCGTAGATTTCGTGCGGGAGGTCGTGGTACTCCAGCAGGGCGCGGGTACAGCCGTAATCACGCCCGAGGACGAGCACGTCGTGACCTTGCTCTTGCAAGTCCTCTATCGCGTGCCGATAGAGGTGGACGTGCGCGGGCGTGTTGGTGAAGAACAGGTATCTCATCCTCGGACGAACTGGTATGCCCGTTTGGCGGCGTCCATGGTCGTGCCGCTCGATTCGACGAGGTAGTAGGGAACGAGGTCGGCACCGAACTTCGCCTTGTACCGACAGAGCCGCTCCGTGTTCGCGCCCATCAGGTCGTAGGTCGTCACAGACTCGACGGGCGGGTCGTCCACGATATCCTGAATGATGCGCCAGTGGACGAGACTGTTCACGCTGGTGCCCTCGTACACCGAGCGGGCACCCCCTTGCCAGAAGTACGCGGCGTCGTTGGAGTAGAGGGCGGTGATGCCGGTCAGATAGTTCCCGTCGTCGTCGCGGGCGACGTAGGTCTGGGCGGCGTCACCCAGCCCTTCCCAGAGGTCGCGGACGTAGTTCCACGACAGGCCGAGGGTTTCGTCCTGTTCGTCGTACCGCTCGACGGTGTGTTCGAACACGTCGCGCGCGCCGTCGGTACCCTCGCGGGTGACGGTCACGTCGAGGTCCTCGGCGTCGCGGATTTCCCGCCGGAGACTCTTGCTGAACGATTTCTTCACGGCGTCGGCCGTGGTCGATTCCAAGTCCAATTCGTACGTGAAATAGGGTTCGACGCTCAGGTCGCCCCACGAGTAGGGTCGGGGGTCGCCGTAGGCGGTGCCACAGATCATGCGAAACAGGGTCAGCCCGGACTCCATCTGTTCGCCCACGCGCTGTGCCATGGGTGAATCGAAACCGACTCGCGCTAGCCGTCCGGTGTAGTCGGTTCGAATCCGGTCGAGCACCGTCTCGGTGAACTCGCGGTTGACTTTCTCCTGTTTCCGTCGCTTCGGACTCGTGGGCATCAGTATCGGCCCCAGCCGCGGAATCGCCATGCCCGGCGGCGGCGACATCGCGGCGGTTCCGAGCGGCCCGTTCCGAACGACGACCGGGAGCAGGGCGATAGCCTGCTGTCCCTTGAATCCCCCGTACAGGTGGAGTTCCCCCGGCGCGTGGCGCTCGATTGCAGCCAGCGCGGCCGGTCGGTGAAACACCTCGAACCCGTCGCTGGGGAGTGCATCGTCCCATTCTGTAATATCTAAACGTTCGACTCTCATTCGTCGTCTCGCCAGTCGATAACGGCGGTTTTCACTTTGTTATCCCCCACCTGCCGACGAGAAGGCACCACGGAACGGCAGGTAGGCCGTCGCTACGACGAACGGGAGAGAACTATCGACTTCATACTCGCGCGACTCATCGACCGTGGACGCTCGCAGTTCCGGTTCGACTCTTGGAAGCGGTGCCGATGCGGTCGGCGAGTTCGCCCGGCGGACCGACCCACGCACCGCGCTCTATCGCGGACTCGATGAGGCGACGATAGAGGCGTCGGTGACCGGGGAACTCGTCGGCGAACATGCGCGGGTGCCACAGCACCGTCATCACGGCGTCGTTCTCGGCCGCTTCGTCCAGCAGGTCCTCGCACGCTTCCCACGCCGCCTCGAAATCGTCACCGGGGTCCGGCACCGCGATGTCCATCATCGTGAGCGGGAAGACGACGAAATCGTCGTCGAAGGGGCGTTTCACGCCGTAGCCGTGGTCGAACCCGTACTCGGAGCTCGACCCGAGGGTCGCGTCGTACTCCAACCCGATGTCGCGGTGGTGCTCCCACGTCGAGTCGGCGCGGTTCAGGTGGTGTTGCCGACCGCCGCGAACCCGGTGGCCGAGCGCGGCCTCCAGCGCCGTCTTCTGGTCACGGAGGGCTTCCGGGTCGTCGTAGGAGTCGTACGAACCGTGAAGTCCGACCTCCCACCCGCCGTCGTCGAGGTCGTGGAGCACGTCGAGGATGGCCGTATCGAACAGGTCGTACCGACCGAGATGCTCTATCCAGTAGCGCGGCGTGAGCCAGTCGTCCGGCGACTTCTGGAAGATGGACTCCTCTTGGAGGAAGTAGAACGCCGAGCGCACGCCGAGCGACTCCTCCAGTTCCATTATCTCCTCGAACTGCCACCACGGGTTGACGCCGGGTGCCAGCGCCGAGAGGTGGCTCGGGTCGCGGTCCTTCAGCGCGTAGTACGGGGCCTGCAGTCGCTTGTACGGTCTATCCACGTCGTGGGTCAAACAGAGTTCGAATTCATACCCGGGTAACATCGGAAAGCACCTCCACGATTCGTTCGGCCGCGTTCCCATCGCCGTAGGGCGTGGGCTTCTCGGTCGGCGTCGTCGCGTCGGAGAGCGCGGTTCGAATCGCACCCTCGTCCGCGCCGACCAACGTGTTCCACCCGCTCTCGACCGTCTCGACCCACTCGGTCTGCTCGCGGAGCGTGACACACGGGGTGTCGAGGAAGAACGCCTCCTTCTGGACGCCGCCCGAATCGGTGGCGACGACCGTCGCGGCGTCGAGCAGGGCGACGAACTGCCGGTAGCCGACCGGCTCGGTGAGCGTCAGTCCGCGCTCCGCCCGTCCGTACAGGCCGAACTCCTCCAGTCGGGCGACCGTCCGGGGGTGGGCGGGCAGGACGACCGGACGCGGATCCGAAACCAGCGCGTCCACGATGGCTTCCAGTTTATCGGGGTCGTCCGCGTTCGTGTCCCGGTGGACGGTTGAGAGGACGAACTCCCGGTTTGCCACGCCGAGTTCGGAGAGGACGTCCGTGTCCGCCCGGTCGCGCGCCCAGAGCAGGGCGTCGTAGCCCACGTCCCCGGAGAAGTGAACGCCGTCGGTGATTCCCTCGCCGTCGAGGTTGTTCTCGGCGTCCGGCGAGGGGACGAACAGCAGGTCGGCGGCGTGGTCGGTGAGGACGCGGTTCGTCTCCTCCGGGATGTCGCTCCCGCTCCGCATTCCGGCCTCGACGTGGGCCAGCGGCGGGTCCATCTTCGAGGTGGCGATGGCCGCCGCGAGCGTGGAGTTGGTGTCGCCGTAGACGAGCACGGCGTCGGGGTCTTCGTCCTCTATCTCCGCTTCCAGTCCGGCAAGCATCGCGCCGGTCTGTCTGCCGTGCGTGTCGGACCCGACGCCGAGGTTGGTGTCCGGGAACGGGATGGACAGTTCCTCGAAGAACACGTCCGACATGTCCTCGTCGTAGTGCTGGCCGGTGTGGACCAACACCTCTTCGTGGTCCTCGCGGAGGACGCGGGAGACGGCGGCGGCCTTGACGAACTGCGGGCGCGCGCCGACGACGGTCAACACCTTCATTCTTCGTGCACCTCCAAGTCCGCGTTCTCCTCCCTGTCGAACGCCATCGCCAGTACGATACAGAGCCCGCCGAGGAGCGTCGCGGCGAGTCCGTCGCTCGACTTCCGTTTCCGCCGAACCATCGAGAGCAACCCGGTGGCGGTTCCGAACGCCCCGAGGCCGTACAGGAACGCGAGCGGGTGGAAATCCCGGACGAGGTACTTCGCCTTCAGTCGCCAGAGGAAGCTCCACAACAACAACGCGGAGAGCTTCGGGATGAACGTCGAGTAGCGAATCGTGCTCTGCTCGTCGCCGTAGACCGCGGGCATCGTCACGTCGGCGACCCGCATCTCGTGGACGTTCAGGCGAACCAACAGGGCGTTGGCGAAGCCGTAATCGTCGTACACGTCCTCGATGTCGAGTTCGGAAAGCGCCCGCCCCGAAATCGCGGTGTAGCCGTTCTGCGGGTCGACCATCCCCCAGTAACCGCTGGCGACCTTCGTGAGGAAGGTCAACAGCCAGTTGCCGAAGCTTCGCCACGCCGACATCCCCTCGCGGAACCCCGGCGTCGAGAGGCGGTTCCCCTTCGTGTAATCGGCCCGGCCATCGACGACGGGTTGGATGATCCGCTCCAACATCTCCGGGCGCATCTGGCCGTCACCGGCCATCACCGCCGTCACGTCGATGTTCTCCTCGTGAGCGCGACAGTAGCCCGTCTTGATGGCCGCGCCGACGCCGCGGTTTTCCGTGTGGCGGATCGGCACGACGCGCTGGTCGAACGACGTCCGGCCGTCGCCCGCCGACCCGCCGTCGGCGACCGCTTCGGACCGCTCGGCGTGGGACCGTATCTCCTCCCACGTTCCGTCCGTCGAGCAGTCGTCGACGGCGTACACCCTATCGACGAACGCGGGAACGGTGTCGATGACCCGTCCGACGAGTCCCTCTTCGTTGTACGCCGGAACGACGACGGCGACGGTGTTTCCCTCGTACAATTCAGTCACCTCCGATGGTGTAGACGCGATGGTCGGTCCACGAGAGGTCGAGGGAGTTGCGGCCGTCCACGACGACCATCGGGTCGAACCCGGCCCAGTCGATGCCCGCGAACTCGTCGTGGTCCGTCACCAGCACCGCCGCGTCGAAGTCGTAGTCGGCGAGCGCTTCGAGCGGCAGTTTCGTCGCGTCGAAGCCGTCCGCGTTCGGGAGCACCGGATCGGCCGCGAACACGTCCGCACCGCGCTCGGTCAGGTCAGCACAGATGGGTCGGGCCGGGGCCGCTCGCGTCTCTTCGACGCCGGGGCGGTAGGTCAGTCCGAGGACGAGCACCCGTGAGTCCGACACGGACTTCTCTTCCTCGGATAGCAACTCCGCGACCTTCTCCACCGTGAACGCGGGCATCGAATCGTTCACCTCGCGGGCGGTGGTCAGCAGCGGGAACTCCTCGTCGAACTGCCGGATGAGGAAGTACGGATAGTACGGAATGCAGTGACCGCCGACGCCCGGACCCGGTTTGTGGATGTCACAGAACGGTTGGGTGTTCGCCGTCTCGATGGCCTCGTTGACGCTGATGTCCGCCGCGTCGGCGATTTTGGCGAGTTCGTTCGCCAGCGCGATGTTGACGTCGCGGTAGACGCCCTCGAACACCTTCACGGCCTCCGCGGTGGTCTCGTTCGGCACGGCGATGACCTCGTTGTCGGTGAGTTCGCCGTAGACGAGTTCCGCGACGCGCGTGCTCTCCTCGTCCACGCCGCCGACCACCTTCGGGTAGGCACCCCGAATGTCCTGCAGCGCGCGCCCGCTGGACGTTCGTTCGGGACAGACCGCGACGCCGAACTCCTCGCGCGACAGGTCGCTCTCCGCCTCCAGCATCGGAAGCAGGAGGTCCCGGGTCGTCCCCGGCGGCACCGTGCACTCGACGACCACGAGGTCCCCGGGCGTGAGTCCCGCGGCGATGCTCTCCATCACGGACTGGAGGATGGCGAGGTCGGGTTCGTCGTCGTCGGTTATCGGCGTCGGGACGATGGCGACGTGAATCGTCGCGTCCCGCGCCGCCTCGGTCGGCGATTCGACCGCGCTGAGCGCCCCCGCCGCGACCGTTTCCGAGACGAGTTCGTCCAATCCGGGTTCGCGCTGGACGTGACAGTCGCCGCGATTGACGGCCGACACCACGTCCGGGTCGATGTCCGCACCGACGACGTTCCCACAGGTTTCCGCGTACACCGCCGCGAGCGGCAGGCCCATCTTTCCGAGGCCGTACACGGCGACCGGAATATCGCCGGACAGGAACGCCTCGCGCTGTTCTTCGGTCGTCGAGTCGCTCGCGTAGAGTGTCGTCTGCTCCCGGAGGCTCACCCGAGATGCACCTCCCGTTCTTTGGGGCCGGACGCCAACCCGTCTATCTCCCGCGCGACTTCGAGGACGCGGAGACCGTCTTCGCCCGTGACGACCGGCGTCGAACCGTTCTTCGCGCTCCGCACGAACGACCGGAGTTCGTTCTTCAGCGGTTCGCCGTTCTCGACGGTCGGCCGCTCGATGATACTCTCGTGGCGGTAGCGGAGGTCGCCGTTGTCCTCGATGTACTCCGGCATGGAGTGGCGGTGAATCTCGACCGACTGGTTCGTGTAATCGACGTTCACCCGGCACTCCGCCGCCGTGATGGAGAGCTTTCTGACCTTCTCCTGTGTCACCCGACTGGCCGTGAGTCCGGCGACGACGCCGCCGTCGAACTCGATGCTCGCGCTCGCATAGCGGTTGTCCCGCGTCCCGACCGCGGCGACCGAGGAGATGTCGTCGTCCACGAGCGACAGGAGGACGTCGATGTCGTGTATCATCAGGTCCATCACGGCGCTCACGTCCACCGCTCGTCCTTCCGGCGGCGGGCCGAGTCGCTGGGCGTCGATGGCGATGATGTCGAGTTCGGAGACGATTTCGGAGAGCGTTCGAATCGCCGGGTTGAACCGCTCGATGTGCCCGACCTGTATCGTCACGCCCGCGTTCTCCGCCCGCGAAATCAACTCGACTCCTTCGTCCGGGTCGGCGACGAACGGCTTCTCGACGAGGACGTCTACCCCCCCGTCGATGCACTGCTTCGCCGTTTCGTAGTGATACGGGGTCGGGACGGCGATGGAGGCGACGTCCGCGGCGCGGATGGCGGTCTGCATGTCGACCGCTTGCGTCCCGTGGTTTCGAGCGACTTCGGCCGCGTTGGCCTCGTCCACGTCGTGAATCCCGACGAGGTTCACCTCGGGGAGTTCGCTGTAGACGCGAGCGTGGTGGCGGCCCATGCTTCCGACGCCGATGACGACTGCGTTCGTTGGTTCACTCATAACTTTTGATAGCGGATGCGATGGTTCGCACGTCGTCCCCCGACAGTCCGGGGTGAACGGGGAGCGAGAGAACGTTCCCCGCCATCTGCTCCGAAATCGGGGCATCGTGGTCGACGTGCTGGTATGCTGGCTGTTCGTGAATCGGCGTCGGGTAGTAGACGCCCGTCCCGACGCCCTTCGATTCGAGGTGTTCTTGGAGGCCGTCCCGGTCGTCCGCGCGAATCGTGTACTGGTGGTACACGTGACGACAGTCGTCCGGTTCGATGGGCGGTTTGACGGCCGCGTCGCGGAGGCGGTCGGTGAGATACGCCGCGTTGGCGCGTCGCGCCTCGTTGTACTTCGGCAGGCGCGACAGCTGCACGCGACCGATGGCCGCGGCCATGCTCGTCATCCGGAAGTTGTGACCGAGGCGAACGTGGTCGTAGCCGCCGTTCGCCGTGCGGCCGTGGTTGACGAAACTCGCCGCGCGCTCCGCGACGTCCCGACGGTCGGTCGTCACCATTCCCCCTTCTCCCGTGGTCATGTTCTTGGTCGGGTAGAAGGAGAAACACGCCGCGTCGCCGAACGACCCGACGGTGCGACCGTCGTACTCCGCGCCGTGCGCTTGCGCGGCGTCCTCGACGAGCGCGAGGTCGTGGGTTTCCGCGATGTCCCGGAGGTGGTCCATCTCGGCTGGCAACCCGTAGAGGTGCACCGCGAGAATCGCGTCGGCCTCGTATTCCCGGACCGCCTGCTCCGTCGCGTACGGGTCGAGCGTGTACGTCTCCGGGTCGATGTCGGCGAAAACCGGCTCCGCACCGGCCAACCGAATGGCGTTGGCGCTGGCGACGAACGAGAAGGGGGACGTGACCACCCGGTCGCCCGGTCCGATACCGAGCGCCGCGAAAGCGGCGTGGAGGGCGGTCGTCCCGTTGCTCGTGGCGACGCCGAACTCGGTGCCACAGAAGGCCGCGAACTCGTCCTCGAACTGCCGGACTTCCGGCCCGTCGGCGAGTTGGCCCTCCTCGATGCACGCGACGGTCGCTTCTATCTCCTCGCTTCCCATCTCCGGGTCGGCGATGGGAATCACAGGTCGTTCCCCCCGGCGAGCGATTCGGGAAGCGGGCGGATTTCGGCTGGTGCGCCGACCGCGAGCGTCTCCGGCGGTACGTCGTCCGTCACGACGGCACCGGCGGCGACGAACGACCCGGCACCGACCGTGACGCCGGGAAGGAGGGTCGCGTTCGCCCCGACGCTAACGTCGTCTTCGAGCGTCGGGCCTTCGAGGTCGGCCGACTGCCGAATCGGATACGGGTCGTTCGTGAACGTGGCCGCCGGGCCGACGAACACGCGGTTTCCGATGGTAGTGTTCGTCGGAACGTACACGTTCGTCTGCATACTTACGTGCGATCCGATGGTCGTTTGGCCGTCGATAACCGTGTTCGTGCCGACGATAACGTCATCGCCGATGGTCGTCTCTTCCCGGACGAGCGCGCCGTGACCGGTCGTGAAGTCGTCACCGATAGTTACGTCGTCGTAGATGACCGTTCCCGACCGGATGGTCGCACCGTCGCCGATTACCGGCGACGTCGAATCGTCCGAATAAGCGTATCCGACCGTCGCGTCCGGGTGGACGGTCCGGTCGTGGCTCTGCGATTCGGTCATGGACGACCACCCCAGCGGAGACACGATTCACAGGGCGTGTCAGTGGATGGTAGTGAGTTCATAGGTTGAGTCGTGAATCGCCCGATTCCGCCGCGTACGCGACGGACAGGCGTTATCCTCCATGCCCTACCTGTCCTCTTTGTTATACGCTCCTTGGCGGCGGGTAGTTCGGGACTAGCCCGTTCACGGGCGGTTACCGCGCCGAAATCCGCGTTACGCCTCCGGGAACGGGCGGTATGAACGAATAGACGGAATGTATGGGGAGGCTACCCCCGAACAGCACCGTGGTAACAAAGTGGGGAAGCGGTGATTGCCGGTGTATGCGGTGGTGGCATCCGTGACCACAGGGTGGTCGCGTACTCGAATGGGGGTGTATTGGTTTCGATGAGCGAGCGACTGCTGTCTTCACACAATGGCTAGTTCCGGACTCTCACAGGACCAAGTGTTCGAGGTTCTCAAGAGTCCACGACGGCGCTACGCGCTCTACTACTTGCGGCGGGAAGGAGGTGTCGTCGACCTCTCCGACCTGACCGACCAAGTGGCCGTGTGGGAAAACGACACCACGCTGTCGGGGCTGACGAGCGAACAGCGAAAGCGCGTCTACATCTCGCTCTACCAGACTCATCTTCCGAAGTTGGACGACGCGGGTATCGTCGAGTACGACCGCGATGCGGGGACGATTTCGCTCTCGCGTCGCGCCCGCGAACTCGATACGTACCTCGGCGACGTTTCCCGGCCCGCGATTCCGTGGGACCGGTACTACCTCGCGCTCTCGCTCGGAAGCATCCTGCTCGTTCTCGGCGTGTGGTTCAACATCTACCCGTTCACGCTGGTTTCGGGCATCGCCACTGCCATGATAATTCTCATCGCGTACGGGGTTTCGGCCATCGGGCAGTACCTCTACTACCGACGCCGAACCGTGCAGGGACTACCGCCGGAACTGCGGCGAGCGGAAGGCCAATAAAAAGGCCGTCTACTGTCGGTGTTCGACGTTGCAAACGGCGTCCGGGTCAGCGAGGATGAACGCGTCGTCGCGGAGCATCTCCGTGTCCTTCGGAAGGAACATGAGACGGCCGCGTCCGTCCCGACGCGCGCGGATGACGTCCCATTCGTCCATTTCGTAGCCGAGGTCTCCTTCGAGGTCGGGGTCCGCGGGGACTCGCTCCCATCGCTGCTGGTTCATCAGTTCCCTCCCGACCCCACGGAGATGCGCGCGTTGCCATCGATGCGAAGTCGCTTGAGGTCGCCCGAGAAGCGGTAGCCGTCCTTACCGCCGAACACTTTGCCCTTCACGCGGGTGCCGTGAACGGTGTCGTGCTTGTTTACCGACCCGAGGGCGCGGGATTTCGTGACGTCTCCGCCGACGTCGAACGAGTAGCTGTTGGAACCCTTGTTCACGCTCCCGTCGATGACGATGGTTTTCGGCAGGCCGAGTTTACCCGGTGTGACTCGCTCGCCGTTGAAGAAGACGGTCGCGTTGCCGTCGAGGCTGAAGCTGGCGAGCGTGCCGGAGAACCGGTAGCTGTCGGTGCCGCCGGCGACGGACCCCTTTGCGATACCGTGCTTGAGACTGTCGTCGCCGTCCTTCGACGCACCGCGGTCGGTCGACTTCTTGACCTTTCCGGCGACCTCGAACTCGTAGGAGGCGGGCGCACCGGAGTTCGAACTGGAGATGCTGATGACGTTCGGAAGGCCCTGTGCTTTGGCCTGCTTTTTCGTGGTCATCTGCTTACGGTTGCCGGAGCTACCGCCCGCACCGCTCGCGGCCTGTTTCGCGGTCATCGGGACGCCCTTGGGCGGGGTCGGGTCCGCGTTACCGCCGATTCGCGTGTTCGTCTTGGTGACCGACCCGCCGTGGGCGGTCGAGATGGAGCCGACGATATCGCAGTTCCGGAGGTGAGTTTCGCCGTACCACGACCAGACCCCTCGCGTGTTCTTCGAACCGGGGGCGGAACAGCCGACGCCGCAGGCTTGGTTCCCGCGCGTATCGATGACGGTGTTCGTCACGTTGCAGGGTCGCGCCTTCGCGTTGAGGCGGACGTTGGCGATGGTGTTGGCCTTGAAGTACGAGGACTCGACGTGGAGGTTACCGCCGTAGCCGCGCGCACCGGGACCGCTCCCGTACAGGCCGTTGTCTATCATCTTCGCCACGTGGATGTTGCGGAAGGTGATCGTGCCGCGGTGGGGGAGGTTCGCGTTGACCCAGATGCCGCCGCTTTTCGTCCGGGCGACCTGCCCGTCACCCATGTAGACGTTCTCGACCAGTCCGGTGCCGTTCGCGTCGGAGACGCCGGGAACCATGAGGTAGTGTCCGCCGGGGTGCGTGCCTTTGAACCCGACGTTGCGAATCTTCCAGCCCGAACCGCTGGTCTGAACCATTGCGGATGCGCCGTCCGCCGTCATGTCGATGAGGACGTTCTCGAACGTCTCGCCGTCGCCGACCGTGATGACCTTCGTGTCACCCGCGGGGACGGTAATGGTTCGATACTGCTTCGCGTTCGCCGCGCCCGCCGCCGCGAACGCCGCAGCTGTCGCTCCGGCGAATTTCAGATACGAACGTCGGTTTAACAGACTATCGTCTGGTGTATCGCGTACCGCTTCGTCGCGTGCCATGGATTCAATGCCACATTACCAATTTAAATAGATTCCGATTCAGTCTCAATGCAGAATCGTGTGTTTAAAAGTCATTGGTGTCGAGGATCCGTGAGGAGAATGGTGTCGTTTCTTCCCGGAAACGGCACGTTACCGGGCGAGAAACGCGGCTACGGCCAGCAAATCAGCCAAAATTCGTCAAATCGTCGTTAGAATCGTTCGCTCAGTTGCCGTTCGCAGCTTGCTTCGCAGTTCGCGGGACCTTCTTCGGAACCTTCGTCTTCGGCTTGCCGCCGACGTTCTTCGTCGCAACGTTTCCGCTCGTCGGGCCCTTGACCCGCGAGTTCTTCACTTCGACCTCGCCGCCGTGGAATCCGCCGTTCACCGCGTCGTATTCGGTGACGTTCACGTCGCAGTTCTTCACGGTGATCGGGACGTACCAGCCCCAGATTCCGCGCTTGTTCGGTCCGTTCGGGTGGTGGACCGGTGCGCCGTTGTCCTCGATGACGGTGTTCTTCACGTACGACCCCGGCGTACCGAGGCGGACGTTGGCGATGTCGTTGTTCGCACAGTAGCAGCCTTCGACTTTGACGGGACCGCCTGACCCAGCCCCGTGCGCCGCACCGGGACCACTCCCGTACAGACCGTTGTTCGCGTACTTCTGGATGTTGACGTTACGAAGCATCAACTCGCCCTCGTGGGGCGTGTTCGCGTCGACCCACAGTCCGCCGGGCTGGGCCTCGTTGGCGCTGTTCGTCTCCGCACCGTCGCCCATGTACACGTTCTCGATGGTTCCCTTGCCGCCCGACGAGACGCTCGGGATGATGCTGAAGAAGCCGAAGTTCGTCGCGCCACAACCGCCTTTAAACCCGACGTTGCGAATCGTCCAGCCGCTCCCGGAGGCGCGGATCGTCGCCGCCGCGCCCGGAGCGCTTTGGTCGATGAGCTTGTTCTCGAACGTCTGCCCATCTCCGACCGTAATGGATTTCGTCTGGCCAGCGGGGACGGTAATCGTCTCATACTCGCTCGCACTGACGCGGCCACCCGCCACGCTGAGACCGACAGCGGACGTTACCGTCGCGCCAGCAGCTTTCAGGAAGGACCGCCGATTACGCTCGAATTTCTCACTGGTTTCGGTTCGCTCGTGTGTCGTTTGGTCGCGTGCCATTGCAGGTTCAATGCTATCTTACTGATTTAAGTACGTTGCGATTCCAGCTCAATGCCTGCTTGCGAATTTAAATGTAGTGGCCGATTCGTGTGGTGGGACGAGTGGACCGCCGACGGGGGAGATTTTCGGGGGCGGTGCAGTCCGACTATATACCGAAATCGGAGTAATCGTCGTCGAATCAGAGAAACGTGGTATTGAGTCGCATACTCACTGTTGGGTGCCCTCTGATGCTGAATTCGGGGAGTACGACCCGACTATACGGCCGGAAACCCACGCATAACAAAGGACGCAGGTGCGGTTTCCCGAAACAGCATGGACTGTCAGATGCAGACCCTTCTCATCGGCATCGACGCGGGGTGCCGGTCCGTCCTCGAACCCCTGTTCGAGGAGGACGCGCTGCCGCACCTCGCATCGATTTTCGACGAGGGGTCATCCGGGCCACTGGAATCACAACTTCCGCCGTGGACGCCGAGCGCGTGGCCGTCGCTGTACACCGGAGTCAATCCCGGCAAACACGGCGTGTTCGGCTTCCTCCACTTCGACGGCTACGACTGGGACGTCATAAACGCCAGTCGCGTCCGCGAGTACACGCTTTGGGAACTGTTGGACCAACACGGACTGTCGAGCGTCGTCGTCAACGCACCCGTCACGCACCCGCCGCGCGAAATCGACGGCGCGATACTGCCGGGATACACGGCACCCGAGAACCCGACGTGTCACCCGGAGGGACTCCTGGACGACGTTCGGGACGAAATCGGCGGCTATCGCGTGTATCCCCCGCGAAACCTTCCCGACGACGAGTCGGTCGAATGGTATCGCCGCCTCACGCGCATGCGCGGTGACGCATTCCGATACCTCACGGACCGGTTCGATCCCGACTTCGGCTTCGTTCAGTTCCAGAGCACCGACACGCTGTTTCACGAACACCCCGGCGACGACGAAATCGTCCGCGCCGTCTACGAGGCGGTGGACGAGCAGGTCGGGAAGATTCTCGACGCCTGTGACCCCGAAACGGTCGTCGTCGCCAGCGACCACGGTATCGGCGAGTACAGCGGCTACGAATTCCGGGTCAACGACTTCCTGCGCGAGGAGGGCTACGTCGAAACGGCCCGCGGCGGCGAAGGCATGCCGTCGTGGTCCACCATCGCGGGCAACCAACTACAGCAGGGTGAAGAGAGTTCCGCGCGCGAACAGGGTGTCGCCGAACGAGGGCTCGCCCTCGCCGCGAAAGTCGGCATCACGAGCCAACGAATCGGTGCCGTCCTCGAACGCGCCGGGTTGGACGCGTTCGTCGCGGAGCGCGTTCCCGAGGACTTCATCCGGGCGGCGACCGAACAGGTCGATTTCCCCAACTCCGTCGCCTACATGCGCGACCGAATCGAGTGCGGCGTTCGACTCAACGTCGAAGGCCGCGACCCGAACGGCGTCGTCTCGCCGGACCAGTACGAGTCGATTCGCGCGGAGATAATCGAAAAGCTCCGCGGCGTCAGGACCCCCGACGGCGACCCCGTGTTCGAGACGGTCGCCCCGCGCGAGGAGTTCTTCACCGGTCCGTACAGCGAGGACGCCGTGGACATCGCGTGCGTCCCCAACGAGTACGACCAGTTCCTCTCGGCCCAACTGCGCGGCCAGCAGTTCGGAAAGCCCCGCGAACCGTGGAACCACAAGCGAAACGGCATCTTCGCCGCGGCGGGCGAGGGCGTCGACCCCGACGCGAACCTCGCCGGGTCCCACCTCTTCGACGTGGCCCCGACGATTCTGGCGACCTTCGACATCCCGGCGAGCGACCGGATGGACGGTCGCGTCCTCCCCGTCGTCGAGTCGGCGGGCGAGCAGAGCTACCCCGCGTTCGACGCGGGCGAAACGGTCGAAACCGACGACGAGCGCGTGGAAACGCGACTCGCCGACCTCGGATATCTCGAATGAGTATTACCATCGAAAAGAACGGCATCAGGGTAGAACGGACGAACGACGTGGACCGCTGGAACGACCTCGTGGAGCGATCACCACAGGGGGCACTCTTCCATCGATTGGAGGCCCTCGAAGTGCAGGCCGACCACACGGGCGCGACCTTCCATCCGCTCGTGGGCTACAAGGGACAGGAACCGGTCGGCCTGTTTCCCGCCTTCACCATCTCGAAGGGCGGCGTGACGACGGCGTTTTCGCCGCCGCCGAACCTCTGGCTCCCGCACCTCGGTCCCGTCCTACTGAACATGGGCAAGCTGAAGCGACGAAAGGCCGAGCGACGACACCGCCGGTTCATCGACGGCTGTCTCGATTGGCTCGACCGCGAGTACGCGCCGAAGTACGTCCACGTTCGGACGGGCGGGACCTACGACGACGTTCGCCCCTTCGAGTGGAACGAGTTCGAAATCCAGCCGCGACACACCTACGAGGTGGACCTCACGCCCGGCGAGGAGGACGTACTGGCGAGCTTCAGCGGCGACGCCCGCAGCAACATCAGGACCGACGACGACCGGTACGAAATCCACGTCGGCGGGCCGGAAGCGATTCGTAAAATCATCGGACAGGTGAAAGCCCGCCACGACGAGCAGGACGAACCGTACCGCCTCTCCCCGCAGTTCGTCGTGGACCTCTACCGATTTCTGCCCGACGGCGCGGTCCGACCCTACGTCTGTGACGTGGACGGCGAGTTCGCGGGCGGAATGATAGCGCTGGCGGACGATGAACGGGTGTACCGGTGGCAGGGCGGGGCGAAACACGACCTCGACGTGCCCATCAACGACCTCGTGGACTGGGCCATCATGCGCGACGCGATGGACGAGGGAATCCCGCGCTACGACCTCGTGGGCGCGAACGAGCGCCGACTCTGTGGCTACAAGGCGAAGTTCAACCCGGAACTCGTCCGCTATCACAGTCTGGAGCGCGGGACGCGGATGATGAACCTGCTGACGGACGTGTACAAGCGGTTCAGATAGTCAATTCGACCGGCAAGATTTTTTATCCGACCATCGGTGGTCGAAGTATGGAGAATCCCCTCGTCACGGCCGGACTCGCGCTGGTATTCTTCGGAATCGGCTCCTTTTTCGGCCAAGTCGGTATAATCGTCGCGGGATTAGCATTGGTTGGCATCGGACTGTCGGAGTCGAACGGGACATCCAAGGACCCGTCGGAGAAAACGAACTGTCCGTCGTGCGGCGCGAGAAACGACCGCGAGAACGACCTCTGTCACCACTGCGGAACGGTGCTGTCCGAGGAATAAGAAACGTCAGCCGGTGGACGTTATCGGCCGATTACCGGCGCGTAACGGACGATTCGTCGGGGTATTCCGGGCATTCCGTCGAAGAGCCAGAGGAAGAACACCCCGAGCAGGAGGCCGAGTTCGAGCGCGATGTATCCCCGAATCGCCGGGTCGCCGAGGTACGTCACGTACTCCCCGAAGTACTCGTGGAATCGGGCCAGAAATCCCATGCCCGACTGGTCGGTGGGAACGGGGACGAGGGGCCAGAGTAGGAAGTCGAACGACGGAGTTTGGCCGACTGCGGCGGGGTAGATGATGTCGCCCGCGAGGTGCGAGAGGTAGCCCACCGCGAACGCGACGCCGATGTCGGTTCGCTTCGCGCGGTGGGCCAACACGAGCGCGACCACCGACAGCGGAAGCGCGGTCAGGAGCGAGTGGGCCAGCGAGTGCCCGCTCGGAAGCACCGAAAGCGACCACGCGAGCGGCTTGTCCACGAGGTCTGGAAGTTGGGTCGCCACGCCGAGGACGACCACCGCATCGCTCCGCGGCGCGCGGCCCGTTCGGAGCCGGGTGTAGCCGGAGTAGGCGAGATACCCGAACGCGAGATGTTCCCACGGCCACATTATCCGGATACGTTTATCCAAATCTGGGTTCGTTGTGCGGCGTTGTTCGTCGCGGGGTCGCTCGGCGGGTCGCCCTTGTACAACAGGAACACGAGACGGAGGTCCTCACCCGCCATGCTCGGTTCGATGTCGTACCGGGTTCGCCACGAGTCGCCCGCATCGATTCGATGGTCGAGGCGACCCAACTCCGTCCGCTCGATGACGCGGGCACCCCCGTTCGGACGCTGTTCCACGCGTTGTAGTTGGACGACGACCGTGTACTCGACCGACCGGTCTTCGTGGTTCTGGACGCCGACGAACACGGGTTTCGAGTCGCCCGCGGTGATGTTCGTGGGATAGCCCTCGGTGACGTAGTTTCCGTTCTCCCCTTTCGTGTACAGCGACAGGTCGGAGAAGTGCTCGCCGTCCTGCGGGGCGGCGACGGCGAAGCCGACGGTCGTCAGCGCGACCACGACCGACAGGACGAGCGCGAGGTTGAGCGCCACGTCGGCCGCCGAGTCCTCGTGAAAGATGGTGCGGTACAGGTGCGCCGCACCGCCGCGAACGGACACCGATAGCCGGTCCTTCTTCGGAACGTTGAACCGGCGAATCACGGCGAAGAGCGAGACGAGGAGCGTGAAACCAGCGATTGCGCCGATGACGTACATCGGGATGAAGGGAAGGCGGGCGAGCGAGAACAGCACGCCGAGTGGCGTGAGCAAGGCGACGCTGACCCCGAACGAGAGCGCACAGCGTTCGCCCGCCGTGACGCCGTGTTGGCGAACCCGACCCGGACTCGCCCACTTCGACGACTTCGACGCCCCCGCTTGCGGGAACAACAACGCGACGAGAGCGTACCCCGGCGCGAAGAACACGAGCGGGAGGCCCAGCGCGACGGCGAGCGGCGTCCCGTACACGACCGGTTGGACGAGCGCAAGCGACAGGAGTATCACGACGATACCGAGCACGGCCAAATCGACGGGGAACTCCAACACCGGGCGCGTGAGACGGGTCCACAACGAGTCGTTCGTTTCGTGGCTCATGTCGGTGGAAATCCACGGGTTGTCTTCGTGCGGTGCTGGTCCGTCCGTTGTTCTCCGGGAGACATGGAAATCAGTCCGTGAAGGTCGTATTCTCGGCTGGTACTTTGTTATCCAGCGCGTACCCTCCACCCGGCGTGGTTCGCCTCGCCTACGAACCGTCCGAACGGGCGAAACTGACGTTTTCGGCCCGGTAAGGGGTTCTTGTAACGCCGAAGGAAGTCCATAACAAAGGAGGAGAAATGAGATGTACCCCCTGTGCTCGCTCAGTAACGGCGGGCGAACCACGGTGATCGACTCTGAATTGGACACGCGCAACCGACGACTCGGACGAACAGGCTCCCGACGGCGACGTGATGTTCGCCGTCGACGAGGACGACGACGGTAACCAGTTGGCCATCATCGCGGACATTACACGGGACGAGGCGTGGATTTCTATGCCCCTGGCGGGGGCACAAACACTCTCTCAGTGTCGCTAACTCCGAACTACTTTTCACTGCAGTCTCCGCAGTCCACATCCGATGGAATACACACTGACCGCGCTCGCGCTACTGACCGGACTGCTGACCGGCGCACTGTTCAAGTTCGTCGGCGCGCCGATTCCCGCCCCGCCCGAACTGCCGGGCATCATGGGAATCGTCGGAATCTACCTCGGCTACAAACTCGTCGATGCGACCGGATGGAGCGTCAACGTGCTCCTCACGACGCTCGGATTCGCCGGATGAGACGAACGACTTGACGCACTGGACGGGCCGACGAACGTACCGACGAAAGCGCACGAACCGACTCCTCCTACGCGACTCGACGACGCCGAAACCGACGAGCGACGCAACCACCGGACATCGGCAGGTGACACGATCAACAGATATCAGCAGAAGACGCAACCGCGGAGTCCATCATTCGCCGAAAGGCCCCCGGTCTTTCGAGTCATCACGACCGCGGCGCGATTGTGAGACACCGGAAAATAGGAGATTTTCCGGGCTACCGACTGAATGGAGCCGAACGACTCGCTGGGCGAGTCGTTCGGGAAAATAAAGGAGGAGTGTCTTCGTGAGCGGAGCGAACGAAGGCCAGGAAGTCGCAGCCCGCGGAGCGAAGCGAGCAGGAACGTCTTCTGCTGCTTTTGATCCAGCTTTCACAGGAAATGCGAGGGAGCGAAGCTCCCTCGTTCCTTCACGGCTTCGCCGTGAAGAAGACTGCCAGCGGTCGGGTCGAAGCGACCCGACCGCTGGCTTGCGACCGTCGTAAAAGGTGAATTAGTACGACCGCTCTTTCGGCTCGTACGTCTTGTTCTCCCCTTCGAGGATGGTCGGCTTGTACCAGAGTTGCGGCGTGCCGTCCTCCCACGAGAGGAGCGTGTGCTTCAGCCACACGTCGTCACGGCGCTCCTGGTTCTCCTGTCGCCAGTGGGCACCGCGGAACTCGTCGCGGGCCAGCGCACCGAGCGTGATGGCCTCCGCGAGGTCGATGAGGTTCTGCATCTCGATGGTGTGGATGAGGTCGGTGTTGAACGTGCGCGACGGGTCGTTGACGTACACGTCCTGATACTCCTCGCGGACTTCGCGGATGTCGCGGAGCGCCTGCTTCAGACCGTCCTCGTTTCGGAAGACGTTGACGTTCGCCGTCATCGACTTCTGGAGCTTGGAACGGAGTTCGGCCTGCTGGATGCCGTCGTCCTTTTCGAGCAGGGATTCGACGCGGTTGCGTTCTGCTTCCAGCGTGGCTTCGACGGTCTGGGTCGGGTCGGCGAACGTCGCGCCGCCGTCGGCGACCGCGCTGTCGTCGTCCGACGCGACCGCACCTGGTTCGACGGGCGTGTCGACCTCGCCCATCTCGGCGTCGTCGGTCTTGCCGGTGGAGATTTCGGCCTCGCCGAGGTCCTTGCCAGCGGCGTGGCGGCCCGCGCGGGCACCGAAGACGATGAGTTCGGGCAGGGCGTTGCCGCCGAGGCGGTTCGACCCGTGGACGGACACGCAGGCACACTCGCCCGCGGCGTACAGTCCCGAGATGCAGGTCTCGCCGTTCTCGTCGGTTTCGATGCCGCCCATCGCGTAGTGCTGGCCGGGCTTGACGGGCATCGGTTCTTCGAGCGCGTTGACGCCCTCGAAGTCCTCCGCGAGGTGGAGGATGTTTTCGAGACGGTCCATGATGCGCTCCTCGCCGAGGTGGCGCATGTCGAGGTGGACGTACTCGTCGTTGATTCCCCGTCCGTTGTTCACTTCGGTCAGTTCGGCGCGGGCAACCACGTCACGGGACGCGAGTTCGCCCTCGTTGTTCGCGTAGCCGTGTTCGAACATGAACCGTTCGCCCTCGCTGTTGTAGAGGATACCACCCTCACCGCGCACACCCTCGGAGATGAGAACCCCGGTCGAGGGGAGCGTCGTCGGGTGGAACTGGATGAACTCCATGTCCTCCAACGGGACGCCCGCACGGTACGCCATCGCCGCACCGTCGCCGGTGTTGGCAACCGCGTTCGTCGTGTGGTCGAAGACCTGTCCGAGACCGCCGGTGGTCAGGATGACGCCATCTCGGGCGACGAAGCCCTCGACGTTGCCCGTCTGGATGTCGTAGCCGATGACGCCGTGACAGTCGCGTTCCTCGGGGTCGTCTTCGTTCGTGACGGCGAGTTGGCTCACGTACCACTCGTCGTACACCTGAATACCGCGTTTGACGACCTGCTCGTACATTGTGTGGAGCAGGTGGTGACCCGTCTCGGCACCCGCGTAGGTCGTTCGGGCGAACGAGAGTCCACCGAACGGGCGCTGGGAGACGCGACCGTCGTCCTCGCGGGAGAACGCCATCCCCCAGTGTTCGAGTTGGATGGTCTCTTTCGGGCTGTCCTGACAGAGCGTCTCGATTGCCGGGGCGTCGCCGAGGTAGTCCGACCCCTTCATCGTGTCGTAGGCGTGGAGTTCCCAGTCGTCGCCCTCTCTCAGTGCCGCGTTGATACCGCCTTCCGCCGCGCCGGTGTGACTTCGCACGGGGTGAAGCTTCGTGACGAGGGCGACATCTGCGCCCTCCTCGTGGGCCGCGATGGCCGCACGAAGCCCCGCACCGCCAGCACCGACGACGATTACGTCGTGTTCGTACATTGTGTCTGAATTAGCCTTACCAGAACTTGAGGTTGTTCTTCACCGCTTCTCGTTTGAGCTCCTGGATGTGCTCGGTCAGCGGGATATCTTTCGGACAGACGTTCGTACAGGAGAACTGGGTCTGACAGCGCCAGACGCCGTGTTCCTGGTCGAGGATTTCGAAACGGTGTTCCTTCATGTCCTCGCCTTCGCGTTTGTCCATGGCGAACCGGAACGCCTTGTTCAGCGCCGCCGGGCCGAGATACTGGTTGTCGCCCGCCGCGATGTTGCACGAGGACATACACGCACCGCACCAGATACAGCGCGTGGACATCTTGATTTTCTCGCGGTTTTCGCGGGTTTGGCGCTGTTCTTCCAGTTCGTCGCTCGGCTCGTCGTTGGTCTGGAAGTAGGGTTCGACCGAGTGCATCTGGTCGTAGAAGTGCTCCATGTCGACAACGAGGTCCTTGACGACCTCTGCGTGCGGGAGGGGTTCGACGCGAATCGGCCCGTCCAAGTCCGAAATTTGCGTCTTGCACCCGAGTCGCTGCGTGCCGTTGATGAACAGCGCGTCGCTGCCACAGATGGCCTGTCGGCAGGAGTGACGGAACGTGAGCGTCGTGTCGAACCGATCACGTGCGTACATCAGCGCGTCGAGGACGGTCATCCCCTTCTCGAAGGGGACGTAGAAGTCGTCGAAGCGGGGGTCCATCTTGCCCTCGACTTCGGGGTCGTAGCGGAAGACCTTGAGATGAACCGTCTCCTCGTCCGCCTCGGTCGGCTCTTGCACCTCTGACGACCGCCCTTGACGGGCCTTCTTTTCCGCCCGTCGGCGGTCGCCGGGGGTTTCGGTGCGCTCGGTTTCGGTCTCGCTCTCTGATTCTTCGGTTAGTTGCGTGCTCATTTACATCAACCCGTTCATGACGAGTGCGACGTAGATTCCCTGCGCGGAAAGCAGGACGCCAGCCACGACGAGAACCCATTTGACCGCGGTCTTTCGACTCCCCGTGAGACCCTGATTTATCAGGGCAGCGTAGACGCCGTTGACGCCGTGGAACGCCGCCGTGATGAGGAACAGCGTCATCGTGAGGAAGTACCCGATTTGGGACATCCGGGCCTGTGTGCCCGCGAATGTCACTTCGGGCGCGTGGTGGACGAAGTGGAGCATGAAGAAGTGGAACGCCAGCACCACGACGAGGAACGCCGCCGTGACGCGCTGGAGGAACCACGACATGCTTCCGCTCTGGAAGGAGGAGTAGCGCTCCGCCATTTAGAACGCCCCCTGCATGAACGTCGGAACGCTCGCCAACACGATGACTGCCGTCACGATGAGCGAGGCGTAGAAGCTCTTGTCCTGCGATTCCAATCCGACACCCAAATCGACGAAGAGGAGTCTGACGCCGTTGAGAATGTGGAAAACGGCCACGGCGAGCAGGCCCACTTCACCGATTCGGACGATGGTCAGTTCTTCGAGACCTTGAATCGTTGCGGTGTAGGTACCCGGATTCGCCGTGGCGGTACTCAACACGGCGATGTGCGTGAACAGGTAGCCGATGAGTACCCACCCAGTAAATTTGTGGAAAATCCAGGCCCACATCCCGGCCGAAAACTCGCGCCATCGGCCGAAGTCCTCGATGAGGCCCCGGTTGTACGATTGACTCATTCCAATCGGATGGTCGGTACTGGGAGCAAATAGAAGTTACTACCTGTCCGCGTTCTTTCCGGGAAGTTGCGTCCGCGCTGATAGCTCTCGCGGAGGCGAGCGGTGATTTCGCATCCCTGCGTGAGAGACTCTCTAACGTGCGAAATTTCGACCCGCATCGTGGTCGGCTCGCGTTCGGCGGCAAAAATAGCTGTCAACGATTCGCCGACTCACAGATTGCCGCTTTTTTCGAGCCGACGACACCGCCTCGTCACTGCTCGCCGAGTTCGGGTGCCCCCACGTATCCCGGCGGTTGGACGTCGCCCTCGGCTTCGGCGTGTGCCCGGTCGCGTTTCAGCGCCCGGCGGGTGTCCGCGTTCAGTTCGACGATGTGGCAGAGCGGGTTCCCCGGATACACCACGGGATTCTCCAGAACACCGACGAGGAGGCCGGTGAAGGGAGCCTCGACGATTTCGCGTTCCGTCTTGAACGGGTTCGTGATGGAGCAGATAGGCGTCCCTTCGTAGACGAGCGAGCCACGGTCGTAGTGCATCTCCACGAGGCCACCGGCGTCCGCGCGGAGCCACGTTTTTTCCTTCTCGTCGTCGATGACGGTCCGCCAACCGGGCCACTTCACCGGGTCGTCCGGATGGAGGTCGTACTCCGCGAAGACGCTCATCACGCCTTCGAGCGCTTGGTCGATGAAGTTGCGCTGGAACCGGTGGGCCTCGCCCATCTCGATGGTTATCGTCGGCGCACCGCCCTCGGACGCCTCGCGTCGGAGCGCCCCGGACGGGCCGGAGGAGGAGATGATGACGTTCGACCCGAACGCTCGTGCGAGTCGAGCGACGTCGGGGTCTTGCATATCCGCCCGAACGTGGAGCATGTTGGTTCGACCGCGGGTTGACGTGTGGAAGTCGATGCCGAGGTCGCACGGTTCGAGGAAGTTGCGATATATCTGGTCGGCCATCCGCTTCGCGCTCGTGGAATCCTCGCGGCCGGGGAACGAGCGGTTCAGGTCGCGGTCGTAGATGGGGAGGTATCGCTGTTGGGCGAGAAAGCCCGGAACGTTCAGCACGGGCATGCAGACGATGGTTCCGTGGAGTTCCTCGTGGTTCCAATCGTAGGCGACTTCGCGCACGACCTCGATACCGTTGAGTTCGTCCCCGTGGGCCGCCGCGGAAAGGAAGATGGTCGGCCCCGGATGCTCGCCGTTGATGATAGTGACGGGTATCCGTACCGGATCACCGAGATACGTCTCGCTGATTCCGTACCGGATGTTCTGCGTCTCGCCCGGCTTCACGATACCGCCATTATACGTGAACGGCTCCGCCTCGTCCCCGGTCATGTACGTCACTCGGGGACCACTACATAAAAACATACTACTACACTTGTCTGATTCCGAAACCATTCTGTGAGAGCCGTTGACGCTTCAAAACGAGTGAGAACGATTTAAGGCCGAACGGACGAAATGTACCCTACATGGATTCTGACGGTTCGCCCGTTCGCGTAGGAGTACTCAGTCTACACAACAGCAAAGAAACGAAAGCGATCTGCAACGCCATCGAAGACCTCGGTCACGAACCGGAGTGGCTTCGCCACGAGAACACGGCGGTCGAAATCGAGGACGGAGACGTCACGCTCGAACCCGACATCGACGTCGTTGCGAACCGGCTGTTGCTGTCCAATACGGAACAACCCTCCGAAGCCCTCGGACTTGCGAACATATACGACTCTCTCGTTCCGATTCTCAACCGTCCACACGCGGTGATGACGGCGATTCACAAGTTCTCCACCGCGTCGAGTCTCGCGGACGCTGGCATCCAAGTCCCGGATGCACTGCTCGCGCTCGACACCGACCGCCTGAACGACGGGCGGGCGAAGTACGGCGAGGAAGCGGTCTACAAGACCGCTATCGGAACCCACGGCGGCGGGACGTGGAAGGTCGGCGCGGAAGAGTTGGTCAATCCGCGCGTCGGCGAGCGGCAGGCGTTCCTCCAGGAACTCATCGAACGCGACGAGGGACGACACCGGGACCTCCGCGTCTACGTCGTCGGCGACCGAATCGTCGGCGCGATGAACCGCTACGCGCCGGAGAACGACTGGCGAACGAACGTCGCGCTCGGCGGCGACGTGGAGGACATGACCGACGCCCTCCCCGACGACGTGGTGGACATCGCTCGTCGAGCGACGGACGTCATCGGTCTCGACTACGCCGGTGTCGACCTCATCGAGGGACACGACGGCTGGTACGTCCTCGAAGTGAACCCGACGGCCGGGTTCAAAGGGCTGTACAAGGCGACCGGGCGGAGCGCGGCACCGTACATCGCAAAGGCCGCTATCGAAGCGGGCGGCGGCGAAGTGGACGACACCCGCGTCGAGGAACTGACCGCCACGCTCGACGATTCGGTTCCATCGTGCAAACCCGTTAGCAGCAGCCCGGAGCCGACCGAACCCGTCGTCATCGGCTACACCGAGGAAGTGCTGGTGAGCGGAACGAGCGGGTCGGAGACTGTCGTCGCCAAATCCGACACGGGGGCCACCCGGTCGAGCATCGACACCAAACTCGCGGCGCAAATCGGTGCCGGTCCAATCAAGAGCATGACGCGCGTCAAATCCGGGAGCCGAAAGGCGAGCAAGTCGCGTCCCGTCGTCGACGTGGTTATCGGCGTCGGCGGCAACCGCCACACCGTCACCGCGAGCATCGAGGACCGAAGTCACATGGACTACCCGGTCCTCCTCGGCCGCGACATCCTCGAACACTATCAGGTGGACGTTCGGCGGCGCGTCGACGGCGAGGAGGAGGCCGAGATGGAAGAAGAGGAGGAACAGGAAGGGTAATCGACCGCGTTCGAGGACGATGTGAACGCGATGTCGGCCCGACGCCGCCAAGCACGCCGTTTTTTACGCTCGGATTCGTACCGCTGGGCAGTATGGAACCTTCCCGTGACGGGGCAAAAGCGGATGCCGAGAGCGCCGAGCGCGTCCTCCGCGAGGACCCCGTGATGGCGGAACTGCTCGACAAGCACGACCCGTACACGGAATCGAACTGGACGGAGTACGAACGGCTCTGTATCTCCATCATCAACCAGCAGTTATCGACGGCGAGCGCCGCGGCGGTGAAAGAGCGCGTCTTCGCCCTGCTCGGCGAGGTGACGCCGGAGACGGTGCTGGACGCGGGCGAGGCAGACCTTCGGGACGCCGGGCTTTCGCGCACGAAAGTCGAGTACCTGAAGAACGCGGCGCGCGCGTTCCGGCGGAACGATTTTACCGCGGAAGGGCTGGCCGCGCACTCGAACGAGGAGGTCGTGGACGCGCTGACCGAAATCAAAGGCGTCGGCGACTGGACCGCGCGGATGTACCTGTTGTTCGTGCTGGAACGGGAGGACATCCTTCCGCTCGGAGACCTCGCGGTTCGGCGCGGAATTCAGCAGTTGTACGGCGACGGCGAGGAACTGACGCGCGAGGAGATGCGCGAAATCGGCGAGCGGTGGCGGCCCTACCGCTCGGTTGCGACCCGATACATCTGGGCCGAGTACGAATCGGAGTGAGCGGAGAACGCTTCGAGAGAGCGGAGAACACTTCCGATGCGGCGGTCGCTTGTGCTCGTATCTGAAGCGGAGAGAAAACGTGGTTGCCGTCGTTCCGTCGCGTTCACTGCGAGTCCGAACTATCAGTCGTCGTGGCCGTGTCCGTGGTCGCCGTCGTGGTCGTCATCATCGTGACCGTGGCCGTGGTCATGTCCGTGGTCGTGACCGTGGCCGCCATGGCCGTGACCGTGATCGTGGTCACGGATTCGCCGCCACACGGCGTGTTTCGTATCGAGGTGTCCCTCGCCGTGGTAGGTCGGGTCGCCGAGGTCGCGGGCCGTGGCTTCGAGGTGTTCGCGCACTTCGCCGGGCGTCGCGTCCGGGTTGACGCTCTTGACGAGCGCGGCGACCGCCGCCACTTGCGGTGACGCCATGCTCGTTCCTCCCTTCCAACCGTACGCGGGGACCATGTCCGCGTCGTCGTCCTCGTCGCCCCACTCGAAGACCGTGCTCAGTACCAAGTCGTACTGAGCGTTGGCGTCCTCGGGTGCGTCCTGGTCGAAGTTTCCGCCCGGGGCGCTGATGTCGATGGCTTCCGCGCCGTAGTTGGTGTAGAAGGCGGGTTCGTACGTCGGTTTACGGAGGTGATGCAGCGCCCGCTTGTAGTGGTGACGGTCGTGGTGCCAACCGCCGTGGCCGCGTTTCTCCTCGTGTTTCTCCTTCCGCTGTTCGTCGTCCCAGAGGAAGCCGATGGGACCGGTGGCGCTGATGCTCATCACGTTGTCGGCCTCGTTCGGGAGGCTGATCACGTCGCCGTCGGCGTCGAGGTTGGCCGAATCGTTCCCCGCCGCCGCGACGAGGAGCGTCCCGTTCTCGTTTGCGTATCCCGACGCACGCTCGATAGTCTCCTGTAGCAGTGCCGTATCGGAATCGTTCGGGAGCGGGTACGCGCCGAGGCTCATGTTCGCCACGTCGGACTCGATGTCCGCACTGTACACCATCGCGGCAACGATGTCGCCAAAGGTGGCGAACGGTCCCGTGAACACGCGAAGGGCAACGAGGTCGGTGTCCGGCGCGGTGCCGATAACGCCATCCTCGTTCGACCCGTCAGCGGCAATGATACCCGAGCAGTGCGTTCCGTGGTCGCTGAGTATCGGGTTGAAATCGCCGCCGTCGCCGGTGAAGTTCTTCGAGAGGTCGGTGTTGAGCGCGTGTTGGAGGTCCGGGTGGGTTTCGAGCGCACCCGAGTCGATAACCGAGACGCGCGTCCCTTCGCCGCGCGTCATGCGGTGGACCTGTAGGACGTCTTGTGCCTGTTTGTCCCATTGAAGGTCGTAGCGCGTATCGTGGGGATGGTGATCCGGATGTTCGTGGTGTTCGGTCTCGGCTTGGTTGAGCTCCATCTCGACGTCTTTCGAGTAGCGCGTTCCGCTGACGTCGCTCTTCTCTGCCTTGACCACGGCGATGTCTATCTGGTCGAGATGATGAACGACTTCGAGTCCGTCGAGGACGTCCGACGGGGCATCTCGCAAATCGACGACATATCTGTCTTCGCGCGATTCCGCCGAAACGGTCGGCATCGTCAGTGTCAGTCCGCCAAGTGCAGCCCCTGCGCCCTTCAGGAAAGAACGGCGCGTCGGTTTTCGTGACATTCGGTTGCACATCCCATTACAAATATATTAATCTTAATACTCCATTATTGTTTAAAAATTTTAAAGATGTGTTTTTATTTAATGTCATTTAAACGAGTGAAGCCAGAGACAACGAGTTCAGTCGTCGTGGCCGTGACCGCGGGTGCCGTCGTGGTCGTCATCATCGTGACCTCGGTGGCCGCCGTGACCTCGGTCGTGGTCATCATCGTGACCGTGACCGTGGCCACGACCGTGGTCGTGGTCGTCGTCCCCTATTTCCTCCCAAACCGCTCGGGCGGTATCGAGGTGTCCCTCGCCGTGGTAGGTCGGGTCGTCGAGGTCGCGGGCCGTGGCTTCGAGGTGTTCGCGCACTTCGCCGGGCGTCGCGTCCGGGTTGACGCTCTTGACGAGCGCGGCGACCGCCGCCACTTGCGGCGACGCCATGCTCGTCCCCGCCTTCCAACCGTAGTCGGCGACGCGCTCGCCGTCCGATTCGGTGAAGACGGTGCTCAGAACGAGGTCGTAGTACCATTTGGAATCGGTGCCGATGGCGTCCTGATCCGCGTTGCCGCCGGGAGCACTGATGTCCACCGCTTCCGCGCCGTAGTTGGTGTAGAAGGCGGGTTCGTACGTCGGTTTTCGAAGGTGGTGAAGCGCGGCGTGGTAGTTGCGCTTTTCCCTTCCGCTCCCCTCGTCGTCCCACCGATAGCCGATGGGACCGGTGGCGCTGATGCTCATCACGTTGTCGGCCTCGTTCGGGAGGCTGATCACGTCGCCGTCGGCGTCGAGGTTGGCCGAATCGTTCCCCGCTGCCGCGACCACGAGCGTTCCCTGTTCGTTCGCGTACGAGGCCGCGCGCTCGATGGCATCGCGGACGACCGCGGTGTCGGAATCCTTCGGCATCGGATACGCGCCGAGACTCATGTTCGCCGCATCCGATCCGATATCCCCGCTGTACACCATCGCCGCGATGATATCGCCGAAGGTGGCGGTCGGCCCGGAGAACACGCGAAGGGCGACGAGGTCGGTGCCAGGCGCGGTTCCGGTGACACCCTTGCCGTTCCGGTCGTCGGCGGCGATGATACCCGAGCAGTGCGTTCCGTGGTCGCTCTCGACCGGATTGAAGTCACCGCCGTCATCGGTGAAGTTCTTCGAGAGGTCGGTGTTGAGCGCGGATTGCAGGTCCGGATGGTCTTCGAACGCACCCGAGTCGATGACCGAAACGCGCGTCCCTTCACCGCGCGTCCTGCGGTGAACGCGCGCAACGTCCTGCGCTTGTTTGTCCCACTGAAGTCGATACAACGGGTCGCTCATCCGCTTGTGTCGGTCGTGTTCGTCCCCGTGATGTTCCACCTCGGGGAACGTGACAGTCATCTCTACGTCCTTCGAATACCGAGTTCCGCTCATCTTCGCGTCGTCGGCCCTGACGACGGCGATGTCGATTTGGTCGAGCCGGTGGACGACTTCGACATCGGCCAAATCGCTTTCGCTCACGGACCGGAGGTCGAGAATGTATCGGTCTTCCGACGAACTCGCGGAAATCGTCGGCACCGTCATCGTCAGCCCTGCGAGGGCCACCCCTGCACCTTTCAAAAAGGAACGTCGAGTTGGTTTTTGTGACATTCCGGTAGATATCAATTGTTCCTTGTTTTAACGTTATGTATTCCGGCAACAGATAACGCGTGTCTAGGCGACGGTGATAACGCGTGTCCAGACGACGGGAACGAATACGACGGAAATGAATGCGACGGAAATGAACGCGACGGGACGACACTCGCGGACGGGGATGGCTTCCGCGAAAACAGGTTCGAAGTCGGGTCCTCGTTCGCGGCGCCGTGGTGGCGCCGCGTTGAAGCGATACAGCCGTCTCGATGGTGACTAGAAACTCTCCGAGGGTTCCAACTCGACCGCGAGGTCGAGGTACGACTCTATCGGCATGTTCGGCTCGTCGAACCGGACTTTCTCACCCTCTCGGTCGAGAATACCGGCCGCTTCCATCTTCGGGAGATGTTTATGACGCAATTCCGTGAGAACGTCCTCCTCGTCGTGCTCCGTCGTGCGGTCGTCCCACTCGACGATTCGTTCGGCGAGTTCCTCGCATTCGGCGGGATTGTCGCTGTTTCGAAGGTGATAGAGAACGTATCGGCGATGATGGTCGGAGAGGACCTCCATTATCGTATCGAGCTCGTCCGGCCTACCCCAGTCATCCTCCGAATTCGTACCTGTAACACTAGTCGAGTTGGAACTCATCGTTACTAGCATTGTTACGAGAGAAACGCAAAAGAACGATGCCTACACACCTAGGTATGGTTCGGTGGGTCGTCAGAACCCTTTGCCGAGCAGTTCGCGGGCGATGATGTTCTTCTGGATTTCAGTCGTGCCCTCGTAAATCTGGGTAATCTTCGCGTCGCGGTAGAGTCGTTCCACGTCGAAGTCGTTGACGTAGCCCGAACCGCCGTGAATCTGGACCGCTTCGTCGGCGCATTCGACCGCGACGCGCGAGGAGAACTCCTTCGCCATCGAGGCGAGTTGGGTCAGTTGCCCGTCGCCGTTGGCGACGCTCCACGCGGATTTGTAGGTGAGATTACGCGCGGCCTCGGTCTTCGTGTGCATCTCGGCGAGTTTGTGCTGGATGGCTTGGAAGTCGCTGATTGAACGTCCGAACTGCTCGCGCTCTTGGGCGTAGTCGAGCGCGCGTTCACAGGCACCCTTGGCGATACCGACACCCTGCGCGGCGACGGCCGTCCGGGTTTCGTCGAAGAATTGCATGAGTTGGAGGAAGCCCATGCCGCGCGTGCCGACGAGGTTCTCCTCGGGAACGCGCACGTCGTCGAAGATGAGTTCGGCGGTGTCGGAGGCGCGGATACCGAGTTTGCCCGTTATCTTATCGGCCTCGAATCCGTCGCGGTCGGACTCGACGATAATCTGTGAGAACCCGGCGTAGCGGTCGTCGGCGTCGGGGTCGGTCTTCGTCATGACGACGAAGTAGTCGCCGATGGACCCGTTCGTGATCCACATCTTGTTGCCGTTGATGACCCACTCGTCGCCGTCCTTCTCGGCGGTCGTGGAGACGGAGGAAACGTCCGAACCGGTGTCGGGTTCGCTGATGGCGGTCCCCATGACGGCATCGCCCGCCGCGACCGGCGCGAGATACTTCTCTTTCTGCTCTTCGGTCCCGAACTCGCGGATGGCGTCCCCGCCGAAGGCCGTGCTCGTGATGCAGAGACCGATACCGGGGTCCACGGCGAACAGTTCCTCGACGATGATGGCGACTTCGAGGGGCGAGTAGCCCGCGCCACCGTACTCGATGGGGATGTTCGCGCCGGTCAGACCCATCTCGGCCGCCTTGTCGATAATCTCCCACGGATACTTCTCCTTCTGGTCGTACTCCTTCGCGATGGGTTCGACCTCGTTCTTTGCGAACCGCCGCACTTCGTCACGGATGGCTTGCTGCTCGTCTGTCAGCTCGAAGTCCATGTGCATGAGTTACGGGGCAACGAATAAATCGTTTTGTAACCGGATATAAACTGGGAGACTGTTTATTAGCTCGGAGAGAGAAACGTTGAAACACCCCCGTAACGAGGTTTCTTACATGGAGCTCGAAGATATCAACACCATAGCGGTTCTCGGAGCTGGCAATATGGGCCACGGAATCGCGGAAGTCGCCGCACTCGCGGGATTCGACGTGAACCTGCGCGACATCAAAGACGAGTTCGTCCAGAACGGCTACGAGAGTATCGAATGGAGCCTCGACAAACTCGCCGAGAAAGAGCAGATCAGCGAGGCGGAGGCCGACGCCGCGCTCGACCGCGTGACGCCCCTCGTGGACTTCGAGGAAGCCGTCTCCGACGCCGACTTCGTTATCGAGGCCGTCCCGGAGAAGATGGCCATCAAGAAGGACGTGTACGGCGAGCTCGAGGAGTACGCACCCGACCGAGCCATCTTCGCCACGAACACGTCCAGCCTCTCGATAACCGAACTGTCCGAGGTGACGAACCGCCCCGAGCGGTTCTGCGGGATGCACTTTTTCAACCCGCCGGTTCGGATGCAACTCGTCGAAGTCATCACGGGCGAACACACCGACGAGGACGTTCTCGACGTGACCGAGGAGTTGGCCGAGGAGATGGGCAAGACGCCGGTTCGAGTGCGCAAGGACAGCCCCGGATTCATCGTCAACCGCGTGCTCGTCCCCCTGATGAACGAGGCGGCGTGGATCGTCGAGTCCGGCGACGCCACCGTCGAGGAAGTCGACAGCGCGACGAAGTTCGACATAGGCCTGCCGATGGGTAGTTTCGAACTCGCGGATCAGGTCGGCATCGACGTCGGCTACCACGTCCTCGAATACATGCACGAGGTGCTCGGCGACGCCTACGAGCCGTGTCCGCTCCTCGCCGAGAAGGTCGAGGAAGGCGACCTCGGCAAGAAGACCGGCGAGGGGTTTTACGACTACGAGAACGGCGGCGTCGATATCCCGACCGACGCCGGAAGCGAGGACATCGTACTCCGTCTGCAGGCCGTGATGGCGAACGAGGTGGCGAACCTCGTCGGCAACGACGTCGCGCCCGCGAGCGAGATAGACGAAGCGGTCATGCTCGGCGCTGGCTTCCCCGAAGGCCCGGCCCGGATGGCCGACGACGCCGGACTGGACACCCTGCTCGAAACGCTCGAATCCCTCCACGAGGAAACCGGTGCGGCGCGGTACGAGCCCGCGGACTACCTCGAAGAGCGCGCCGACGTCGGCGGTTTCGCCGACCAGACCGAGGACGAGGGCATCGAGTTCGAGGCCATCCGCATCGAGAAGCCGGGCGAGATGGTCGGGCAAATCGTCCTCGACCGCCCGCACCGCATGAACACCATCAGCGGGCAACTACTCGACGAACTGTCCGAAGCCATCGACCAGTTGGAGGCGGACGACGAGGTTCGCGCCGTCCTCATCACGGGCGAGGGTGACAAGGCGTTCTCCGCCGGTGCGGACGTCCAGAGCATGGCCGCGGGCGGTGCCGACCCGATTGGAGCCATCGAACTCTCGCGCAAGGGTCAGGAGACGTTCGGCAAACTCGAATCCTGTTCGATGCCGGTGGTCGCCGGAATCGACGGCTACTGTCTGGGCGGCGGGATGGAGCTGTCCATGTGCGCCGACCTCCGAATCGCCAGCGAGCGCTCCGAACTCGGACAGCCGGAACACGACCTCGGCCTCCTGCCGGGCTGGGGCGGCACCCAGCGCCTCCAGCACATCGTCGGCGAAGGTCGAGCCAAGGAGATCATCTTCACGGCCGACCGCTTCGAGCCCGAGACGATGGCCGACTACGGCTTCGTGAACGAGGTCGTTCCGACTGACGAGTTCGAGGACCGCGCGTTCGAACTCGCCGCGAACCTCGCGGGCGGCCCGCCCATCGCCCAGAAGTTCACGAAGCGCGCGATGCTCAAGGGCTGGGAGAGCACGGAAGCCGGGCTCGAAATCGAAGCCCAAGCGTTCGGCCACCTGATGGCCACCGACGACCTGATGGAAGGCATCACCGCCTTCATGGGGAAGCAGGAACCCGAGTTCGAAGGGAAGTAAACTGCTATCCCTTCCCACAAGGGATGGCACCGATTGACGCGGAATCCGCCCGCTGTCGGTCGATAACGGAAGGTTTAAACTAGTCCACCAGAAAGCAATGAGTGCGAAGAAGCGTAGGACGCTCGGTTGGTGTAGTCCGGCCAATCATCTTGGCCTTTCGAGCCGAGGACCAGGGTTCAAATCCCTGACCGAGCACTTTTCGAGGAACAAAGTTCTCGTAAGCGTAGCGAACGAGAGCAGGGAAGACGCAGTTTGTCTTCCCGTGTGATAAGAATCGATGCGTAGGGAAGGATTTGAGCAGACGAGACGCATGCCCGGAACGGCGCGGAGCGCCGCACGCCCGGACCGTCTCGGCGAGTTCAAATCCCTGACCGAGCATTTTCCCGATTTCAGTTCCGCAAGCGACCGCTGTGTGGTCGCTCCTCCCCACGTCGAGACTCTGATTTGAAGTGACATCTCACTCACCAACACTAAAATATCAGAGATAAAAACAGACAGCAAACAACAAAATGCGGAGAAAACGGCCGATAAACCGTGAAAACATATGACGTGTATTCGGCCGTTCAAATAGTCTAGCGGATATCTTTATTATTCCCGGATTCCTTTCTATGACACGTCAGACGATGCGTTCGCCACCCGTGAGAAGTAAATAAGTCGCAGATACATACGATATGACCACAGCAGGCGATTCATCATTCGGCGTCGGAAGCGGTCTTCTCTTTACCGCCGCGATGGGGAGAGGGGACGATAGCGATTGCGTACGCCAACTCTCCGTCGGCGACGGGAGCGACCGAAACGTCCTCATCGTGACGTACAACCGAGCGCCGGAAGTCGTGTACAAACACTGGGAGTCGCGCATCGGCGACGAACCGACGGAGTTCGGCGTCGTCGCCGTCGGTGGCGGTGGTGCACGGACCGGAACGCACCGATTGCAACCCGGCGACGACAACGACGTCTCGCTTGCGAACCCCGCCAGTCTCGGCCGACTCGAAACCACGATTCACCTGTATCTGGACGAGTGGGCCGCGAACGACTATCCGACGATACTCTGTTTCGACTCGATTTCGGCGGTGCTTCGTCACGTGGACCGGACGACCGCGTTTCGATTCCTGCACTCGCTGACGGAGTTTCTCCGCCAACGCGATATCGTCGCGCACTTCCATCTCGACCCGGACCAGCACGACGAGACGACGGTAGCCATGCTACGCTCGCTGTTCGATGTCGCTGGCGAATGTCACGAAAGCGGGTTCGAGAAACCCGTCCCCGCCGAAATTCTCTCGTCGCTTCTCGGCGCGCCGCGCCGCCGACTGGTCTGTCGTTACCTCTCCGAAGTCGTGGATTCCGCGCCCATCTCGGCTATCGCGGAGCAGGTCGCCGCGTGGGAGCGGTCGGGAACGCCGAGCGAAAACGAGATAGAACGTGTTCACATCACTCTTCATCACGTCCATCTCCCGGCGTTGGCCGCGGTCGGCGTTCTCGAACGCGACGAAGAGACCGTCTCCGCAAGGACCGAGGCGGAGACGTTGAAACAATACGTCCGGTTGACGGCGGACGACGCCGCGACGGGGACGACACCCGTCTTTCCGGGCCAAGAGCCGGTTCGAATCGACGACCGGGCGATGGACGAGTCGAGCGAAGCGTACTGGACGGTGTACGGGACGGCGCCCGATTCGGTCGTCGTGACGCTCGCGCGGGCGCTCGGCGACGTTTCGGACAGTCACGCGACGGAACTACGGCCCGTCCTCGCCGAGGTCATCGACATCGACGCGTTGCAGCGACTCGCCGAACACACCGATATCTCGGTCTACGCGACGTTCGAGTACGAAGGATACGAAGTGGTGGTCGATAGCGGTGAGATCAAACTCTACGACTCACGCTAGCCACTCGTCCGGTTTCGTGTTGTAATCCACGTCCGTCGCCGCGATGTCCTCGACTTCGCTCCACGGCAAGTCGCGCATCTCGAACTCGTTGCCGTCGTAGCGGATGAGTTTTCCTTGCTCCTCGGGTTCCGGTTCGCGGTCGCGCCGCCGGGCGATTTCGGCGTCGCGTTCGTCGATTTCCTTCACGATGGTCTTCAGGTTCACCGGGTGGCCCCAGAGGTCGTAGATGCGCTCCAGCGTACGCGTCGCTTGGTCGAGGTCGAGCATGACGCCGTTGTAGTGGTGGCCGAGCAGGAGTTCGCTCTTGTTGTCGTAGTTGCCGTCGTAGACGGCCATCGTCGGCTTCCCGAAGTTGGTGAACTGGAGCATCAACTTCTTCTTTACGTCCTCGTACTCCGTGCTCGTCACCCGGTAGTCGCCGGTCGTCCGACTGAACTCGTAGGTGAAGTAGTCGTTATCGACCACGAACTCCTTCGTCAGGAAGCCGTCGAGGAACGTCACGTCGTTGTGACTGGACCGGACTTCGTACATCCGATCCCACCCGGCGGTGTACGCCACGTCCGCCATCGCTTCCTCGACGCTTTCGTACCGCTCGTCGTCCATCATGTAGCGGGCGTACTGCTCCAAGTCCGCTTGCGGGATGGCTTCGAGGAAGCCCTGATTCTGGAGTTTGCAGAGCGAGAAGTGTCGCTCGGCGAGCCCCTCGTAGGTGAGCACTTTCCACGGATGGGCATCGACGTCGATTTCGCCCTCCTCGGCGCGCTCCAGCGCCTCCGCGTCGACCGTCTCGGACGGGAGCGATTCGAGGTCGGAAAGCGTCTCCGACGATATCGTTTCGAGCGCCGGGTCGGGTTCGATGAGGTCCGCAACGCGGTCGAAATCCACCACGTCGTGGAAGTTACGCCACGTGATTCCCTTCACGCGGAGGAGCTTCCGAACGACCTCGCGCCGGTTTTCGGTGTTCTCGATGTACTCCCACAGCTGTTTGCCGAGTTTGTAGGGATTCAGCCCCGGCGACCCGAGGACGCGCGCTTGGTGGTCGGCGTACTCGATGAACTCGTCCGCGCCCGCGAAGCACTCCTCGCCCATCATCATCGACTCCCAATAGGCGGCCCACCCTTCGTTCATCACCTTCGTCGTCTTCTGGGCCGCGAAGTAGTAGGACTCCGTGCGGAGCATCTCCAGAATCTCCGTCTGCCACTCCTCCATCTCGACCGCCTTGCCCTCCTCGGGGTCGTAGGCGTGCCCGTGGTCGCGGAGGTACGCGAGGATGTCCTTTTCCGGTTCTTCGAGCGTTCCGGCCTGTTTTTCCTGTTGAGCTTCCAGCCACTCGTCGTCGAACACCTCGTCACGAACCTCGTCGCTGAGGTTCATGTCTTTCAGTTGGTCCGCGAGTTCGTCGGTCTCGTGCTCCTCGTCTTCGACCCGGTGCTGGTTTTTGAACGCCTGATGCTGGTCGATGTTGTCCTGCAGACAGAGCACGTTGTCGATCCACTTCTCGACCTCCTCGCGGTCGATTTCGGGGTCGGCCATGATACGACGCACGCGGTCGGCGTGGCGCGAGAGGAGCGCCGCCGCGTCGAGGTCGTCCGCGAACATCCGATACCAGCGGTTGTTGGCGAAGAAGTCCGAGTGGGCTTCGACGTGGGTGATGACCGCCTTCTGGTCCGCGAGGCTGTTGGACTGCTGGAGGAAGGCGTGAGCCGGGTCGTCGTTGATGACGATTTCGAACGCCTTGCCCCCGCCGAACTGCCCCTGCTTTTGCTGGCGGTCGTACTTCATCCCCCAGCGCCAGTGCGGGTATCGCTCCTGAAACCCGTCGTAGGCGATGAGTTCGTTCATCTCGTCGTAATCGACGATCCAGTACTTCACGGGGTAGGGGTCGAGCCCGAGTTTCCGCGCGAGTTTTCGCGCTTCCACGACCGGTTCGCGCACCTGTTCCGCCTCGCGCTGCGTTTCGATTCGCTCGTTCATGATGCCTCCGTGCTCAGGATTTCGTAAATCGCACTCGTCACGTCCTCCGGGCCGTTGACGTAGCTGACGGCGACGTTATCCGTCTCGGCGAAGTGCCGTTCGACCTCCTCCGCGTGGGTCGCGTTGATGGCCTTGCCCTCCGGTTGCGTTTCGACGTAGGCGTGCAGGTTCGCCGGAATCTCCTCCATCCGGGGGATGACGTTCTCCTCGGTGTCGTTCCGGCTGTTCTCGCTGTCGCCCGCCGCGAACACGTAGCGGTTCCAGTCGGCCCACGGGTACTCCTCTTCGAGGATTTGGCCCGCGAGTTCGTAGGCCGACGATATCTTCGTCCCGCCGCCCGACCGGATACCGAAGAAATCGTCGCGTTCGACCCGCCACGCCTCCGCGTCGTGGGCGATGTAGACGAACTCCGCCGTGTCGTACTTTCCGGTGAGGTACCAGTCCAGCGGGGTGAACGTCCGCTCGACCAGTTCTCGTTTCTTCTCGCGCATCGACCCGGACACGTCGCGGATGTTGACGACGACGACGTTCTTCTCGCGCTCCTCGATGATTTCGGGGTAGCGGTAGCGTTCGTCCTCCCGCCGGAACGGGATGTTCTTGACGCCGTGTTCCCGAATCTTCTGCGCGGTGCTCGTCGGCTGGACGTTCGACTCCATCTCCTCGATTCTCTCCCACTTCGAGCGCTCGTCTTCGGGCAGGTCGTCGTAGTTCTCCTCGACCCACCGCTTCGAGACGGTGAGGTTGTTTTCCCGCGCCCAGCGGAACACCTCGTCCGGTCCCCAGCCCTCGACGCCCATCGCTTCGCGGATGTAGTCGGGGTCGAAGTCCATCGCGAGCTTGCGTTTCAGCCCCTCCTTGAACATGCGCTCGAAGTCGAGCGTGCTGTCGGGGCCGGTCTTCGTCATATCGGTGAAGTCGCCCTCTATCTCCTCGATGACTTCCTTGCCCTTCGGTTGGAGGTTCAACCCGAGTTCGTCGTCGAGTTCCTCGGCGAACTCCTCCGGGTCCATCTCGTAGTAGCCGTGTTCGTCCGACTCGTCGCCGGGTTCGCCCTCGTCCCCGTCGTCGCCGGGTTGTGGCTGTGGCTGGCCGACCGGGTCGCCCACGTCGGGTTCCCCTTGGCCGACGCCGCCCTTGTCGCGGCGGTCGTACTGGAACTCCGGGAGGTCCACGATTTTGATGGGGATGTGAATCTCGTCCGGGAGACTCTGACCGAGGTCACCGTACTGGATGAACTCGGCGAGGTCCTCGCGGCGGTCCTCGCCGACTTCGCTGTACCGTTCGAGGTCGTCTCTCAGTCCCATTTGTAGCTCACCTGATTCATGACGTGCTGACTCGTCAGTTCCGCCGAGGCGGGCGAGTAGCCGAACAGGTCCTGTAGGTTCTGGATGGTCTGTTCTTTCACCTCGGCCGTCTCGGTGTTCTTCGGCGGATTCTCCCACTGGCTCGGGTTGAAATCCTCGTAGACACGGTGCACGTCGTCCCAGTCGTTGTTTGCAAGCACTGTTTTGATGATCGGAACCTCCTTCGGGTCGATGTTGCCGACTTCGAACTCCTCGTTCCGGTTCTCCCACGCGTGGCGGTTCAGGGCGGTGATGACCTTGTTCCGGCGGAACTCGGCCACAGCGGGGCTCGCCTCGTGGTTCGCCTCGTAGGCGTCGGGGGTGAACCGGCCGAGGTGCTCCGTCTCGAACACCTTCATCTTCAGCGCGTCCGGTTCGATACGCTCGCCGCGTTCGTTTTCGACCTCCTCGCCGGTCGCCCACGCGTAGACGTGTTCGATGTACTCGGCGACGGTCTCCTCGTCCACGCGCCGGTCGCGCATGATGGCGTCCAGCACGTCGCCCTCCTGCTGTTGGAAGATGTAGTTTTTCACGGGGACGAGGCGGTTTTCGTACTCGGTGCGCTCCGCCGCGGAGAAGACGGGGGCGTCACCGATGCTCTCGGCCATCACGTTGAGAACGTCGCGGGGCATGATGACCTGCTCGACGTCGTAGTCGGAGTGGTGGCGGTCACGGATTTCGTTGAGCAGTCCGGCAATGATATCACGGGTGTACGTGACCGGGATGCCGCCCGACCCGTCCGTCGCGTCGTCGTCGAAGTCGAAGTCGTCCTTCTCGATGCGCTCGTCGCCGTCCAGCAGGTAGCCGCGGTCGAAGAGGACGGCCTTGTCCACGAGGTCGAGTCCGGCGGGCACGTCGCTCGCGTCGAGTCGGGACACCACGCTGTACAGCGCGGCGGCTTCGATGGCGTGGGGAGCGAGTTCGCGCTCGTTGATGGCGTCGCCGTCCCGAACCCGCACGCCGACCGGTTCCCGAATCCGGGCGTCGAGTTCGTCGTACACGTCCGCCTGCCACACCGCCGTCTCGTTCGTGAGTTCGCGCCTGATGAGTTCGGCCTCCAAACTGAGATTCGTGAGGTAGCGGAACTCCCGACGGTCGAGGCGGCGCTTCAGCGCGCGGAGGGGGTCCGCTCCCCCGGCGTCCGCGTGTTGGTTCAACTGCGCTTCGAGGTCGGGGTTCGAGATGATGACGAGTTGCGTGTCGATGTCCATCTGGATGCCCTTGTCCAGTTTCACCGCCTTCTCGTCCGGCACGTTGAGCAGTTTCTGGAGCAAGTCGGCGTGTTGGGCAGCGTCCTCCACGATGGTCAGCAGGCCGTTGCCCTGCGAGAGCACGCCGTCGTAGCTGAACGCCTGCGGGTTCTTGCGCCCCCGCGAGTCGAGTTCCTGCAACATCCCCTGCATCCAACTGCCGACCAGTCGCTGTTTCGGGCGGCCGCTGTCCTCCGAGTGGAGGACGCCGATGCCGTCGCCGACGTCAACGACGTAGTTCTTCACCCGGAGGTGCGCCGGGTCGGTGATGGCCGAGAACAGTTCTTCCTCACCGTCGCGTCGGTACTGCTCTTCCAGATAGTCGTAAGCCTCCCGGCTGAACGGGTCGAGTTTCCCCTCGACGAGAATGTCGAGGTGGTCGTCGATGGTGTCGTTCAGCCTGTCGAGCAGTCGCTCGCGCACCCGCGGCGGGAAGACGAGCAGCGGATGCGACTGAACGGGACTGGCGAACCAGTTCTCCTCGCTCGTCGCAACCGCGTCGTCGCCGTAGGTGAGTCCCGGCGCGTCCGTCGCGGTGGCGATGTTCCACTCGACGGTGTAGCGCCGTCCCTCGGGCGTCTTCGAGTACTCGCGGAGTCCGTTGACGAGACAGCGTTTCAGCTCGGACTTTCCGGTCGCCGTCGGCCCGGCGAACCAGATTATCTTCTCCTCCTTGCCGCGCCGCGCCGCGATGGACCGCAGGTCGTCCACGAACGCGTTGAGCACCTCGGTGTTGCCGAGGATGGCGTGTTCCCCGTCGTTGTGCGGGTCGTCGAAGAAGCGGTAGCGCTCCTTCTCCTCGCCCTCTTCGACCACCGTTCGAGTCCCCATGGACTCGATGGCTTCGAGGAGGTACTTGCTCGCGTGCGAGGCGATGGTCGGGTTTTCGAACGCCGCGTCTACGTACTCCGCGAGGCTCATCGGCTCCTCGTACGTCTCGCGGAGTTCACGGTTCGCGTCGTCGATGTAGTCGCTCCCTTCGGTCACTGGTCACTCCTCCATTTCGGCGCGGGCGACTTCCGCCCCGGCGAATTCGAGCACCTCCTTCGCGCCCTCGCGTGAGTAGCCCTGCTCCATGAGCGCGTCCACCCACGCGTTCTGTTCGTCGTTGTCCATTTCGTTCGCCGACACCAACGCCGAGAAGTTGATGTTGTGTTTCTTGTCCTCCCAGAGTTTGCGCTCCAAGGCGCGGCGCAGGCGGTCGTTGTCCTGCGGGTCGAACGCCTGCCCCTCGCGGGCGCGCCGCGACACCCAGTTCGACACTTCCTGCCGGAAGTCGTCCTTGCGGTCGCGGGGAACCTCCAACTTCTCCTCGACGGCGCGCAGGAAGCTCTCGTCGGGTTCCTGCTCGCGCCCCGTGAGTTCGTCCTCGACGGTGGCGTTGTCGATGTAGGCCATCACGTGGTCCATGTACTTCTCGCCCTGCCGCTGGATTTCGTCGATGTCGTAGGCGAGCGCGTGGCGCACGTCCTCGATGGCGCGTTCGCGGTACTCTCCGCGGACCGTTTCGAGGTAGCGGTAGTAGGTCTCGAAGTTCTCCTCGGGGATGGACCCGTGGTTCTCCAAGTTCTCCTCGAAGTGGTTGAACACCGACAGCGGACTCAGGAAGCCGCGGCTCCGGTGCGTGGAGTTCATGATGGCCTCCGCGATTTCGTCGCCGATGAACCGCGCGGAGACGCCTTCCATCCCTTCGCCGATGTCGGCTTTCTCCTCGGCTTCCTCGCGGAGTTTCTTCACGTCGATGTCGTCGGTGTCCTCGATTTCGCCGTTGTAGGATTTGGCCTTCTGGAGGAGGTCCACCATCTCGGTGTCCGGCTCCTCGATGCGGGTCAACACGCCGAACAGCCCTGCCATCTCCAGGGTGTGCGGTTCGATGTGCACGTCGGGCACGTCCGCGTTGCGGAGCATCTTCCGGTAGATGTCGGCCTCGGACTCGTATTCGAGGACGTACGGGAAGTCGATGCGCTTCGTCCGGTCGTTGAACGCCTCCATCTTCTCGTCGCCCTTCTTGTCCCGGTACTCGGGCATGTTCGTCCGGCCGACGATGACCTGGTCGATGTCGATCCGCGGGTTGTTCTTCGGCTTGATGGTCTGTTCCTGGGTGGCGTGCAGGAAGTCGTAGAGGAACTCCCGCTGGAGTTTGAGCAGTTCCTCACCGCTGAAGATACCCCGGTTCGCGTTACAGAACGCGCCGGAGTAGTCGAACGCGCGCGGGTCGGATTCGCCGTAGATGGCGATCTTCGAGTAGTTGACGTCGCCCGTCAACTCCGTCTCGTCCTGGTTCTTCTTGTCCTTCGGCTCGAACGTTTCGACGGACTGGCGCTTGTTCTCGTCGGCGACGAGGCGGAATATCTCGATGTGGTTCTCGAGCACCTGCTTGATGTCGTCGTCGTAGTAGGCCAGCAGCGAATCCATGTAGAACTCGCTCGCGGGGTCGAGCGCCTGCTCGTTTTTGATGGTGTACGGCGCGTCCAACTCCTCGTTGATGTCGTCGATGACGCGCTGGCGCTGTTCGAGCGGCAGCAGGACGAGCGGGTCCTGATTCATCGGCGACCGAATCTCGTCGTCGGACGGGTCCTGGTCCGGAATGACGTCACAGAGGTTCGTCCACCGGAAGGTGTACAGTCGCCCCTCGTCGTGGAGGGTGTAGTCCTCGAAATACTTGCGGACCTGTCGGTCGAAGTCGGATTTACCCGACCCGACCGGTCCGAGGAGGAGCTTGATGCGTTTTTCGGGACCGAGCCCGCGCGCACCGCTCTTCACCTTGTTCACGAACTCGTGAATCGCACGGTGGATTTCACGCCCGTAGAACGTGTTCTCCCCGTCGAATATGGGGTCTTCGGACGCGAGTCGGTACTCGACGACGCCGGAGTCTTCGTCGTACTCCGTGCCGTAGTAGTCGAACATATCGGCGACTCGCTGGTGGGCGTTTCTAGCTACCTTCGGGTCTTCGTATACCTCTCGGAGGTACCAGTCGAAGGACTTCGTTTCACGGAGGTCTTCCGGCATCGATTCCTGGTAACTGCGGCTGAGGTCGTCCAGCGTTTCGATGTCACCTTTCATTGTATCACGCATTGTTTGGGACTTCGTATGGACCAAGGGAGAGAGAGACCGACCGGGCGGCCCGATACCGGCGGGAAGTACGTAGTCGACACGCATTCACAAAGTTGTGTCGGTCGGAACACCGCGATTGCTCTCCGGCGGGGCTTGTCGGGCGACGGCGAGCGCGCCCGCAGTAACTCCTGCGTCAATCGCGGGATCATTGTGCGTGCCATCCACCGCTTCGGAAACCAGTCGGCGTATTCCAGCGAAACCCATCCACCCGGAAGCGTATGGTTCGAGACCGTGTACCGTGCGGACTGCTACCACCCGATACTGTTTAATGGATAGGACGAGGCCATATATAACTGTTGCCCATGCACAAGATTCTTTTGATATAGATTAAGCATCCGAAAGACCCGAAGTTACGAACGAGTGGGCCTGTAGCGTTCAAATCGGCCATTGTGAAAAATCACACCGAACCCACCCTTTATATGCAAGGTCGATGCTCGTGGACTGACAACCCTTACACCCGTCCGCCGCCAACCGCCGTTCGTGTCCATCGAGAACCTCCCCGAGTCGTGGGTCGTCTGGAACGAGGAACCGAACGGCCGGTGCATCCTCGCCTACCGACCGGACGTGTTCGACACGCGGCAGTTCCCGCCGGAGTGTATGCCGACGCTGTATCTCACGCAAGGGACCCCGAATCGGCCACCGCAGGAGCGCCGGGCGACCGACTCGTGGTATTTCGAGTTCTTCCTCGAACCGGAGGTCGCCTTGCCGCGGACGCCGCGGTTCTCCTCGCGCGATGAAGCATTGGAGGCCGCCGTCGCGCTCGCGGACGAGTTCGACCGCGGCGAAGTGGACTACCGGTCGTGGTATCAAGTTCCGCGCGAGGCGTACCTCGACAAACTGGACGAGTTGACCGGACGAACCGAGTAGCGGGATTTCGTCGTGGCGAGAGGCTTAACCGGCGGCCACACCTACGCCCGCCTATGTCCACCATCACGCTCGTCGGAACCCGCCTCGCGGACGTCGGTCAGGAGTTCGTCTATCAGGGCGAAGCCAGCGCCTGCGAGGGCTGTCCCTACAGAAACCAGTGTCTCAATCTCTCCGAGGGGATGAAATATCGCGTCACGGACGTCAGGGATGGCGCACAGACGCTCCCCTGTGGCGTCCACGACGACGGCGTGAGCGCCGTCGAAGTCGAACCGGCGACCGTCCGCGCCAACGTCTCCGCGCGGAACGCCTACGCCGGGAGCAACGCGAAACTCGAAGGGCCGTGCCCGCACGTCGAGTGCCCGAGCCACGAGTTCTGCGAACCCACCGGTGCCGACTTCGACGAGGAGTACCGGATTTCGAAAATCGTCGGGGACCCTCCCCACGACTACTGCCACTTGGACCGCGACCTGACGCTCGTCGAGTTCGACGAGACGGACGAGTAATCAGTTCCCCAGCACGCCGATGTACTCCGCCGTGTAGCCGAAGATGTCCTCGTAGCCGTACGCCGACATCAACACCGGAACGAACGGGTTTTCGGCGACCAGTTCGTCCCCGTCGGCGGTTGCGAACGGCTCTCCCCGCTCGACCCGCTGGAAGTTCTCAACCAACACTTCGAACTCCGTACCGCCGTTTTTCCGCACCGGTTGGTCCATCCGGAACACTTCCACCTCGTCCTGTTCGCCCGCATCGACCGGATTTTTGCCCTCCGGCAACGGAAGGGCACCCGTTCCCGCGAGGAACCCGCGAACGAGGTCGTAGGCGTGGTCGACCGCCTCGGGAGACCCTTGCAGGCCGCACTCGACCTCCAGCGTGTGCGGATGCGAGATGAGTTTTCCCTTCGTGAACTTGTCCGTCTCGACCAGTTGTGAGACCGGCAGGTACGGACAGATGGACCGCGCGACCGCGTTCACCCGGTCCACGAGCGCGAACGGCCTCGCGTACGATTGCGTGGAGTGAAGCGAGAGGACCGTACAGTCCCGTAGCTCCGACACCAAGTCGTGCGCCAACCGCCGCTCGTACGTCTCCGCGTTCGGGTCGCCGGGGAAGACGCGGTTCAAGTCCTCGTTGACGTACCGGACGCCGCGTTCGAGCGCGCGCTCGTTGACGACGACGACCTTCACCGCCCGCTCCACGTCCGGGTCCTCCAACAGCAGTCTATCGACCGCCTTCGGACCGCACGGCTCGTCGCCGTGAATCCCGGCGACGACTGCCACTTCCGGCGTTCCTTCACCTAACTGCTCGATTCGCATTTACCGAAGTCAGGTGTCGAAGCTTGAAAGCGCTTTACACTCGCTATTTCGCGGCAAAAGGGGAAGGGATGTGGATGACCGCTACCGTCGCACGTCAGGCATCGCCGCCGTCCGACGCCATTCACGTGCGGCGCTGAACGAACGATGCTCGGTTTCTCGGTGCATCTCCCTTGACCAGCTACCCCAACCATTCTGATATTAATCGATTCTATCACCTTTCGTTATTACCGAGATATCGAGACCAACGCTTGCGATTTATCGAGTAAGGGGTCACAATCGCCGCACAAGCTATACAACAGTTCACAAATATCTATACGACATGGGAGACAATACGCCGGACGACACCGAAACGGCATCGGAGAGTTTTTCCGATGCCGAACTACCGGAGCTATCCGAAGACGTTCTGGAGCTAAATCACGTCTTTCAGGCGCTCGCGGAGTCACGACGCCGATATCTCGTGTACACGCTGAAATCCAAAACCCAATGGGAACTGACCGACATCGCCACGAAAATCACGTCCTGGGAGATGAACCTACCGGAACACGAAGTCCCGGGGGGGGGAAGTCGAACGGACCTACGCCTCGCTGTACCACGCCCACGTTCCGAAACTGGTCGATGAAGGCGTCATCACGTTCGAGAAATCGACTGAAGTGATTCGACCGGGACCCAACGCACAGCAAGTGTTGGCGGCGCTGGCGGGCGCGGGTGCGAGCCTCGACATGCAACAGGAATCCCACGCACGGAGTGAGATGGATGACGCGAACAAGTGAGGGCAACGACGATAACGCCGAGAGTGGCGACGATGTGCAACGCACCCTCGTCCACCAAACGCGGTACGAACGGGATGGCAAACATGACCTCACGACGACGATAGTCGAGGCCATCGCCGACACGAAGGGAATTTCACCCACGGACCTGAAAGACCCCGTTCTGTACGATTGCGTCGATGTCGCCGCGCTGGAAGACGCGTTCTTTGCACCCAACATTTCGGGGCAGAGTCGAGACGGAGCAGGAACCGTGGAATTCCAATTTGGGGACTACCGAATCACGGTCAACAGCAACGGTTGGATTTCGGTGTACGAGTAGCGTCGGCCGGTACCTGATGTCGCCGCGGTCAGTCGAGACCGTCAGCGTAGTCGTAGTCGGCGTCGGTCGCCGTCGGCCGTTCCCCGTCCAGTTCTATTTTCCACCCGTGGAGCACCGTCGGGTCGTCCAACGCGTTCGTCATTTTCGTTCGCACGTCGGTGACGTTCACGCCGTAGAAGTCGCTCGGAACGCCGTGGAGGTACTGAAGCGCGGTTTCGAAGAGCGAGCGCATGCCGCCGTCGTCCTCGAAGTCGAAGTGTTTGTACGCGCCCGCCGCGACCTGCACCATTCCGTGGAGGAACGCGCTCTCGACCGACCCGTTGCCGTAGTTGTACCACTCGTCCTCGAAGCAGTCGTGGCTCTCGTGGAACTCCCCGGCGTTGAACAGTCGCACGCCGTGAACCACCGCCGTTCGAAGCGTTCCGTGTTCCCAGCAGTCTCGCTCCGGGAGCCATCCCGACGGGAGTCGGCCGGTCGGTGGCGGGTCGGCGGTCGGGTCGCGTGTGTGGTCGTCCATTGCGGTCGCTTGGTCGTTGGTGGTCCAGTCGTTTGTGTGTTGGTACTGGTCGTCCTCGACGCGTCGAGAAAAATCGATACTCGTTTTCGCTCGATTCGTTCGGTCCCTACTGCGCAACCACCGCTTTGCTCGGCGGCGCTCGCGCGACTTCGTAGTCGCCACTTTCATCGACCGCGATGACTGCCCACTCGTAGTCCGGGTTCGAATCCCGAATCCGTTTTCGCAGTCGTGTCGCGTTCTCCGTCCACGTCACGAAGCAACGTAGCGTCCCATATTTCGGAGTCTCCCCGGAATCCGCGAGGGCGGAAACGCGTACCTCGCGCCACTTTCGTCTGGCGCGAAATTCGTCTCCGTCGTCCAATACCTCGTATCCGAGGCTGTTGAAAATCGACCTGGCCTCCTTGGTCGGTGGTGTGCTAACAGGGGCCATCCATGTGAACGTAACACACAATACGTAATAAATGTTCTTGCGGATTCGAACAAATGTCACCCTCTATTCAAAATATCGAAACGGATGCCTACCGGACGGCGGTCACTCGTGTGCCGCGTCCCACTCCGTCGCTTTGCGGAGGTTTCCACACCGGTTGCACTCGATGCGGCCCATCGAATCCATCGCGTTGTCCAACGTCTCGCAGTTCGCACAGAAGTAGCCGTAGCGCCGTTCGTGCTCGGGCGAGCGATAGACGACGAAAAACGGACCTTTCGACCCGCGAGTTCCTTCCGACTCGTTGATGTAGACGGTTTCGTCATCCGGCGTCGTCGCTGTGGTCATTATCCACCCCTTGTCGGCCCATCGATTTAGGGATGTTGAACGTATCGAAGGTATCTTGTCTCCTCCCTGAGACACGTCGGCAATGACCCTCCGGCTCCTCCACTATTCGGACATCGAGAACGTCTACGACGACCCGGACCGACTCGGCCGACTGGCGGGTTGTATCGACGCCAGACGCGACGACCGAACCGTCGTCGTCGGAACCGGGGACAACACCGCCCCCGGCGTCCTCTCGCTCGTCACCGAGGGGCGGCAAGCCCTCGATTTCTTCGACGCTATCTCCCCCGATTTCGGGACGTTCGGCAACCACGACTTCGATTACGGAATCGACCGCACCCGCGAACTCGTCCGGCGCTCCCCCCAGACGTGGCTCACCGTCAACGTCCGCGAAGGGGACGACCGGTTCGCGGCCGGTGCCGGAACCGCGCCGTACGCGACCCGAAATATCGGCGGTACCCGGGTCGGATTCTTCGGCGTCACCACGCCCGAAACGGCGTCGATAAATCCGAACGCGAGCGAACTGACGTTCACCGACCCGATAGCGGCGGCCGAACGAACCGTCTCCCGTCTCCGAGACGAGGGCGTCGATATCGTCGTCGCGCTCTCTCACCTCGGCCGCGGCGACGAAGCGCTCGCCGACGCGGTGGATATCGACGTCATCCTCGGCGGACACGTCCACTCCGAGCGGGTGGAACAGCTGAACGGGACGCTCGTTACCCGTCCGGGTGTCAACGGCCACGTCCTCCTCGAAGTGGCCTTCGACGGCGGGTCCGAACCGACCGTGACCCGACACCGCGTCGCGGACGCACCGCGGAACGAGGACGTGGCCGGTCGGCTGTACGAACGAAAGGAGTCGGCCGGACTCGGTTCGGTCGTCGCGAGCGTGGACGACCCCATCGAACGAACCAAAACCACGACCTTCCGCGGCGAGAGTCGAATCGGGAACTTCGTCGCCGACGCCTACCGCTGGGCGACCGACGCGGCCGTCGGCCTGCAAAACAGCGGCGGAATCCGCGAAGGCGACCCGCTTTCGGGCGAGGTGACCGTCGGTGACCTCGTGAGCGTTCTGCCGTTTCAGGAGCGCGTCGTCGTCGCGGAACTCTCGGGTGACGAACTCCTCGACGTGTTCCGGCAGGCTCACGACCCGACCATCGGGTTCGCCGAACACGACTGGTGGCACGGTCACCTGAGCGGGGTCGAACTCGTCTGGAACCGGGCGGAGAACGCGCTCGAATCCGCGACCATCGCCGGACGCGAGATTCGGGACGACGCGACCTACAGCCTCGCGACGACCGAGTACCTCCTGCACAGCGACCGGGAGTTCCCCGCGCTCGACATCGACCACCACGTCGAAACCGGAGACGTACAGTACGAGGTGCTGGCCGACTACGCCCGTCGGTTCGGCATCGACCCCGAGATAGAGGGTCGCATCGCGCAAAGATAGTAAGGTTCTCCCGGGTGCACCACCTCCGACTCGATATGACTCGCGTCCTCGTTCCGGTTCGCTATCCGCTTTCGGAACACTCGCGTCGGACGCTCTCCGAGGCTCTTCGCGTGGCCGAAGAGCGAGACGCCGACCTCACCGTGTTGCACGTGAATCTGTATCACCGCGGAAGCGAAGTGCGACGCACCGACCTGAAACGAACCGTCGAGAAGGCCTTCGGTCGCATCAGAAACGCCAGATACGTCGTCCGCGACGGCTTTCTCGTGGAGGAGACTATTTTGGATGAAATCGCCGCGACGAGCGCCGACGTGGTGGTCATCGGACGCAAGCAGGTCGGTCGGTGGCGGCGTGCGATTCGCCGACTGGTGGACGACCCCGACATCGAGACCTTCCTCAGCGAGAAAGTGGATTGCGAACTTATCACGGTGGGATAGCGTCAGCGTTCGTCGAACTCGACCGGTCGGGAGGGGGGCGTTCGCTGCTGGGGTTCTCGTTCGACGGCGACCCGCGCGACGCCGCTCGTATCGTCGAAGACGAGGTGCGAGTGGGGGTACGCGATTTCCACGTCGGCATCCTGGATTTCCTCCCAGATTCGCTCCATGATGTGCGAGTGGACGCGGCGCATGTAGTACGGGTCTTTCACCCAGTAGCGGAGTTCGAGCAGAACGCCGTGGTCGGCGTAATCCCGTATCTGCGCCACGGGGTCGCTCGGATAGCGGGCGCTCCCGATACGGATGTCCGGCCCCGACGCGACGACCTCCGGCGTGTTGCGGGCCGCCCGCTCCATGATGGCTCGCGCCTCGTCGAGGTTGCCCTCGTAGGTGACTTGCATCTGGAGCGAAAGCCTCGAACGCGTGTCCTCGGCCGAATAATTCACCACGTCCCGCTCGCGCATCGTCGCGTTCGGGATGACGAGGAACGTGTTTTGCATCGTGAAAATTTTCGTGTACCGGAGCGTGATGTCCTCGACGTAGCCGCGGGTTCCACCGTCCGGGGTGCTGGTGTCCACCAACTCGATGAGGTCACCGATTTCGTAGGGTTGGTCGGCCAGCAGGAACAGTCCGTTGATGACGCTCCCGATGATGGGTGCGAGGATGAGACCGACCGTGGCGGAGAACACCGTGACCGAGAGCAGGAGGTTGGACGCCCTGATTCCCACTTGTGCTGCCGCGAGCGCGACGGCGAAGAACAGGACGATCCCGCGAATCCCGCGGAGGACCGTCTTCGTGATACTCGGCCTTCGGAACCGGCGGGCGACCTGCCGCCCGACGAGGCTGACGACCAACTGCGAGACGTACCAGCCGAGGAGGACGAACAGGGCTGCGAGGAGGACGTTCGTGACGGTAACGTTCGTGGCGACTTCGAACGCTCCGATGGCGCCGAACCAACGGAGAATACCATCAATCGCTGTACCGGTCGTCGGCATGAGTCTTCCGTCTCACCCGACCAAGTAAAACCCCCGCATTTCGACGCTTGACGTGTCGTTCCCGGGAAAAATAGTGGCGAAAACTAAGTCACGCCGCGACAATTCGAACGTATGACGTCCGAATCACATCGCCCCCGGGCCACGTTCGAAATCAGCCACCACGAGGAGCCGAGCGGCACCCTCCTCGCCGGGTTTTCCGAGTTCGGTCTCGCCGGACTGACCGCCGCGAATTACCTCGTCGAGCAACTCGACCTCGAAGAGATGGGCCACATCACGGCCGAGCAGTTGCCCGCGATTACGCCGTTCGAGAACGGGCGTCCGCGCCACCACACGCGACTGTTCTCGCGGTCGGACCTCGACCTGACCATCCTCGTCGGCGAACTGTTCGTTCCCGTCTGGGCCGCCGACCCCTTCGCCACCGCGATTCTCGACTGGACGGCGAAGCACGGGGTCGAGGAGATAGCCGTCCTCTCGGGGATTCCCGTCCCGCACGGTCCCGACGAACACCGCGTCTTCTCCATCGCCACCGATGATTTCCACGAGAAGCGACTCGACGGCACGGACATCCCCGGCATGGGTCGCGGATTCCTCGACGGCGTGAACGCGACCCTCATCGCTCGCGGACTCGACACGCCGCTTGCGACCGGCGTGTTCGTCACCCCCGTCCACGCACAGACGCCGGACGTCGAGGCCGCGCTCCGCCTCATCGATGCCGTCCGTGACGTGTACGGACTGACCATCGACACGGACCCGCTCGAAGCGTTCGCCGAGGAAGTCGGCGAGTACTACGCCGAACTCGCCCAGCGTGTGGAATCGGCCGGGGACAGAGAACGACCGGACGACCGGATGTACATGTAACAGAACGTTTTACGACGGTCGGTATCGGGCGGGCGTGGTGAGTCACCACGCCCGCCCAACGCCTCTCTGTAAAACGTTCATCAAAAGCACCCCTTCCTCATTTCGACGAACGACTCGCGGCGCGAGTCGTTCGTCTCCATTCGGTCGTCGGCCCGGAAAATCTTCGATTTTCCGGAGAGCGTACTAGCGACTGGCGGCTGTGTTACCGGTGGAAGTTTGGTGGTCGTCTCAATCGCCGATTTTCGATGGTTGGTCGGTTGCTGACATTCTGGCGGTTGTGTCATCGGCTGATTTTCGGCAGTTGTGTCGATTGCGGACTTCCGTCGGTTGTGTGACTGGCCTACCGCTCCCTTCGGTCGCTCGCCGAAATCTAGCGACCGGCGAAGCGATAGGCTACCTGTCCTTTCAGGGTGCTAACGACCTCTCCGCGAACGGCGAAGCCGTGAGCGGGCCGAGGAACCCCCGACGGAGCGACTGAAAGGAGCGACGGAAGTGGGGTGGCGTCGTGCTTTTGGTCCAGCTTTTACAGGGAACCGACCAGAGCGATGGCACTCGCCATCGCTCTGGCCTGTGACCGTCGTAAAAGGTGGAAGCGAAAGCTGGGGTTCTATAGTCCTCCGTGGATTCCCGTTTCATAATGAGCTCCGACGACCTCTATCTGACACTCGAACGAGTCGGAGAACGGTTCAGCTTAGGGGAGTACGAGATCGACGCGTATCTCACGGTACTCGAACACGGACGACTGACGGCGAGCGAAATCGCGGACCACACCGACATTCCGCAACCGCGGGTGTACGACACCGTTCGCAGTCTGAGCGACCGTGGACTGGTCGAACTCCGCGAATCCCGACCGATGAAGGTCATCGCCATCGACCCCGAAGAAGCCTTCTCCGACGTGCAATCGTCGCTCGGCGAGATGATAACCGAACTCGAAGAGCGCTACACCGCCCCGGCGCGGGATACGGAAGCCGTCTCGCTGGTCAAATCCCGCTCGACCATCCTCCGTTACCTCGAAGACGTCATCGAGGCGGCCGAGTACGAACTCGCGCTGTCGCTGACGCCCGACCTCCTCGAACGGTTCGCCGACGACCTCGCGGCGGCCATCGACTCGGGCGTGAGCACCGAACTGCTCGTCACGCCCGCCTCGGAAGCACCCGACCCGACGGAGTTCGACTACGAGTCCGTGGCGACCACCGCCCGCGCGCGCCGCGGAATCACGACGCCCGTCATCGCGGTGGCGGACGGCGAATACTCGATGTACGCGACGCAGGACGCCCTCCGCGACGACCGCGACCGGTACGGCGTCATCTTCAACCGCTCCGCGCTGGGATTCCTCGTGTCCGGCTTCTTCGGCACGGTGCTCTGGACGACCGCCGAGCGAACCCTCTCGGAGGACGCCGAAAAGCGTTCGTTCCCGCGCCGATACGCCTCCATTCGTCGGTGCGTCAAGGAGATTCAAGGGATGGAAGGCGAGTTCTACGCGACCATCAAGGGCCGCGACATCGAATCCGGAAACGACCGTATCGTTCGCGGAAAGGTCGTCGGCTTCTCCTTCGAGGGCGGCGAGCGCGTCGCGGGAATGTCGGTCGAAACCGAGACGGGAACGGTCACCGTTGGCGGGCAGGTCGCCGCGCTCGAAGACATCGAAGCGCACGAAATCCGAATCGGGACGGACGAACCACCGGCCTACGAGCGGTGAGCGGGAAGCGAGCTTAGAAGGTGAAAACGCGCTGGTCGCACTCCGGGCAGGCCAGCACGTCGTCGGGCGCATCGAGGGGGGTGGAACTCCCGCTGCCACAACAGCTGTCGGCGCTGGTTTCTTCGAGCGGGGTATCGCACACCGGACAGTCGCGACAGAACGCGCGGAGCGCCGACGCCGATTGCACGCGGACGTCGCGGTCGATGTCGAACTCGGCCAGCGTCCGCACCGCCGCGACGTCCGCGATGGCGACCGGCCGCGAAAGCCAACGCTCGGTTTCCACGCCACCGGCGGAGACGACGATGTACGCCCCGCTATCGACGGATTGTACGCTGACGGAGGACGACGACGCGGCACGAACCGCCGCCTCGAGGTCGCCCTCTCGAACGGATTCCATCTCCGCGCGCCAGTCGGTTCGAAACCGTTCGTCCAGTTGGAGGCTCTCGCCGACGGCGTGGACGACGCCCGCATCGAGGAGTTCTGAGAGCGCGCGCTCGCCGGTCTCCTCGTCGGATTCACCGGCCAACGACCCCGGCTCCGCGGGTGGCTGGAGTGGTTGCGGCGTCGGGGAGAGCGCCGAAACGAGTTTGGGTGCGAACTGAGGCGTTCCGGGAACGAGATAGCCCCGAAGCGCGATTCCCGCTCCACCGACGACGCCGAGCGCCGAAGCGACGCCGAAGCGACGGGAGCGACTTCCGGACAGCAGTCGAGTTACGCCCGCGCACGCGAGAAGAAGAATGCTAGTGTTCAGTACGGTACACGGCCAGCAGCGGTTTTCACCCGTGTACTCAGACTTTCGAAGTCCGTCAATCATTGGCAGGGGGTTCGGACGCCGGGAGGTTGAAACTTCGGGAGACGGGCGATTCGACGACCGTTCGAACACAACCCATACGTCGGTCGATTGGTAAGTATCGGTCGAAATGCCCTCCAGCCATCACATCGGGTCGTGTCGGATACCCTTCGAACCGCCGAATACATGATCGACCGCGATGCGCTCCGACGAGTCGCCACCGTGATTCCCTTGCTGGGAGCGAACCTGTTCCCGGTCGTCGGCGTCCTGTCGTTCGGTTGGACGCCTGTCGCCGTCCTCGTGCTGTACTGGGTCGAGATGGGAATCGTTACCTGCTGGTCCGTTCCGAAGGTGCTGTTCGCGCAACGACGGTCGCCCGAGGTTGGGGACCGGCACCTCCCGCTGTCCGAACTGCGGGAGAAACGCGGCGGCAAATCCCTCTGGCGGGATGGCCCACCGGCGTACGTTCGAAACGTTCCGTTCGCCGCCGCACAGGTGAACGTCCTGCTGTTGGTGTGGCTCGTTCTGGGTGCCTTCCTTTTCGCCCAACTCGGTCTCCAGAACCGGATGACGTCCGCACTGATACGGACGGTTGCGGTCGGCGGGGTCGGCATGGCGGTCGGACGGGGCGTCGAGTTCCATCGGGAGTACATCCGCGAGGAGAAATACGCCGAGACGTCCCCACGCGCGACACAACAAGCGACCGCGCGGCACATGGCGGTGTTCGTGCTCCTGATGGGTGTCGCGGGAGTAATCGAGAGTGCGCGGACGGCGAGCCTCGTCGGAGTCGGCGTCATCGTCGCGGCGAAACTCGCCCACGAGGTGCACAACTATCGAACGGAGTACGCGGACGAGCGACCGGGCGGCATCGTCGGACGACTGCTCGACTCGGACGGCAACGAAGACCCGCCAGAGCGGGTGTCGATGCCCGACGGGACGCCGGACGAGCGAATTCGGCCCGATTCCCGTGCCGTCGTCGCCGACGGAATCGTGCCGGGGGTGTCCGGCTTGGCGAGTCGGACGGGATACCTCGCCGTCCTCCTCACCGCGTTCGGAGTGATAGTGCTCGAATGGGTCGTCGTGGCGGCCGGGGTGGCGCTGCTTTCGCCCATCGTCCTCGGGAAGATGGGAAGCCACTACCTCCGCCGTGGAACGGTCGAGTATCGGCGGTACGGCGACGAAATCGTCGAATACGACCGCTGGCTCGACGAACCACAGTGGCGGGTCGCCATCGACGACATCGAGGAATCCTCGGTACCGCGGCGGGTGGTGGACCGATTCCTCGGAACCGGAACCATCGCGTTCGATTGGCGGGACGCCGACGAAGAACGACACGTACCGTCGCTCGGGCCGTTCGAGGAGGTCACCGACGTCGCGGAGCGGTTGGGCCTGTCCGCGACGGACGCGGAGCAAAAGGACCCCGACAGAACCATGTTCGTAGCCGCGGCAGGTATCGCGCTCACGTTCCTCGCGGTGCCGGTCGGTGTGGTCGTCTCGGGCGAGATGGGTGCGGGCGGCGTCGTCCTCCTCACGCTCCTCTTCGGCGGGCCGTTCCTCGTGGTTCTCGGGGCGCTCCTCTGGGTCGCCGCGATGAACTGGTGAGCTTCCTCGATAGTTCGCCCACAGCCCTTTATCTCCGCTCCGTGAACGTGTTCAACGAGCATGACGGAAATGCAGTACACGAAACTCGGGAGCACCGGTCTGGAAGTGTCGCGGCTCTGTCTCGGCTGCATGAACTTCGGGAGCGAACAGCCGTGGATGATGAACGACGAGGCGGCCAGCCTCGACCTCCTCGACCGAGCGATGGACATGGGTATCAACTTCCTCGATACGGCGAACGTCTACTCACACGGCGAGAGCGAGGAGATAGTCGGCAAGGCCATCGAGGGACGGAACCGCGACGAACTCGTGATTGCGACGAAGGTGTTCGGCGGGATGGGCGACTATCCGAACGGGCAGGGGTTGTCCCGAAAACACATCCTGGACCAAGCCGAGGCGAGCCTCGACCGACTCGGCACCGACTACATCGACTTGTACCAGATACACCGCTGGGACGAGACGACGCCCATCGAGGAGACGCTCTCCGCGCTCGATCACCTCGTCGAGACGGGACGGGTGCGCTACATCGGCGCGAGCACGATGGCGGGGTGGCAGTTCACGAAGGCGCTGTACGAAAGTGACGTCGAGGACTACGAGCGGTTTTCCTGCATGCAACCGGAGTACAACCTCGTGGACCGTCACGAGGAGGAAAACCTCCTGCCGGTCTGTGACGCGGAAGGCGTCGGCGTCATCCCGTGGTCGCCGCTGGCCGGGGGATTCCTGACCGGGAAATATCACCGCGACGAGGAGGTAACGGAGGGTCGGGCGGCCAGCGACGAGTACACGGAAGAGCGATTCACTGACGAGAACTGGGCCGTGCTGGACGAGGTTCGCGCCATCGCGGAGGAAAAAGACGTCTCGGCCGCACAGGTCAGTCTCGCGTGGTTGCTCCACAAACCCGTCGTCGATTCGCCGATCATCGGCCCGCGGACGGAGGACCACTTGGTCGAAAACGTCGCATCCCTCGACATCTCACTCTCGGACGAAGAACTGGAGCGCCTCGAATCGCCGAAAGCACCAGTCTGGTCCAGAGATATTGCGAACATCTGATATGTGCGTCGTTTGTCGGAGAAACAAACCCGTTTGAGACCCTGGACGACGGCCAAAATTGCCGCGATAATGGCCGAAAGGCGGCACGAAACGGGATTCCGAAGACCAACGGCGAAATAATTCATGTAGAAACACATTCATTTTTTGAAGTCAACCCTTGCTGCCGTTTTCAAACGACAATACCCATATATGATGGTTATCGTCCACAAATGATTTTACCTATCCGGGATACAAGCAACATGAACGTGATAATTCGTGTATATAAAATATAACAACGGCAGTAGTCAATCGCACCAAAGTTATAAATGCGGCAATTCCGTCTTAGAAAACCATGGTGGGTGTTAGCGAACGTGATAGAGGCCGTCGGCGAGACGGCGTCTCACGACGGACCTTCGTAAAGGCCGTCGGAGCCTCCGGCACTGCCGCCGGTCTCGCCGGCTGTACGAGTCAAGGAAAGCCCGCGGACCCGAATACCATCAAATTCGCCGCCGACTCGGACGCGGCGGACGCACAAGGAGAAATAAACGACGCGCTTCACAACGCCGGGCTGTCGGAGGACATCCACGTCGAAGTTCTCGCCGGGTCGAGCAACACGGACGTTCGCCAGTCCCAGTACCAGCGCTGGCTCTCGGCCAACTTGGAGGAGCCGGACATGTTGCTCATGGACAGCGGGTGGGCGCTGACGTTCATCGCTCGGAGGCAAGTGCTGAACCTCAGCGAAAACCTGCCGCAAGATTTGGTAAAGAAGGTCGAAAACGACTACTTCCAAGCCAGCGTTCAGACCGCGAAATCCACCAGCGGCGACCTCTACGGAGTTCCCCTCTTTCCCGACTTTCCGACGATGCAGTATCGGAAGGACCTCGTAAAGGAGGCCGGGTACAAACCCGACGAGGAAAACTGGGGAACGGAATCCATCTCGTGGAAGAAGTTCTCCGAGGTGACGGATAAGGTCAAAAAGCAAAACGACATGCAGTACGGCTTCACCTTCCAAGCGGACATCTACGAAGGACTCTCGTGCTGTGATTTCAACGAGTTCATGACCTCGTGGGGCGGCGCGTACTTTGGTTCGCACGATAACCTGTTCGGACCCATCGGCAAGCGTCCGGTGACGGTGGCGGAAGAGCCGGTCATCAAGTCCATCAAGATGATTCGGACGTTCATTCACGGCTCCTCCGCTCCCGGAACGTTGCAGGGATACAAGGGCGGCATTTCACCGACCGCCGTGCTCTCGTGGTCCGAGGAGACGTCGCGTGCCCCGTTCACTAACGGCCACGCGGTCATGCACCGGAACTGGCCGTACTCCATCGTCATCAACGGGGCCGACGACGTGTTCGGCAAGGACCTCGGCGTCATGCCGATTCCGTACGGCGTCAAACCCGATCAAGCGAAGTACAAGGGAACGGGCGGTCCCGCCGCGGCCCTCGGCGGGTGGCACGTGACCGTGAACCCGAACTCGCCGAAGCGGGAAACCGTCTTCGAGGTGATTCGGGCGATGATGCAACCGTCGTTCAAACTCAAGCTGTTCGAAGTCATCGGCTGGCTCCCGCCGGAGCCGGAACTCCTCAAATCGAAGAAGGCAAAGGAGGTGCCGGTTATCGGCCGGTACGTCGACGAACTTCGAGTGGCCGGACAGAACGCGGTGCCGCGTCCCGTCACGGCGGTTTGGCCGCAGGAGTCGGGTAAAATCGCCCAGCAGGTGCACGCGGCGTACGCCAACGAGGCTTCGCCGGAATCGGCGATGTCCACCTTGAAAAGCCAGTTGACCGAAATCGAGAACTACAACAAATAATCATGGCAACTGAAGAACCATCGGAACACGGCTTGCGGGAGCAGCCGAAGTCGGGTGCCTACGCCGGTGCAGTTCGCTGGATCGAGAGCCTGAGCGAGACGCAATTCGCGTATCTGCTCTTGCTCCCCGCGTTGCTGTTGCTCGGCGTCATCGCCTTCTGGCCGCTCTTGCGGACGTTCGAGATGTCATTGCACGCGGACAGCATCACCGGACCCGCTCAAATCGGCGGGTTCGTCGGATTCGAAAACTACGTGAACCTATTGACGGGGAAACTCGATACGGTCGCCTTACCGCAACCGTTCATCGACCTCAGTAATCCGTTCAAAAGCGCGCTCATCGTCACGTTCATTTTCACCATCGCGAGCGTCCTGCTCGAAACCGTCATCGGCTTCGGACAGGCGCTCGTGCTGGACCAGGACTTCCGCGGTCGGCGGTGGGTGCGGGTGGCCATCATCCTCCCGTGGGCGGTTCCCATCGTCATTCAGGGGATGATCTTCTACCTGCTCTTCCAACCGGGTATCGGCTTCGGTGCCGACATCCTTCACAACGTGGTCGGGTTCTCGACGACGCCGCTGGTCAACAGCCCGGAGGCGTTGTCCATCATCATCGTCGCCGACGTGTGGAAGACGACGGCGTTCATGGCGCTGCTCATCCTCGCCGGACTCCAGAGCGTCGACCGGAGCCTCTACGACGTGGCGAAGGTCGCGGGCGCGTCGAAGTGGCAGCAGTTCAAGATGATCACGCTGCCGCTCGTCTTCCCGACGGTCATGGTGGCCATGTTGTTCCGCACCATCGCGGCGATGCGGATTTACGGCCTCATCCAAACCATGTCCGGGTGTTCGACCGTGCCGTCGCTGTCCTGCCTCGTCGTTTCGACGTTCAGCGTCCGGCGGTACGGAACGGCGTCCGCCATCGCGTTCGTGACGGCGGCCATCATCGGCATCGTGGTGACGGTGTACATCGTGAAGTTCCGCGAGAGCGCGGAGGGGATCTAGATGGCGCAAGCAGAACAAACCACGTCGGACTCGGACGAAAACCTCGGTCCGTTCCGACGGTGGGCGAAAGGGTCGATACAGGACCCGGAGAGCACCTACCGAGGGTTGTTCTACCTCGTCATGGTGTTCTTCCTGTTCACCACGCTGTTCCCGCTGTACTGGTTGCTCGTCCTCGCGCTGACGCCGAGCAATCAAATCTCCCAGATGGGACTGCTCCCGAACGGGTTCAATCCCGGTGCGTTCGTGGAGATATTCCAGCGGTTACCGTTCCACGTCTACATGTTCAACAGCTTCGTGCTCGCGCTGCTCACCACCGCCATCGTGCTGGTGCTCGCGAGCCTCGCGGGCTACGTGTTCGGGCGACTTGACTTCCCCGGCCGTGGGCCGCTCATGTTGCTCATCCTCGCCATCTCGTACTTCCCACCGGCGGCGTTCCTCATCCCGCTGTTCCGGCTGTTCACGGGGAACATCGAGATACTCGGGCTGAGCACGCCGATGCTATACAACACGCCGGGAGCGCTGTTGCTCCCGTTCAGCGCCCTGTTCATGCCGCTCTCGATATTCATCCTGACGACGTTCTACAGCCAGATTCCGGACGGGCTGGAGGACGCCGCGCGAATCGAGGGCACCACGCGACTGGGCGCGCTGTTCCGCGTCATCATCCCGCTGTCGGCTCCCGGCGTCGCCACCGCGGGTGTGCTAACGTTTATCAACGTGTACAACGAGTTCTTCTTCTCGTACCTGATGACGGACGGGGAGGCACAACACTGGGCCCCCATCCTGTGGGGCATCCTTGGCTACCAAGGCCAGTACGCATCGTTCTACAACCTCATGGCGGCGGCGAGCATCGTTGGCATCCTGCCCATCGCCATCCTCGTCGTCATCGCGCAGGAGAAAATCGTCAGCGGGCTCACCTCTGGCGCACTGAAGGAGTGATACACAATGGGTGAAGTTAACCTCGAACACGTTTCGAAACGGTACGACGATGTAACGGCAGTCGACGACATGAATCTGAACATCAAGGACGGCGAGTTCGTCACGCTCGTCGGTCCGTCGGGTTGTGGGAAGTCCACGACGCTCGAAACCATCGCGGGCCTCACGATTCCGACAGATGGGACGATTTCCATCGCTGACCGGGAGGTGACGACGCTCCCCCCGAAAGACCGCGGCATCGCGATGGTGTTCCAGAACATCGCGTTGTTCCCGCACATGGACGTGTACGACAACATCAGCTTCGGCCTTCGGCTCAGGAGTTTCGAGAAGGAGGAAGTGGACCGCCGGGTCGACCAGGCGGCCGAAATCGTCCAACTCGAAGGCATGCTGGACCGGATGCCGGACGAGATGTCCGGCGGTCAACGCCAGCGCGTCGCCATCGCTCGCGCCATCGTCCGCCAACCCGAGGTGTTCCTGATGGACGAGCCGCTGGCGAACCTCGACGCGAAACTCCGCGTCCACATGCGCACCGAACTCCAGCGGCTCCACAAGGAGCTCGACGCGACCATCATCTACGTCACGCACGACCAGGCGGAGGCGATGACGATGTCCGACCGCGTCGCGGTCATCAATCAAGGCGAACTGCAGCAGTTCGCGCCGCCGCTCACCTGCTACAACGAACCGACTAACCTGTTCGTCGCCGGATTCATCGGTTCGCCGAGCATGAACTTCGTGGAGGGGACGATAGACTCGAACGGACTCCAAACGGATGACTATCACGTCGAGTTCGAACCGAGCCACTTGAACGGGGTTGCCTCGGACGACCGGTTGACGCTCGGCGTCCGTCCGGAGGACGTGTATCTCGTCGAGGACGCCGACGACGTGGCGAACCCGACGGACCCCATCCCCGCCCGGACGGACGTGCTCGAACCGATGGGCGACGAGATATTCGTCTACCTGCTCACGGGCGGCGTGAGTCCGGAGGATATCGACGCGGAGGCCGACGACTCCCACCAACTGCTGATGAGCGTCGACCCCGATAAGGACATCAACACCGACGAGGAGGTCGAAGTGATTCTCGACCGGGAACACCTTCACCTGTTCGACACGGAAAGCGGCGACGCCATCGCTCACGGATTGGAGTTCTCCTCGGTCGGAACCGAACCGACGGGCACCGAAGCGGAGGGGGACGACTGAGATGGTGACCGAACTCGGTTGGTACTATCTGGGAGCCGGGACGCTCCTGTTTTTCTTCTGGGCGTACGGCGTCGTGTCGTTCGGGCTCGACCTGAAGAACAAGATCATCCCCGGAATTCGGGGAATGATCGCCGAGCGCGAGGCCCAGAAGGCGGAGGAAGAACGTGAGCGCGAACGCGACGAGAAGAAACAGCAGTTGTACTAACGTGTTCCCGTTCGACCACCCGAGTTCAGTCCGGCCGCGGCAAATACTGCCATCCGACTTATCAGTCACGGCCGAGAGAGACGACGAAAGGAAAAGAATAACACCGTCTCACCGGTGAGCGGTAACTATGAGTGCCAGTGAGCCGGTTCGAGTTGGGTTCGTCGGTCTCGGAAATATTGGACATTATCACGCCGATAGAATCACTGATCTGCGCCACGAGATAGTCGGCGGTGTCGATATCAACCCCGACGCGCGCGCCCGATTCGCCGAGAAGTACGACACCCGCTCGTTCGAGAGCTACGAGGAACTGTACGAGTCGGACATCGACGCCGTGATCGTCACGACGCCGAACAAATTCCACGAGGAGTACGCCATCTCCGCGCTCGATGCGGGTCTCGATGTCCTTCTCGAAAAGCCGCTCGCGCACACGTTGGAGAGCGCAGAGCGCATCGCGGAGGCGGCGCGGAACGCCGAGGGCTTCTGTATGGTCGGCTTCCACAACCGCTTCCGGAACCCGGTCGAGGTCATCAAGGGCTATCAGGACGAAGGCCGCTTCGGGAAGACGCGCCACGTCGAGGCGAACTACATCCGTCGGCGCGGCATCCCCGGCCGCGGCTCGTGGTTCACGAACCGTGACGTGGCCGGTGGCGGTGCCCTCATCGACATCGGCGTCCACGCCATCGACCTCGCGTTGCACCTCCACGACTTCCCGGACGTGAAGGAAGTCAGCGGCGAGGTTCGCTCGCAGTTCGGCGACCGCGACGACTACACCTACCTCGAAATGTGGGGCGACGACACCGACTCGGGCGCGTTCACCGTAGACGACTCCGTGACCGCGTTCATCCGCTGTGAAGGTGGCAAAACCATCTCGCTCGAAGTCGCGTGGGCCGCGAACCGCTCGTCGAGCGAGGAGTATTTCGTGCGAGGAACGGACGCGGGTGCGAGCTTCGACAAGCACGACGACTCGCTCACCATCTACGAGACGAGCATGGTCGGTGCGGACCACTTCTCGGACTCGCACGTCAAGACGCGACAGGAGGACGCGCACAAGGCGGAACAGCGCGTCTTCTTCGAGGCGGTACGGGATGGCGTCGCGCCGAAGATGAACACCATCGAGCAGGCACTGACCGTCCAGCGCGTCATCGACGCCATCTACCGTTCCTCGCAGGACGAACAGGCCGTGCAGTTGTCACAGGAGTAGCGCGGTCGGGGTTCGACGGGATTCGTGGGGGCGGACTCGAACCCGGTGCACCGGTGGTGTAATCCATCGCACCAAAATTTTATTCCCGAACGGAGTAATCGGTTCTATCATGGACATCGGCGTTCACACACCACCACTGTACGGCGAATCGCTCGAAGACGCCCTCGCGTATCTTAACGACATCGGCGTGGACGCCATCGAACCCGGCGTGGGTGGCTACCCCGGCGACACCCACCTCCCGCGGGACGAGTATCTGGACGACGAGGAGGCACAGGACGAACTCCACGACCTGCTCGCCGAGTACGACATGCGAATCAGCGCGCTGGCGACGCACAACAACCCGCTGCACCCGGACGACGAGGAGGCGGAGGAAGCCGACACCGAACTCCGCGAAGCGATTCGGCTCGCCGACCAGTTGGACGTCGGCACCGTCACCTGTTTCTCCGGCCTGCCCGCGGGTGGCCCGAACGACGAGTACCCGAACTGGATAACCGCACCGTGGCCCTCGGAACACGAGGAAGCGCTCGAATACCAGTGGGAGGACGTGGCGATTCCGTACTGGCAGGAACTGGAGGCGTTCGCCGACGACCACGACGTTGACCTCGCCATCGAGATGCACCCGAACATGCTCGTCCACGAACCCGCCGGGATGCTCGAACTCCGCAACGCGACGGGCGAGCGCGTCGGCGCGAACTTCGACCCGAGCCACCTCTACTGGCAAGGTATCGACGTGCCGGAAGCCATCCGCTTCCTCGGCGAACACGACGCCATCCACCACTTCCACGCCAAGGACACGAAGGTCTACGAATCCCAAGCCCGCTACAAGGGCGTCCTCGACACGACGCCGTACACGGAGGAGGCCAACCGTTCGTGGCTGTTCCGCTCGGTGGGTTACGGTCACGGCGAGGGGCACTGGAAGGACATCGTGAGCGCCCTCCGCCTCGTGGACTACGACGGCGCGCTCTCCATCGAACACGAGGACTCGCTCACCAGTTCGCGCGAAGGGTTGGAGAAAGCCGTCGAACTGCTCCAGCGGGCCGTCTTCCGAACCACGCCCGGCGAGGCGTACTGGGCGGAATAGCTCAGAGGTCCGGGACGAGCGCCTCGGGATACAGCGTCTCGTCGCCTTCACCGAACGCATCCGCGGACTTCCAGACGCACGCTATTTCTTCGTCGAACTCGACCTCGTACCCCGTGAATTCGTCTCGCTCGTACGGCCACGACTCCACGATGTCAGCCTCGTAGACGCGCCACACTTCGTGGTGGCGTCGGCCGCCGGACGCGAACACTCCCTCGTAGGTTTCGAAGTGGGAGACGTTCGAGAGCGAGACGCCCAACTCCTCGTCGAACTCGCGGTGCAAGGCGTCCTCACTGTGCTCGCCGAACTCGACGCCGCCGCCCAACGGATAGTAAAACGGTGTGTCTCCGTCGGGGGGCGTCTCCCGAGCAACGAGGAGGTCGTCGTCGCGCCGGACGAGGCCGCGAGCGGAAACGCGGATTCGGTTTTCGGGCATCGGGTTCGTGAAGAGTCGGGAAGTGTGTGATAAGCGTGTCGAATCGGCGACGGAAGCGGTTCAGCGAACGATCCAACTCAGGTACCACGTCAACAGCGCGCCGACGACCAATCCGCCGACGGTTGCGGCGACGAGACCGAGGACGCTCGCGCCGCCGTGGAATGCGATGAGGCCCCCCGACGCGCCGACGAGCAGGACGACCGCTATCTTCAGGCGAAGCATCGCGGCCGACCGCTCCTCCCGTGACATCGGACCGACCATTATCGTCCCCTGCTCGTCCGGACGGAACGCGTCTCGTCGCCTGCGCATACTCCCCGCATGAGAGAGGAAGCGTGAGGCAGGTGCTTAAATCCCGGCGGGACACCGCGGAATCACTGGCGGTAGCGCTCGACGACCTCGAAAAGCGTCTCGAACGCGGGCGGGGCGTCGTAGCGAACAGTCCCCGTCCGGTCGTCGTAGTCGATGAGGTGAACGTCCCACAACTTCGGGAGCGTGACGTGTCGAAGGTTCGCTTCGAGCGACATCGACCGGAGTTCGTCGCCGGACGTCAACTCCTCGACCGTGAGCACGCCGTCGGGGGCGTCCATCGCCATTCGAAGCACGTACCGGCATCGACGGTCCGCCAACACGTCGAGCCAATCGTCCATCACGCCGGACGGAACGTCGATGTCGTCGACGTCGGCCGTCGGTAACCGCGTGAGCGCCGAATCGGTCGGCTCCGTGCTCGGCACCTCCTCCGGGTCGGCCGAGGACGCGTCGGATTCGTCCCGCGAGTCACCCGGGTCAGGGCGAAGGGGACCGACCAACCCGGCGATGCCGACGACCAATCCCAACAGAGCGCCGCTCGTCACCAAGGTCTGTGCGAGAAAATAGGGGTTTGCGATGTGCCACCCGGAGACTTTCGCCGTGACGATGACGCCCGCGGCGAAGATACCGAGCGCCACCATTCCTTTGAGGCATGAAACGTCCACCCGTCGGAGCGTGGTCGCATCGAGGTCGCTTCTCGTGAGCCGGTAGCCGACGAAAACCAGCATCGCCGAGAGCGTCATCTCGATGATGAACTCCGGGAACCACACCGACTCCGCACGGAGAAAGAGGTCGATGATAACGACCATCGACAGCAGAAGACCGATGAGCGCGATCACTCGTCCGCCGGTTCTCGATTCACCGTCGGTGACCGTGAGGTCGGGATGGGTCACACGCATCAGAAGGTCACTATTTCCATTACTCGCTCAGCGCTACTATCGGTTTCGCCACCGGTGAGTCTCCTGACCGGTTCATCGTCGGAGAGTAAATCGAGAAACGTTACTGGAATCCACGGCCGACTTCATCCTCGTCGATGAGGTCGTCCAACTCCTCGTTCAGCAACTTTTCCGACTCCTCGAACGTCTCCGCGAGGTCGGAAACGGCGTCGGGACGGTCGTAGCCGTCGAACTCCATCGGCCCGAACGCCGGACTTTCGAGCGCCTCCATCACGTCGTCGAAGAGGTCCGCCCCCGACGTCGGCGCGTCGGCGTGCGCCTTGATGGTTTCCTCGACGCGCTTCGCGCGCGCTTCCATCTCGTTTTCGTCCGGGCGCTTCTCCTCGGAGTTCCGCACGGCGAATCGTCCGTCCCGGAAGTCCTTCTCGGGGAGGTAGCTCCCGATTTCGTCGTCGAGTTTTCGGGCGACGTGCGTGCCGACGCCTCGCACCTGATACGGGTTTTTCGCGTAGGTCTTCAGGTGGTAGAGACCGGCGTTCGGATGGCCGAGATACAGGTCCTCGCCGACGCCACCGGCTCGTTGTCCGCCGGCGGCCCGCCACCCCTCGGGGTCGACGCTCCGGTCAACGACGTCCTGCAAGATGTCCTGCCACTCTCGAATCCGCATAGGTACACCGTGACACGCAGGAAGGATTAACGTGTCGCTTTTTCGAATCTGTACCCGTCCTGACGGCGATGTGCGTCGTTGTCGCGGTGCGAACACGGCACGCGGACGGCGTGGAACGGGTACCTTTTTCCTCCGGCACTCGAAGAACCATCATGAACCTTTCAGCGGAACAGCGAGCCATTCGGGACGTGGTTCGGGAGTTCGCCGTCGAGGAGATTCGACCGGTCGCGGCCGAATGCGACGAGAAACAGGAGTTCCCGGAGGACGTGTGGGACGGTCTCGCCGAACTCGATATGATGGGACTGACGGTCCCCGAGGAGTACGGCGGACTCGACGTGGACAAATTGACGTACAGCGTCGTCAACGAGGAGGTCGCCTACGGCACCCTGTCGGTTGCGACGGCGCTGTCGGTCCACTGTCTCGCAACCTCCTGTCTCGCGGAGTTCGGCAACGAGGAACAGAAAGAACGCTGGCTCCCCGACATGGCGAAGGGTCGGCCGGTCGGCGCGTTCGCGCTGTCGGAACCCGAAGCGGGGTCGAACCCGGCCGAGATGTCCACGGAAGCGCGCCGCGAGGGCGACGAGTACGTCATCAACGGCAAGAAGCAGTGGATAACGAACGGCAAGCGGGCCGACGTCATCGTCCTGTTCGCCAAGACGGACCGCGACGACCCGCGGAGCGTCACGCAGTTCGTCGTCCCGAAGGACGCGGGCGTCGAAGTCGGCAAGAAAGAAGAGAAACTCGGCCTGCGGGCGAGCGATACGACCAGCCTCATCTTCGACGACGTTCGGATTCCCGCCGAGTATCGGTTGACGGAGGAAGGCAAAGGGCTGTCCGCGGCGTTCCACATCTTGACCGGCGGGCGCATCGGCATCGCCAGTCAGGCGGTCGGTCTCTCGCAAGCGGCGCTCGACCAGGCCGTGGAGTACGCACAGGACCGCGAGCAGTTCGACCGGCCAATCGCAGACATCCAGACCATCCGGCACAAACTCGCCGACATGCAGACGAAGTTGCAGGCGGGGCGACTGTTGACCCGCGATGCGGCCCGCCGTGCGGATAACGGCGAGGACCACGCAGCGGCCGCGAGCATGGCGAAGTACTTCGCCAGCGAGTCCGCCGTCGAAATCACGAACGAGGCGGTCCAGATTCACGGCGGCTACGGCTACACGACCGATTTCGACGTGGAGCGGTTCTACCGCGATTCGAAGATTACGACCATCTACGAGGGCACCTCGGAGATTCAGAAGAAGGTCATCGCCCGCGACCTCCTCGACTGAGGCGAGACCGCCGGGAAACCGGGACCGTCGCCGACCGAAGTCCCTTTGCTCTCCCCTTCCCTACCGACGACCGTGATAGACGACGTTTCGGCGGTCGTGTACGACTTGGACGGGACGCTCGTGAACCTCGTCGTCAACTGGAAACAGGTCGCGCGGGACGTCGCCGACGTCCTCTCCGACCACGGCGTCGACGCGAGCGGTGCGGACCTCTGGGCGATGTTGGACTTGGCAGACGAGGCGAACGCCCGTGGGGCGGTCGAGTCGGTCATCGGCGACCACGAGTGTCTCGGCGCGCGGCGCTCGAAGCGACTGCCGCACGCCGACGAACTGCTTCGACGCGACGTTCCGGTCGGCGTGTGTTCGCTGAACTGCGAGGCCTCCTGTCACGTCAGCCTCGAAACGCACGGCCTCGCCGATGCCGTCGATGCGGTCGTCGGCCGCGATTCCGTTCCGACGCGAAAGCCCGACCCGGAACCGCTTCGGGCGACGCTCCGGACGCTGGGAATCGACGGCCCGGCACTGTTTATCGGCGACTCTCCGCGTGACGAACTGACGGCAGAACGAGCGGGCGTCGCGTTCGAGTACGTGTAGCGCTATCGGCTACTGATTGAGCGCGAGCGTGTTCTTCAGGAGGTTCGCGTGTCCGCGCCGCAGTTTCTCCGAGATGGATTGATGGGTCACGCCGAGCGAATCGGCGAGGTCGGTGGCCGACGCGCTTCGCGGAATGGAATAGTACCCCGTCTCGTACGCGAGCATGAGCGTCTGCTGTTGACTCTGCGTGAGTCCGTACCGTCCCGTTCTCCCCTTCGAAAACTCGTGGATGTTCTGGAGTTCGAGGTCGATACCCCGGCGACGGCAGTACTCGTACGTGCGAGTCACGGCGTCGTGGTTGCTGAACAGCAACCGGAACTTCCACGTGTCTTCTTTCCCCGTCGCGGCCAGCACCGTTCCGTTCTCCTCGACGAGTATCTGAATCAGTACGTCGATATCCTTCACCCACTCCAAACGATACAGACATTCCGTGTCGAACTCTCCAACGAGTTGGAAATCGCGTACGCTCTCGTCCGCGGTGAGCGCGGTTTCGATGCCCTGTCTGTTGTCCGTTCCTACCCAGACGAAGGGCATGAGGTGGTTGTGATTGTATGCAACCACCTGCTCGATGTCGAACCGAACCGAATCGAGCGCATCGAGCGTGTGACCGAGGGCAAACCGTTCGGCGGGAAACGCCACTTCGGCTATGGTTCCCGTCATAGCCCTTTCTCAGGAGTTGTGGTTAATACCCTTATTGGCCGTGCGATTATAGATACTCGAGGTGACGAAATAGAAAATCGCGGACGGAAAGTGGGGCAGTCGAAAACACATCGGATTTCGTACACATCCAAAATTTCCCAGAAAACGTGCGCTCTCGTTTGGAAACGTGTAACATTGTACGTTTTTGATGAACGTCACCGTCCGACGGTTTGATGGGTGCGAGCGTAGAGAAAAACACCGATTGCGGTGATAAACCAGACAATCGCACCGACTCGAACCGCGAACGACACGCGCGATGCCCACGTCGGAAGCGAGACGCCGGAGAAGAGTGCGAGGAGTGCGACGAGTGGCGCACCGACGACGATGGTGGTGACGAACGTCACCTGCATCACCCATCCGTAGTCGATGCCGTCGGGACTGTGGGTTTCGACTGGTTCAGGCACGAGTGAACGCGGGAACCGCGTCGGCTTAAGAGTTGTCAGGTCGGATTTCGGCGAACCCATCACCGACCGGGCACGTTAAGCCGTCGGGCCGTAGAGTTCGATGTATGCCAACGGTGAGGGACATCCGCGCCAAGGCGGGAAAAGAGCCGATCACGATGCTGACGGCCTACGATGCGCCGACCGCGGCCATCGTGGACGACGCCGGTGTCGATATGATACTCGTGGGCGACAGCATGGGAAACGCAGTCCTCGGGTACGATTCGACGCTGCCGGTGACGGTAGACGAAGTTGCCAGTCGAACCGGCGCGGTCGTCCGGGGGACGGAGGATGCCCTCGTCGTCGCCGACCTGCCGTTCCTTAGCTTCGGCTACGACGAGAAGAGCGCCGTCGAAAACGCGGGTCGGATGCTGAAAGAGGAGGGCGCGAACGCCGTCAAAATCGAGAGCGGGCCACACACCGTCGAGCTCACGGAGACGCTCTCGAACCTCGGCGTCCCGGTGATGGCCCATCTCGGGCTGACACCTCAAAGCGTCAATCAGGTGGGCCACGTTCGACAGGGAACGACGCGGGAAGACGCGGACGAAATCCTCACTCTCGCCAAGGAACACGAGGAGGCGGGGGCGTTTTCGCTCGTCCTCGAACACGTCCCGGCGAACCTCGCCGAAACGATTACGACAGAACTCGACATCCCGACCATCGGTATCGGGGCGGGACCGCACACCGACGGACAGGTCCTCGTCATCAACGATGCCGTCGGATTGGGCGACTGGAGTCCTCCCTTTTCGAAGCAGTTCGGTGACGTGAAAGGCGAGATGAAACGCGCGGTGTCGGCCTTCCGGGAGGAGGTCGAGTCGGGCGAGTTCCCCGCCGAGGAACACAGTCACGTCGAGGACGAGTTGGACGGCGTGTACTGACGCCGTTGTCGATTTTATCGAACGTCCTCTAGGAATTCCACGAGCGTTTCGTTGAACGCGTCCGGCGTTTCGAGCATGGCGAGATGCGCCGCGTCCTCGATTTCCGCGTAGCGGCCGTCCCGTACGTTGTCGGCCAAAAACTCGTGATACCACGGCGGCGTGAGCATATCGTGTTCGCCGACGACGGCGAGCGTGGGTGCGGTGATGTCGCCCAATCGGTCGCGGACATCGAAGGTGTGACACGAGTGGAAATCGCGGCTCGTGACCCGCTGTCCGACCTCGTACATCGACTCCTTCGACAGTTCGACGTACCGGTCGTCCGGGTCGTAAAAGAGTCGGTCGTCGTCGTGGAGGAACTCGACGGCGCGGTCGAAATCGTCGTCCAACCACGTGAGCAGGTCGTCCAACACCGACAGCCGTGCGCCCGTTCCGGCGAGGACGAGCGCATCGGCGTCGAATCCCCGTTCGAGAACGAGGTGCATGACGACCGCCCCGCCGAGCGAATTGCCGACGAGGGTTCGCGCACCCGTCTCCTCCGCGACCGCCAGCACGTCGTCGGCGTACGCGGAGAAGGTGCTCCAGCCGGGGTCGGCGTCCACGTCGTCCGATTCCCCGTGACCGCTCAAATCGACCGCGACGACGGGAAACTCGGACGCGAGGCGAGCGAGTTGCGCCTTCCAGATTTCGTGGCTGCCGCCGCTGCCGTGAACGAACAAGACGGGGGACCCCTCCCCACCGCGGTCCGCGACGCGATACACCGTCCTCCGGTCGTGATGTGTGACCGACTCCATATCATCTCGTTCTCACGCACGAAGCATAAAGTTCGACCTCGTACTGTCGGCTACGATTCGCATCAAATTAGGGTGAGCAGTGTGAACCGCATTTCAGGGGTAAATCATAGAATCGCCATACAGCACCGCCCCAATATACGAAACATTTTTATAGAAGCGCAACTAACCCAAGGTTAGCTAAAGATGACGCTCGAACGAATATCACAGCAAGAAGACAGTATTGCACGCCGCTACGAGTACGGCGACGAAGAGCTCATCGTCGCGGATTTCGGCACGGCAGAGGTGTCGGTCGACGTGCTGGATGACGCCGCAATCGTCGTCGTGGAGCGCGACGGCGAGAGTTTCCAAAGCGAAATCGAGCTACCGGACGGTGACGCGCAAGCGTTTATCAACAATGGTGTCCTCACTATCGAGGTGGGACAATGAAACTTACAGTCAAACCGCTCAAGCAGAAGGACGCGGGTCGCGGACTCGCGGCGGTTGATCGACGCTCCATGGAGGAGTTGGGTGTCGAAAACGGCGACTATATTGTCATCGAGGGGCATGGGCAGGGTCGTGCTGTCGCGCGGGTTTGGCCCGGCTACCCCGAGGACGAAGGTCGCGGTATCATCCGTATCGACGGGAAGCTCCGGCAGGAGGCCGGGGTCGGCATCGACGACAAAGTGAGCATCGAGAAAGCCGACGTGAACCCGGCGAACCGGGTCACGATAGCGCTCCCGCAGAACCTCCAGATTCGCGGGAACATCGCCCCGCACATCCGCGATAAGCTGAGCGGGCAAGCCATCACCCAAGGGCAGGCGATTCCGTTCGGCTTCGGCCTGATGGGAATGGGCTCCGGCCAGTCGATTCCGCTCAAGGTCGCCGAAACCGACCCGGACGGAACCGTCGTCGTCACCGACGCCACCGAGATTCAGATCAGCGAACGCCCGGCCGAGGAGATTACGGCCGGTGGCGGTGCGGGCGGTCAAGCCCGACCGGACGTGACCTACGAGGACATCGGCGGTCTGGAGCGCGAACTCGAACAGGTTCGTGAGATGATAGAGCTCCCGATGCGCCACCCGGAGCTGTTCAGCCGCCTCGGCATCGACCCGCCGAAGGGCGTTCTGCTCCACGGCCCGCCGGGAACCGGGAAGACCCTGATGGCGAAGGCCGTCGCCAACGAAATCGACGCCTACTTCCAGACCATCTCCGGGCCGGAGATCATGTCGAAGTACTACGGCGAGTCGGAAGAGCAACTGCGGGAGGTGTTCGAGGAGGCCGAACAGAACTCCCCCGCTATCATCTTCATCGACGAACTCGACTCCATCGCGCCCAAGCGCGAGGAAGCGGGCGGGGACGTGGAACGCCGCGTCGTCGCACAGCTCCTCTCGCTGATGGACGGCCTCGAAGAGCGCGGTGAAGTGACGGTCATCGCGGCCACGAACCGCGTCGATGCGGTGGACCCCGCGCTTCGCCGCGGTGGTCGCTTCGACCGCGAAATCGAAATCGGCGTGCCGGACCGCGAGGGCCGCCTCGAAATCCTGCAGGTTCACACCCGCGGGATGCCGCTCGCCGACGGCGTGGACTTGGAGGCGTACGCCGACAACACTCACGGCTTCGTCGGTGCCGACCTCGAATCGTTGGCTCGCGAAGCCGCGATGAACGCGCTCCGGCGCGTCCGTCCGGAACTCGACCTCGATTCGGAAGAGATTCCGGCGGACGTACTGGAGTCGCTGAAGGTCACCGAAGCGGACTTCAAGGAGGCGCTGAAGGGCATCGAACCCTCGGCGCTCCGCGAGGTGTTCGTCGAAGTTCCCGACGTGACGTGGCAGGACGTCGGTGGCTTGGAGAACACCAAGGAACGCCTCCGCGAGACCATCCAGTGGCCGCTCGACTACCCCGAGGTGTTTCAGGCGCTCGACATGCAGGCCGCGAAAGGCGTCCTGATGTACGGGCCGCCCGGAACCGGAAAGACCCTGATGGCGAAGGCTGTCGCCAACGAGAGCGACAGCAACTTCATCTCGATCAAGGGTCCCGAACTGCTGTCGAAGTGGGTCGGTGAGTCCGAGAAAGGCGTCCGCGAAGTGTTCAGCAAGGCCCGCGAGAACGCCCCGACCGTGGTGTTCTTCGACGAGATCGACTCCATCGCGACGGAGCGCGGCCGCGACGGCGGCGGTGGCACGCAGGTCAGCGAGCGCGTCGTCTCGCAACTGCTGACCGAACTCGACGGCCTCGAAGAACTCGAAGACGTCGTGGTTATCGCCACCTCGAACCGCCCCGACCTCATCGACTCGGCGCTCCTGCGTCCGGGACGGTTGGACCGTCACGTCCACGTGCCCGTGCCGGACGAGGAGGCGCGCCTCGCCATCTTCGAGGTCCACACCCGCCACAAGCCGCTGGCCGACGACGTTGACCTCGAAGAACTCGCGGAGCAAACCGACGGCTACGTCGGTGCCGACATCGAAGCCGTCTGCCGCGAGGCCGCGATGGCCGCCAGCCGCGAGTTCATCGAGAGCGTCTCGCCGGACGACATCGGCGAGAGCGTCGGTAACGTCCGCATCACCGCGGAGCACTTCGAGGACGCGCTCGACGAGGTGACGCCCAGCGTCACCGAGGAGACCCGCGAACGCTACGCGGAAATCGAAGAGCGGTTCGACACCGCGGAACCCGAGACGAAAGAGCAGTTGGGTCGAACGTTCCAATGAGCACGACCTTTTGCTGCGGTCGCGATCAGGGATGACGACGGCGGTTGTCGTCATCCCCTGACGGCTTCCTAGCAAAATGTCGATCAAAAGCGCTCCTCACCCCCTCCGGAAGACCGGAGGTCTTCCGTGCCCTGCTTCACTTCGTTCAGCAGGACTCCGGGGGTTCGTCGGCCCGGAAAATCTTCGATTTTCCGGTGTCTCACAATCGCCGCGCGATTGTGATGGCTCGAAAGACCGCAGGTCTTTCGGTGGAGATGCTAGCGACTGGCGGTTGTGTCACCGGGCGATTTTCGGAGCTTTGTGTCGGTTGAGATTTTTGCAACAGTCTCGGTTGCTACTTCTGGCGGCTGTGTCGACTGCCTGTCGGGGTGCTGTCGATATCTCGTACGAACTGTCGCTTACCGGACTCTTTTGGCGAATCGATTCGTCGTGGCGATACCTATCGAAAAAACCCTATCCGTCCGGGATCAGGACGACCTTCCCGGTTACCCTGCCGGAGTCAAGTTTTTCGAGCGCTTCGCTCGCCCGGGAGAGCGGAAACTGCTCGTCGATGGTGGCGTCGAGTTCACCTCGAGCGAGAAGGTCGAACAGTTTCGTCACGTCCTCCCGGAAGTACTTCGGCCAGCGGTCGACGTAGTAGAACGTCGCGTCGCGGCCGTTCGGGAGGAGCTTCCAGAACAGCAATCGGGCCACGATCGGGGCGAACGGACGAAGCCGATGTCCCTTCGCGTCGAGCGTTCCGGCCACGCCGTAGGAAATCAGCGTTCCGCCCGACCCGAGCATCCGCCACGAGTCCGTCAATCCCGTGCCACCGACGTGGTCGAAGACGGCGTCCACCCCGTCCGGCGCGAGTTCCCGGACGCGAGCGGGAACGTCGTCGTTTCGATACTCCAGCGGAATCGCGCCCAACTCCCGCACCGCATCCTGCTTTTCCGCCGAGGCGGTGCCGATAACGCGAACGTCCGCGAGTCGAGCGAGACGGGTGAGTAGCGTCCCGACGCCGCCGGACGCACCGTGAACGAGCACGGTTTCCCCCGCTTTCACCTCGGCGACCCGGTGCAACATCTGCCACGCCGTCACGCCGTTGGTTACGACCGCGACGGCCGCGGTCGGGTCCAGTTCGTCGGGGACCGGAGCCAGTTTCCCGGCCGGGAGCACGACGTAATCGGACCACGCGCCGGTTTCGGTGAGCGCCGCGACCCGCTGTCCGGGCTCGATTGCAGTGACGTCCGCGCCGACTTCGGTCACCCTCCCGACGAGGTCGTAACCGGGGACGAACGGGAATTTCGGCTGGTTGAAGTACCGTCCGCGGAGCATCTGCACTTCGGCGAACGAAACCCCCGCAGCTTCGACGCGGACGACTGCTTCGTCGTCGCTCGGCGACGAGAGGGGTCGTCGTCGCTGGGTGAGCACGTCGGGAGTGCCCATCCGCGGCATCACGATTTCGGTGACGGCCATGTTTCCTTCGCCGGTTCGCTCGGCGGTCGGTCCGGTTTTCGTTTTCTTCCGCGTTTCCGTCGTCATACGGTACTCACTACCGCCCCGACGCGATTCAACTCGCGTCTCAACATGTTAACACCGGTATGAATCGGTTGATTAGCGTCGGTGACCGAACGATAGTCATGGCTAGCGTTCGTCTGAAGATAGTCCCACCCCCGGAGGAGTGGTTCATCAAGCTCTCCACGGAACGCCCCGACGACGAGTTCACGCTCTTGACGGTGACGAACGCACGCGACGGCCTGTTCGGCGTGTTCGAAGTCGAAACCGACGACGTCGAGGCCGTCACCGCGACGCTCGACGACATCGACGAAATTCGGTCCTTCGACCTCTTACACGCTGCGGGCCGAACCGCCGTGATCCAGTACACCGTCACCGAGTCCATCGTGCACGCCGCCACCGTCGATGCGGGTGTCGTCCCCGTCTGCCCCGTTACCGTCACAGACGGGGAGATGGTCGCCTCGGCGACCGTTTCACACGAACACCTCTCCCGCCTCGGGGACCGACTCCGGGAAATCGGTGCGACGTTCGAAGTGCTTTCGCTCTCCCAAACCGCCGACGGCCGCGGAAACCTTCTCACCGACGCCCAGCGCGAGTTCGTGGTCGAAGCCGTCGAGCGGGGGTACTACGATACGCCGCGTCGATGTACGCTGACCGAACTGGCGGCGGAACTCGATATCACGACCGGCGCAGCCAGCGGCATGGCACACCGCGCGGAGGAGCGGATACTCAAGGCGTTCGTGAACGAAACGCCGCTGTAACGTCCCGAGTCACGCACCCGGAACGACGTGCGTCACGCCGACCGTCTCCAACAGCATCCACGCGAGAAACAGGCAGTACACGGCGAGCAACCCCCACGATTCGTTTTTCGAGAGCGAGAGTTCGGTGCGGAGGAAGGCGAACACGATGACGGTGGCGAGCGTGAGAAAACCCATCAGCGGGACGGCGACGGAGAAATCTATCTCGGCCGCCCCGGCCACCATCACGCCCGCCGGAACCGCGATGAGCAGGTCGAAGACGTTACTCCCGAGGACGTTCGCAATGCTGGTCACGCCCTCGTTGTCCGTCGCGGCGCGGACGCTCACGAGCGTATCGGGAAGGCTGGTTCCCGCGGCGACCACCGTCAGCCCCCAGATGAAGTCCGGCGTTCCGAACAGGTCGCCGAACCCGAGCGCGGCCGTAACCAGCCCCTCCACCGCAACCGCGATGAGGGCGAGGCTGGCGAGGAGCGTTACGACCTCGCGGAGGGGCGAGATGCCGTTCGGCGGGGCCGCCGCGTCGTAGTCCTGCGTATCCTGATACTGGGTGAAGATGTAGACGCCGTAGAACGCGATGGGGATGAGCGCGAGTTGCCACGTCACCGTTCCGTGAAGGCGCGTGTTCGCCACCGGGTGGTAAATAACCGCCAGCGCGAAGGTGATAAGGAGCACCGCGACGGCGACCATGTAGAACTGCGCTTCCTTGTAGACTATCGACCGGTCCGCCTCGACGCCATCGGCGAAGATACCCGAGAGCGCCGGGATGACGAGCAGGTTGAAGATGGCCGACCCGACGATGGCGCTCACGCCCAAATCGAACGCGCCGTGTACGTACGTCGAGACGACCGTACTCGACAGTTCGGGAAAACTCGACCCGACGGCGACGACGATGGCCCCCTGAACGACGGGCGGCAGGCCGAAGTACAGCGACAGCCGTTTGCTCGACCGTTCGAGCATGTCGCTGCCCTTCCAGACGACCGCCGTCCCGACCAGCGCGAAGAGGACGTACCACCAGAATCCGGAGACCATGCGCGCTCGTTCGAATCGAGATGTCTTAAAACGAATCAGTCGCCGCTCGAACGAAGCGAATCAGTCGAGTTTTTCCGCCGCGTCGCGTTCGATGAGCGGTCCCGCGTTTTCGGACGGGAGCGCAACCACGTCCTCGGTTTCGAGGTCGTACTCGCGCTCGTCCACGCCGAGAATCGACCCGACATCGCGGGTGATTCTGACCGTCGTCCGGTCGTCCGCGGGGTCCGAGTCCGACGATTCGGCGGATTGCCCAGTATCCGAAGCCGAAGCGGATGGGGCGGACGATTCGGATAGTGCGGAGGACTCCGGTCCGTCCGGTGCGTCCGCGTCCGGCGCGGACGCCTCTCCCGGTTCCCGAGCGGTCGCCTCGCTAGGTGGCGACGGTTCGGGAGGCGTAGACTCGTCCATCTGGGACGAGGCGGCCGCGTCGTGCTCCCCCGCAATCGCGGCCGCCTCGTCCGACGGACGGTCGCCCGCGGGGTCCGGTTCGGATTCGGCGGCGTTCGCGTCGGAGGCGGTCGTATCGGTACCCATCGTATCGGAGACGGGTGCGTCCGAGGCGGTCGAGGGACGTGCGCTCGGGTCGGCGGCCGCCGTGTCGGGGGCGTCCGAGGCGCTCGCCGTCGATTCGGCGCTCCCCTCGTTGCCAGCCAACACGTCGAGAACGGTCGCCTTGTTCGACTCGATACGGTCTACGAGGTCCGCAAACAGCTGTTGTTCCTCGCTGGTCAGTCCGTCCTCGTCGGCCGGAATTCCGGCCGCGGAGAGGCTCGCACGCTTGACGACCTTGCCGACGCGGCGTTCGTACACCGCCTCGACGACCTCCTCCGCGGTCTTGATTTCGTCGGTGAGTTGATTGACTTCAGCGGAATCGAACGGGTCGTCCGCCCGTTCGGCGGCCCGCTCGCGCTCCTCGCGGAGGCCGCGGATGTAGGCCCCGACGTCCGCGTAAAACGACTCGCGCAGATGCTGTAAGCTGTCCTTCGAGCGCTCCTTGCTCTGCACACTGCGGAGTTCGTCGAGATTCATTCTTTCCCCTTTTCTGCCCGGTCGCGCACCATAAGAAAGATGGCGACGTATTCGGGAATCGATACATCACCCGCCGGGAGCCTAAAGCTTTCGCCACCGAGCGAAACGTGCGCCTCGGACGATAGTTCGACCGTCACTTCGTGCGACCGGAACGTCTCAGGGACCGCGTCGCGGAGCGGGTCGAAATCGTCGAGTCCGTCGCGCGGAATCCGCGTCACTTCCAACCCGCTCCCGCCGTGGAGGCTGCCGGGAAGTCGTATCAAGCGGTGCGTGTCGGTCGTGACGGGTTCGTCCACCGCCGCGCTTTCGGCCGCGAACACGTCGTCGGCCAGAATCCGCGCGAGTTGGTAGAAAGCCGGGTGAACGTCCACGTTCCCGCGGTCTATCTCCCGGCGGTTGTTCGTCGCGGCGTTGTACGCTCCCTTCGCCTTGCCGGAGCCGATGCCGTCGAACTCCTGCAACCGTTCGAGGGCGTCGGCTTCGTCCATCGACAGGAGGTCGTCCACGAACGAGTTGACGTACGCGTGGACGCGACCGCCCCACCCGCCGCTGGTCGGCAGGGTTCGTTTCTGCGTCGGGTTCTTGAGTCCGATTCCGGCGACCGTCTCCGACTGCACCAGCGATTCGAAGTCCACGTCGCCCGCCCGGACGTAATCGACGATTTCGCGCCGTCCCTCGCGGTCCAACCCCTTGACGTCCTCGTCCCGAACGTGGACGTGGTAACCGCGGCCGCCCGAGAAGACTATCGTCATGTCTTCGAAGCCGAAATCCCGTTCGAGGATGTCGAGGAGGTCGAGCAGTTCCTCCTTACACCGAGCCAGCATGTCGGCGTAGGGGGTTTCGGGCGTGACGCCCGGCAGGTGGTCCGCGTCCAAGTCGAACACGAGGTCGGCGCTCTGCCAGCCCTTCGCGTCCATCGTCCCCGCACCGGGGTCGCGGTAGCGACCGGCGGAGAAGTAGACGTGTCGCGGACGCTCGCGTTCGAGAAAGCCGCCGAGGGTGCCGAGGTCGAGGAGGGAGTTGTGCCGAACCATCGTCGTGCCCGGTCCGGTGGTCCACGGGATGTACCCCCACTCGCGCTCGTCGGCGTCCGGCGGGAGTTCCGGCGCTACCGTTCGGTAGTGGTCACGGAACCGGCCTCGGAGATACGCACGCGTCCGCTCTTCCATCGTACGTTCATGAAACACCCGATTGATTAAAGCGTTGTTTCTTCGGATTACGCGGTCGCTGCTCGGGACGATATCACCGGTCCGCCGTGCGTGGTCGGAACCGAACGGTTAGCTACGCATGAAATCCGAGAGCCGTTTGGCGATGCTTTCCTCTTCGCCCAGTCGGAGGTAGAAGGCGTCGCCGCTGTCTTCGTAGTAGTTATCGATGCGACGCTCGACGGCGAAGCCGAGGTGTCGATAGAAGTCGAGTGCGTTCTCGTTCGTCGTTCGGGCGTGACAGGTGACGGAGGCGTGATTGTCCGCGACCTTCGCGACGAGCCGTTGACCGAACCCTTCGCCCCGGAACTCGGGTGCGACCGCGAGAAAGAGGATGTATCCGTCGCGTCGGACCGCCGCGAACCCGACGAGTCGTTCGCCGTCGTCGTCCTCGGTGACGTAGCAGTAGACGGTCGACCGGCGGTACGCGTCCGTGAAGAATCCCCGTCGTTGTTTCAGCACGCCCTCGCGCTGCCGGATGCGCTCTTTTAGCTGCCACGCCTCCTCGACGTAGCGATTGTCGCCCGGCCCGACGACGCGCGTGTCGATATTTACGCTCACTGCGAGGGAGTAGCAGGCAGACAAATATAATTCCACCGGCATACGAATCATCGAGATGTCGGAGTGGCAAGCCTCAAACCGGTAGCGAGCGAGGAATAGACGATGAGCTACGCGCTCCGAGAACACACCGCCGATATCGGGGTCGAAGCGACCGGAGAGACGATTTCCGACGCGTTCGCCGCCGTTGCGGACGGCATGGCGGCGGCCATGTGCGACGACATCCCAGCGGGCGGAACGCGCTTCGCCCTCGACGTGCGCGCCGAGAGTCGGGAGGCGCTCCTGTTCGACTACTTGGACGAACTCATCTACCAGCGCGACGTCCGAGCCGTGCTCCCAGTCGAAAACGAGGCGAGCGTCCGCGAGGACGGCGACGGCTGGCATCTCAACGGAAGCGCACGCGGCGTCCCGCTCGCCGACCTCTCGGCGCGGGAGGTCAAGGCCGTCACCTACTCCGAGATGGTCGTCGAGGAGACCGACGACGGCTGGCGCGCCTACGTCGTGTTCGACGTGTGAACGGCGGAATGGATGGGTGAACAGCAGAAAGGAGTGTGAACGGCGAACGGATGGGGTGAACGGGGAATGGACGGGGAGAACGGGACGAAATCGTCGTCGGCCGCGAAACGACGGGGAAGTTCATCACCCCCGAAACGCCTTCCCACGTGTGCCTCGAAGTAGCACGTATGAAGACGTACACGGCGGGGGACGTCACGCTCGAACGGGTTCGGGAGTACGTGTGGGAGATTCCACGGGAGGGGAAAATGGGAACGCCCGCTCGCGTCCTTGCCAGCGAGCGACTGCTCTCCCAGATTGCCGAGGACAAGACGCTCCAGCAGTTGCGGAACGCGACCCAGTTGCCGGGGGTGACGAAGTACGCCGTCTGCATGCCGGACGGTCATCAGGGATACGGTTTCCCCGTCGGCGGCGTCGCCGGAATCGACGCCGAAAACGGCTGTATCTCGCCGGGAGCTGTCGGCTACGACATCAACTGCGGCGTCAGGATGATGCGGACGAATCTGACGATGGACGACGTGCGGGGCCACGAGGAGGAACTCGTGGACGCGCTGTTCGACGCCATCCCGTCCGGGTTGGGCGGCGGCGGCGTCGTCGAATCGGGCATCGACACCGTGAACGAGGTGCTGGAGCGCGGCATGGCGTGGGCGCTGGACGAGGGCTACGCGACCGACGCCGACCTCGCGCACTGTGAGGACGAGGGGGTCCGGGAGGAGAGCGACCCGTCGGCCGTTTCGACGAAGGCGAAGAATCGAGGAAAGAACCAACTCGGGAGCCTCGGGAGCGGCAACCACTTCCTCGAAGTCCAGCGCGTGACGGACGTGTTCCGGGAGGAGGTCGCCGACGCGTACGGACTCTCGGAGGGGCAAGTCGTCGTGCTCATCCACTGTGGCAGTCGCGGACTGGGCCATCAGGTCTGCACCGACTACCTCCGGAAGATAGAGAAACGGCACTCGGGGCTGCTGTCGAAACTCCCGGACAGGGAACTCGCGGCCGCGCCCGCCGGAAGCCGACTCGCCGAGGAGTACTACGCGGCGATGGGGGCGGCCATCAACTTCGCGTGGGTGAACCGACAACTCGTCATGCACCGCACGCGCGAGGTGTTCGAGGACGTGTTCGACCGGCCGTGGCGGACGATGGGGATGGAACTGCTGTACGACGTGGCGCACAACATCGCCAAGAAGGAGACGCACGTCGTGAGGGTTGGGCCGGAGGGCCGACCAGTGGGAGACGGAGAAGCCGTCGAGCGCGAGGAGCGAGAGCTGTTCGTCCATCGAAAGGGAGCGACGCGCGCCTTTCCGGCGGGCCACCCCGAGGTGCCCGGCGCGTACCTCGACGTGGGCCAACCCGTCATCATCCCCGGCAGCATGGGGACGGGGAGCTACGTCCTCCGCGGCGGCGAGGCGTCGATGGAGCTTGGGTTCGGCTCGACCGCACACGGCGCGGGCCGAGTGATGAGCCGAACGCAAGCGAAGAAGGACTACTGGGGCGGGGACGTGCGGGAGGAACTGGAACGCGAGCACATCTACGTCAAAGCCCAGAGCGGCGCGACGGTCGCGGAGGAAGCGCCGGGCGTCTACAAGGACGTGGATGAAGTCGTGCGCGTATCGGACGCGCTGGGAATCGGAGATACGGTCGCTCGAACGTTCCCCGTCTGCAATATCAAAGGCTGACGCGCCGTCCCGACGAAATCCTACGCGAACGGATAGGAACAACGTTTCTTTTACTAATCCAAAGATTTTGATATCTATGGAGTGAAACTACCCCATGCGACGACGAGCGTTACTCGGCGCGGTCGGAACGAGCGTGACTGCTGGCTGTCTCGGGGACGTCCTCCATCTCTCCCGTGGTGAGTCCCGCTTTTCCATCGAAAACGACCCCGTTCCGGCCGACTTTCCGGCGACGCTCTCGGCGAGGCTCCTCTCCGACGAGACGGCGGCGCATCCGCCGCGAATTCGAATCGACTTCGAGTACACGGGGGACGAACCTCGCACCGTTCGGTTCAACTACCCCGGCCCGTTCGCGGACACGCTCGCCGCCGGACCCGACGGCTCGAAACTCGTTCTCGAATACGAAGCCGAGATGGGCAGTCGCCACGACGGTTGTTGGTGGGCAACGCCGTCAACCGGACGCGGTGCGGCCGAACATCGCCGGTTCAGTTCCGGCGACGAAGCGCACGTCGAGTGGGAAGTGTTGACACACGAGGAGTCGGACACCTGTTATCCATCGGGACGCTATCGCTTCGTCGATAGGTACTACGTGGACGGCGGCACGTACGAGTGGGGATTTCAGCTACGGATACGCTAAGTTCTGAAATCGAAGTTCGGCGCGTCCTCGGGTCGGAGCGGCACGTCCGGGTCGAGTTCTTCTCCCCTCTCGTAGCGGACGAAGTTGAGGTAGTACAGTTCGCCACAGCCGTCACCGTCGGTTTCGCTCGCGCCGCAGACGAGTTCCACGCCGTCCGCGTCCTCGAACTCGTCGTAGGCGTTGGCGTACTCCCACCCGTCCAAGGGGTCGGCCGTGACCGATTTGTCGGCCAGGCGGGCATCGCGTTGGAGCGTTGCGATGGCACCGCAGTGTGGACAGTAGTAGCGAACGGGGACGGTCATGATGACCGATTAGCGTCGGGAGAAGGTAAACCGTTCGTCACCCGTGGTGAGGAGGGACGGTAACGCGGAGTGAAACCGGAAACCCAGAACAATCTTGTAGCCCGGTGAACTTCGTTAGCGCATGATAGACGAGACAGTCGAGGAGATACAGGAGATGCAAACGCACAGCTCCTCGACCGTCGCGGTCAAGGCGGCGAGAGCGCTCTCCGACCTCGTGGACCGCGATTTCGAGACCGTCGAGGAGTTCGAGCGCGCGCTCGACCACAACAGCAGCGTCCTTCGTCGGGCGAACCCGTCTCACGCCTCGCTCGTCACGACCCAGCGGGCCATCGTGGCGATGGTGACGGAAGCGGATAACGAAACCGTCGAGCAGGCGAAAGAGAACACGCAGGAGGCCATCGATAGCGTCGTCGAGCAGGTCATGACCGCCAAGCGACGCGCCGCCGAGAACGCCGCGCCGCTGTTCGAGGACGGCATGACGCTCATGACCCACGATTACTCCTCGACCGTGCTGGAAGCCGTCGAAACCGCCGTGGCGGACGGCGCGTACCTCGACGTGTACGTCATGGAGGCCCGGCCGCGCTACCTCGGCCGCAAGACCGCGCGCGTGCTCGGCGAAATCGACCAGGTGGACGCGACGCTCATCGTCGACAGCGCCGCGGGCCACTACCTGCCCGAGTGTGACCGCGTGTTCACCGGAATGGACTGCATCGTGGACGAAACCCTCTACAACCGCGTCGGCACCTTCCCGCTGACCGTCACCGCGAACGAAGTCGATGTCCCCGTCACGGCCGTCGGTTCCAGCGCGAAAATCGTCGGCGAGGCGTTCCGGTTCGAGAACGACTTTCGCTCGCCCAGCGAAGTCATCCGTGAACCGGCGGAGGGCTTTGCGGTGTGCAACCCGGCCTACGACGCCACGCCGACCGAACTCCTCGATTCCGTCGTGACGGACGAAGGAACGTGGGAGTACTGACGCCAATCCCTTATTCGACCTGCACCCACTCGCCGCTCTCGTCGCTTCGCTCGATAGCGTCCAGTACCTTCTGCACCGCCACGCCGTCCGCGAAGTTCGGGTGGTATTCCGTCCCACTCTCCACAGCGGACAAGAACTCGTAGTTCTCGTGGACGAACGTGTGTTCCCAGCCGATGACGTGGCCCGGCGGCCACCAGTGCTCGACGTACGGGTCGGACTCGTCGGTGACGAGCACCGTCTCGTAGCCGCGATTCTCGCCGCGTAGGACTTCGAGTTCGTTGAGGCGTTCGAGCGAGAACTTCAGGCTTCCCTCGGAGCCGTGAATCTCGATGGTGTGGTCGTTCTTGTGACCGTTCGCGAACCGCGAGGCCTCGAACGTCGCCATCACGTCGCCCTCCAGTTCGGCCTGTGCGGAGTAGGCGTCGTCCACGGTGACCGGTCGCGTTTCGTCTGCGGCGGTTTCACCGTCTCCCGTAGACTCCCCCTCTACCGGACGCTCGTCCACGAACGTCTGTAGGTGGCCCGAAACGCGCTCCACGTCGCCGACGAGGAAGCGCGCGAGGTCGATGGTGTGCGCGCCGAGGTCGCCGAGCGCGCCGCTTCCCGCCAACTCCTCGTCGTTGCGCCACGACCACGGCGCGTCGGGGTCGACCAACCAGTCCTGGAGGTAGCGACCGCGGAACTGGTGAATCTCGCCGAGCACGCCGTCCTCGATGAGTCCCTTCGCGTACTGGATGGCCGGGATGAACCGGTAGTTGAACGCCGTCGCGGTCGGGACGTCCGCCGACCGTGCGGCCTCGGCCATCCGTTCCGCGTCGGAGAGATTCGCCGCGAGGGGTTTCTCACAGAGGACCGGGACGCCCGCCTCCAGCGCGGCGATGGAGGGTTCGGCGTGGACGAAATTCGGTCCGAGATTGTAGAACACGTCCACCTCGTCGATGACTTCCTCCCAGTCCGTGCTCGTGTGGGCAAAGCCGAGTCGGTCCGCGGCCTCCGAAAGCGCTTCCTCGTCCCGCCCGATGAGCGTGTGCCGTTCGACGTCCGGTGCGTCGGGGAAGAACATCGGCAACCGCGCCAGCGCGTTCGCGTGGGCTTTTCCCATGAACCGGTAGCCTAACACACCGACTTTCAGCGTCATGATTGCGTTCACGTTGTTCGGGAAGGGATTTAGTGTTTAGTGGCCCGCCGGGAGACGGGGATCGGAAATTCAGCGACATATCGCCCCAACGCGACCGACTCCTTATCATCGCGGCGGCCGAACATCGTCGCGTGGCGTACGCCGAACTCCGTGCCGAACTCTCGGGTAATCCTTCTCCCCGCGTCGTCGCGTTCCCCGACGGGAGCATCGATACGTTTTCGAGGATTCGCTCACCCGCCGGACGACTCGACTCGTTGACCTCGTTCTCCGACGAACTCGCGGACGGCAAGCGGTCGTTCCACCTCGAACCGGAAACGCGGGAGGCGGGCGGACAGGCCGTCAATATGGCGAAACAGGTGCACGCGCTGGGCGGCGACACGGAACTGTACGGCCATCTGGACGACCCGCTGCTCGCCGACCTCCCGTTTCCGTGCGTCTCGATGGGCGAACCGGCGGCCGTATCCGTGCTGGAACTCGGGGACGACGGCGTTCTCTTCGCCGCGGAGTCGGACGCGATACGGGACTGGACTGCGGCCGACGTACGAACCGCGATGGGCGGCGATTTCGCGCCGATACGCGACGCCGACGGGGCGTGCTGTGGAAACATCGCGTCGTTCCCGGCCCTCCTCGACGTGTTTCGCTCGCTCGCCTCGACGGACGGGGACGGCGACGGTGGCGCGTTCGTCCTCGACCCCGGCGACCTGACCGACGTGGCAGCCGAGACGATAGCGGACTACTTCTCGGTGCTCTCCGACCTCGACGACCGTTTCGAAGTCGTCCTGAGCGTGAACGACCTCGAAACCGACCGCCTCGCGGAGGTGGTCGGCGGTCGGGGGAAGTCGAAATCCGACTCGCTCGAACGAATCCGAGACGAGGCGGCCGTCTCGGCAATCGTGTATCACGGCACGGAGCGAGCGGTCGCCGCGACCCGCGACGGGACCCTCACCGTTCCCAACTACACCGTTTCGACCGTCGAGCGAACCACGGGGGCGGGCGACCGGTTCTCCGGCGGACTGACGTTCGGCCGCGCGAGCGGGTGGGACTGGGAACCGACGCTGGCGCTGGCGAACGTCTGTACGTCGCGGTACGTCGAAACGGCGACGACCGTCGATGTCGAGGCGGTACTGAGCGAAGAGTGGACGAAATAGCGTCGGGCGACTACACGCGGGCCAACCACCGCTCGGGGTGGTCGAGTTCGTCGTCGGTCGGCAGGTTCTCCGGTTTCTCCCACACGCGGGTCGCCATCTCGACGTCACTGGCGGAGACGACGTGCTCGAAGAAGTCCTTCCCGCGTTCGTACTGTCGCCGTTTCATGCCCAGTCCGAGCATGCGCCGGACGAGTTTCGACAGCGGGTTCATCCCTTTCCGTCGTGCATCTATCTTCGCGCGGAGGTCCTCGTACTCGTCGTCGAACGCCTCGTCCATCAGGAGTTCGGCGTATCCCTCGACGGCGGTCATGGCGGTGTCCAGTTCCTTGAACGCCTCGCGGTCCACCTCGCCGTGGGCGAGCGCCTCGATGCCGGACTCCATCTCGCGTTCGAGGTAGTCCGACAGCCACGGGGCGGCCCCGAACTCCGCGGCGTGGGTCACTTCGTGGAACGCGATCCAGCGGCGGAAGCGGTCGGGGTCCACGTTCAGTTCCTCGGTGATGCGGGTGATGTTCGGGTGGACGAAGTAGAGCGCGTGGTCGTCGCCCTCGGCGAGCAAGAGCGGGTCGTACTGCCCGAGGACGTTGTTGCCGAGGAGGGCGAGCATGAACGACATCGTTCCCGTGTTGAGGACGCGGGCGACGCCCGGGAGCACGTCCGGGCCGTACTCCTCGATGGGTTCCATCACGCGCTCGAAGGTCGCGATGTTCGCGTCCATCCAGTGGTGTCGGTTCTGGATTTCCACGGTCTTCGGGACGTCGAAAGAGACGCCCGAGACCTCCCGGACGCGGGCGCGAGCGTCGCGCACGTCGGTCGCATAGCCGGACTGTTCCGCCGGAGAGAGGTCTATCGACCCGGGGTCCGTCGCCGCCTTCGCTGCGTCGGCCACCGCGGTCCAGTCGATGGGGCCGCTGCCGGACGCGCCGGTGACGGCACGGACGCTACGGTAGAGATTCACAGCACTACGTTGGAGTCACGCCGACAAAATCCTTCTGTCCGGTCACTCCCGTCGCCGCTTCACCCGTTTCGCCAGCGCGATGATGACCGCGAGAACGATGAGCGGTCCGAGTTTCCCGGCGATGGACGGCGGTTCCGTCTCCCGTTCACCGGGTTCGCCTTCCGGTTCCGATTCCGGTTCCGACTTCGAACCGAATCCGGTCGACGATTTCGTTTCGCCCGTGTTGAGCGTGAAGTCCGGTTCGTGGAGATGTAGTTCGAAAACACCCATGCAACAGCAATCGACGGTCGTCCCCTTATCGATTCTGGGGGACGTGTCTGTTAGTTTATTATTTTTCGTCATCTTCGGGAGTTTGAAGGCGCACTGTCGCTCCTTTCCGACTATGGACGAGAAACAACGCACGTTTCTGGAGACGCTGTTGACGACGCCCAGTCCGTCCGGATTCGAGGTTCCGGGCCAGCGCGTCTGGGTCGAGTACGTCTCGGAGTTCGCGGACGAAGTGCGAACCGACGAGTACGGGAACGCGGTCGCGGTCGTCGAGGGCGACGGTCCCGAACTCGCGTTCGCGGGCCACGCCGACCAGATCGGGTTCATCGTCGCCGGAATCGACGACGACGGCTTCATCAGAATCGACCGAATCGGCGGGACGGACCGCACCGTCACGAAGGGCCAACACGTCGTGATTCACGCCGACGACGGCACCGTCAACGGGGTCGTCGGCCAGCGAGCGATTCACCTGCGCGACACCGAGGACGACGAGTTCGACGACATCGTGGAACAACACGTCGATATCGGCGTCGAAAGCGAGGAGGAGGCCGCCGAACTGGTCGACGTGGGCGACCCGATAACGTACACGCCGACCGTCGAGGACCTTCGGGGCACGCGACTGGCCGGGCCGGGCATCGACAACCGCGTCGGCACGTGGGTGGCCGCTGAGGCGCTCCGCCGGGCGGCCGAGCGAGACGCCGACGCGACCGTCTACGCCGTGAGCACGGTCCAAGAGGAACTCGGCTTGCAGGGTGCGAAGATGGTCGGCTTCGACCTCGACCCGGACGCCATCGTCGCCATCGACGTGACGCACGCCATGGACAGCCCGGACGTGGACGGCGAGAAGCGCTTCTCGGACCTCACCATCGACCTCGGCGGCGGTCCCGTCGTCGCCCGCGGCAGCGCGAACCACCCCGAAGTCGTCGCGGCGGTCCGCGAGGCGGCGGACGAGGCAGGGGTACCCGTACAGCTACAGGCGGCGGGCATCTACACCGGCACGGACGCCGACGCCTTCTTCACGGCCCGCGGCGGAACGCCGTCGCTCAACCTCGGACTGCCGAACCGGTACATGCACACGCCCGTCGAGGTCATCGATACGGACGACTTGGACGCCTCCGCCGACTTGCTCGCCGAATTCGCGGTGCGAGCGAGCGACCGCGACGGCTTCGAAGTTGACATCTGAACGGAACCACTCGACTCTCGTTCCGGTACGTTTATCAACACAAACACTGGGATTGTTGATATGAGCGGACGACCACTCGACGTTCTCGAAGCGTCGTTGAACTCGGCGGTGACAGTGCAGTTGAAAGGTGGCGAAGAGTACACCGGCACGCTGACCGGCTACGACCAGCACATGAATCTCGTCATCGAAGACGAAGACACAACCATTATACGCGGCGATAACGTCGTTTCGATTACTCCATGACTGGTGCAGGAACTCCAAGCCAGGGTAAGAAGAACAAAACGACGCACGTGAAATGCCGCCGTTGCGGTGAGAAATCGTATCACGTGAAAAAAGGCGTTTGCTCGTCGTGCGGCTTCGGTAAATCGAGCAAGCGACGCGACTACGAGTGGCAGAGTCGAGCGGGCGACAACTAACCGCCTGCTACGGATTTTCTCCATCTCGATACTTCTCTCTCGACCAGGCGTCGGCTATTTCGAACCCACAGTATACACGAGCATGCATATTTCTGTCTGAAACGCTGGGAAATACGGCACGATAACGAGGGTTTTTACTACTGTCCCGCGCTACGGACAGCTATGTCATGTGGCCGGGACGGAGACCTCGGCGGACCGACCGAGAAGTGTGGCGTCGTCGGCGCGTCGCTCGCGGGTCGGGACGCGGCACGCCCCCTCTACTACTCGCTGTACGCCCTCCAGCACCGCGGGCAGGAGTCGGCAGGCATCGTAACACACGACGGCTTCCAACAACACGACCACGTTTCGATGGGCCTCGTCGGAGACGCCTTCACCGAGGCGGACATCGACGGCCTGAAGGGAAGCGCCGGAATCGGCCACGTCCGCTATCCGACCGCCGGAAGCGTGGACAAGAGCTGCGCCCAGCCCTTCACCGTCTCGTTCAAGAGCGGGTCGCTCGCGCTCTCGCACAACGGTAACCTCGTCAACTCCGACGAGATTCGGGACGAACTCGCCGGAAAGGGCCACGCGTTCACGTCCGACGGCGACACCGAGGTCATCGCTCACGACCTCGCGCGCAACCTCCTCGAAGAGGACCTCGTTCGCGCGGTGAAGCGAACCATGAACCGAATTCACGGCTCCTACTCGCTCGCCATCATGCACGACGAGACGGTGCTCGGCGTGCGCGACCCGGAAGGAAACCGCCCGCTCGTTATCGGCGAAGTCGAAGACGGCTACGTCATCGCTTCCGAATCGTCGGCCATCGACACCATCGACGGCGAACTCGTCCGCGACGTTCGACCCGGCGAACTCGTCGTGCTCCGACCGGACGGTGAAGGGTACGACACCTACCAACTCGTCGAACGCGACCGACCCGCCCACTGCTTTTTCGAACACGTCTACTTCGCCCGCCCGGACAGCGTCATCGACGACAATCTCGTCTACGAAGTGCGACGCGAGTTGGGGCGAAAGCTCTGGAAGGAAAGCGGCATCGAGTCCGACGTGGTGATGCCCGTTCCCGACTCGGGTCGGGCGTTCGCGTCCGGCTATGCGGAGGCCGCACAAGAAGACGGGTCGAACGTGGAGTTCGCGGAAGGCCTCATGAAAAACCGCTACGTCGGCCGGACGTTCATCATGCCGACGCAGGACGAACGCGAGCGGGCGGTTCGTCTCAAACTCAACCCCATCAAATCCACCGTCGAGGGTCGAACCGTCACCATCATCGACGACAGCATCGTCCGGGGGACCACCTCGACGCAACTCGTTCGACTCCTCAAGGACTGCGGGGCAGAGGAGGTTCACATGCGAATCGGCGCGCCGCCAATCATCGCCCCCTGCTACATGGGCATCAACATGGCCACCCGCGAGGAACTCATCGCCTCCGACAAATCCGTCGAGGAGATTCGGGAGGCGATTTCCGCCGACAGCCTCGCCTACCTCTCGAAGGAAGCCATCGCCGACGCGCTTTCGGTCTCCCAATCCGACCTCTGTCTCGGCTGCGTCACGGGCGAGTATCCCTACGACATCGACGACGAGGAGACTGACCGCGACGTGACGCGCCCGGTCATCGACGGCGCGAGCGACTGATTCCACTCTAGCGACCGAGACCGTAGTTTTAGGGAATTTCGCGTGTATATCTCCGTAGTATGCCGAATCCGTCCGGCCGGGACGACCATCCCTGTCGCTCGACGCGGGCCGCCCGGAGCCACCGCCGGGAGAGTTGGTTCGGTCACGGACAGATAACGTCCACCGAGAAGAGCGGCTTCGGGCGGTTTCTCGACGATATCGTCTACGCGTTCGCGGACGTTTCGCTGCCGCTCATCCCGTTCCTCTGGTACGTGAGAGTCGGCGCGCCGAACCGCTTTTTCGGCCTGAAAACCTCGGCGTTCGTCGGGTGGATGACGATGGTCGTCGTGACCGCGTTGATCCGCGGAGGATGGCTTCCGCCGCTGGCCACGGAGACGCGAGGGTGGGTGTCGTTGGCTCCCGCCCTGTTGCTCTTCAGGCTCGTCTACTTCAACGCGGTTCTCGCCGTCGTGGCGTACGGCGGCGGAACGGTGGCGAACGCGATGGGATTACCGCTGGTTTCCGTCGCGTTTTCGATGGGGATTGCGAGCGTCGGAATCGCCGCCTTCCCGCGGCTTGCAGAGCTGTTTTGTGACCGTTTCCTCGTTTCGGGGGTTCGTCCGGGCGACTAACGACGCATCCGCTACAGAACTCGTTTTTGCGACGTCATTCCTCGTGTAACAACCGCTCGATATCGGCGTCGTTCAGCACGTCGAGCAGGCTCGCACCGTTTTCGTACTCTCGCCATTGACGAGGAGTCAGGGACACACCTCCATCGCGCGCCTCCAGTCGCTCCGCGAGCAGTTCGTCCAGGTCGTCCGGGTCGTATCCCGGTATTGGCATGTACAGGTTGTACGGGGTCGGCCCGCAAATATCGTGTGGCTAGATTTCGTTTCGTTCGGCAATAGACGGCCTAAAACAGCCATATTTTGGATTTAAGAGAATCAGTACACCACGTACAACAGCGCGTAGACGACCACCCCGAGCGCGAAGGACGTGAGCCAGAGCGACGCCGCGATGCGCCCGACGCGACGGTGGTTCGTCTTCGGGAGGTCCGCTACCGGATGGGAGAGGGCGAGCAAGAGCACGTAGTAGAGCAGGGGGATACACACCATGGCGAGGACCATGTGTATCGCCAGAATCGGGAGGTAGAGGTACTGTTGTACGGTCTTCGGGCCGGGGAACTCGGTCGGTCCCTCCAACGAGACGCGGTAGAGGTAGAGACCGAGAAAGCAGACGAACAGGCCGAGTCCGGTCAGCATTCCGGCGCGGTGGCGGACGACGTGTCCGTGTTGAATCGCGTGCCACGCGGTGCCGATGACGGCGATGGCGGCGACGCTGATGATGGCGTTGAGGTGCGGAATCGCCTCCAGAAACCAGTGCGGTGCGCGCGGAATCGCGTGTTCGGGGACGACGCCCAACACGGCACCGAAGACGAGTGCCAGCGAGACGATGCTCAGGAGCGCCGTCAGCGTCGGAACGTTGTTTCGGACGGAGGATTCCATACTCGCGTCTTGCAGTCCGGTCGGTATACCAGTTATTTCACTATTTTGTACAGTCGGTCGCATTCACAGACGGGACACCGGTCGAACGGCAGGTCGAACGCGCGGGCACACCCCGGGCAAACGTAGTCGACGCGCGTATTTTTCAGCCGGGAGATGAGGCCAAGCGACATCAATTCAGCATGGTTCCCAGAAAGTATTAGCGTATTGGACGCCCGTTGTCATGTCCGTGCGAACGCCTGCCGTCGCCGGGCCAAATGAAAGGCCTTTTATTATCCCACCATCTACGATTGAGTGCAGACAGACACAGCGAGCGTGGGTAGCCAAGCTAGGCCAACGGCGCAGCGTTGAGGGCGCTGTCCCGTAGGGGTCCGCCGGTTCAAATCCGGTCCCACGCATCGCATACGCGGCTTCGCCGCGAACATCAACGATGCAGGTGATCTCCTTCGTGGACATCACCCACGCACAATTCCTACCGAACCAACATTCACCAGCCGAGGCTGGTTCTTTTGCGGCACGTTCGACGACTCAGAGTCGAATATACGCGTAGCCTCGGGTCTGGAGGCGGGTCAGTTCGCCCACACCGGACGAGACGGTTTCGACGCCCGCGACGAGTTTCGATTCGTCCACCGCGGGATTTCGAACGGCGTTACTGCACACCTTGTACTCGACGTCACGGTCGAGCAGTCCCCGAACGTCGTCGGCGACGTCAGAACCGCGTTCGAGGGTCGCGATGGCGACCCCGGCGTCGAAGAGGACGGCGACAGTATCGACGTCGAGCGTCTCGTCGGCGAGCAGGTTTCGGACTTTCGCCACGGCGATTGCGGCGGCTTCCGGCGTCGAAACGTGGAATACGGTTTTCACGACGGAAAGGCGTCCTCGGCAAAAAAGTCGGTTCCGATTCGTCAGTTAGAACCCTTCGTGCGTGGCGATTCGGTCGCGCAATTCGGGCGGAATCTCGGTGGGGTCGCCCGACTCGTCGAACACGACTTGTACGGTTTCGCCGGTGGCGGCAACCTCGTCTCCGGCCCGAATTTCGTGTTGCATCGTGATGCTCGTCGTTCCGATGTCGGTGACGCGCACGCCGACTGTCACGTCGTCTCCGCCGGTTATCGACCGGTGATAATCGAGTTCGAGGTGGGCGATGACGCCGTTGATTTCGTCGGATGGAATCCCGATAACGTCCCGGAAGTACGCGATGCGCGCCTGTTCGAGGTACGTCGCGTAGACGGCGTTGTTGACGTGACCCATCGTATCGAGGTCACGGTAGCGCACCTCGATACCAGTCGTGTAGCCGAATTCGTCCATGAAACTCGTAGCGGAAAGCGGCTAAACCATCTGTCGATTCCGTCCCGGCTACTCCGCCCGCCGGAGTTTCATCGAGGGGAGCCTCCCTTCGTCTCCACCGCTCGTTTCGCACCACTGCCAGCCCGCGACGGAACCGCGGAGCCGGGCGGCGAGTAACAGAGACGGGGGACGGGTTGCAGAGGACAATCTATTTCGTTGTCGGCTGATACGAATCGGCCATGCCCTCCGACTCAACCGACTCGCTCGTCGTCTGGGGAATCGTCATCGTCGGCGTCCTGACGTTCCTGTACAGCATCCTGCTCGCTAGCCAGCCGTTGGCGTGGTTCGGTATCGCGTTTCCGTTGCTCGGACTGTACCTGTTCTGGCGGTTCGTTCGCGCCGTCGAGCGAATCGCCGACGAAATGGAGCGGTAATCGGTCTCGCTCGAACACTACCGAACCGCCTCGGTTTCGTGGTCGAACGCCTGCACTTCGACGGCGCGTCCCTCGGGGTCGTCGGCGAAGAAGTGGTAGATATCGTATTTCGGATTCTCCTCCGGCGGGTCGCGTGCTCGGTCGGCGAGTTCGTCGTACAGCACGTCCACGCCGTCGCGGTCCGCCGTGACGAACGTGAGGATGCCGTCGGTATCGGCCGACTCGCGCTCGCAGAAGCCAAAGCGCATGTTGTCGTACTGCAACACCGTACAGTCGGTCTGTTCGAGCCACACCTCCGCACCGAGGCGGTCGGTGTAGAACGGAACGGTTTCGGCGCGGGATTCGCTGGCGAAGAAGACGATGCCGCTCATTGATGGGACGACACGTCGCGCAGAAAAATGGGTTTCGCCCCGTTCAATCCGACCGAAGCATCACGTCGGTCGCCTTCACGACGGCGGTCAGTTCCATTCCTTCCTCGATTTCGAGGTTCTCGGCCGATTCGCGGGTGATGACGGCCGCAACTTCCTCGCCACCCACGTCGAGAACCACCTCGGCGGTCACGTCGCCGGTTTTCACGTCCACTACCTCCCCGTCGAGTCGGTTTCGTGCGCTTAACATCCGGGTTCCCCCGGGACGAAGACGACGAGGCCGAGAATAAGCGTTCGGGCGGACTTTGCTCCGGCGAACAAACGCGATATTGAAATGTAGGCCCCCCATAGCGAGGGTATGGCAAAATATTCGACCGGGAACTCGTCCGGCGGCGGCAGCGGCGGTTCCTGTGAACTCTGCGGGAAGGCGTCCGATTCGCTGACCGAGGCGAGCGTCGCGGGCGCGACGCTCCACGTCTGTCCGGACTGTGCGAGCCACAACGACGCCGCACAGCCGACGAAATCGAAGAGCGAAGGCAACGCGATGAGCGAACAGGACCGCAAGCGCAGGGCGGCCCAGCGCACGGCCCGAATGGACGACGCCCGGAAGGGCGACGCGAGCCACTGGGAGGAAGAGGGAACGAGTTACGACAGCGACCCGCTGCCGTACCTCGTCTCCGACTACGGCGAGCGCGTCATCGACGCGCGACAGGAGGAAGGTCTCCAGCGCGGCGAACTCGCCGACGAACTCGAGGTTCAGGAGAACGACCTCCTCGCGGTCGAACAGAACCGAGCGAACCGCGCGGGCGTCGGCGGGTCAGTCATCGAAGCGCTGGAGGAGCGTCTCGGCGTTACGCTGTCGGAGTCGGCGTAGCGTTTTTGTCCGCCCGTTTCGGAGAACGGGGTATGACCCGCGCGCCAGCAGAGCCATATCGGACGAGTTTCGACGCGACCGTCGCGGCAATCGACGGGAGGAACGTCTCCCTCTCGGAGACGTACTTCTACGCCGAGAGCGGCGGCCAACCGGCGGACAGGGGAACGCTCGGCGGGATTTCCGTCGTCGACGTGCAGAAACGCGACGGCGACGTCGTTCACACGCTCGAAACCGACCCCGAGTTCGAGGAGGGCGAGGAGATTCGCGGACAGGTGGACGAGGAGTTCCGCACCTACTGCATGCGGTCGCACACGGCGAGCCACGTCCTCTACGGGGCGGGACGACTGATTTTGGACGACCTCGGCTACGGCGGGTTCGACATCGGCGAGGAGAAGATTCGCGTCGATTTCCAGACCTCGACGGACATCGACGACGACGTTCTCGTCGAACTCGAACGCCTGACGAATCGGGCGGTGTGGGATTCGTTGCCCGTCTCGTGGGAAGCGGTCCCGAAGGAGGAGGCGCTGGCGCGAGAGGATATCGCATTCAACACGAAGACGGAAGAAGGCGTGCTGAGCGGTTCGGAGACGGTTCGCGTCGTCGATATCGAGGGATGGGACGTGGCGGCCTGTGGCGGCACGCACGTCGAGAACACGCGCGAAATCGGGCCGGTGACCATCGTCGACCGGTCGAACCCCGGCGAGGGAATGACGCGCGTCGAGTTCGCCGTCGGCCCGCCGGCCATCCGAACGCGGGCGGACGAAAAGCGGAGCGCGCTGGCGGCCGCGCGAATCGCCGGAACAGGGGTCGAGGATTTACCGGACGAAATCGACCGGCTCACCGGCGAAATCGACGCGCTGGAAACCGAGTTGGCGGACGCGAAATCACGGCTCGTCGGCGCGACCATCGACGAACTCGCCGAGGAAACCGTCGCCCGAAACGGCCACGAGTGGTTGGTCGGCACCATCGACGGTGTCGGGCCGAACGAACTCAGCGACAGGGTGCGAGAACTGGCGGGCGAAACGGCGGACGTGGTTGCGCTCACCGGAAAAGAGGGGTCGACGTTCCTCGTCGTCGGGACCGACGGCGACGTCGAAGCGGGCGACGTGGTGGACGAGGTGACCGCCGAGTTCGGCGGCGGCGGTGGCGGTAGCCCGACGTTCGCACAGGGCGGCGGCCTCTCGGCGGACCCCGACGACGTGGTGGCGTACTTGCGAGACTGAGTTACTCGACGCCCAACTGCTCGAAGACGAACGTCCACTCGTCCAACTTCTCGCGGACGATCATCTCGGTCGGCTTGCCGACGCCGTGGCCCGTGTCCCGTTCCTCGCGGAGGAGAATCGGCGCGTCTCCGGTGTGTTTCGCCTGCATTCTGGCGGCCATCTTCCGGGCGTGGGCCGGATGGACCCTCGTGTCCCCCTCGGCCGTCTTGAACAGGACGGCGGGATACTCCCGCTCCTCGACGTTGTGATACGGCGAGTATTCGCGGATGTACTCGAACGCCTCCGGGTCGTCGGGCGACCCGTACTCCGCCGTCCACGACGCGCCGAGCAGGAACCGGTGGAACCGGAGCATGTCGAGGAGCGGAACGATACAGAGGCAGGCGGCGAACAGATCCGGGCGCTGGGTGATGCTCGCGCCGACCGTCAGTCCGCCGTTGCTCCGACCGTCGATGGCGAGGCGCTCGGGACTCGTGTAGCCGCGCTCGACGAGGTGTTCCGCCGCCGCGATGAAGTCGTCGAAGGTGTTCTGTTTGTGCTCCTTCCGGGCCGCGTGGTGCCACTCCTCGCCGAACTCGCCGCCGCCGCGGACGTTGGCGACGACGAAGACGCCGCCTCGTTCGAGGAAGGGGACGGCGTAGCGTCGGAACGCGGGCGTCTGGCTGAGTTCGAACCCGCCGTAGCCGTACAGCAGCGTCGGGTTGTCGCCGTCCGGTTCGACGCCCGCGTGAACGACGAACAGCGGGACTTCGGTGCCGTCCGCCGACTCGTACCGCTCCCGTTCGACCTGCAGGTCGGCCTCGACCGGAACCTCGGGTGCGTCGAGTTTCGTCACGCCCTCGCCGACGACGTAGCGGTAGACGGTCGGGGGGTGGTCGAACGACTGGTACCGGAAGAAACACTCGTCCTCGTCCGTCGAACCGTGGAGACTCCCCTCGTCGATGGACCCTAACTCGGGAAGCGACGCGTCTTCGACGCGCGCGCCGTCGAGGTCGAAAGCGACGAGTTCCGAAACCGCATCGCGTTCGTAGTGTGCGACGATGTGGTCGCCCGCGAGCACGAAATCCCGGAGGATGGCGTCGTCGCGCTCCGGGACGACGGATTCGAACGTCTCGGGTGCGCCGTCCCCGGCGGCGTCCGCCAACTCCGCCGCGACGATTCGGTAGTTCGGCGCGTCGAGGCTCGTCAGGAAGAAGGCCCGACTCCCGCGGAGGTGTGGCTCGAAGATGGCGTCCTCGCCCGTCACGAGCGGTTCGAACTCGCCGTCCCGCTCGGCGTAGACGTCGGTGCGTTCCCACCCCCGCGTGAGCTCGACCACGAGGTAGTCGCTGTCCGTGTCGGTGTGGAGGCCCGCCCACGTCTGCTCGTCGAGTTCGATCGGGAGTTCGTCGTCTGCGTCGTCCTCGCCGCCCCCATCTAGTCGGTGATACGCGAGCGATTTGTCGAGTTGTCCGCCGTCTTCGAGCGCGCCGGTTCGGCCGTAGTAAAATCCCTCGTCGGTCCACGCGAACGACCGCTCCCCGGTCCGACCCGTCTCGCGGAGTTCGTCCACGAGGTCGCCCGTTTCCGCGTCCACGACGCGAACGTCGTACTGTTCCGTGCCGCCCTCCGTGACGCCGTAGGCGACGAGCGAGCCGTCGGGTGAGGGGACGAACCAGTCGAGGGTCAGGGTGGCGTCGTCGCTCCACTCGTTCGGGTCCGCGAGGACGCGGCGCTCGCCGTCGAGGTCGTTCCGAACGGTCAACAGCGGCAAGTCCTCGTCGGCGGGCGTGTACCGCTGAAAGTAGCCGTTCGGCGTCGGAACGACGGGGAAGTAGGCCGCGGAGTTCGCCAGCGCCCGAAACCGGGGTTCGAGGTCGTCGCGCGTCTCGCCGTGGAGGAACGACTCCGCGTACTCGTTCTGCGCACTCACCCACGCCGAAACGTCTTCCTCGTCGCCTTCCAGCCAGCGGTACGGGTCGCGTATCTCCTCGCCGTGAAGCGTTTCGACGACATCGCGCGTTTCGGTGGGTGGGGGAGTCCGTGGCATACCGTCGATAGTGGAAACCGCGGCTAATACGTTGTCGGGAAGCGGCAACGCGACGACAGGAGAGGGGCCGAGTTGGCGGGCCGCGAAGACGTCCGGTAATCGACCTGCAGAGGCGTACGGTAATCGACAGTATTTTTCCGCGAGGGCGGGTACGAACGTCTCGTGAATATACGGGGGACCGTCACGGCACCGGGCGAGCAACGAACCGTGACCACGCGGTACGGCGAACGCGACCTCGCGGAGGTCGTCGTGCGACCGGACGACGACGTGCCGCAGACGGTGACGCTGTGGGGCAAGTGGGCCGAAACCGCCGACTACCTCGAAGAAGGGATGGAACTGCTGGTGACGGACGCGGAGGAGTCCGAGTACGACGGCGAGACGACGTACGCGACGGGGAAGGAATCCTACGTCGTGGTCGAACCCTCGTTCCTCGTGAACGTGACCGACGTCCGCTCGTGGGTGCAGTGTCCCCGGATGTACTACCTGAACAAACTGTCGGCGATTCCGCTGAACTACCCCGTCGTGAAGGGGACAATCGTCCACGAGGTGTTCGGCGACCTGCTCCGCGGTCGGGAATTGGACGACTCCATCGAGGAGCGCGTCGAGGAGGTCGGCCTGCAACTCGGCCTGCTCGGACGCGAGACGGACGAGGTGGCGGGCGAGGTGCGCCAGAACGCCCGCGCCATCGAGGGCTGGCTCGAACAGGGCGTCCTCGACGACACGGACGACTGGCGAAGCGAGTACACGCTCATCAGCGAACAGTTTGGCATCAAGGGACGCTGTGACGCGCTCCGACGCGGGATGCCGGTCGAACTGAAGACGGGAAAGAACACGAACCGCGACCCGCGATTTCAGGACAAGATTCAGGCGGCCTGTTACGCCCTCCTCCTGCAGGAACGCGGCGTTCCCGCGGACACGGGCACGCTCCTCTACACGAAGAACTCCGCGCTGGACCGCACCGAGGAGACGGGCGACCTCTCGCCCGCGAAGGAATTTTCCATCGGCAAGGGCCTGCTCGAATTCGTCGTCAGGACCCGCAACGAAATCGCCGCGGCGGAGTTCGACATGGACGTGCCGACGGGCTACGAGGCGAACGCCAAGTGCGAATACTGTTTCGAGAAGGACACCTGCATGGTCGTCTCGGGTCGCCTGAATCAGGAGTCGAAGGCGGGACAAATCGGACGGCCGATTCCCGAGGAAGAGCGCGCCTACTTCCAGGAGAAGTACGAGCAGATAGAACGGGAACGGCGGGCGACCCACCGCGAGTACGCAAAGCTGTGGGAGCAGACGGCCCAGGAACGGGCGGACGACGACCGGGCGCTCATCGGCTTGGAACCGACGGGACAAACGCAGATAGAGGGCGGGCGCTGGGAACTCCGCGCCCGACGGACCGACGACGCCGTGTCGAAGATTCGGGAGGGCGACGTCGTGTTGGCCAGCAAGGGCAATCCCGTCAGCGGCCACGCGGAACTGGCGCGGGTTCGGCAACTGGGCGACGAAATCGTCGTCATGACGGACGAACCCGTCGAACTCCGGCGACTCGACGTCTACCCCTCGGAGTTCTCCGCCGACGGAATGTTGACCGCGCTCCACGACGCCCTCCTGAAGGGCGACGAACGACGGAAGGACGTGCTGTTCGGACGACGGGAACCCGAGTTCGAGTCGAATGAACGGACGTTCATCGGGAACAACGACGCCCAGAATGCGGCGGTCAACCTCGCGGTGAACGCGAAGGACTGCGCGCTCATCCACGGCCCGCCCGGAACGGGGAAGACCTACACCATCGCGCGGACCATCCGGGCGCTGGTGGAGGGGAGCGAGGCGACGGAATCGTCTCGAAACGGAGGCGGTGACAGCGAGGCGCATCGAGCCTCGGGCGGTGCGAGCGGGCAAGGCCCGCGAGCAGAAACCGCCGGAGGCGGCAACCGCGTCCTCCTGTCGGCGTTCACGAACCGCGCGGTGGACAACGCGCTGGAGGCGCTCCGGGAGCAAGGGTTCGAAGAAGAGGAAATCGTTCGCGTCGGCACCGAGAGCGGCGTCCGCGAGGACATGCAGGACGTTCGTCTGGAGCGGAGCGGCGACCCCGGCGCGCGCGTCGCCGAACTCGAAGGGGCGAGCGTCGTCGCCGCCACGACGGCGACCTGCGGGTCACGAATCATGCGCGAACAGGCGTTCGACGTGGCGCTGGTGGACGAGGCCTCGCAGTTGACCGAACCCGCCACGCTCGCGGCCATCAACCTCGCCGAGCGGTTCGTCCTCGTGGGCGACCACCACCAACTGCCGCCCGTGGTCCAAGCGAACGACGCGGAGGCGGACTCCGAAGAGAGCGCGGACGGTGACGGCGCGGGCGGCGACCTCTCGACCTCGTTGTTCCAGCGACTCGTGGACCTGTATCCCGACGCGTCGGTCATGCTGGACCGTCAGTACCGCATGGCCCAGCGGATTCAGGCGTTCTCGTCCCGCGAGTTCTACGACGGCGCGCTCCGCCCGGCGAACGGCGAGGTCGCGGCCCAGAAAATCGAGGATTTGCCGAACGTCGAACCCGAATCCCTGCCGCCGACGCTCCGCACCGGCGTCGCCTTCGTCGACCCGGACGGGAAGACGGCGGGCAACACGAATCCGGTCGAAGCCGAACGCGTCACGGAACTCGTCTCCCGGTTCGTGGAGGCGGGCGTCGCCCGCGAGGACATCGGCGTCATCGCTCCGTTCCGCGCGCAGGTCGCGGAGATATCCCGGCGCGTTCACGAATCCGTCGCGGTCGATACGGTGGACCGGTTCCAGGGGTCGAGCAAGGAGGTCATCATCGTCTCGTTCGTCGCCACGGGCGACTTGGACAGCCCCATCTTCGACGACTACCGCCGGGTGAACGTCGCGCTGACCCGTGCCAAGAAGTCGCTCGTCCTCGTCGGCGACGAGCGCGCGCTTCGCTCCTCGCCGCTCTACGACCGGATGGTCGAGTGGGCGACCTAAGCGCTTTCGTCCCCGTCGTCCGTACCTCGGTTCATGAACGATTCCCTCCCGGACTACCATCTTCCCGACCGTGACGTGACCGTTCTCTCGCCACCGGGCGGAACCGCCGTCCCGCCGCGGGAGGCCGCTGAGCGCGCGATGGCGGACCCGCACGGCCCGCCCCTCGCCGAACTCGTCTCCCCGGACGAGACGGTCGCAATCGTCGTGACGGACGTGACGCGGGCCACGCCGGACGACGTGCTGTTGGACGTGCTCCTCGCGGAATTGGCGGACGCCGGGGTCCCCCGAAAGCACGTCTCCGTCGTGCTCGGACTCGGCCTTCACCGTCCGATGACCGACGAGGAGATAGCCGACGCGCTCGGCGAGCACGCGGACCTCGCGGAGAACCACGACGCGGACGCCGCAATCGAAGTCGGAACCGCCGAAACGACCGACGGTGACGCGGTACCCGTCGAACTGAATCCGACCGTCGCGGACGCGGACCGCGTGCTCTCGACGGGGATGGTCGAGGCGCACCAGTACGCCGGGTTCTCGGGCGGCGCGAAAACCGTCGTCATCGGCGCGGGCGGGGAGTCGCTCATCCGATACACGCATGGCCCGGACCTCCTCTCGCGGGAGGGCGTCAGACTCGGCCGAATCGAGGACAACCCGTTCCGGGAACTGCTGAACGACGCGGGCGACGTGGCCGGACTCGACTTCTGTCTGAACGTCACGCACGGCCCGCAGGGGATTCTCGGGGCGAGCGCCGGACACCACCGCGCGGTGGTCGCCGACCTCGCCGAAACCGCGAAGGAGTCGCTGTCGGTCGCGGTCGAAGGCGAGTACGACGCGGTAGTCGCGGGCGTTCCCGAGGCGAAAGCCGCGAACCTCTATCAGGCGACCCGCGCCGCGACGTACGTCGTTCTCGGCGACCGAAACCCGCTCCGGCCGGGAGGTCGGATCGTCGTTCCCGCCGCCATGCCCGAGGGGGCGGGCGAAGGAAAAGGAGAACAACGATTCTACGACAGACTCGACGGCGCGAGCGACCCCGAGAGCCTCTACGACGAGATGCGAACCGGCTACGAACCGGGCGCACAGCGGGCCTTCGTCGTGGCCCGCGTCCTCCGCGACCACGACGTGTTCGTGACCGGAAGCGAGCATCCGGCAATCGTCGAGGATTGTCTGATGCATTGCCGTGAATCCGTCGAGGACGCCATCGAACCCGGAAGCGACGTGCTGGTCGTTCCGAACGCGCTCGATACGCTGTTGGTTCGGCCGGAGTGAGAAAGGGTGGGAGGAGTCGCTACCAGAGGACGTGCGGCCAGACGAACTGGAACAGCAGCCAGATGAGGCCGGTGAGGACGACGGTCATTATCAGGTTCAACACGACGCCCGCACGCATCATCTGCTCCTGTTTCAGGTACCCGCTCCCGAAGACGATGGCGTTCGGGGGCGTGGCGACGGGGAGCGCGAACGCGAAACTCGCGGCGATGGCCCCCGAGACGGAGAGGAAGACGGCGGCGGCGACGTCGGTGAGGCCGAGCGTGGCCGCGAAGACGCTCCCGATGCTGATGAGGATGGGGATGATGATGGTCGCCGTGGCGGTGTTCGAGGTCATCTCGGTCAGGAAGATGACGAGGAGGACGACGATGCCCACGACGAGGACGATGGGCGCGCCGGTGAGCGACGTGAACACGGAGTCGGCGATCCACTCCGTCGCGCCGGTGGTCGCCAGCGCGTCGGCGAGGGCGATGCCGCCGCCGAACAGGAGGATGGTCCCCCAGTCGATGTCCACCAAATCGTCCCACTCCATCGTGTCCGCCAGCACGAGCGCCGGAACCGAGAGCAGGCCGACGACGACGTAGTAGAGCATTCCCTGATGGCCGTCGATACCGAAGACGCTCGTTCCCTCGCCGCCGAACAGCGTGACCGCCCACGCGGACGGCAGGTACGGACCGATGAAATCGCCCAACCCGCCGACCACCCACAGGAGGGCTGTGCCGGTGAAGATGAGCGCCACGCGTTTTCCGCGCGGACTCAACTCGCCTTCCTCTTCGAGGTACTGCTGAGCCATCTCCTGTGCCTCGCTCACGTCGTCGATTTGGGGCGGATAGAGGAGATACGTGAGGACGTACCAGACGAGCGGGAGGGTGATAGCGACGATGGGGACGCCGATGAGCAACCACTGGGCGAAGCCGATTTCGTAGCCCAGAATCTCGTTCAGTTGCGAGGCCAGCACCGCGTTGGGCGGCGTCCCGATGAGCGTCCCGACGCCGCCGACGCTGGCCGCGTAGGCGGTTCCGAGAAGCATCGAGACGTGGAGGTTGGTGAACGGTTCGTCTCCGTCCTCGACCGCGACGGTCCCGCCGTCGGGGGCGGGCGACGAGTCGGACGACCCCGCCGTAGTCGCCGCGCTCGCCGCTTCCACCGTTTCCCGACCCAGAACTTGCGACAGCACGCCGAGCGCGATGGGTGTCATCATCGCCGCCGTCGCCGTGTTCGACACCCACATTGAGAGGAACGCCGTCGCCAGCATGACCGCGAGGACGAGACGGCGCGGCGACGACCCCATCACGGACATGATCCAGAGGGCGATTCGCCGGTCGATGTCGTACTTCTGGAGCGCGTTCGCCAGCATGAACCCGGCGATGAACAGGAAGATGAGGTGGTTCGCGAAACCCGCCAGCGCCGCATCGAGGTCGGCGTAGACGCCAAATATCGTGAGCACGACGGGTATCGACAGCGCCGTCACGGCGAGCGGGAGCGTCCCTGTCACCCAGAGAAAGCCCGCGAAGAACATCGTTGCGAACGCGAACTGCCCGCGGACGGAAAGCCCGGCGGGCGTCGGGGCGGCGGCGATCACCGCCGTCCCGATAAGCGCGATAACGAAGAGAACGAGTCGCCTGCGTGGATCCGTCTGTGTCATTGGCAGACAGACGCATGAATTCGCCACGAATAGTTCTTTCTATATTGTGAGGAAGTTATAATAGATGGGGAATTTACGGATGTATTTTCGATTTTATCGTCCATACATGACGTTTCAGATATGTGTGCCATTGCTATCGCAAATGATCTTCTACAACGTACTCGAAAATCGACCATCGAATTCACTCTGGTTGGGTGAAATTTATGTCCGTTAGAGACAGAAACTTCCTATTGGAATGGCGTTAGACGACGAGGATCGAAACGAACTGTGGAGGGGCATCGGCGTTGGCCTCCCGCTTGGAACTGGTGTCGGAATTATCACCGGGGATTTGGCCCTGTGGATGGCCATCGGTTCGGCAGCGGGTATCGCGCTCGGCACTATCTTGAGCCGAAGACAGGGATAAGAAGAAGTCATTCCTCCGAAATCGACTCCATAACACGCTCGTGGAACTCCTGTAAGACCGCACTCTCGTCCTCCGCCAGCACCACGTCGCTCGCCATCAACGTCGCCAGTCCGAACGCCCGCGGCGTCGGCGATTTCACGCGGTGTTGCACGACGTCGATGTCGCCCGCTCGCACCTCGCCGAGAATTTCCTCGACCGCTTCGAGCGCGAGTTTGTCCTCCACGATTTCGCGGTACGTTTCCTCCATGACGGCGAACTCGCCCAATTCGTCGGCGAAGCCGAGCAGCATCTCGCTGGACACCTGCTGTTCGCTGGCCGACTTCTCGTAGCCCTTGTAGCGTTTCAGAATCATCAGCGAGCGCGTCGCGTTGATGCGGAAGTAGCGCTGGAGGAGGTCGGTGCCCGAGAGCGCGTCGCGCAAATCCCCGCGTACATCGTCGGGGTCGATGTCGGCGATGATGCCGGGGACGTCCACCTTCCGATTCAACGGCATCGAGACGGTAAAGCCGTTGTCCGCGACGGCGACGCCGACGTTCGTGTTGGCCGCCTGCGCACAGCGGTAGGCGACGACCCGCGAGAGGCCGTCGTTGAACCGCCGCCCGTAGTTCGAGTGGACGTAGTAGTGGCGCTCGTACTCCTCGCGGTCCATCTCGATTTCGACGGTGAGCCGTTCGTCCGTGCTGACGCTCTCTTCTCCCGCGTAGCGGACCTGTTCGTCGAACATCCGCGCGATGGCCCGGACGCTGTTCTCGTCCAGCGGGAACTCCCGAAGCCACACCCGAACAGCGGGTTTGCCGCGGTCGGTCAACCGCGAGAGGAGTTCGCCCTGAAACGCCGCGATTTCCCGCCCCAAATCGTAGGAAAGCGGCAGGCGCTCGGAGAACCACGACGGTACCGTCGGGCGGGCGCTGGTACGGTCGGCGTACACCTTCGACCCGCGCCGATATTTGTACTCGAAGTGCTGGCCGCCGAGGACGAACACGTCGCCCTTCTCCAGCGTGTCGAGATAGCTCTCGTCCAAATCCCCGACCCACTCGTTGTCCGCGCGGGTGAGCACGTCGCAGGTGAACGAGTCGGGAATCGTCCCGATGTTGGTCATGTAGATGACGCGGGCGAGTCGCCCGCGCTTTCCCATCAACGGCTCGCCGACGGGAAAATCGGGATAGTGGTACTCCCCGTCCGACGGATCGTTCTCGTCGTGCCACACCTTCGCGTAGACGTTTCTATCCTCCATCCCGTCGTAGTCCGCGGTGAGATACCGGAGGAGGGAATCCCACTCCGAATCCGAGTAGTTTCGGTACGGATACGCTCGCCGGAGCGTCGCCTTCACGTCGTCCGCCGGGCGAACCTCGTTTATCGCCATCCCGTACACCTGCTGGGCCGCCACGTCCTGTGCGTTCTCGGGGACGAATACGCGGTCCACGAAGCCCTCCTCGGCCTTCTTCAGCATGACCGCACACTCCACCAGTTCGTCCCTATCGAGCGCGACGACGCGGCCGGTGACGGTTTGCCCGAGACGGTGGCCGGCCCGGCCGACGCGCTGGAGCAGGGACGCGACGCTCTTCGGCGAACCGACCTGCACGACCAAATCGACGTGGGGCATGTCGATGCCGAGTTCGAGGCTGGTCGAGGTGGTCACTACATCGACTTCCCCGTTTTTCAGGCGCTCCTCGATACGCTGGCGGGATTCCTTCGAGAGACTCCCGTGGTGACAGCCCGAGTTCTCCTCGTCGTACTCGGCGAACGTCTCACGGAGGTTCTGCAGGACTCGCTCCGCCCCCGACCGCGTGTTCGTGAAGACCAACGTGTTCGTGTGGTCCTGAATGAGGTCGTGCAGTTGGTCGTAAAACCGGTCCTGCACGACGGCCCGCGGCGTGTGCACGAGGTCGTCGGTCGGACACCGGAGTTCGAGGTCGAACTCGCGGACGAATCGCGTGTCCACGAGTTCGTAGGGGCGACTCTCCCCGCCCGGTTCCGCCCTGCCGACGAGGAACTCCGCGATGTCCGATAGCGGTTCGACCGTCGCGGAACAGCCGATTCTCGTCGGCGACGAGTCGGCGATGTTCTCCAATCGTTCGAGACTGACCGACAGGTGCGTCCCGCGCTTGCCATCGGCGAGGCTGTGGATTTCGTCCACGATGACGTACTCGACGCTCCTGAGTTTGTCCCGGAACTTCGGCGAGTTGAGCAGGATGGCCAGCGTCTCGGGAGTCGTGTTGAGGATGTGCGGCGTCTCCTGCAGCATCTTCTGCCGCGCCGTCTTGTCCGTATCCCCGTGTCGGATGGCGTGACGGATCTCGCTCACGTCGTCCATCTTCTCCCGAATCCCCGACAGCGGCAGTTCGAGGTTGCGGTGGATGTCGTTGGCCAGCGACTTCAACGGCGAGACGTACAGACAGTACACCGAATTCTCCAGTCCGGTCTCCTGTTCCCGTCGAAACAGTTCGTTGAGAATCGCGGTGAACGACGCGAGCGTCTTCCCGCTCCCCGTCGGCGACGCGATGAGGGCGTTGTCGTGGCCGTGAATCAGCGGAATGGCCTCGCGCTGTGGCGGCGTGAAGAAGCCGCCGTTCTCGGGGACGAACGCGCCGAACTGCTCGACCCACCATTCGCGCACTGCGGGTTCGAGGAGGTCCAACGTCGCCTCGTCTTCGATTGCGACCGTCTCCGGGTCGAAATCGAACTCCTCGCGGGCCAACAGCCCTCTCGCGTCCATTTGTTCCGCGTTGGTATCGGGCGGCAAAGAGGGTTATGCCAGCGGAGTGAAAGTGAAATTCGAAACGAACCTATCACTCCTCGGCCGCGAGGCGGTCGATGGCGTCGAGCGCACGCCGACAGACGGGAACGTAGCCCGCCGCGAGAAGGGGAAGTTCGAAGACGACGCGACTCCCCGTTTCGAAACCTTCGACGCGGTGGCCGGTCGCCGGAACGCGCGCTACAGTCCACGTCCATCGGAACTCCTCGCAGGTCGTGATTTCGAAGGGAACCCAGACGCCGAGCGGCGTCCGAACCCGGCCGGTGGAGCCGACTCGAATCACGCGGTCGGAACACTCCACGTCGGTGACGGACGGTCCCCACGACGGCCACGCGGTCGTATCCGTCAGCACGGTCCAGACGCGTTCCGGCGGGGCGGCGGTCGTCCGCGAGACGGCGATGTGACGTCCGTCGGGTCCGCGTTCGACTCGAACCTCGCTCTGCATACCGGGACGACGCGACGAGGGGCGAAATCGGTGTTGCCCGACACCGGCGGTTCGACGACGGCCGCCCTCGCTCCGTCGTCCGGCGACCACCGACTACCGAACACGGACTGACCATCGACTACCGAACCCGAACCACCGAACCCTCCCGCGGCGACCGCCACGACGACCGCCAGCACACTGCACGACTGAACCTTTTTCACCCTCCCGCACGGGGAATTACACATGCGAATCACGTTTCTCGGCACGGGAAGCGCGATGCCGACCGGCAGTCGGTTCCAGACCGGCATCGTCGTCGAGGACGACGGCCGTCGCGTTCTCGTGGACTGTGGCAGCGGCGTCCTCCACCGTCTCCAGCAGTCGGGCGTGGGCTACGAGAACGTCTCGACCGTCCTCCTCACCCACCACCACGTGGACCACGTTTCCGACCTCATGGCCCTCCTGAAAGCCCGCTGGCTCGCGGGCGAAGAACAACTCGAAGTCGTGGGTCCGACCGGGACCAAGGCCTTCATCGAGGGCCTGCTCTCCGTCCACGACTACCTCGACGGTCGGGTGGACCTCCAAGTGCGCGAAGTCGTCCCCGGCGAAGAGTTCTCCGTCGCCGGTTTCGACGTCGAGGGGTTCGAGACGCGCCACTCGATGGACTGTCTCGCCTACCGGTTCGGGGACGCGTTCACGTTCAGCGGCGACAGCGAGGCGTTCGAAGGGTTGGCGAACTTCGCGGACGGGAGCGACGTGCTCGTCCACGACTGTTCGTTCCCCGACGAGGTGGACGTTTCGAACCATCCTACCCCGTCGCAACTGGGCGAAGCGCTGTCGGGGACCGACATCGGTCGCGTCTATCTGACCCACCTCTATCCGCACACGGACGGCAACCACGAGGCGATGTTGAAATCCATCGCGGAACACTACGACGGCGACGTCGGGTTCGCGGAGGACCTGCTGTCGGTCGAAATATAGCCTTCGACCGCCGTTCTACCCGTCTGCAGTCGTTCGTTTCGCGGGGTCGCCCGTTTCGACCGAAACCGATTCCTCGGGAAGCGAGAAGTTGGCGATACCGAGCGGTAGCTCCCGACCTCGAACCGTGAACACCCGCCGCAGTCGCAACGCTCCGTCCACCCACAACTCGTCGCCGCCGATGCAGTGTTCGAGTCGAATCGTCCCCCGCTCTCCGCTCTCGATTTTCGTGACTTCGACGTTCTTCGGCGGCGTCTCGAAGTGTTTCGTCCAGACCAACGAACAGACCGTCTCTCCGTCCCGTGAGTGCCCCACGCGGACGCTCCCGCCGACGACGTGCGCGTCGAGGGTACTGTCGTTGTCCAGCGTCAGTTCGATGGTGACGGACTCCCCCGACCGCTCGGCGGCCGTCTCGACGATCGAAACGTCCTCGACCAGCGGGCCGAACACCTGCTGTTCGTACCGCTCCGAGAGTTTCAAGCCGACGACCGGAACCAGCCTGACGAAGTAGTACACCGCGACGATAGCCAACTTCCCCGCCAGATACAGAAACATCCGTTCGAAATTTCGGCGGGACCGCTGGTAAGCGTTCTTGCCGAACGGACGGAATATAGTCCGACGCTCGAACTCAGTTCAGCCGATAGCGCAGCAGCGCGGCGATGCCGCCGAGGTTCGATAGCTGTTCTCCCGGCGCGAACTCGTGGGAGAAGACGGTCACGTCGCCGCCCTTTCGCTCCACGTCGGTGATTATCTCGTTCACGTCGATGTCCCACTCGCCGCCCGCCTCGTCCTCGCCGAGCGCGCCGCGTTCCTTCCGAAGCCGTTCGTCCAACACGAGCAACTGTTCGACAGCGCCGAAATCGGTCGCCTGCTTGACCTCCTCGATGCCGTAGGCGGCCTTCGCGCCCTCCCCGATTCGCTTCATCAGGTCGTCGATGAGTTCCGCCTCCTCGGCGATGCGCGTCTCGGCCTGCACGTCGTCCACGGCACCGCGTTTCAGTACCTCGTGGACGCCCCTGTCGCCGGAGGAACTCACGTCCACCGTCGTTATCTTCTCGGTCAGGTCGGGGTACGCCTCGGCGATGTGGTCGTAGGCGTCCTGTTTCGTGAACCCCGGTCCGGCGAGGATGATGGCGTCCACGTCGAGGTGCGAGAGCGCCGACCCCAACTGGTCGAACAGTTCGGTTCGGCCGCCCGCGTACTCGCCCTTTCCGGTCGTTCCGGTGAACGACGTGTACTCGTCCGCACCGTACTGGGCGACGGTGTGGATGTAGGCTTCGCCCTCCTCGACGGTGGCGATGGCCACGTCCGGGTTGTCCGTGGCTTCGACCGCATCGTCCAGTCGGTCGAGTTGGTCGCGTTTCCACTCCTTCTCGATGGTTATCTTCTCGCGCTCCTCGACGTTGAGGGTGTGGTGGAGGCCCAACTGGTCCTCCCGCGAGCAGTCGGTGATGACCCCGCCGACGCGGACGCGGTTGGCGAACCGGTGGAACTCCACGTCCTCCACCCGGAGCGTGATGTGCATGTGCTCGCGCTCGCCGCCCGTATCCCGCATCTGGTCGTCGGCGCGCTGGATGCGCCGGGTCGTATCACCCGACACGTCGTCGCCCGGTTCGAGGAGATACGTCAGATGCCAGAGGTCGTCCAGACTCTCGGGGACGAGCGTGATGCGCTCTCGGGTCCCGTCGATGGACGTTCGGTCGTGTATCTGCATGAATAGAAGTGTGTTTTCCGGCGGTAAGTGCCCTGCTATTCCTTTGGCGACGGAATCGACCACTATCTCGATATTCACCCCGAGTTTAAAATATATGAATCATATAATTAATTTTTATTTCTCATAGTTCATTAACGGAGCATTTATCCTATTCTGCTATTACCGTGTAGAAGATGTCAGGATACTCAAAGCAACCCACGCGAGACGACACCGACGTTATCGGTGCACGAATCGGCGCACAGATCATCGATACCATCGTTATGGGTGTCATTTTCTTCGTTACATTCTTTGTTTTCGGAGTACTCGGCAGTGTCGGCGGTGACAGCGCCGCCACGGGATTTAGCTTCCTCGGCTTACTCATCGGATTCTGCGCGAGCATGTTTTACGGGTTCTTCCTCGAAGGTTACTGGGACGGATACACCGTCGGCAAGAAACTCCTCGGAATCAAAGTCGTGAAGGAAGACGGTAGTCCCTGCACCTACGGCAGTGCGTTGCTTCGCAACCTCCTCGAAATCATCGACGGACTGTTTTACTACGTCGTCGGGTTCATCTTCATGGCGAGCGGTGATATGCGTCAACGCCTCGGCGACCGCATTGCGGGAACCGTCGTCGTCAAAGAGCAACCACAGAACGTCGGTTCCACGACCGAAACGCCGACCGAACCGAAAATGGCACCCTGACAACGTCGCTGTTTTCCCGGAAGCATAGCTCCCCCAATAGCGACGAGTCGTCCCGACGGAAACGAAAGAGAATCAGACCGCGGGTTGCCCGTCCTCGACTTCGGACCCCTTCTGCAGTCTGTGTTCGTCCGCTTCGGCGTACCCTCGTGCGTAGATGTACGCCGCGGTCACTTCCGCGTAGAAGCCGACGAACACGGCCGCGAGCCAGCCGAGGAGCGGGACCGCGCCGACGGCGCTCGCGATGACACCGGCCACGACGAGGACGCCCAGCGCCAGCAACCAGCCCGTTCCGTACTCCCCGTCGCGGAGGATGGGCATGAGCGATTCGTACTCGAACGCCGACCCCATGGTGTTCTTCTCGGCGAACCGAACGAGCGCGGCGGGAAGGGCGTACCACACCGCGAGTCCGACCACCAGCGTCAGCACGCCGCCGAGGATGGCCACGAGGCCGCCCAGCGCGGGCGCGTTGTCGGCGAGCGCCACGCCGCCGCCGACGAACACGACGGCCAACACCGCCGGTACGAGCGCGTAGACGAACATGATGACGACCGCCTTGAGTCCGTCTACCGTTAATTTCGTCCAGTCGCCGAATCCCGGAGCGTCGGTGTCTCCGTCCGAAACACGGCGCAGGACGCGAATCACGTATCCCTGCACGATGAGTGCGGGGATGATGAGGAACCCGAAGATGATGAGTAAGCCGCCGACGAGTATCGTCATCGCGGCGTCGTCACTGTCCTTCAGGTACCGGATACTTTCGTTGAACATTTGTGTCCCCCCCCCTCGGGTCGAATCCCGCAGATTCGCCCGATACAGTGCTCTAGACGACGCCTGCGAGCTTAACCGTTTGCTCGGAAAAGAGAACATGTTAGAACAGACCAACATCGACGGCGTGTCGGAAAGCTCACAACACCGAACCGACAACCGTTTGCGCATGGATTGGTCCGCGTCGAGGCGGCGGTTCGGTCGCTGTTGCTGTTCGGCAGTGATCGGGACGTTCGCGGGTTGTAACGCCCTCTCGGATTCGAACGGAGAAACGAGCAGTACGACGAAAACGAACGGTAGATCGAAAGCACACGGTCCGACCTCGAAATCAGAGCGGGACGCAATTCCGGTTTACGCAGTCAATCACACCGACGAGAAACAGGACCTCTCCGTCGTTATTTCCGGTGGTAAGGAAGTCATATCGAAGCGCTTCACCCTCGAAGCGGGAGAGCGAAAACGGATCTCCTCGGTCAGCAGTTCCAACCAGCCAATTACGGCCGAAACCCGGAACGGCCTGAAAAACAGCAAACCTGCAAAACCCGGCGCGCTGTCCGTGACCATCGACATCCGAACCGATTCCATCGACATTCGGTCGGAAACGCTCACCGAACGAAACTGAACTCAGTCCACCATCCGACTCCCGCCCGCCGGGAGGAACTCCTGAATCAGGTCGGGACTCGCCACCTTGCGGACGAACGAGGTGTCCGCAAAGCGCTCGCGGAACTCGCGGTAGAGGCGTTTCGCGGCGTCGTTCTGGGCGTACTGCCCCGGTTCGACTTCGATGACTGTCTCGGCCTGCTTCTCGATGGCCGACGGCGGGCCGCCGATGACGCGGGTGTTCGGTTCGACCGTAATTCCGACCGCGACGCCGACGGGCGTGTCCTCGAAGTAGGTCCGGTCGCCGCGGATGGCGAACCCGCCCTTCTCCAGATACTCGCCGCTCTCGGGCGTCTTCGACACTTGGTCGGGCGTGACCATGTAGGCGTCACCCGCGAAACGGCCGTCCTTCCACACCGACGAATAGGAGACGGCGAACTGGGCGGCCTCTTGCTTGCTCTGTTCGGGCACGTCCACGTCCTTCGACGGTTCGCTCGGGTCGGAGGTCTTCAGGATGGTAATGGGACCGCCGTGTGCCTGCGAGTGGAAGAACAGGTCGTTTCTGTCCATGTACTTCTTAACGAGTTCCTCGTTCTCGTCGGCGTTGCGCCCGCCGAGGACGAGAAACCCGTCCGAGGTGCGGAACCAGCGGAACCGCTCGTACCACTGTTCCTGCTTCCGAACCGGAATCGACGCCCGCGACAGCCAATCGATGTTCTCCGGTTCCGTCCGCTCCTCTTCCGGTTCTTCTTCCCACTGTTCGGCGCGTTTTTTGACTTCCTCCAACTCCTCGCGGGTGTCCTCGATGGCGGCCAGCGCGCCCTCCTTTTTCTCCTCGATTCGCTTGGCCTCCTGATAGAGGCGATTGGCGTTCTTCTCCACGCCGTCGTCGGGGAAGAGCGTGATGTCGGTGTCGTCGATTTCGACCGTGACGGTCCCTTCGCTCGGGTCGATTCCCTGCACGGCTTCCGCCGCCTCGATGCCGCGCTCCGCTCCCTCTTCGAATCGAGCTTCGATGTCCGCCCACGGCGTGTCCTCGGCGCGGGCGTTCCGAACCGTCGAGAGGATTTCGTCCACGAAACCGTAGTTGGCGTAGAGGAGTTCCGCCTTCTCTCGCTCGGCGTCCGCCTTCCGTTCGAAGCCTTCGATAGCGCCCTCCTGTTGGTCGATGATGCGCTGTTGCTTCTCGATTTGCGCTTGGAAGTCGGGTTTCTGCGGTTCGCCCGCGCCCTCGTTTTCGGACACGTCGAGGTTGGTGAAGTAGTCATCCACCGCCGCGTTGAACGAGTCGAACGCCTCGGAATCCAACCCTTCGTACTCTTCGAGCGGGAAGGGCGTCACGTCAACCCGAACGTCGTCCTCGTAGTAGACCCGCGGGTCGAAGTCACCGGTTTCGAGCGGTTCGCGGAGGCGCTCGATGGCCGCGTACAGCCGTTCGTACTCGTCCTCGTCGGCGTCCGCGATGTCCGTGACTTTCTCGACACCGGCGCGGGTACAGACCTCCTCGGCGTACAACCCGCCGAAGTTGAGTTGCGTCGCCAGCGTCCGAACCACGTCGGTGTCCGAGTCGTTCATCCGATACTCGAACTCCTCGTAGTCGATTTCAAGCGGGTTCACCCGCGAACTGGGGAACTCGTACTGGGACCCCGGCGCGACGGTTCGGGATTTGAGCCGAACCGTGTCCAGACAGTCGATGACCTCGTTGTTCTCGTCCAGCACGGCGACGTTGCCCTGTCCGAACAGTTCCGCGACGATGGTCGTATCGCCGTCCTCGCGTTTGAAGTGGAACTGGAGGATGCGGTCGAACTCGAACTGTTCGACGCCCGCGAAGTCAGCCCCCGAGAGGCGGTTGCGGAGCATCATGGCGAAGTTCGGCGGCCTGCCCGGCGCGGGCGGGACGTGTTCCGGTGCGACGGTGTGGGCGCGTTTCACCTCGCCCACTTCCACGAGCAGTTCGAGCCGACCGCGGTCGAAATCGCGCATCTTGAGGCGCAACAGGTCGTCGCCGTAGAGATACGCCTTATCGACCTTCGCACCCTCGAAGGAGTTCAACTCCCGCGTGATGGCGGCGAGGTCGATGCTCGAAAGCTCTCGCTTTCTATCCATATCCCACGGTTTCTCGGGCGGGAGGAAAGGCGTGTCGTTCGACGCGACGGTCACGGGACGATTCGGCGGAAATCAACAGTTCGTCACTCCGCGGGAACGGCGTACGGTTCGCCGCGCCGCCGGTTCCGCTTCCGGAGGTAGACCGCGTAGACGATGATAGCACCGATGAACGGCGGGATGAAGAACCCGATGAACATCCCGACGGCCCACATGTCGGCGGTGTCCATCCGGCGCTCTTTGGCATCTCGGTACACCCACGCCGCACAGAGGAGGGCGAGCGGAATCGCGAGGAACCACGGGACGACGATATGGATTCCGGCCATGGCGGCAGTTCAGAGGACGCCGCTAAGTATCTTGTCGTCCAACTCTCATTTTCGGAGGGACGTCCGACTTCGGTTTCGACGGCTCATCGAACACTCGTTTTCGACGACCCGTCAGCCGTTCACCCGTTTTCGGACGCGAATTCGCCCCGTTCGACCGACTCCTCGGCGTTCTCGACGGTGCGAGTCGCGCACAATCGTTCGAACTTCCGGTCGAACTGCTCGTCGGTCAGTTCGCCGCGGGCGTACCGATTGCGGAGCGCGACGACGGCCTCGTCCCTGTCGGACTCGACGGTCAGCAATCGCTCGACGCCGCGTTCGAACTGGGCTTCGCTGACCTCGCCGTCGGCGTAGCGACGGCGGAGGGTCGAAAGGGCGTCGTCGGTGGAAACGGTCGGGGTCGTATCGCTATCGTCCCGAATCGACGTTGAGGATGGTTCGTCGGTGGAGACGGTCGAGTTCGTATCGCTATCGTCTCGCATCGGCGACGAGGACGAGTCGTCGGTTCGGCGAGTGGGCGAGTCGTCGGTTTCGTGCATCTCGGGGTCGAGGGAGACGTGCAATACGGCCGCGAAGACGACGATGGCCCAGAGCGACACCGCGAATAGTAGGTTGCCCTTGAGGAACGCGATGAATCCAAGAGACGCGAGAAGCAACGCGCCGAGCGCGAAGCCGTCGAGCAGGATTCGAACTCCCGAATCGGCCATTATCGAACGGTCGAGGTGATAGCACAAAAACCAATCGACAGCGCTACTCTTCTCCCAAATCCCGCACGGTGAGCACGGGCGTCTCCGATCGACGGATCACCGTCTCCGCGACGCTCCCCATCACGAACCGGTCGATACCCGTCCGACCGTGGGTCCCCATCGAGAGCAGGTCGATGTCGTGGTCCTCCGCGTAGTCGAGGAGTTGCTCGGCCGGTCGTCCGCGGAGGAGTTCCCGTCTCGCGTCCGCACCCGCGCTCCGAACCCGCGAGACGGCATCGGCACACGCTTCGTTTCCCTCGCTCTCCATCAGTTCTGCCAGCGACCCCGACCGGGCGATGCGCGAATCGACGACGTAGACGACGTGCACGAAGGCGTCGTACGCCGCCGCGAGCGCGGCGCACACTTCGATGGCGCGCTCGGATCCTTGCGTCCCGTCGACCGCCAAGAGGACGTTCTCGTACTCCGGCGTGGGAACGTCGTCCCCGTTTCGAACCGTCAGCACGGGAACGCGGGCGAGTCGGTTGACCTTGCGCGCCGTGCTCCCCACGAAGTGGCGTTCGATGCGGCCGCGGTGTCCCGTCCCCATCGATATGCCGTCGATGTCGTGCTCCTCCACGTAGTCGAGGATTTCCCGGAACGGGAGTCCCGACGTCATCGCTTCCGTCACGTCGATGCCGCGCTCGCGCCCCCGTTCAGCCACCGCCGCGGTCGCCCGTTGCCCTTCCGTTTCGAGCAGGTCGACGAGCGTGGACAGCCCCTCGTCGGCGTTGCCCACCTGCAGTTGCGGCGTGTCGATGACGTACAGCGCGTGGACCGTCGCGCCGGTTTTCTCGGCGATTCGAAGGCCGTGTTCGATGGCCCCCGCCGTTGCTTTCCCGCCGTCCGTCGGAATGAGAATCGAGTCGAACATCGTCACCGATGCGTTCGACGAGCACGGACTTCAATCGATTTCCCCGCCGCCGGTCGGAGGGGGGAAAGGACAATCCGACGACGCGATGGATTTTGTCGGGAGCGCTCGAACTATTGAGGTAGCCATTTGTCATCCACCGCTGAATGAACGGTGGGGTGGCACGTGAGCAGCGCGACGCGTGACCACGGGGGTACGAATGGTGATTCCGCTTCAAACAGGTGTCCCGATTCCACCGATAACGAACAGTATGCTCGTCGTCCTCGGAATCGTCCTCGTCGCGTTCGTCCTGTTCGTGACGGAACTGTTCCCCGTGGACGTGACGGCGCTCATCGTCCTCGTCCTCCTCATGGTGCTCGGGCCGTGGACGAAGGTGTCGCCGACGGACGGCCTCTCGGGATTTTCGAACGAGGCGACCATCACGGTGCTCTCCATGCTCATCCTCAGCGAGAGCGTCCGGCGGACGGGCGCGGTGCAACTGCTCGGCCATCGCGTGGCGGGACTCGTCGGTGACAGCCAGTTCAAACAGGTTTTCGCAACGGTCGGTCTCGCGGGGTCCGTCTCCGGATTCATCAACGACACGCCCGTCGTCGCGTTGCTGGTCCCGTTCGCCTCCGACCTCGCCCACCGAGGCAACACGTCGCCGTCGAAGCTGATGATTCCGCTCTCCTACGCGGCCATGCTCGGGGGGACGCTCACGCTCATCGGCACGTCCACGAACCTGCTGGCGAGCGGCCTCGCACAGCAACTGCTCGGGCGCTCGCTCGGCATTTTCCAGTTCACCCCCGTCGGCGTCGTCGTCCTCGTCACCGGCGTGCTCTACCTCGTCTTCGTCGCGCCGCGGTTGCTTCCCGAGCGCGTCAGGCCGCGCGAGACGCTCCTCGAAGAGTACGAGGTCGAGGAGTACCTCGCCGAACTCGTCGCGCCCGAAACGTCGCCGCTCGTGGGGACGCCCATCTCCGACATTCCGGCCGAAGCGGGATTCGGCGGCGAGGTGAAGGAAGTACTCCGCGAGGACGCCGTGCTGTCGCCGTTTTCGGACGAGTTGGTGGAGCCGAACGACCACTTTCTCATCTCTGCGAGTCGGCCCGACCTCACCTCGCTCATCGAGGAGGAGGCGTTGAACCCGCTCCCAACGGTCGGCCGCGAACCGGCGGTCACGGAGGAACCGGCCCGGAGCGACGACGCGGAAAGCGTCCTCATCGAAGTCGTCGTTCCGACCGATTCGGCGCTCATCGGCGAGACCATCGAGACGAGCACGATACTCCAGCGGTACGACGCGACGCTCGTCGCCCTCCAGCGCGGCGACGTTCGACTGCCGCGCGTCCACGAAGCCGAGTTCACCGTCGGCGACCTGCTGTTGCTCCAACTCCCCGCCGACGAACTGGAACGCGTGGCCGAGACGCGCGACCTCATCGTCGCCCGGGAAATCCCCCGCGAGGACTACCGGTACGACAAGATTCCCGTCGCCGTCGCCATCCTCGCGGCCGTCGTCGGGTCGGCGGCGCTCGGTCTGTTGGAGATTCAGGTCGCCGCCTTGGCGGGCGTCGTGGGGATGGTCCTCTCCGGCACCCTCGCGCCGACCGAACTCTACGAGGGCGTAGACTGGACCGTCATCTTTCTTCTCGCGGGCGTGATTCCGCTCGGCATCGCCATGGAGAACACGGGCACCGCCGCGCTCCTCGGCGCGCTCGTCGCCACGACGGCGCAGTACCTCCCGACCGTCGCCGTTCTCGGCGTGTTCTACGTGGCGACGGTCATCCTCACCAACATCGTCAGTAACAACGCCACCGTCGCGCTCATGGTCCCCGTCGCCATCAACGCCGCCCGCGAAATCGGGACGAACCCGCTCGCCTTCCTGCTCGCCGTGATGTTCGCCGCCAGCGCGGCGTTCATGAGTCCCGTGGGGTATCAGACCAACCTGTTCGTCTACCGGCCGGGCGGCTACCGCTTCACCGACTTCGCCCGCGTCGGCATCCTGCTCCAGTTGATACTCGCCGTCGTCACGCCGATCACGATTGCGGTCTACTTCGGCCTCTGATGGTGTCTACTTCGGTCTTTGACGGGGCGCTGTCGTCGCGGTCGTGGGAGGACCCCACGGACTGCCTGAACGACCACCTCTATTTCCCTCCGACGAGAACCCGGGCGTATGACCGACCACGCGACCGACTCGTCCCCCACTACCGACTCGGCGACCGATTCGAACGACGCGCGGACGAACGACTCCCCGACGGTGCTCGTCCTCCGCCGGGGCACCCACGGCATGCCGGTATCGGACTACGCCGACGAACTCCGCGAGCGCCTGCCGAATCACGAAATCCTGCACGCGACGACCCCCGACGAGGAGCGCGAGTACATCGCCGACGCCGAAATCGTGACCGGGATGACCATCGACGAGTCCCTGCTCGCCCACGCCGAAAACATGGAACTGTTCGCGTGTGCCTACGCCGGAACGGGACACCTGCCGCTCGACGCGCTCGAATCGCGGGGTGTCGCGGTGACGAACGCCTCGGGGGTCCACGGTCCGAACATCGCGGAGCACGTCGTCGGCGCGATGTTGACCTTCACGCGGAAGTTCCTCCGCGCCGGGCGACAGCAGTCGCGCCGCGAGTGGCGGCACTTTCAGGCCCACGAACTGCAGGGGAGTACCGTGACTGTGGTGGGGTTGGGCGCGATCGGCCAGGCCATCGTGGAGCGGTTGGACGGGTTCGGCGTCGAAACGGTCGGCGTCCGCTACTCGCCCGAAAAGGGCGGCCCGACCGACGAGGTGGTCGGCTTCGACGACCTGCACGACGCGCTCGCCCGGACGGACTACCTCGTGCTGGCCTGCCCGCTGACGGACGACACGCGCGGCCTGCTCGACGCCGCGGCGTTCGACACCCTGCCGTCCCACGCCGTGCTGGTGAACATCGCCCGCGGCAAGGTGGTCGAAACGGACGCGCTCGTCTCGGCGCTCCGAGGCAATCACATCCGCGGGGCGGCACTGGACGTGACCGACCCGGAACCACTGCCGGAGGACCACCCGTTGTGGACCTTCGAGAACGTCCTCATCACGCCGCACATGGCGGGACACACGCCCGAATACTACTCCCGCTTGGCGGATATCGTGGCCGAAAACGTCGCGCACGTGACCGAGACGGGTTCCTACGACGACCTCCGGAATCGGGTTCGTTGAGGGACGATTCTCGGGGTCGTCCGTCACTCGTAGAAATAAATGGATGGCAAAAGCGGGGGTCCGCAATCGCGTTCGGTGCGTGCGGAACTACCAGATTTGGGCGGCGGGCGTCTCGCAGGTGTCACAGACGACCGCCTCGTTTCCTTTGTACGTGTCTCGAACCAACTCTCCGTCGGGACACCAGTGGCATTCTTCTCCTTCGAGGCGTCCGATGACGCCCTGCTCGGTCGTCAAACTCATTCCGTTTCCCATATTCCCCCTGCCGTGCTATGAATTTGCTGGCCCCACCGGTTCGTCGTACAGGTAGTTTATCCCCCAGCGGTCGCTAGGTGTGACCATGAGCGAACAGCCATCCGACCCACCGGAGAGCGACGAGGAGTGGCGCGATCGACTGACGGACGAGGAGTACCGCGTCCTCCGCGAGCAGGGAACGGAACGGCCCTACACCGGCGAGCATCTGGACCGCACGGACGACGGCACCTACGTCTGTGCCGGATGCGGCGCGGAACTGTTCGATTCGGACACGAAGTACGATTCCCACTGCGGCTGGCCGAGTTTCTACGACGTGCCGACGGAGAACGTCGAGACGCGACAGGACACCAGCCACGGCATGGTCCGAACCGAAGTCGTCTGCGCGAACTGCGGCGGCCACCTCGGCCACGTCTTCGACGACGGCCCGGAACCGACCGGAAAGCGCTACTGCATCAACAGCGTCTCGCTCGACTTCGAGGACGAGTAATCCGCCGGGTCGGTCGCCGAACGGCAGTCCACTACGAGGGCCGCGCGTGCATCCGGTACGCCTCATAGTTTTCGTCCCGCCTGGTATGCAAGGAGAGTCGCCACGCCCGCTACGAGGTGAGACTGGTTTTGTAGTGGTTGTCATCGGTACGAGAAAACGCTGATTTTGCTGTGACTGTACTCGCTATGAGAAAGTCCCCGAAAGCCCCCGCCCGCTCGCGGTTGCTTCAGCGACATCTCGATTCGGTGCAACTCGCACACCTCATCGAGAGGGGCCGCTGAAGCAACCACGCAAGCGCGACCGAGCGGCCCCTTTCAGTCCCAACCACAAACCGGTTCCGCACAGCACCGCGTGCTCGCGGCGTTGCCGCTCGCATTTCGAGGTTTCTTCGAACCCTCGCACGCCACACCCTCCCCAACCGATTGCGTTTCTCGGCCGTCGGCCTCCGATACCTGCGGGCCGCGGCCGCAGGTCAGCGAGACGTGACGCGTCTCGCAAGCCTCATCCCTCGCACGTTTTTCCGAGGCGACTCGGACGTGTTGTCCTCGTCGCCTCGCCAGCGCGCGCCACGATGGAAATCCAGTAGCGTGAAGCTGAATCGACTCTTCCGGCGCGTGCACCAACAACCCCGAGGACGCTCCGTCCGAGGGGTTGGTTGGTTATCACGCGAGGGATGAGCACTGGAGCGGAGTTCTCGTGAACGAAGTGAACGAGAGCACGGAAGAGCGTCGCTCTTCCGGAGCGAAGCGCGCAATCGGTTGGGGAGGGAGTGGGCTGAGGCGGTGCGGGTGCGGTTTCAGTGACGTCTGTCGTTGCAGTCACCGAAGCATCACTAACTCGTGTTGCAGTCACAGAAAAACCACCAACTCGTATCGAACCTGCTCAAAAATTCCCCGCAACCCCGATGCTCAACACACGTACCCAGTGCGCCAGCGTTCGACCGAAACGCTGTGCATGGGGATGTCGTGCTCCTCGAACAAATCGTGAATGTCGAGCAGCAACTCCTCGCTCACGTCCTCGGGGGACACCGCGCCGAGGCGGAGCAGGGTCTGTTCGGTGGCGATACGTTTTTCCGAAGAAGGTTCGTTGTTCGACATGCTTTGGGTAGCTGCCTGAAGCAAACGGGGTCAGTGCTCTAACACTGGCCTTTCGGCGAGTACCCCGGTTTGCTTCGTCCGACATATCAAATTCCGACTAGTTAATTCTATTGGTTCGGTGGACCGTGAGAGAGGGCGAAAACCGGTCTACTCTCCTTCGAACGAGGGTTCCTCGTCGCCGAAGAACGCGTCCAGTCCGCGCCGGTAGTCGTCGGTCGCGGTCATCCGCGCGATGGTGTCGGTTTCGGCGGCCATCTGGGCCGAGAGGTCGCGCCCTGCGCTCCGGTTGAACAGGCGCTTCGTCGCTCCGTAGGCGCGGGTCGGGCCGTCCGCGAGTTCCGCGGCGAGTTCGGCCAATCGGTCGTCGAACTCCGAGGCGACTTCCGTGGCGAGTCCCATCTCGACCGCCCGTTCGGGTGAAATCGTCTCGTCCAGCAGCGCAATCTCCTTCGCCCGGCGCAAGCCGACGAGTTTCGGGAGGAGGAACGTCGAACCGGCGTCGCCCGTCAATCCGACGCGCGGGTAGGCAAACTCCAACCGCGCGTCCTCGGCGAGCAGAACGATGTCGCCCGCCAGCGCGAGGCCGAACCCGCCGCCCGCCGCGACGCCGTTGATGCCGGTGATGACGGGTTTCGGTGCGCGCGAGAGGTTTTCGATGGCGCGGTGAAGCGAGGAGGCGATGCTCCTGAGCGTTCTGCCGTCGCTCGCGTCGCCCGAGAGCACGGACAGGTCCGCGCCCGTATTGAACGCGCCGTCGGACCCGGTGAGGACGATACACCGCGAATCGTCCTCGTACAGGTCGGCCGTGACCGTGCGCAGTTCGGACGCCATCGCGGGGTTCATCGCGTTGTGCGTCTCCGGCCGGTGCATCGTCACGCGCGCCACGTCGTCGGTCCGTTCGAGGGTCAGGTGGTCGAACTCTGCCATACGATTTATCCGAGCGGAATCGTGAAAACGATACCGCGACGGTTCGGAAAACGATTCCCACATCAGAAGGTTAAGAATTTAGTATCCCTCCTTGAGTAGCGTAGGAACATGGAGCGATTCGACGTTGCTATCGTGGGCGGGGGCCCCGCGGGGATGGCGGCCGGAGAACAGGCCGGGACACACGGCGCGAGCGCCGTCGTCCTCGAACAGGGCGTCCCACGCGAAGACCGAGAGTTCCTCGGCCCGGATTCGACCGACGCCGCCGGAATGCTCGACTACTGGGTGGACATCATGGACGAGGACTATCGGGACATCCCGGACCACGTCGTCCTCCAGGAACTCGATGCGGTGGACTTCCTCGGCCCGAACGAGGCCGCGACCCTCCGCGGCACCGGCATCGACTCGTCGTACCCCGAGATGGGCTTTACTTTCAACCGCGCGCGGATGGACGACTGGTTCCGAGAGCGCGTCGAGGACGCGGGGACGGAGTACCGCGTCGGCGTCGGCGTCAGGCGCGCCGAAACCGACCTCGACGCCGAGTACCGCCACACCCTCCACCTCGCCGACGGCGAGGACATCGAGGCGAAATACCTCGTGCTCGCCGACGGGCCACAGCGCCGCGTCACGCTCGGCACGCTCGACCAGTTCATGCCCGAGGGCAGTTCGGTCAGCGACTTCCTCAGCCCGCCGACGGCGAACCACATCGCGTATCAGGAGTACCGCGAGTTCCCCGAGGAGGTCTTCGAGAAATCCTCGCTCAAGTTCTGGTGGGGCATCATCCCCGGCGAGACGGCCTACCCGTGGGTCTTCCCGAACGACGGCACGGTGGCCCGCGTCGGCCTCACGATGCCCATCGGAATGACGTTGGACGACGTGGAGGACCCCGACTCCTACGCCCTCCTCCGGTCGGACGACGACGGCATCCCCCGCGCCGGGGAGTACATCCGCCGCCTCCTCGAACGCGAGTACGGCGACGAGTACGACATCGAGACGGACTTCCCGCTCGTGGAGGACCGGGGCAAATCGAAGGGTACCGAGACGTACCCCATCTCCTCGACGCGACCCATCGACTCGCCCGTCGAAGCGGGCATCGCGGTCGCTGGCGGCGCGATGGGGACGACCAGCGCGTTCCACGAGGGGGGCTACCACGTCGCGATTCGGTCGGGCAAAATCGCCGGGAAACTCGCCGCGACCGACGACATCGAATCGTACAACGACGAGTGGAAGGCCGCAATCGGCGACGAACTCCTCCGCAACATCGCGTTCGCCGACATCGTTGCGGAGTACGGCCCGGACGACTGGGACAAGACCTTCGCCATGGTCGATAACCTCCTCGGCGAGGACGGCAAGGGCCTGAACAAGTCGAGTTTCTCCTCCGGCGTCCGCGGCGCGAAACTCGTCGCGCGCTACAAGAAGGCGAAGTTCGGCTACCGGAAGGGCTACGTGCAGGTCGCCGAATCCGATTACGTCTACTGATTTCTCCCGTTTCGACGCTTCTCGTTCGTTTTGTCTCCCCTCTCGTTTCGGCTCTTCTCGTCCCGTTTCGTATCGTTCGTCTCGTTTCTTCGCCCTCGTGTTCTCTCCCCGCGAACCCGGAAGGCCCTTATCCGGCGTCCGTCTACGTTTTCGTGCACACCTTAGTCCCCGCCGGAGTAATCCCACTTCGGGAGCGATGACCGCGCGGAGAACCCGGGTGTGCGACAGTACGAGTTGGTGAACTCCAAAATCACCGCCCCGAGTCAGGGACCACTGGCTCCGAAGTCGGTTGCGGTTACTGACGCGACCCGCTTCGACGGTTCGGCCGTCACAAGTCGGCGATTTACTCGCCCGCCCGGCACGAGGGTTTGCCAGCCGACTCGGCACGCCGCCACGGAATGAGGCTGGATGTTAGTGTTCCGGGCGTACATCGACCTTTTACAGCGCTCGCTACGCTCGCTTGCAAAAGCTCGACCAAAAGCACTTCTCGCTCCCTTAGCTCACGGCACACTACCGTTCGCCTACCAAGCCGCTTCGCGCCTCGCATCGGTCGCTCGTCGGCCTCTCACTCACGTCCGTTCGCGCGAGCGAATCGGCGACCGACGGGTCCTTCGGACCTCTCGGTCGCCGAACGCTTGCCGACTCTACTTCTACCGAGCCTACTAATCGAAACTCGTCCGGTACCGGACGTATATCCTCACATTCTGGTAGTCCCTACTCAGCGGCTTGGTGCGATTCGCTCAATGAGGCCGTCGAAGTCGTCGTCAAAACTCAACACTGCATCGATACCGCGAGACTCGCACAGATAGATGATGGTCGCGTCCGTGAAACTGAGGTTTTGGTCGCTATATCGGCGAAACGTCTCTAGTGAGGCACTGACGTCGTCAGGTTCGACATGGAGCAGTTCCAAAACGTTTGGGAACGGATCCTCGCCGAGAATCCGACTGGCAACGGTGTCCGCGGCCTCGAACGAGTCCGTTCGAACGCGTGTGAGTGTCACCGTCTCGTCCAGTACGTAGTCGCTCGTGTACGGCTGCCCATACGTACCGTCCAGCAGCTCGTCGAACGCGGCAACTGCTTGCTCGTGGCGCTCTGCGTCCGTATCGTGGTGCGCAAAGAGGACACCGGTGTCCACGAAGACGCTCATCCGTACAGTACGTCGTCGATGTCTTCTTCGGATGTGGTGGTGCCGGACGAAACCATTCCCCCGTGAAACGTCTCTCGCTCGGTTTGTGAGATGGGAACACGTTTTTCCCGGAACGAATCTACGAGATCTGTTTTCGATTCGATGGCGTTCTCGACGAGTCGTGCTAATATCTCCTGCTGGGTCACTTTGCGCCCAGTTTTCAGCCGAATTTCGGCCTGTAATCGTTCGAGACGAGATTTAGTGTCGTCGTCCATCTTCACCGACGTTGCCATAATCGTGGGTAGAATCTTCTACTGGATAACGTTTACTACCGAAATATCGACCAGATTGGTCGCTTCCGTTTTACTAGTAGAAACTCGGGCGGTAGCGTTCCGGGCGTACATTCTACCGTCGTAGAAGATACGTCTCAGTGTATCGACGGCGCGCTTCGTCCGAGCGACCGCGAAGACGCCTGCCAGAACGTCCTACCCGTCTCCGGACCGTTCGGAGCGACGTTCGTCGATGGTCGCGGTTATACCGCGGCGGTATCGGGCGGCCAGCGTCGTCACCACGAGGCGGTCGCGGTCGTTGACGCCGAGCGAAACGAGGGTGCCGACGTACGTCACAGCGCCCAGCGCGAGGCCGACTGCGACCGCATCGACCCCGGTGAGCGTCTCGCGGACGAGAACCATGACACCTATCGTCGCGGTGCCAGCCCCGAGGGGTTTGAGAAACGTCGCGTCGAAGGGCCACAATCCCTCGAAGTGCCGGAGGAGGACGACTTGGATGGAGTTCTGGACGGCAATGGCGACGGCCGTGCCGAGTGCCGCTCCGGGCAGGCCGAACGCTCGGATGAACGCGAACGTGAGCAGCGTGTTCAGCACGGCCAGCAGCCAGTCCAGCGCCATCCGGGCGTACTGGTGGTCGGTCATCATGAGCAGCCAACCCGTCGCACCGACGGCGCTGCCGACCAAGACGCCGCCGAGATAGACCACGAGCGGAACGTAACCCGCCGTGAAGTTCGGGCCGAAAGCGGACAGAATCGTCCGACCGTAGACGACCAGCACGGCGAGAATCGGGACGACGCAGGTGACGATGAGCCGCGTCACCGCCGTGTACACCGCGTTGAGCGTCTCCATCTCGTCGTCGGCGTACAGTCCCGACGCGACCGGCGGCAGGAGCATGTTGAACGAGAGGAGCGGAATCCACGCCAGCGCCACCAAAACGAGCACGACGTTGTAGACCCCCGCCGCGCTCGCGGTCAGCAGGAAGCCCACGAGCATCACGTCCACGCGGTTCTGGAACACCTTGCCGAGGCTGCTCAGCGCGATGGGGCCCGAGTGGTTGTAGAACCGCCGGGCCTCCGAACGGACGCCGCCCAAGCGAGGCCGGATACCGGTCGTCGAGACGACAATCGGGAACCCTACGAGCACGAGTCCGGCCATCCCGACGACGAACGAGCCGGCGACGCCGACCACCGAGTATCCCAGTGCCATCGCACCCACGGCACCCGCCAGCGTAACGGCCGGGCGGAGCACGCGATTGAACAACACCTCTCCTTGGGCCGACCGCACCGCTCTGAGGACTCCGGCGTGAACCCTGACCAGTCCGACGAGGACGATTAGGGCCGCGAACAGCCGTATCGTCGGCGGGAAGTCGGGATGCGAGACCGTCGCGCTGTTGAGCCACTCGCTGCCGAAAATCATCCCACCGGCGAGTCCGAGGCCGACGACGAGCGTCGTCAGGTACGCCAGTCCAACCACTCGGCCCTGCCGGTCCGAATCGCCACTGTAGGCGGAAAGGTACCGTTGGAGCGTCTGAACCGACCCGAAGTTCACGAGTCGAAACAGCAACTGGGTGATTCGCCACGCGAAGGCGTAGACGCCGTAGACGACCGGGCCGAGTCCCTGTGCGAGCGCGTACTCGGTCGCCGCCTTCAGCACCTGCTGGAGGGACTGTCCGCCGGAAGTAACGACCGCACCGTGACCGATGGTCAACAGCGCCTCGCGCTCGTCTTCGGGAATCCCGTCGTTGGATGTCTCGGAGACCATCGTCGCGTCACTGTCTGCTCGTTGCACGCCGATAAGTCGCCTGATTCTCCCCGCCGATGGCCGCGACCGTGAGGTTCGTGTGGTCCGGTTCCGTGGCTAAAATCCGTGGGGGTACCGACGGTGTGGCGAGATTCGTTCCGACAGTAATACGCTCGAATTACAAAACTAGAGTATGTATTTATCTATTGTACTAATTATTGCTACGATGATGAGACTCCAAAATAGCAGCGTGGGACGGCGACGATACCTTCGAGGCGCGGGCGCACTGACGACGATGGCGTTGCTCGGAAACACGGCCGAAGCGAGCGAGCGGGACCACCGCGGACATCGCCATCAGAGCCGAGGGGATGACCAGCATCACCATCACGGACGGCGACCCGACAAGCGAATCGTCGGCTACTACCCCTCGTGGGCGGGCGACTATACGCCCCACGACGTGCCGTACCACAAACTGACCCACCTGAACTACGCCTTCCTCGAAACGGAGGCGAACGGCGAGGTCAAACTCGCCGTCACAGGGGACTCGGCCCCCGAAGTACTCGCGGAGTTCGAGGCGATAACCCACGAACGACAGCACACGTCGTTCATGCTCTCCATCGCGGACTTCGGGAGCAACATGTCCGCCGTCGCCGCGAGCGCCGACGCCCGCGAGCGGTTCGCGCGAACCGCCGTCGAACAGCTCCGACGGTACAACTTCGACGGCATCGACATCGACTGGGAGTACCCGGACGGGTCGGTCCGCGAGGACGACCCGGAGAACTTCACGTTGCTGTTGGAGGAACTGCGTAGCAAACTGGACGAAGCGGGGGCGGCGGACGGCCGGTACTACGAACTCAGCATGGCGGCGGCACCGATTCCGTCGAACATCGACCCGCTGGAAGTGGAGAAAATCGCGGACTATCTGGATTTCGTCAACGTGATGAACTACAACTTCTACGGGAGTTGGAGTTCCGCGACGAACTTCAACGCGCCGCTGTACGCCCCCTACGAGGACCCGACGTACTGGCAACAGCTCCTGACGGTGGACAATGCGATGCGGTACTGGGCCGACCAGCCGATTTCGCGGGACAAGCTCGTCCTCGGCACGCCGTTTTACGGCTTCGCCTTCGAAAACGTCGAGAACGAGAACCGGGGCCTCTTTCAACCGTTCGACGGCGCGGACACCAAATCGTACGACGACATCCGACGGCTCAAGACCGAACCGCACTACCAGTACCACTGGCATCACGAGGCGCGCGTCCCGTGGTTGTACTCCGGAGCGGACGACGTCTTCGTCACCTACGACGACAGACACTCGGTCATGGAGAAGTCGCGGTACGTCCGAGACAACGACTTCGGCGGGATGATGTGTTGGGAACTCTCCCACGACCCCAGCAACACACTCATCAGTTCGATTCACGCCGTACTCGGCTGCTCGCACCGGCCATAATTTCCGCCCCAGCAGAATATATTTACATATTAACCCGTCGTTAGATTTTGTTCGAAGACATTGGTACGTCACGTCATAGCATGAAACTTGACAGGCGAACGCTCCTGCGTTCCGTGGGTGGAACGGTTGCGACGGCGGGCGTACTGGGAAGCGCGGGGACCGCTGCGGCGGCGGGTAGCTACACGAATCACTACTACGACGGCTTCGATTACTGGAAGTACGTCCCGGACTCCGCGGGGTCGAACCCCCCGCTCGTGGTGATGCTCCACGGCTGTTCACAGAACGCGGACCAGTTCCGCGAGGAGACGCGGATGAACGACGTGGCGGACCGCGAGGGGTTCGTCGTCATCTACCCCGACCAGTACAACGCGCGGAACGCGGCCGAGTGCTGGAACTGGTTTTACGACGCGAACACGATGCGGGACTACGGCGAAGCGGCCGTCATCGCCGGAATGACCCAAACGACCATCGACGCCGAGGGCTGTGACCCCGAGCGCGTCTACGTCGCCGGGCTTTCGGCGGGTGCCGCGATGGTCCCGAACCTGCTCGCGGAGTACGCCGACGTGTACGCGGCGGGCGGAGTCCACTCCGGGTTGGAGTACGACGCCGCCGACACCGCGACGGGTGGAACGACGGCCATGACGTACGGCGGGCCGGACCCCTACGAGAAGGGAATCGACGCCTACGACGCGATGGAGTCCTACGGCATCACGAGCGAACTGCCGACCATCGTCTTCCACGGCACGGCCGACACCACCGTCTATCCGATAAACGGCGAGCAAGCCACGATACAGGCGATTCAGACCAACGACCTCGCCTCGGACGGATCGAACGACGACGACGTGGACACGACCGCCGACCGCACGTACAGCGGGCAGGGACCGAGTTTGGACTACACCGTCTCGGAGTACCACGACGAAAACGGAAACTCGCTCGTCGAGCACTGGACCGTGGACGGGATGGACCACGCGTGGTCCGGCGGCGTTTCGGGCGGCGAGTTCACCGCCCCCGGCGGTCCGGACGCCAGCCAGATCATCTGGGATTTCGTCTCGGGATACACGAGGGGTGAGTGAGCGTGACGATGAAACGACGCACGCTTCTGAAATCCGTCGGCGCGACGGTCGGCGCGGGTGCGCTGCTCTCGGGTGCGAGCAGCGCGGCCGCGGGGTCGTACACGTCGGAAACGTACAGCGGGCGGACCTACACGAAGTACGTCCCGACTGGCGCGGACGGGTCGGCGATTCCGCTCGTCGTCATGCTCCACGGCTGTACCCAGAGTCCCGACCAGTTCAAGGACGAGACGAAGATGAACGAGGTGGCCGAAAGCGAGACGTTCATCGCCATCTACCCAGACCAGACGACGAGCGCGAACGCCAACGAGTGTTGGAACTGGTTCGAGGACGCGAACACGACGCGGGGCAACGGCGAAGCCGCACTCATCACCGGGATGGCACGGGACGTGATGGCGACGAACGCGGTGGACGAGAGCAGGGTCTTCCTCGCCGGGTTCTCCGCCGGAGCGGGCATGGTTCCCAACTTGCTCGCCGCCTATCCCGACGTGTACGCCGCGGGTGCGGTCCACTCCGGGTTGGAGTACGACGCCGCCGACAGCGTGACCGGCGGAACGACCGCCATGACGCAGGGCGGCCCGGACCCACAGCAGCAGGGGACCGCGGCGTATCAGGCCATGGAATCGAACGGCGTCACCGACACGATTCCGACCATCGTCTTCCACGGCACCAGCGACTACACCGTCTACCCCGAGAACGGAGAGCAGGCCGCGGAGCAGGCCACCCAGACCAACGACCTCGCCGCCGACGGGGCGGACGACGACGGCATCGACTACACCGCCGACGCCACGCGCGACGGGCAGGCCGAGAGCCTGAGCTACACCGTTTCGGAGTACCACGACGAAAACGGGAACACCGTCGTCGAAAAGTGGACGGTCGATAGCATGGGCCACGCGTGGTCGGGCGGCGCACAGGGCGGTTCGTACACCGCTCCCGGCGGTCCGGACGCCAGCCAAATCATCTGGAACTTCTTCGCGGACCATCCGCGCGACGGCGGTGGCGACGGTGGCGGCGGTGGTGACGGAAACACCGCACCGACCGCCGCCGCCGGTGCGACCCCGAGTTCGCCAGCCGTCGGCGAGACGGTCACGTTCGACGCGAGCCAGTCGAGCGATTCGGACGGCTCGATCGCGAGCTACGATTGGGCCTTCGGAGACGGCGCGAGCGCGAGCGGCGCGACGGTAACCCACAGTTACGGGTCGTCGGGCGAGTATACGGTCACGGTAACCGTCACCGACGACGACGGAGCCACGGCGACCGACTCGGTGACCGTCACGGTCGGGTCCGGCTTCTCCGGGTACTGTGGCACGGCGTACAACTACGAGCACGGGGACGCAGGCAGGGCGTATCAGGACACCTCGACGGGTGCCTACTACGCCGTCGGCTCCGACGACTACCTCGGCTTCCCGGCCTACACCAGCACGCTGAAGGAGACCTCGGAGGGGTACTACGAGACCGTCAGTTCGTGTTGACGCGGTTCCGGGCGTTCGGACAACCCCCCGTCTTTTTCGGGCAGGCCAACGTTAATGAGGCTCGGACGACAACCGATACGCATGAGTACTGATGCCGCACCGAACGGGAAGGACGGCCCGCAAATCGAGGTGACGGAGGACGCGGCCGAGCAAGCGCTATCCCTGTTGGACAGCGAAGGACTCGACAGTTCGGTCGCCGGTCTCCGCCTGTTCGTTCAGCAGGGCGGCTGTGCGGGACTTTCGTACGGCATGCGATTCGACGACGAACCGGAATCCGACGACACGATTTTCACACACTACGGCTTGCGCGTGTTCGTGGACCCGGCGAGCATGAACTACATCGAGGGAAGCGTCGTTGATTACGAGACCGGCCTGCAGGGTGCGGGCTTCCACGTCGAGAACCCCAACGTGGTGTCGGAATGTGGCTGTGGAGAGAGCTTCCGAACCTGATTCGAGGAAGAAAGAAAATCCGTTTTTCGTCCGTTTTCCGGCGGTCTCGCTTCTTTTCGCTTCCCGTTACTCTTCGAGTTCGAACGCGACGGTTACTTCGGCCTGATATTCGCGTCCTTCGACCGAGGCGACTTCGACGCCGAGGGTGTCCACTTCGACCCATTTGACGTTATCGATGGTTTCCTCCGCTCGGTCGATTGCGTTTTCGGTGGCCGCGTCGAAACTCTCGTCGCTCGTTCCGATGAGGGTGATCTTCTTGAACACCATGACGTCTCTGTGATACCCCGTCACCGGTAAAAATCGCATCGGCCGTTGCGGGGCGGTTTCGGTAGGTGCGCGCGGTCGTCGACGCGACGATTTCGACCGGTCTACTCCGAGCCTTGCATCCGGGTGTCGAGTCGGTCGGCGAGCGCACCGGTGACGTCGGTGAGATACGCGGTTCCCCACACCGCCGTGATGAGGCCGCCCGCGGTGTCGAACAGCAGGTCGAGCATCGTGTCTTCAAGACCGTACTGGGTGAGGACGGCCCTCCCGCCGAGGATGCTTCCCAAACCGCTCACCGCGAACTCGGTCACTTCCCAGATGACGCCGAACGCGACGACGAACATGAGGATGAAGACGAACATGAAGCGGGGCGGGAGGTACACGTCGGGATTGTATGCGTCGAGCGCGCGAACGGTCGCATATCCGACTCCGGCGACGAGGGACGCGGAGAGCATGTGGGTCACGTGGTCCCACCACCAGACGTTCTGGTAGGGTCCGAGGGTACCGACCGCGTGCAGGAAGACGGCGGTGGTAATCCACAGCGTCAGTCCCGCGTCCATCGGAATCTGGTAGTCGCGTTTGAGTACGGCGGGGACGAGCGTGATGGCGAACGCCAGCGCGCTATTTATCATGATTCCGAGGTTCCCTCGGTCCATCCCGACGAAGAAGATGCCGATGAGGCTCAACTCCATCAGTCGGGTCAACTGCCGTTGGCTGTGCTCGGAGATGCCGAGTCGTTCGCGGATTCTCATCGGAGCTGCTCCTGAACGTCGATGGGCAAGCGCTCCTCCGCCGGGATGACCCGTCGGAAGTACAGCTCGAAAACGATTCCGGCGAACGCGCCGACGACCGTCGCGTAGACGAAATCCCACATCAGTCGGTACTCGCTGCCGAGGAACTGGGTTCCGAGGTACACGTCCGAAAGCCACTGAACGACCGCCCAGACGCCCGCCGTCGCTATCGTGGCGATGACGACGAAGAGGACGGCGAACCAGTGTGTCATCCGAACGGGCGTGAAGACGTGCAACTCGACGGCGACGATGAGCGCCAGCGCGGCCACCGACAGATAGGTCGCGACTCGCGTCGTGAGCGCGAGGGTTGCGAGTTCCCGCCCGAGGACGGGGAGGGCGGCGAGCACGAGCACCTCCCACGGAAGCATCGCCTCTGTGTTCCGGTACGACACGGGTGGGACGAGCGCGAGCGCCGCGACGGCCCCGGCGAACAGCGCCCACAACAGGTCGTCCTGCAACAGGCTTCCGGCCGCGACGATGAGCAGGAATCCGACGAGTAGCCACGCCAGTCCGGCGTTGACTCGCTTGTCCTCGACGAGCGCGTCCAACTGACTGACCCGCTGTGCCATGCGAGGGGGTACGGTCGGGGGCCGTAAGAATGGATAGGTCACGAAGGGCTCACTGGTTGCGGAACGCGACAGTCAGGTGAACAGCGATTAAGCGAAGAGATACATTCCGGCGTACGCGACGACCCCGAGCGTCACCGCGGCCATGCCGGTACACAACCACGCGGCGGGGGTGCGCACGGGGCGGAAGCGCACAGGTGGAAACGGTCGTTCGGGGTGGAGTTGCGGGCCGACGCCGACGGCACCGACCGCGAGCACCGAGAACACGAACTGGTAGGACACCGAGAGCGTCGGTGCGGGAATCACCAGCGCGGCAAGCGCGTACCCGGCACCCAACGCGGCGCGGGGATGGACGTGTTCGCGCAACTGCTTCCGAACGTCTCCGACGCGAAGGTGGAAGTACACCGAAACGGCGAACCACGCAAGCACCAGTTCCAACCCGAAGATGGCGAGCAGGTTCAGCGTCGGGTCCGGGAGCAACGTGATTCGGGAGTGAAGCAACGTCACGTCGAGCGGATAGAAAAACTGCGGCGGCGCCCCCGTGAACACGTCGCCGAAGGGATGGGACGCGAGTCCGAAGACGACGGCGAGCAACAACGCACCCGGACCGAGGTCGGTGCGCGAGTCGGCGACGAGCGCGGCGACCGTCCCGACGACGACGAAGACGAGCATGACGCCCGCGCCGAGGAAGCCGCTCGTTACGAAGGAAACCCAGACGAGCGCCGAAAGCAGGCCCGCGGAAAGCGACTTCTGCCACCAGTTCCGCGTCGCCAGGACGAACGCGGGACCGGCGATAGCGGCGACGACGAGCGAGTGAGTCACGGCGCGATGGACGAGGTGTGAACTACCCCAGAACGCGGCGGTCATCTCCCAGACGCCGCCGAACCCCGCCTGTGCGAGGCCGATGACCGCGTAGGTCATATCGACGTCCGGAACCGTAGCGAAGACGCCCGCGACGACCCCGAACGCCAGCGCGCGCTCCGTGGACCAAAATCGCTGGGCGACGAGCGCCGCGAGCCCGAAGGCGAGCAGCGCGTGGCCGACCATCATCGAACGCAACTTCGCGTTCAGTCCTCATAAGCTTCTTCCCGACTCCGATAATGGCTGATGTTAACCTATATCATGAAATCGCGGCTCACCGGCCCTTCCGGACGGCGAGCGTCTCCTCACTGGGTTCCCGCGCCTCGTCGTTGGACGGTTTCGATAGCCTTCGAGAGGGACTCTACCGCCCGGTCGAGGGCCTGAACGGTGTCCATCACGGGAGGATAACGATACCGTTGCAGCTCATCACGCGCGTCGAGGAAGGCGTTCAGAATCGCGTCCCCCACGTCGGTGCGTCGGTACGGGTTCCGCGACAGCAGTTGGACGCCGAGGTGCGCGATGTCGGCGATATCTCGACAGGTCCGCGCGCACGTCGCCAACTCCGATCCGCGCTCGATGCACTCGTTGGCACACCATTCGGCGGTCGTTTCGAGCTTCTGGAAGTCGTGGAGGACCATCTGGACTTCGCTCGTGAGGAGGTCCTCGAACTCCGACTTCGGACCGACTTCCCCTCCCATTCGGCGGCGTTCGGACCGTTGACTCGTCCCCTGTCGGGTTCGCGGTTGCTGGCCCATCGTCCCGTGCGACCGTGGCGGTCGCTGCCGTCGGACGTGGGGCCCACCGGACGGTCGCGGTCCCCGTTCGAACGATTCCTCTCGTGGTCGTCGATACCGTTGTGTCATGGTCGTTCCTCGCTCCCCGTCGGAGCAATTGCCCTTCACTCGTCGTCGGGATAAACCGGACCGACCGTTCGAAGGCGACCACGCCCGACCGTTCGAGAAAGGTGGAATTGGTGCCGGGTATGGTCCGTTTCGGCTCGGGAACACACCCTTGCGACGACCGAGAAGTGCGAGTTAGAACTGCGATTGCTGCGTGGGAATCCCCTGCTGGGTCGAGACTCCCCCCTCCGTCGTCTGGAGTTTGTCGAGCAATCGGTAGGTAGAATCGACGGCTCGGGAAAGAACGGACGCACACTCTTGACAGTGTGCGTTCTGGTGTCGCATACACTCACTCGCACACTCCTCGGCCGCGGTCGCGAACACTTCCGCGAGTTCCGGTCCGAAGACGGAATCGCGGGCGATGAGCTTCGTGTTCAGCGTTCCGAGGTCGGCAACGTCCCGACAGAGCCGAATACACTCGGCCATCTGCGGTCCCTCGTCGATACACTGGTCGGCACACCAATCACAGACTTTCGCGGCCTTCTCGAAGTCTTCGAGTGCGACGCGCATCTCGCCGGGCAACTGATCGTCGAACTGGCCGCCAGGTTGTGTCATTTGCTGGCCGCCGCTCGTGCTCGTTCCCTGCCCCATCTGCTGGCCGACTCCCTGCTGGGAGATTCCCTGTTGGCCATACTCCTGTGGGGCAGTCTGCTGGCCGCGTTGCGGTGGAATCCCGCCCCGCTGGCGGGCGCCCATTCGTCCGTACTCCTGTGATTGTCCGTACCGACCGCCACTGATTCCCGCTTGCGAGTGCTCCATGGGTCCCTGTTGTGTCATTATGTATTCCTCCACCCAGCAACGAACTGGGCTATCCCCGCATACAGCGATAGACCGAATAAACAGAGGCGACCGTTTCGACCGTTCGAGAAGTATTTGTTGCGAGAAACGCCCCGTTGCGCGAATCAACGGGTCGTTGGGTACGGGATGCCGCGAAGGCGGGATTTTTGTCACCCCGAGTGCTACGGGGCGACATGGAGAACCCCACGGTAGGCGAGTTGACACCGCCAGACAGAACGCTGATGGGTCCCGGCCCGAGCGAAGTGCACCCGCGCGTGCTCCGGGCGATGAGCACGCCGTTGGTCGGCCATTTAGACCCGTCGTTCATCGACATCATGAACGAGGTTCAGGACCTCCTTCGATACACCTTCAGAACGGAGAATCAATGGACCATTCCCGTGTCGGGGACCGGTTCCGCCTCCATGGAGGCCGCTATCGGCAATCTGGTGGAACCCGGCGACACGATGTTGGTTCCGACTAACGGCTACTTCGGCGGTCGGATGGAGTCGATGGCGGAGCGAGCGGGCGGGGAGGTCGTCCACGTCGATGCGCCGTGGGGCGAACCCCTCGACCCCGCCGACGTGCAGCTGGCGTTCGAGGAATACCAACCCGATATCTTCGGCTTCGTCCACGCGGAGACGAGCACCGGGGTGGTTCAACCCGACGTTTCCGAACTGACGAGCATCGCTCACGGCCACGACGCGTACGTCATCGCCGATTCGGTCACGTCGCTCGGCGGCGTCGAGTTGAAGGTGGACGAATGGGACATCGACGTGGCCTACTCCGGGCCGCAGAAGTGTCTTTCCTGTCCGCCGGGTGCGAGTCCGCTGACGCTCAACGACCGCGCGATGGAGAAGGTGCTCTCCCGCGAGGAAGCCCCGCGTTCGTGGTACCTCGACCTCTCCCTCCTCGAAGGCTACTGGGGCGACGACCGGGCGTATCACCACACGGCACCCATCACGAACGTCTACGCGCTCCGCGAGGCGCTTCGCCTCGTCAGCGAAGAGGGCATCGAAGCGCGCTGGGAGCGCCACCGCGAAATCGCGGGCGCGCTCAAGGCGGGTGTCGAGGCGATGGGACTCGAAATGAACGCGCCCGAGGAGTACTGGCTCCCCAGCCTCAACGCCGTTCGCGTCCCCGAGGGCGTCACGGATACCGACATCACGAGCTATCTGCTCGACCAGTACGACCTCGAAATCGCCACCGGACTGGGCGATTTGGACGGCGAAATCTTCCGCATCGGCTGTATGGGCTACTCCGCCCGCCCCGAAACCGTCTCGTATCTCGTGAGCGCGCTCGGCGACGCGCTCCGGGAACACGGTGCGGACGTGGACGTGGAGGCCGGACTGGCGGCGACCAGCGAAGCGCTCGGACGGTAGGCCCGACGAAACCGCTTTGTATCGCGGCCGGTCGGAACGACCAGCCGCCGCTTAGCGAAGGTTCCACAACGCCTTGTACGCGGTCTCGGCGTCGAGGAAATTGAACACCCACCGGAGCGGTGCCGTCCCCGTCTCGACCTGATAGGCGAGTTCGCCGCGATGAGAAGCCCCGGCTTCGATGTCGGAATTCTCGTTGACCGGACGTTTCAGCGCCGAACTCGCGCTGATGTCGGCCGTGTACGCGAGGCCGGTTCCCGTCTTCGCGCGCATCTGGAGGAGCGTCGAGACGAACAGTCGTTCGTCCCCGTCGTTCGTTATTTCGATGTCCGGGACCACGAACTCGTACCCGTCGTCGGCCTCGATGAACTCGTCCAGTTTCTTCGTCGTTCGGACGCTGTGAACGACGACGGAAACGCCGTCGCGTGACGCTTCCGTTCCCTGCGACAGCACGGCGTCGCCGAGCGACTGTTTCAGATCTGCGACCGAGTCCGCCGTTTCCGCGAGTGAGACGGTGATTCGTTCGAACTCGAAGCGACTGAACGCCTCGAAGTCGAAGCGAAGCGACAACCTCGCCGCGCTTTTCGGCACTTCGAAGACGACATCGCCACGGACGACTTCACCGGGCGCGAGGACGCCGGTCTTCATCGGATGTCGGGGGGAACTGAACGAGGGGTCGTAACTCTCGCCCGACCCGCTCTCGAGGGTCGCGTGGAGGAAGTCGTCGAGACCCACGTACGTGCCGCTCGTATTTTTGACCGCCATCCGGACGACGGCGAACGTGTGACCGTTCCGTGCCTCGCGGAACTCGCTCCGTTTCTCCTCCCGTTTCACCCCGCGGACGACCATCGCAAGGGAGTCGTCCTTCACGACCGTACCGACCGGAACGGTCGTCGTCTTTCCGGGTTCCTCCGTTCCGTCTTCCGACCCCATTTCGGCACCCGTGGACGCCCCCGTCTTCGACCGGTCGGTCCCGTCGCGCGACGAAGTGGTCGTATCCGTTTTGTCGCGTCCTTCGCTAGCACAGCCGGCGAGCGCCGCCATCGCGCTCGACGCGATGAACGAGCGTCGTCCGACGAGACTTCGTTTCTCCATGAGAGTGAACCCGCGTCTCGCCCGTTAAAAGGACGCGCTATCGAGACGACACGTTCCGAAGCGACACGAGCGCCCGTCGGACTCCCGGATGCGACCTCCTCTGCATTTAGGCCTGCCTAAATTTCGAAACGACTATAATGGTTTAGGCGAGCCTAAAACCATGGATCGGAACGAAGGACGCACGCGGCGCACGGTTATCAAAGGAACTGGAGCGGTTCTGGGAGGCGGTCTCCTCGCTGGCTGTACCAGCGACAGCGACTCCGGATCTCCATCGACGGACACGACGACCGGGAGCGAGGGCGAATCCACGACCGCGGCAGAGGAGACGACCACGACGGACGGACCGTACTCCGTCTCGATGGCGCCGGTCGGCGAGGTGGAGTTCGAGAGCGTCCCGAAGACGTGGGTCGCCAACAACGGCAGCTGGGCGGACATGGGCATCGCGCTCGGCCTCGAACCGCCGAAAGCCGTCTGGATGGCGAGCCGATACCACACGCAGTACTACGACGCCATCGACGGCCTCTCGGTGGACAAAAGCGACATCAAGTCGCTGTATCAAGATGGCGTCAACAAGGAGCTGTTCTACCAACTCGACGCCGACGTGCACGTGATGGACCCCAACTTCCTGATGAACCGGTTCAAGGGATGGGAACAGAAGGACGTGGACGAAATCAAGCAGAACATCGCGCCGCTGTTCGGCAACTGCATCTACGCCCAGCACTATCCGTGGCACGAAGATTACCGGTACTACACCCTCATGGAGGGCTTCGAAAAGCTGTCGAAGGTGTTCAAGCGACACGACCGCTACGAGGCGTTCGAGAAGCTCCACGCCGACTTCCAATCCAACATCACCGACGTCGTTCCGAAGAAAAGCGAGCGCCCGTCGGCGGCCGTCGTCTGGGGCGTCGGCGACCAACCGACGAAGTTCTACCCCTACATCATCGGGAAGGGGACCGGGTTCAAACACCTGAACGACCTCGGCGTCAGCGACGCGCTGGCGAAAACGGACGTGAAGGACTTCCACGGAAGCCGCGGTGCCATCGACCTCGAAACGCTGCTGAAAGTGGACCCGGAAGTCCTCCTGCTTCGCGGCTACGAGGACAAGACCCGGAAGGAGTTCGAGAACACGGTCATCAAGTTCCTCGAAAACGACAACACGGCCAGCAAACTCACCGCCGTGAAAAACGGGGACGTCTACCGCGCCGGTGGCCTGTACCAAGGCCCCATCACGAATCTCGTCCTTACCCAGCGAACCGCCAAACTGCTGTACGGCGTCGAAAAGCCGCTCTACGACTCCCAGCGCGTCGTGGATATCGTCAACGGCGACTTCTGAAACCCCTCAGATTCGATTATCGACTACTCGAATCGCTTGCGGACGCTCTCCGCGTGGGCGTCCAACCCTTCCGATTCCGCGAGCGTCGTGATGGTCTCCGAGAGGGAATCGAGCGCGTCCTCGTCCAACCGCTGGACCGTCGTCGAGCGGAGGAAGGTATCGACGGATAGGCCGCCCGTGATTTTCGCCGCGCCGGTCGTCGGCAGGACGTGATTCGTCCCGGAGGCGTAATCGCCCGCCGCGACGGGCGTGTAGGGTCCGAGGAAGACGCTTCCTGCGCTGTCGATGCGCGAGAGGAGGTCCTCGTCGTTTTCGGCCTGAATCGACAGGTGTTCCGCGGCGTACTCCTCGGCGAAGAGGAGCGCCTCGCTCATGGAGCGCGCGACGAACACCCCGCTGGCGTCGTTGTCGAGCGCCGCCCGAATCACGTCCTCGCGTTCGCGTTCGCCCGCCTGCTTCTCGACCTCTTCCGCGACCTGTTCGGCGAAGTCGGCGTCGTCCGTCACCGCGACGGACGAGGCGTTCTCGTCGTGTTCCGCCTGTGCCACCACGTCGCTGGCGACGAACGCCGGGTCCGCCGAGTCGTCGGCCAGCACGAGGAGTTCGCTCGGTCCGGCGAGGAAGTCGATAGCCACGTCGCCCTGCACCTCCGCTTTCGCCGCCGTGACCCACTTGTTTCCGGGACCGACGACCTTCTGCACGCGGTCTATCTGCTCGGTTCCGTAGGCCATCGCCGCGATGGCCTGCGCGCCCCCGACGCGATACACGCGGTCCGCCCCCGCGGCGTGAATCGCGGCCAGCGTGATGTCGTTCTGTGGCTCGCCGGGCGGCGTGGCGACGGCCACCTGCTCCACACCGGCCACCTTCGCCGGGATGACGCCCATCAGCGCGCTGGAGGGGTAGGCCGCGGTGCCGCCGGGTGCGTACACCCCGACGCGCTCGATGGGGCGGAACCTGCGTCCGAGTTCGCGCCAGTCGAAGTCCGCCCGCCAGTCCTCGGGCAGTTGCGCCTCGTGGAACTCGCGGATGTTCGCCGCCGCGTCCTCGATGGCGTCGCGCACGTCGTCGTCGATCTCCTCGTAGGCGCGCTCGGCGTCGTCCGTGATGTCGATGTTGCCCACCTCCACGCCGTCGAACTCGCGGCAGAAATTCCTGACCGCAACGTCACCTTCCTCACGCACCTTGTCGATGATGTCGCGCACGTCGCTCCGCACGCCCTCGATTCCGGCGTCGCGGTCGAACAGCGTCCGCCGCTCGTCCGGCCCGAGGTCGGCTATCGGCTTCGGTTTCATGGACGGGGTTTCGAAGCGGGCGGAAAAACACGTTGCGCTCTCGGACGGCAAAAGACGTCGGGACCCTTCTCCGAATACCTCCGCGAAACCTCGACCGCAATGAAGTGGTCACTATCGAATCGGTCGTCGTCAGAAGTGTTGCGAGAGCCTGTGTAGGCCTGCAGTTTGCGAGGGAAGAACGCTCTGTGCGGTCTTCCTGCACTCGTGTGAGTGCGAGGGAAGGGAGTTGAACTACGTCCAGACGTTCCGTCTGGCCTCATTCAACGCCCTTCGTTCGCAGTCGCGCGCTTCGTTGCTTGCGCGCGGACATGCGAGGGAAGGGAGTTGAACCCTTGGACCTCTACAGGAGCGGATCTTGAGTCCGCCGCCGTTGGCCGGGCTTGGCTACCCTCGCACGCAGTTTGTATTGCATGGTGCGGGTGTTAAAACGTTGCGAATCGAGAAACGACACTCCTTTTCCATGTCGCCCCGCCTCTCGAACCATGACGAACGTCGAATCCCGCCTCGAACTGGCGGAGCGCGCCGCGACAGCGGGGAGCGAAATCGCCGCGGACGGCTTTCGAAGCGGTCTCGCTGTCGAGACGAAATCGAACAAGACCGACGTGGTGACGGAAGCCGACCGCAACAGCCAGCGCCGCGTCATCGAAGTTATCCGGAACGAGTTCCCCGAGGACGCCATCGTCGGCGAGGAGGAGGACGCGCTGAAGGAGGTCCCGACGGAGGGCGACGTGTGGGTCATCGACCCCATCGACGGGACGAACAACTTCGTGCGCGGGATTCCGCTGTGGACGACCAGCGTCGCCGCGGTGCGGGACGGGGAAGCCGTCGCCGCCGCGAACGTCTGCCCGGCGCTGGACGACGTGTACACGGCGGACGCGGACGGGGCGTACCTGAACGGCGAGCGAATCACGGTCAGCGACCGCACCGACCCCGAGACGTTCACGGTCTGCCCGACCGTCTGGTGGGACTTCGACCGCCGCGAAGAGTACGCCGCGACGGTGGAGGGAATCGTGAAACGATTCGGCGACATGCGTCGGTTCGGCTGTGCGCAAATCGTCCTCGGAATGGTCGCCAGCGGCGCGCTGGACGGCACCGTGACGAACATCGTTCCGAACCCGTGGGACACCGTTGCGGGCGCGTTCATGGTTCGGCAGGCGGGCGGCACGGTGACGGACATCCACGGCGAACCGTGGACGACGGAGAGTCGCGGATTGGTCGCTTCCAACGGCGAAGCGCACGAGGAAGTGCTCGCGGCGGCCCGCGATGCCGAACCATACTACGGAAATTAAACGAACGAAATTTATAATCTATTTATTGCAAGTATACCGAGCGTGGTGTGTACAATTATTTAGCGGTGGGGATTCACCGTAGCGATATGAAACTGGATGACACAGACCGTGCCATTCTGAAAGCCCTCCAAGCGAACGCCCGGACACCGTTCAGCGAAATCGCGCGACAGATAGACATGTCCAGCGCGACGGTGCACGACCGCGTTAATCGCATGGAAGAAGCGGGCGTCATCACCGGCTATCACGCCACCGTGAACCCGAAAGAGGTCTCGCTCGGCATCTCCGCGTTCGTCGGTCTCCGCGTGGAACAGGGGCGCGAGAAGGACACGCTCAAACGCCTCGAAGGAATCGACGGGATTCAGGAGGTTCACCTGACGACCGGGTCGTGGGACGTGATGGCCCGGGTGTACGCCGAAGACGCCGACAGCCTCCGCGAGTTGATGTTCGACAACATCGCCCAGATGGACGGGTTCGCCCGCTCACAGACGATGGTCGTCCTCGGGTCCCCCTACGAGAGCGAGGAACTCCCCCTCGAAATGGGTCTCGAGGAGTGACAAGACCGGAACCCTAAAACCCGCTCGCTTCGGTTCGTGCGATATGGACACAGCAAGCGAGAAAGCCGACAACGAGCGCCTGTGGATGGGGGCCGTCGCCGCCGCCATCGTGGCGCTGGTCGGCGGTGCGCTCGCGTTCCCGAAACAGGTGTACGACGGTTTCATTTGGCACTACTTCTGGGGTCCGGTACTGGCCGACGCGAACAACGCCTCCTGTGCCGTCCGCGACGGCGGCACGACGAAGTACATCTACGACGCGGCGACGTGCGCGACGGCGCCGGGTCCGGTCGCGGAACCCGGCTACACCCTCGTCTCGGAGGTCGGCTACGCGGTCACGCTCATCGTCGCGCTGATGGGCGTCGTCTACCTCCTCCGCCGACTGAACGTCGGACAGGAGCGACGCCTCTTTTACGCGCTCTTCCCGTTCATGCTCTTCGGCGGCGCGCTGCGCGTCGTTGAGGACGCGAACGACGCGCTCGGACAGGTCGGCCAGAGCGCGATTCCCTTCCCGTGGAACACGCTCATCATCAGCCCCATCATCTACTTCACCGTCTTCGCCATCACGCTCGCCGCCCTCGTCGTGAGCGTCGCCCTCGCCCGCCGCGGTGTGGTCGAGGACTACGAATATCCGCTCGCCGGAATCGGCACGGTCGTCCTCGCCGCGACGGTCGGCTATCTGGTGATGCTGGCGATGACGACCCAAACTGTCAGGTTCTACCCGCAGATGCTCGTCGTCGTCCTCGGCGGCGCGACGCTCGTCACCGCCGTCGTCTGGTGGGCGGTGAACCGATACGCACCCGAAATCAACGCCGGAACGGCCGCCATGGGCGCGGTCGTCATCTGGGGTCACGCCGTGGATGGCGTCGCAAACGTCGCGGTTCTCGACTGGGCGGGCGCGCTCGGCCTCGCCGGGCAGTACGGCGCGAAACACCCCGTCAACCGGGCCATCATCGACATCACGACGAACGTGTTCCCGGCGTCGGTGACGGACGTCATCGGGACGGCGTGGCCGTTCCTCTTCGTCAAAATCGCCGCCGCGCTCGCCGTCGTCTGGGTGTTCGACGAGCAGATATTCGAGGAGAGCCCGCGCTACGCCATCCTGCTCCTCATCGCCATCGTCGCGGTCGGACTCGGGCCGGGAACCCGCGACATGCTCCGGGCGACGTTCGGAATTTAGTCGAGTCGTTCCAACGTCGATTCGGGGAAGTACCGGTCCCCACAGTTCCGGCACACCGCCGCTTCGACGCGCTGTGCGTTCAGATGGTCCACGGAGACGCTTTGTTTCGACAGCGACGACCCGCACGTCGCACACGAGAGGTCGAACTCGGTCGTCATACCGTCACCACGCTGACCGTGTGAGCAATATTAGGCACTATTAATCTCCCTCTATGTCGTGAGTTACGAGTAGAACTGATATAAAACCCTTGTGTCTCGGTAGCACGAGTCTAGCGACGCTCGTCACTCATCGTTCGTCGGTTGCCGTTCGCCGTTCGCCGTTCGTCGCTCGTTTCTCGTCGTCCGTTCGAAGTCAGGGATACGGATGCGGCTCCCGGTCGGGACGCGCGTCGAAGCCGAGTTCGTCGGGGACCGTCCGCGCGCGCTTCCCGAAGAACGCGTCCCCGGTGAACAGCGGTTGTGCCTCGGGAGCGAGAACGCGGACCGCTTCGAACCCAAGCGACGCCACGTCGCGCGTCGTCACCCTGGCACTGTACACCGAAAGCGCCTCGCTCGCCCGCGAGACGACCGCTTCCAACTCCGCCGTTCCGTCCGACACCGGCGAACCGACGCTGGAACTCGGAATCGTCGTCTCGGGCGTGACGAAGCGCCGTGCCGACCCGGGGAACGACGCGTACCGGGCGATGGACCCCTCCGCCTCCGCGGCGTCTTCTTTCCCCATCAACTTCAGTTCCGTCCAGTTCTGGAGCGCCTCCGCGAGCGCGGAGCGGGCCGCCGCGTCCGGGTCCAAATCCGCACCCGACCCCACCGCGAACTTCGGCCATTCTCCGTCCCGGTGAACGGCGACGGCGACCACGGGAACGTCGATGTCCTGCGTGACGAGCAGGGCGGTTACGTCCAACTCCTCCGCGCGTGCTCGCTTTACCAACGTCTCGAACCCGTCGTCCTCGACGTGCAATCCCAGCGGTTCGAACGATGAGTACCACGCGAGCATCGTCGCGTCGCGCTCGATGACCTCGTACAACCCGGACAGAATCGCCTCGGCAGTCGAGTTACCCAACCCCAAACCGGTGGTTATGGCGGGCTTGAATCGCGCCGACGGCGGCGGGAAGTGGACGAACTCGGCCGGAAGGTGAACGAGTTCGCCGGTCGCCAGATTTCGCCCGGAGACCCACGCGAGTTCGTCGTCGTTCGCGTCGGGCCATCCGGCGGGCCGCACGAACTCGGCGGGAGACACCGCGTTGCCGAGATCGGACGGCCGCGCCACCGCGAACTCGTCCTCTCGATAGACGCCCGCACAATAGCGTTCCATTCCCTCGCCCAACGCCTTCATGAGCGCCGCGTCCCAACCGTCGGCGACCCCCGCCGACTGTCCCGGTGCGCTCGCGTCGCTGAATCCGTTCGTGTCCGTGACGGTCGCCAGATAGTACGGGACGGGAAACGACGACACCTCGCCGAGCGAGCGGATGACGCCGAGGCGCTCGTCCAGCGCCAGTTCGGCGTGGGAAACCGCCTCGTCCAGCGTCCGCTCCTCGTACTCGATGCCGAGCGTTCGGTCCCGCGGTTCCCCACACGTCGGGCAGTTCGGAACCGGAAGCAGTCGTCGTTCCGCGTGCGGGAGTTCCGTGACGCCGCCGAGTATCGCCGATTCGCCACCCGCAGCGAGCGTCGCCGCCTCCCTCCCGGCGACCGCACCGGCGAACCGTTCGGTGACGGCATCGTACTCGGCGGTTTCAGGGGTGTCCCCTCCCGTACCGTCGGCTTCCTCCGCGTTGGCCGCGACACGCGCACGCAAACAATCGAAACAGGCGGTTTCCGGGGAAAATCCCGAAACGGCGGCGTTCACGTCGGAACGCGGTCGGCCACCCACGCCGCCGAGTTCGACCGCAATCCACGGAATTTCCGCCCGATTCGCGCGTTCGAAGACGGATGCTCCCACCTCGTCGATGACGACGGCGAAATCGGCATCGCCGATGGAATCGGCGTCGAGTTCGGTGACGGCTCCGTCCGCGTCCGAAAGCGCCGACGTGACCGCATCGGCACCGGGACCTCGACCGACAACGCCCAGCACGGTGTTCATGCACGAGACGAGACGTGCGGATGGCAAAAGTACGGCGGATAGCCGCCGCTCGAAGACGAGAAAAAACGGGACGAACTGCGCTTAGTTGAGGATGCTCTGTGCGACGCCAGCGAGCTGGTCGGTGTCCGCGTTCTGAAGGTCGTCGTTGGCGAGCTTCAGGCGGAGACGCGGGCGACCGACGTCGATGGGGACCTTCTCGGTACCGATGAGGCCCATGTCCTCGAGCTTGGTCTTCGTTCGGGAGAACGTCGCTTTGCTTGCGATGCCGACGTCCTCGCCCCACTTGCTGATGTCGTAGAGCAACGCCTCGTTTTTGGCCGCGACGAGGAGGCTGATGGTCACTTCGTCGAGACCGTCGCCGTCACCGCGAGCGGTTTCGAGCGAGGAGAGGACGCTGTTGAAGTCGTCTTCCGCCTCGGGGCTGATCTCTTCGCCGAGCGTCTCGCGGACGCGCGTAATCGGGGGCGTACGGAGCGAGAAGTCGCTCGCATCGTCCCAGAAGTCCGTGTACGTGCCGTAGGCGGCGTCCACGAACTCGTCGTCGTCGGAGGTCAGGCCACCAACGCGGTCGCCCGCGGTGACGAGTGCGATGACGACGTCCTCGGTGACGAGGAGCGAGTTGCCGGAGGAATCCTCCGTCGTGCGCAGCGTGAGCGCGCCCTCGTCGATGAGGTCGGCGGCGTTGCTGGCGATGATGAAGTCTTCCATGACGTCTTTGAGGATACCTTCGTCCGCGAGCATGCGCATCTCGGGGAGGTCGCCTTCGTACTCCGTCGCGGCATCGATAAGGTCTTCAATCGCGCTCGCGGATGGATTCACGACGAGCATGACGTCGGGGCCTTGATCGATCACCGTCTGAAGGATCTCGTGGACGCTTTGGTTCAAGAGGTTCGATTTTGTTTCCATAGTGGGACGGACGAGATTCATCTATTTAATTTTAACGTTCGAAATCAACGGAAATCATAGGTTATGTAGTATGAACAATTAGTCAACGTCGTAATTATAACCGGCTATTTTGTATAATACCACCCTGAAGTCCGAAATCTCTTCAGTGAACGTGAATTTCTGAGCTTCGCCGCGAGAGTGTCCAAAACGCACAATATCGGCCTCTTTTCCGTCCGTCAAGCGTTGCCGAACGACGATAACGGCATAATTCCGTCGAGTAAGACCTAATTACCAATTCCATATTGCGTGAACAGTCCGAAAGAATGAAGTAAGAATGTGAAGTATCAACATGCGACATGCGGGATAAAATCCACCAGTGGCTTACGGAACATCCACGGACGATCAGCGCAGCATTCGGCCTCATGTTCGTAACGACTGTCTATTCCGGAGGAATCTTTTCACCGTTAATAAGCGGTGCGGGCAGCGCAGGTCCCTAATCGAGAAGCGATACTAATTCGGCCGACCAGTACAGCTCACCGTCAAACACAACCGGTATTTCTGCGTGATGAAGGTAGGATTTGAGTTCATCGGAATCGAGTGAGAATACTGCGTCATTCCCGGCTAGATATCCCGTATTGCTGCTCTTTAAGTATGGTTGGAAGTAGCCACCGGGCAACCGCTCGGTCATCAAATCACACGACAAATGGAATCTGTCTTCGTCCAGTCGCGTTAACTTTCCAACCACTGGGAAGAAGCTAGCACACTGCGTCAACTGGTGTGTCCCGTCGCCGACGACGGCATAATCCTTGTTCATCATGATCCGCCGACGAGCGATTTGGAGCGCTCGCTGAATGCTGAATCCGTTAATCAACAGCCGTGCAAAGGAAACGCCGACTTTTCCCGCCTGTTTGTTCAGCACCTTGTTGAACGTCACCGCGCCCGCGACGCTCCCTTTTCTGACCAACTCCATTCCCTCGTGGTAGGAGCCACAGGCGTTCAGAAAGAAGGTCTGGACGTTACTCTCCTCGATGCTCGAAACCGGGAGATTACCGTCCGTACAGCGTAGTCCCGACTCCTCACAGTGACCGATGTAGTGGACGAAATCGCACGGACTTTCGAGCGTCTCGGCGAGTTCGGCGCGCGAAAGATGTTCACGGACCGTTACGTCGATAGGCAACTCCTCGGACCGCTCCATGTATATCTCTGCCACGTCCTCGTGTTCGTCGCCCATCATCTCGTCGTTCAGTATCAGCGTCACGTCGATGTCGCCGTTCGACCGGTCGAAGTACTTGAAGCGATTTTCGTAGGCGGTCACGTCGGTCTTGAACACGTCGATGGGAACGCCGTTCGCCAACCAACCGTGAACCTGTCCCTGTTGTAACTCCGGTTTGACCCGCTCGACCGAGGAAACGGTCTCCGACGCTCGATACGAACCACCGGCGGCAGCCACTTCCGGTGCTCGTTGCCCATCGCGGTAGAAGTCACCGAGGGAGGCGTCGAGTAGTTCGTCGCGCTCCAACGGGGTCGATTCCGGGAGGTAGACGGCGCTCAAATTGGCGAGCAGGTACGGGAGCGCCGAGATGTTCTCCACCGAGGGTTCGACGTACATCGCCAGATGCCACTCGGGGAGGTCGTCGTCGATTCGCGCGAAATCGAGGAGGTCGTACTCGACGAACTGCTCACCCGGGGTGGCCTCGTAGGTCGCCGCCGCGTCGATGTCGAGTTCGTCCAACAGGGATAGTTCCGCGAGGTCCCAACTGTGCGGCCCGGCGTTCCGAACGAGACAATCCAAAAAGAATACCCGTCGAAGCATATCCGCGACCTCGGTTTGATACGACGGAAGCGAACTGAAGTGATACGTGAAGTTGGCTTCCGGCACCGAGAGCATCGGTGCATCGCGCTCCTCGACGTGAACGTCCGCTTGCAAATAGTAGGCGAGCGGTGCGGTGACGAACGTCGTCGCCAAGTCGTCGGGAATCCGCATCTCGATTCCACTGTCCTTTCTCTCCTCGCGCACCGGGTCCGGGATGTGTAACTCCTCGCCGACTTCGAACCGCGGCGGATGTCCGCGGAGGGTCGGATACGACCTGTCCGGGCCGGTCGTCTTGTGCGACGAAGCGGCGTACGAAATCGCGGTCGCTACCCCCTCGACGGTCGGCGGGACGGTTATCGTATCGACGGGAACTTCGTGATGGCTCCGAAAGCCGAGCGTAATCGGAATCCGCTCGTGGAAATCGATGATTAACGTCTCAAAATCATCAGTTTTGTAGACTCTTGCTGGGCCAGAAAATCGGAGATACGTCTTGATGTTCCCGTGAATATTTGCGAGGTACTCTCCCGTGGAAAGCTCGAGGGGTTCGGTGTCGTTACCGTGTTTGTACTGCTCCCCCGTCTCGACGTTCGTGATGTTTACCAAACTCGGAGGAAAGGAAAGTCGGGACGCACGACCGGAGACCGTTACGTCTATCGGACGGTCGATAGCTTTCGCTCCGCCACCGGATTCCCAATCGGACGCACCGATGGTAACGCCGGTTTTCGTCCGGTCGAACGCACGAACCCCTGTTTCCGTCTCCTCCCATTCGATCATACCGGTAATAGAATCGTTATCTCACTGTTAGTTTATATTTCTGTCGGGGATGTATCCGTACTGTGCGAAAGGTACACTTATACTCCGTCGTGTCCGGGTGTTTCACATGGAGTACGACCACATCCGGGCGGTCGACCCGGACGTCGCAGACGCCCTCGAAGCGGAAGTCGAGCGCGAACGCGACACATTAGAGATGATCGCTAGCGAAAACTTCGTCAGCGAGGCGGTGCTCGAAGCACAGGGGAGCACCCTGACGAACAAGTACGCGGAAGGCTATCCCGGCGAGCGCTACTACGGCGGTTGTGAGCACATCGATACGGTCGAGAGCCTCGCCATCGAGCGTGCGAAGGAACTCTGGGGGGCGGAGCACGTCAACGTCCAACCGCACAGCGGGTCGCAGGCGAACATGGGCGTCTACCTCGCCGTCCTCGAACCCGGCGACAAAATCCTCTCGCTCGACCTGACCCACGGGGGGCACCTGAGCCACGGTCACAAGGTGAACTTCGCCGGAAAGCTCTACGAGGTAGAACAGTACAAAGTGGACCCGGAAACGGGCTACCTCGACTACGACGAGATATACGAGCACGCGGTCGAGTTCGAACCCGACATCATCGTCTCCGGCTACTCCGCGTACCCGCGGCAGGTCGAATGGGAGCGGATTCAGGAGGCCGCGGACGCGGCGGACGCGTACCACCTCGCGGACATCGCCCACATCACCGGTCTCGTGGCGGCGGGCGAACACCCGTCCCCGGTCGGCGTGGCCGATTTCGTCACCGGGTCGACGCACAAGACCATCCGCTCTGGTCGCGGCGGCATCATCATGTGCGACGAGGAGTACGCGGATGCCGTCGATTCGGCGGTCATCCCCGGTATGCAGGGCGGTCCGCTCATGCACAACATCGCGGGCAAGGCGGTCGGATTCAAGGAGGCGCTCGACCCCGAGTTCGAAGAGTACGCCGCCCAGACCGTCGAGAATGCGAAGGTACTGGCCGAGACGTTCCAGAACCACGGCTTCGGCCTCGTCTCCGGCGGCACGGATACCCACCTCGTGCTCGTGGACCTGCGCGAATCCCACGAGGACGTGACCGGGAAGGACGCCGAGGAAGCGCTCGAAGACGTCGGCATCGTCCTCAACGCCAACACGGTTCCGGGCGAGACGCGCTCGCCCTTCGTCGCCAGCGGCATCCGCGCCGGGACGCCCGCGCTGACGACCCGCGGCTTCGACGCCGACGACATCGAACGCGTCGGCGACCTCATCGCGCGCACAATCAATCATATAGACGACGATGACGTGAAAGCGGAAGTCGCCGAAGAAGTGCAGGCGCTTTGCGACGAGAACCCGCTCTACGAGTAACGCGACTCCCGAAAGACGATTCGCGGCTCTCGGCCGTTTCTTTTTCCCGAGCGACACATCTAATTCGACACGCCGTGAGGTTCGACCATGCCAGAACAACTTGCAGGCTTCAAAAGTGCCGACATCGTGTTCACCGACGGAACGTCCCTCGCGGACGTGACCGTCGCCATCTACCCGGGGTGGATTCGAATCCAGACCGAATCGGCGAACCAGTTCCATCCGCGCGAGCAAGTCGATAGGATTCAGTCGAGTCGGTGACATACCGATGACCGACGATTCGGACGTTCTCCGGGTGACGATACATGTGGATGACGAGAGCGTCGAGTACGTCGAACGTGATGACCTAGTTCGCTTTCCGCGTGTTCGAGCCGGCGATGAAATACTGGAGTACGGCACGATGCCAGTCGAAAGATGGGTCGAATTTCGGGCTGCCGAGGCCGCGAAGGATGCTGTCCGGGAGGAATTGGAAAATCGAGTGAATGGGAAAATTTCCGGAGTCGCTATCGGAATCGGTTCTACCGATGACGGCGCTACGACGGCCGTGAAAATATACCACCAACGATGGCGGAACACCGACGGCACCGTTACGGAACCGTCGGTTTCGTTCGACCGGTTGAAAGAACTCACGCCGAAGAAAATCGACGTAACCGCGAAATACCTCGACAAAACATATTCGTGTTCGGTTCCTGTCGAAATGGACAGCGAGGAAGCGGAGTTCCTCTGACACCAATAGACACAATCGTGCATATATTCGTATTTTAAATCCCAGAAATACGCACGAACCCGAATGTTGAAGGGGCTTCGAGTCGCATTCTTCGACAATGACGGACATCATCGACGGACGCGCGGTGGCGGAGGGCATTCGAACGGACCTCGGCGAGAGTATCCAGACGCTGAAGGACGAGGGCGTGACGCCGGGATTGGCGACGGTCCTCATGAGCGACGACCCCGCGAGCGAGACGTACGTCTCGATGAAACAGCGCGACTGCGAGGAGGTCGGCATCAACGGGATTCACATCGAAATCGACCCCGAGGCACCGGCCGAGGAGCTGTACGACACCATCGACGACCTGAACGAGGACCCCGAGGTACACGGCATCCTCGTCCAGATGCCCGTTCCCGACCACGTAGATTCACGGCAGGTCCTCCGCGCCATCGACCCGAAAAAGGACGCGGACGGCTTCCACCCGGAGAACGTCGGCATGCTCGTGGCGGGCCACCCGCGCTTCAAACCCTGCACGCCCCACGGCGTCCAGAAACTCCTCGAATCGGCGGACGTGGACCCGGAGGGCAAGGACGTCGTTATCGTCGGTCGGTCGAACATCGTCGGCAAACCGCTCGCCAACCTCCTCATTCAGAAAGCCGAGGGTGGCAACGCGACTGTGACGGTGTGCCACTCGCGCACCGACGACCTCGCCGCGAAGACCCGCGATGCGGATGTCGTCGTCGCGGCCTGCGGCGTCCCCGAACTCATCGACGGGTCGATGCTCTCCGACGGCGTGACCGTCATCGACGTTGGCGTCAACCGCGTGGATGCGGATAACGAGAAGGGCTACGAACTCGTCGGCGACGTGGACTTCGACAGCGCGAAGGAGAAAGCGAGCGCGATAACGCCCGTTCCGGGCGGCGTCGGCCCGATGACGCGTGCGATGTTGCTCTACAACACGGTGAAAGCCGCCGGAGAACAGGCGGACGTCGAAGTCGAACTTCCTTAGTCGTCGAAGTACCGGCCCGACTACGCCAATCGAGACAGCGTGTCCCGACTGCTCGCGAGGGCGTCCATATCGTCCTCGTCGAAATACCGCGCCAAGTCGCGCGCCGCCGAGACGAGCGCCTCGGCGGTGTCGATATCGACTCCGCCTTCGAGCGCCTGTGCGCGACGGACGTGTTCGCCGAGGGTTTCGAGCGTGTTCCGTCCCTCGCGGTCCACGTCGTGTTCTCTCGCCCACTCGCCCATCTCACCGTGGTATTCTTTGAGCGATTCCGCGTCCGCCAGCCCTCGCACCTCGTAAATCGACTCCGGGAGGTCGCGGGCGTCCGGGCGTTCACCCTCGTCGGCACCGCGGAGGAGCGAGAAAAAGTATATTTCCTCGTCGTCGGTCATCCGCATCGACCGGCTGAACAGTTGTCCGGCGTGTCGGAGCTCGTTCGCCGCGAGGTAGGTGTCGTCGAGCGGGAGGAGTTCGCCCCCGCTGATGAATCCGCGCTTTCTGACGTACTCGCCCGCCTCGTCGGCCGCCCTGTTTGCGACCTCGCGCGCCGGTTCACGGTCCAGTGCGTCGCGTATCTCGGCCAGTTCGAGGGTCGCCGGACTGTCGGTGTGTTGCATCCGGGTTTCGTCCAATCCGACGCTCTGCATGCTCTCGCAGTTCGGACAGGCGACGCTCCCCGTCTCGTAGTACGACCACTGGGTCCCGCAGTTTTTACACTCGCGGGTTCCGCGGACTTTCATGTCCACCGATTGCGCTTCCGGGGTGAAAACTCTCACGCGCGACCCACCGCTCCCACTGACTTCGGCTTCCACCGACTTCGCCACCCCGTGGATTTATCAGCGGCGGCGAACTACGTGCAATCACCATGTCGAGTGAAACTCGCTCGGAGGATAGAGTAAGTCGCCCCGTCGCGGCTGGTCGAGAAATTCTCGGCCGCACGTACTGCTGATTCTGCGGAGTGTTCGGACAGGTCGAACGAGTCGCTCGTTTCCGGAGAGACGACAGTCTCTGCCGAGAGCACGGACGACGGCGTGTCGCTGACCGTTTTCGGAGAGAAACACGACCTCTCCAGACGCGAGGCCGACCAGTTACGCGAGGCGCTCGGTCAGGCGCTGACCGAACGCCGCGAGTTCTTCCGCACGGCCGGGGAGCACCGCGACGACGGGAGCTACGTCGTTTCGCGTCGCGGTGCCGACTCCGCCGGGCACCGAAAGGTGTTCGAACGGTTCGACGCGCTGGTGGACCTGTACGAGCGACTTCCGGGGACGTTCACGGCCGAGACGGTGGGCGAACGGGGACTGACCGGCGGACGACGGCACATACTCGTTCATCACCTCACCGAACATCCCGACTTCGACTGCGAACTCGTCTCCCGGCAACCGCTCACGGCGCGAAAGGAGAGCGATACCGGCGACGGAAGGACGAACCCTCCCGAGGAGGACGAAGTGGAGAACTGAGTTACCGGGTGGTGAACGCTTTTCGGGATGGACTGCTTCGTCCCGCGTATGTCACGACAATCAGCGCCGCGACCATCCACGTTCTCCATCGTCGCACGCGACCCGGAACAGGACGCCGTCGGCGTCGCCGTCCAATCGAAGTTCGTCAGCGTCGGGAGCGTCGTCCCGTTCGTCAGCGCGGACGCGGGTGCCGTCGCCACCCAAAGCTTCGCCAACGTCGCGTACGGCCCGGACGGACACGATCTCCTCCGACGGGGGAAGTCCGCGAAGGAGGTCGTGATGGAACTCACCGGCGCGGACCCGGAGTTCGAGTCGCGGCAACTCGGCGTCGTGAAATCGCCGGTTGCCATGCGAGACCAGGGTATCGACGACGCGGGGGAGGAGGGTGAAACCATCGCGGCGTTCACGGGCGCGGACTGTTTCGACTACGCGGGCGACATCCAAGGCGAGCACTACACCGTCCAGGGAAACATCCTCGAAAACCGCGAGACGCTCGAAGCGATGGCGGACGCCTTCGAGGAAACCGAAGGCGGCCTCCCCGAACGGCTCATCGCCGCGCTCCACGCGGGCAACGACGCCGGTGGCGACAAACGCGGCGAGCAGAGCGCCGCGCTGTACATCGCCAAACCCCAAGGCGGGTACGAGGGACGCAACGACCGTTGGGTGGACGTGCGCGTGGACGACCACGAGACGCCCATCGACGAACTGGAGCGCGTGTTCAAAATCTACGACGTGACCCTGCTGGAGCGCGAGGAACCCGACGAAACGCGGGATTTGAGCGACGGCACGGCGGAACAGGTGTCCGAAACCCTCGCCGACCTCGGCTTTTTCGACGGCACACCCTCGGGGACGTTCGACGACGACGAACGCGACGCCCTCGAAGACTTCCGGGGGATGAACAACTTCGAGAATCACTCGATTCCCGTGCTGGAGGACGCGCTCGCCCGAGGGTGGGACGACGCCGACGGGGACGGCGAGGAGCGGATGGTCGATGCCATCTGGCACGGCCTGTCCCGACTCGACAGAAAATAGCGCGACGAAACCGGGTGGCGGCGTTTCGACCGACGACCGTTCTCGCGCCGACACGCATAACCGACAGAACCACGAAACGACGCGATATGCGCGACGAAGAAGAGATCCGCGAGCAGTACGAGTTCCTCAAAGAACAGCTCGAAAGCGACGATATGAACCACCAAGGAATCCGAGAGATGTTTACGCACTACAAGCGGGCGTTGGGGTGGACGCTGGAAGAGGAGTACATCTAACCTTTTTTCCATCCGGTTGACGGCAGTTATCGAAATCGTTACCTTTAAGTCATTACGCCGTATTGTTGCAGTTGACGCTTCGCTTTGGAGGGCCGAAGCGTCAGCGGGGACCAATTCAGGGCGGCAAGCGGTACGCGGGGTCTTTTCGCCCCCGCGTGTTCCGCTTTCCTTTCGAAAACAAACTCGCAAGCGACTGCTTCGTACAGACCACAGATACCAACGACCAGTCATTTCTCTCGTTCGACCGGAAACAGAGACCGACACCGAACCGCGCGCGCCGCGGGCGGACGAAAACGAACGCCGAATCGTAGCGCTCAGACGACGGTCAGCGTTTCGGTCATATCGCCGACCGAAAGCTGATACTCGCCCGTATCGACGACCAGTTCGCCGCGGGAGAACACGTCGCCGAGGACGGTGGCGAGCGGGAGCACCGTCGAACGAATATCGACGCGAGTCGTCTCGCCCGCGTCGAGGGAAACGCGCTCGAAGCCGACGACGACCTGCTGTGGGTAGAGCACCTCGCCGTGCTCGCGGGTGCCGTAGACCGGGACGACGGTTTCGCCCGCCCTATCGCCCGTGTTGTGCACCGAGACGGAGACGGTTAGCTCGTCCGTCGCCGCCTTTTGCGGAAGCTTCGGCGGGCGGACTTCGAGGTTGCCGTACTCGAACTCGGTGTAGCTCATGCCGTGGCCGAACGGGAACAGCGGCGTCTCGTGTGATTGTGGCGGTTCCGTATTGCCCTCCTCGTTGAACTCGTCGGGCGGGAAGTTGTTATGGAGGTTGAGCAGTTGACCGGTTCCCTTCGGCCACGTGAACGGTAATCGGCCGCTCGGATTGGCGTCGCCGAACAGGGTGGCGGCGACCGCCGGTCCCGCCGCGGTTCCGGGCAGATACGCCATCAACGACGCCGAGAGGTGGTCGAACACCGACGTGCCGCGCGGCCGACCGGCCATGATGACGCCCACCGTCGGCGTTCCCGTCTCCGCCACCGTCTCGACCAGTCGCCGTTGTGCGTCCGGGAGGGCGAGCGTGTCCGTGTCGCCCTGCTCTTCCGCGTACGGTCCCTCGCCGAGGACGGCGACGACCACATCGGCACACTCCGCCGCCGCGCGGACGTCGTCTTCGTTCGAGAACTCGTGCAGTCCGGTGGGGACGTGCGTGACCGACGTGGAACCGGGTGCCGCCTCGGAGATGCCGTCGAGAACGGTGGTCGCGGGTGGCTCGGTGTCGCCGACGCCCTGCCAGCCGAGCGACCAACCGCCCATCTGGTTCGCCACGCTGTCGGCGCTCGGTCCGGTGACGAGGATCGACCCCGTGTCGGAACCGAGCGGTAGCGTCCCGTCGTTGGTGAGCATGGTCATCGATTCCGTCGCCACCTCCCGTGCGAGGTCACGGCCCTCGGAGACGACGCCCTCTACTTTCTCGGGTTCGGCGTACGGGTCGTCGAACAACCCGACGTTCTCCTTGAACGCGAGGATGTTCGTCACCGCCTCGTCGATGCGCTCCATCGAGACGCTTCCCTCGTCGACGAGTTCGATGAGCCGTCGCTGGTAGCCCTCGGCGTCGTCGCCCTCGATGCCCGCTGCCGGAACCATGTACATGTCGATACCGGCGTTGATTCCCAACCGGGTCGCCTCCTTCAGGTCCTCGGCGAAGCCGTGGACCTTTATCATCCGGAAGAAGTCGTGCCAGTCGGAGACGACCATCCCCTCGAAGCCGAGTTGGTCGCGGAGGATGTCGATGAGGAGTTCCTTCGAGGCGTGTGCGGGGACGCCGTTCAACGATCCGCTGTTGACCATCACCGTCTCCGCTCCGGCGGTGATTCCCGCGGCGTAGGGCGGGAGGAAGGTACTCGCGAAGGTGCGATAGGGCAACAGAGCAGACGTGCGGTCGTTCCCGTTCGCCGGTTCCGAGTATCCGGCGAAGTGTTTGATGCTGGCACCGGTTCGCTTGTAGCCGTTCGTCCGCTCCTCGTATCCCCGGACCTTGGCGGCGACCAACTGGGACGCGAGGTACGGGTCCTCGCTGAATCCCTCGTAGAATCGTCCCCAGCGCGGGTCGCGCTGGAGGTCGGCGATAGGCGAGAAGTTCCAGTGCGTGCCCGTGACGCGCATCGTCCGACTCGTTATCGACGCCATCTCCTCGGCGGCGTCCGCGTCCCACGCCGCGCCGACGCCGTGGTTGTGCGGGAAGATGGTCGCGCCCTGAATGTTGTTGTTGCCGTGAACCGAATCGATGCCGTAGACGAAGGGGACGCCGAGACGGGTGTCCTCGACCATCGCCTTCTGGCGCACGTTGCTTTCACGAGCCACTTCCTTCGGGTCGAACGACGGCAGATACATGAGCGACCCGGGCTTGTAGTTGCGGAGCGCTTCCGCCGGATTCTCCGACGGAATCTCGCTGGCGGCCATCTGCGTCATCTGTCCCACCTTCTCTTCGAGCGTCATCTCGTCGACGAGGTTCGTCACCCGGTCGCTGGGCGCGGTCCGACCGGTGGCAACCGCCGATTCACCGATGTACCCCGCGAGGGCCGCTGCCAATGCGATTCCTCCGGAATGCTGCATGAAATCCCGCCGCGACGAACCATTTGTGGTATCCTTTCGCATGCTCCGAAACCTGAGAAAGGTGAGTGGATAAAATTTTTTCTCTACAAAATATTAATTTTCCATGATTGGATGGATTTTTTGAACAATACCGACTAATCACCACCACACTCGATAAAATGGAGACTACCGATGCCACCCGAAAATCGCTATCGAGGGTGAGCGCGGCCGATTCAGGTCACTCGATTTCGAGCGTGCCGTCCGTGTCGTCTTGCCCTTCCTTCCATTCGAGTTCGAACTCGACGCTGAGTTCGTTTCGGCCGGAGGCCGAACTCTCCCGTTCGGCCTTCACTTCGAACGACGGGCGGCTCGGCGGGTCGAGCGTCACCGATTGACCGCCTGCAGTCAACGTTATGGCTTCCCCGCCGTCGAGTTTGTCCGCGACGGTTCGGAGATAGTCGGCGATGTCGCTGCGGCTCTGTGTTTCCTCGGTTTCGAACAGAACTTCTTCTGGCATGGTACTAGAAACGACGCGGACGGTGATAAGTCCAATCCCCCGAACCACATCGTGTGCCGACCTCCGAAACTGTCGGAACCGATATCCTTATGGAGAACAGACACATCGGCGATATTGACGATGCACGAGTTGACGGGATTTCAGCGGGACATACTGTACGTAATCGCCGGACACGGCGAACCGCACGGGCTTGCGATTCAGGAGGACCTCGAAGAGTACTACGAGACGGAGGTACACCACGGACGTCTCTACCCGAACCTCGACACGCTCGTCGAGGACGGACTCGTCGAGAAAGGGAAACGGGACAAGCGAACGAACTACTACGCCCTGACCGAGCGCGGCCGGGAACACATCGAAGCGCGCCGCAAGTGGGAAGCGCGGTTCATCGACTAAGCACCGTCGGTCTACCAGTCGGCGTCGTCGCTCTCGCCTGGTGTCGGCGGTTGGACGGCCATCCCGTCGGCGGCCACTGACGAGTCGGGGTCCGTCGGTGAATCCGTTTCTTTCGATTCCGCGGAATCGTGCGGCGGTTCCGGAAACTCCTCCCCGTCACGGAGATACGTCGGGTCCACCGCCCACGGCTGAATGGGGCTTCCGGTGATGAGTTCCGGGAGGACGATTTTCACGAAGTGGACGACGAGCACGAGTATCATCGGTCCGAGGAAGATGCCGTACCACCCGAACAGCAGCGGACCGAAGATGTACGCGAGCATCACCATCCCCACGTGCAAGTTACGCCCCGAAACGTACGGTCGCAACACGAGGTCAGGGATGGTGTCCACGATGACGAACGAGACGAGCGCGAACACGGCCGGGAACCAGAGAAGGCCTGGGTCGCGGGCCATCAACGCCTCCGCGCCGATGACGCCGGTCACCGGGAAGTAGACGAGCTTCATCCCGACGACCGGAATCAGGCTGGCGACGCCCGTCAACAACCCGACGACGGTCGGGTACGGAATTCCTATTCCGGGCGGGGCCGCCATATCGAGGAGGTTGTAGGAGATAGCCCCGATGGTCCCCGTCATGAAGGCGTTGAGGATGTTGCCGAAGAAGATGCTGTTGAAGTCAGAATCGACGCGGTGGACGTACGCTTCGAGGACGCCGCCGGTGTCCGCGAAGGTCCGATGGAACCACCGCGAGAGTTTGTGGTCGTCACGAAGCAGGTAGAACGCGATGGCGATCATCACGAACAGATGCAGGGCGGCGTTCCCGACGAAGGCGAGGTATTTGTACGTCGAACCGAACGCCTGCTCGATGAGCTTCGTGTTGTCCGCGTTTTCGAGGAGTTGTTCGGGATTCTGGGCGAGCCTGGAGATGTCCCCGTACTGCTGTACCGGTTGGGGAAGCGCGCCGAGATTGGCCGTCCGCGCGACCGTCGTCAGTTCGTGAAACGCGATGATGAGGGTGTACGCGACGAGCAAAATCGCGGGGAGGGCGAGCACGAGTAACGCGACAGCGGCGGCGAGGCTCCGCGGGCGAATCCGTCGCTGGAGCCGCCGATACACCGGCCGCGTCGCGTAGTAGAGAAACAGACCGAAGACAAACGTCCCGATAAACGAGTAGATTACGAACAGCGCCGCGAGGCCGAGCATCCCACCACCGGCCCACCACGCCGCACGGGATTTGTCAATGTTCCATCCGGAGACCATACAACAGAAGTTTGCGGGCCGGGCTTAAAGATTTCGCGCCCGAAACGGAGATAGCAACAACCCTTTTAACCGACTACCGGCGTAGTACGGGGAGTGTCCGGATTCGAAACTTTGGTCGCGTCGGCTACGTTGGACAGCGATGTCGTCCGTATCGCGCTCGCCGGAGCGCTCGGTCTCTTCCTCGGGTTGGAGCGCGAATGGTCCCAGAAGTCCGCCGGGATTCGGACGTTCACGCTCATCAGCCTCCTCGGCGCGGCGTTCACTATCATTAATAAAGACGTGTTGCTCGCGCTCGGCGGCCTGCTCGTCATCGTCCAAGGGATTCTGCTCGCGGTACAGGGATTGATGGACGACGACGAGGACACCGGCCTGTCGCTCACAACGTCGGTCTCGATGCTCGTTACGTTCGGCGTCGGCGTGCTGGTCGCGGAAGGCTACATCCTCGTCGGCGTCACCGTCGCCGTCGTCTCGTCGCTCCTGCTCGTGTTGAAGCGCGAACTCCACTCGTTCGCGTGGGGGATGTCACGCGAGGAACTCCGCTCCGCCGCGGAGTTCGCCATCCTCGCGTTCGTCATCTACCCGCTCCTCCCGCCCGGCGAAGTCGGGTTCGGCGGCGTCACGTTGAGCCCCCGTCTCATCTGGTTGATGGTCGTCACCGTCGCCGGTATCGGCATCGCGAACTACGCAGTCGTCGAGACGTACGGCGGTCGCGGGATCGCGGTCACCGGCTTTTTCGGCGGGTTGGCGTCCTCGACCGCGGTAGTCGGCACCATGCTCGACCACGTTCGCCAGCGACCCGAAGCGGCCACCTACGGCGTGGCCGCCATCCTCCTCGCCGACGCCGCGATGGCGCTCCGAAACCTCGTCATCGCGCTGGCGTTCACCCTGGGCAATCCCGACAAGACGCTTTACGGTGCCATCATCCCGCTCGGAACCATCATCGTCGGCAGCGTCGCCATCGCGGCCTACACGGCCGACTGGTCGCAGGAGATGGACATCGACTTGGAAAGCCCGTTCTCGCTCGGAAACGCGCTCGGGTTCGGCGCCATCTTCCTGCTCGTCGTGGTCGGCGGCGCGGTGGCGAAAAGCCAGTTCGGACAGGCCGGATTCTACCTCACCGCGCTCCTCTCCGGACTCGTGTCGAGCGCGGGCGTGACCGCCTCCGCGGTAACGCTCTACAGCGGCGGGAACCTGAGCCAGCAGACCGCCGTCTTCGGCATCCTGCTGGCGACCGCATCGAGCATCCTCGTCAAGGCGGCGCTGACCATCTCCGCACCGAACCGGACGTTCGCCTACCGAATCGCCGTCTGGAGTACGGTGCTGCTCGCCGGGGCGGGGGTCGCCGCTATCGCCGCTGTCGTGTGAGGGCACACAACGAACTTTTTAAAATGGGGCTATCCGTACCCGCTACATGGACCGAGAAACGGCCGAGCCACAGGTTCGGGACATGCCGGGCCAAAAAGCACGAGAATGGGCAGACTACCATCACCAGTTCGCCGCCCCGACGACGTACGTCTACGATTTCGTCTGGGATCTGACCGAAGACGCTGAAGGGCCGTTCTGTACCGACGTGGACGGGAACGTTCTCCTCGATTTTACCAGCCACGTCGCCGCCGCGCCGCTGGGGTACAACAACCCCAAAATCATGGATAAAATCGACGAGTTCCCGCTCCCCGACCCGACGAAAATCGCCGGGCAGGACTTCTACGCCGCGGGCGGGTGGCCGCCGGAGGACCCCGAGTTCCCCGGACCGACGCAACTGATGGAGCGACTCGTCGATGTGACGAGTCACTACGACATGGACACCGTGTTCCTGTCGAACTCCGGCGCGGAAGCCGTCGAGAACGCCATCAAAATCAGCTACAACCGCGGCGGCCACCGCGCGTTCAACTTCGACGGCGCGTTCCACGGGCGGACGCTCGGCGCGCTCTCGCTCAACCGCTCGAAAGTCGCCCACCGCAAGGGCTACCCCGAGATTCCGGGCATCGTGAGCGTTCCGTACTGCTCCTGTGAGGGGCAGTGTGAGTGTGGCTGGAAGACGAACGGACCGGGCGGCAACGTCATCGCCGACAAACTCGACCCCGGCCAAGGCGTCATCGACCCCGAAGAGGTCTCCTACATCATCCTCGAACCGGTACAGGGAGAGGGCGGCTATCGCGTCCCGAACGACGAGTTCATCCGCGACATCGCCGAGATTCAGGACACCTACGACATCAACGTCATCGCCGACGAGATTCAGTCCGGCATGGGTCGGACGGGCGAGATGTGGGCAGTGGACCACCTCGACCTCGAACCCGACGTCATCACCAGCGCGAAGGCGCTGCGCGTCGGCGCGACCATCTCGCGCTCGGACGTGTTCCCCGAGGAGAAGGGCCGACTCTCCTCCACGTGGGGTGCTGGCGACGTGCTCTCGTCGCTCCAAGGAGCGCTCACTATCGACGCGATTCACGAACACGACCTGCTCACCAACGCCGAGGAGCGCGGCCGACAAACGCGCGAACTCATCGCCGACGCCGCGCCGGAATCCGTGGTCGACGTGCGCGGCCGAGGCCTGATGCTCGCCGTCGAATTCGACACGAAGGACCGACGCGAAGCGGTCGTCGACGCCGCACTCTCTCGCGGCCTCCTCACGCTCGGCTGTGGTTACAAGACGCTCCGTCTCCTCCCGCCGCTCGACGTGACCGAGCGCGAAATCGACCTCGGTGTCAACATCCTGCTCGACGCCATCGAGGACGTCGCGTAACGCTATGTCCGTCCGTGACGTTTCTCCCGTATGAGCGTCATGGCAGATCTGTCGATTTCGGGTGAGGAGTTCGTTCTCGGAACCGCCCTGCATACTCACGCCGACGTTCACGTCGAACTGGAGCGCGTCGTCCCGTCTTCCCAACAGGTACTCCCGTTTTTCTGGGCTATCGGGACCGATTTCGAGACGTTCGAGCGAGACGTGCGTGGCAACCCGAACGTTCAATCGCTCGTGGCGTTGGACAGGATAGAGGGGCGCGTCCTCTACCGGGCCGAATGGAGCGAGGAAGTCGAGAGTTTCATCCACGGCATCGCGGCGGTCGGTGCGACTATCCTCGAAGCCACCGGCAATCGAGTCTGGCGGTTCCGACTTCGGTTCCACGACCACGCCGCGCTGTCGGAGTTCCACGACTACTGCGTGGCCCACGACATCCGTTACACGCTGGACCGGGTCGCGACGGATATCGCGGTCGAACGCGAAGAGTTCGGGCTGACGCAGGAGCAACGCGAGACGCTCGTGTTGGCCATCGAAGAGGGATACTTCGACGTCCCCCGCGGTGTGACGCTGACCGAACTCGCCGCGGAACTCGGGGTCACACAGCAGTCGGTCTCGGAACGCGTTCGGCGCGGAACCGGAACCGTGCTCGAAGCGGCGCTCCTCGAAGCGGACGGGAATCGATAACGAACCACGTAAAAGAGGGCTGTAATAACAGGCAATTCTCTATTTGTCACCCCACACTTCCGACCAGACGATGGTGGAAGCGCCAAACGACCGACGACGGAGCGAGGCCACAGCGTCAGTAAATCGTTCGACGACCGTCAGCGATACGGTGGAGTCCCTCGGGCTGGGAGTCCTCCTTCACATCCCACCGGAGATACACGACGTGTTGGCGGCCGAACCGCGACAGGAAATCGTCGCGTACCTGTACCGAATCGAACGGGAGGTGGCCATCGCGGAACTGGCCGACTACCTCGCCGCGGCCGATAGCGAGTTTGACCGTCAGCGCGTGAAAACGAACCTCTATCACACGCACCTCCCGAAACTCGACACGGCCGAATTTATCCGGTGGAACCGTGAGAGCGGGATGGTGCGGCTCGTCCGTTAGAACTGATAGCGGCGCTCGTCGTCTCGCTGGGGGAACTGGTCTGCACCCGTCATTTCTTCGAACGTCATCCCCGAGAGATACTCGTCGTACGTGACGTCGTACGCGCTTCGGAGGTGGAAATCGAGGTTGCCCGTCTCCACCGTCGTCTGAAACAGCATGTGTATCGCACGGCGGACGATCTCCTCGGGGTCGTCGGTGTCGAACGCGGTCCCGAGCATGGCGAGTTCGTTGCGCGTTTCGCGGTCGAGCGAGACGGAAAATTCCTCGTCGAGCGACGAATAGGCGGTTTGCACGTCGTCCGTCAGGTCGTCCAGACTCATTGCCGTGAGGTTGGTCGGGAGTCGGATACGGCTTTCGTTCTAGAAGCGCTCCTCACAGAGCCGACAGACGTCCCTGCTGGCGAAATTACGGGCGTCACAGTTCGGACAGATGATGTAGTGATACGACTGGGGACTCGACTCGCGCGCCGACCGTTTCCCCCGACTCTCTTGGAGCGACATTCCCATCCCGGCGAGCATGAACGTCCCACCCATGGCGACCCACACGGACGGACCGCGGGCGAACACGAGCGGTGCCACCGGAACGACGATGATGGCGACACCGATGAGGAAAAGCGTGGAGGGCCGTACGTGCATCTTGCGGAGATTACGACGACCGTGCAATAAGCCTTCAGATTACACTCCGCTGTGCCAAATACTGTCGTGAACCGCACGATGACGGGGGCAGTTCACGTTCCGAAAACCGCTAGCGTAAAACGCCTCCGTCCGAAACCGCCACTGATGACCGACACGGCGTGGTCGATTCCCGACATCGACGCGGTGCGCGACGCCCTCGTTTCGTGGTACGAGTCCGACCATCGGACGTTCCCGTGGCGCGAGACGGACGACCCCTACGCCATCCTCGTCTCCGAGGTGATGAGCCAACAGACGCAACTCGGCCGCGTGGTCACGGCGTGGGAGGCGTTCCTCGACCGCTGGCCGACCGCCGCCGACCTCGCGGACGCGGACCGCTCCGCTGTCGTGGGATTCTGGACGACCCACAGTTTGGGCTACAACAACCGCGCGAAGTATCTCCACGAGGCGGCGAACCAAGTCGTCTCCGAGTACGACGGCGCGTTCCCCGAGACGCCGGACGAACTCCAGAACCTGCAGGGCGTCGGACCGTACACCGCGAACGCCGTCGCCTCGTTCGCGTTCAACAACGGGGACGCCGTGGTCGATACCAACGTCAAGCGCGTCCTGTACCGCGCCTTCGACGTACCGGACGACGATGCCGCCTTCGAGGAGGCCGCAAGCGAACTCATGCCCGACGGGGAATCGCGCGTCTGGAACAACGCCGTCATGGAACTCGGCGGGGTGGCGTGCGAGAAGACGCCCTCCTGTGACACTGCGGGCTGTCCGTGGCGCGAGTGGTGTCACGCCTACGAGACGGGCGACTTCACCGCCCCGGACGTGCCCACGCAACCCAAATTCGAAGGAAGCAGACGGCAGATGCGCGGTCGCGTCGTCTCGATTCTGAAGGAGTACGACGAGCTCCCGCTCTCGAAACTCGGCCCCCGCGTCCGCATCGATTACGGCGGCGACTACGGCGAGGAGTGGCTCCGAGAGCTGTGTTCGGATTTGGCAGACGACGGGTTGGTTGAGGTGGAGGAGCGAGACGAGTGGGTCGCGCGACTCAGACGGTAGGGTCGCGCTTCTCGATGATTTCTCGGAGGATAGACTCGGCGTCCCGAAACGTCGCTTCGTCCTCGAATTGCAACCGCTCCGGCGGGTTGTAGACCAGCGACATCGCGCTCATCAGCGCCCGTCCGACCGCCCCCGGAATCGGGTCCGGTTGCCACGTGAGCGAGAGCGTTCGTTCGTCCTCGTTCGCGCGCACGGTTTCGAGATTCGACAGGCCGTAGCAGCCGCGGGTCCGAAGGCGTCCGCCTTCCACGCAGAGGGACGTGCCGGAGATGGAATAGTTTCGACCATCGCCGGTCCACTCGACGCGCGTTTTCTCCGGCAGGACGCAAGCCCGGTGCTTCGCCAGCGCATCGTCCACCGCATCGACGAACGACTCGTCGGGCGCGTTCAGCCAGCAGAGCGAGTGGTGTGGCACGGCGAAAAAGAGCCACTCGTCGTCGATGGTGAGCACCACGGTATGGAGGAAGAAGGCGCCGCTGTCGCCGTCTTCGAGCGACCACAGGTCGCGGAATTCGGCGCTGGCGTCCGGGAGGGAAGCGTGATACCACGCGCCCGGATGCTCGTCATCGACCCACGAGAGCGAGTCGCGCACCGCGTTCCACGTCGTTCGACAGCGCGGCGCGTCCGGGAGGTCCATCTCCAGTTCGTCGTGGTCGATGCCGACGTAGCCGTCGGTGGCGCGGTCGAGCGCGAGTCGGAAAATCGCACCCGCCGACCCGTGGAAGTCTGCAGCCGTCAGCGTGTGGGAGGGTTCGAAGGTCGTCGTGTCGGGGGGATTCGCGGCCATCGTTCGGAACCTCGACACGGACGTTCGCCGACAACGTATTTCGCTCTGGCGCACCCATGTCATGGTATGACGAACCAACTCCGGGTCGTGGCCATCTGCGGCAGTCTCAACGAGAAGAGCACCACCCGGGTCGCGCTGCAAAACGCGCTCGTCGGGGTGGAATCGGAGGGCGGGACCGGCGAACTGCTCGACTTGCGCGAGTTCGACCTGCCCCTGTTCGACCCCTCGAACCGGGACGCTGGCGACGCCGCGGAACTGAAACGTCGCGTGCGCGAGGCGGACGCGGTCATCCTCGGGACGCCGGTGTACCACGGGTCGTACTCCTCGCCGCTGAAGACCGCGCTCGATTACTGCGGGTTCGACGAGTTCGAGGGGAAAACGGTCGGCTTGCTCGCGGTGGCTGGCGGACGATTTCCCATCACGGCGATGGACCACCTCCGGTCGGTCTGTCGGGCGCTGGACGCGTGGGTGCTCCCCTACGAGGCCGCGATACCGCGCTCGCACAGCGCGGTGGTGAACGGCGCGTTCACCGACGCGGAGTTGGAAAGCCGGGTCGTCGCGCTCGGGCGACAGATCGTCCTGTACGCGAACATCGAACCCTGCCCGGAGAGTTTCGAGAGCGGGGAAAATATCGGCGCGGTCGATTGAATGAGCAATCCTTTTGCCGTCGGATTGAGCGCCATTCGAGCATGCACAAAATCACGAACAGCGGGTGGGTCGAGGTCATCACCGGCTGTATGTTCTCCGGGAAGACGGAGGAGCTACTTCGGCGGCTTCGTCGCGCCGAAATCGCGGGGCAAGAGGTGGCGGTGTTCAAGCCCGCGCTGGACGACCGCTACGGCGAGGATACCGTCGGCTCGCACGACGGCAGTTCGTGGGAAGCGACCGTCGTCGAACCGGACGACGACGGCGTGTGGTCGATTCCCGACGGGTTGAACGGCGAACAGGTTGTCGCCATCGACGAGGCCAACTTCTTCTCCGAGGAACTCGTCTCGGTCTGTGAATTTCTCGCGGAGGACGGGCGACGCGTCGTCGTCAGCGGGACCGACCAGACGTTCCGCGGCGAACCGTTCGACCCGGTTCCGCAACTCATCGCGCTGGCGGAGTACGTCGAGAAACTACAAGCAATCTGTGCGACGTGCGGCGAACCCGCGACGCGAAATCAGCGTCTCATCGACGGCGAACCGGCGCACGTGGACGACCCGACGATTCTGGTCGGGGCACAGGAGTCCTACGAAGCGCGGTGTCGGAACTGTCATACCCTTCGGAGCGAGTAGAGGGAACCGTGACGCAGTGGGTCGAAAATCCGACCGGTGGACGCGACCGCGGACCGCAGGCTATCGTCCGCGCGTGGATAGAGGTTCTCGTGCGGCCGCGCCGCTTTTTCCGAACCGGCGTCGCGCCGGGCGACCAAGCCCCGGGAATGGTGTTCGGCGTCCTCGTAACGCTGATAGAGGTCGCAACGCGGATGGCGACCGGCGACTTGACAGTCGGCACCATCGCGGGAGGACCGCTCCTCACGAAACTCCTCGCGCTGGCGTTGGTCGGATTGTTCATCGCGCCCGCCGTCCTCCACCTGACGGCGGCGTTACAGACGGTCATCCTGATGCTGCTCGTTCCCGAACGCGGCGGCATCAGCGAGACGGTACAGGTCCTCGGGTACGCGGTCGCACCCTGCCTGTTGGCCGGACTTCCCATCCCGGAGCTACGTACAGCCTGTACGGTCTACGGGGCCGTCCTGCTCGTCATCGGGATGCGCGAAGTTCACAACACGTCCTACCTCCGCGCGGCGGTCGTGGGCGCGCTCCCGGCCGCAGTCGTGTTCGGCTACGGTTTCGGCGGGTTCCGCGCCCTCGTGGTCGCGGTTCCCGGATTGGCGAGCGCCGTCCCGTGGTAATTAAGGGACGGAAGCCGTATCGACGGTATGCTCAACCTACGGCTGGACGATTTTATGGTCGAACTGAAGGACGGTTCGCTGAAGAACGTCGGTCCGACGAACAAGAAAGCGACGGCGAAGCTGTTCGACGTGGAATCGGCGGAAGCACGGGAGTTCGGCGACAAGCGCGTGAAACTGGTGTTCGAGGACGAGGACGGCAACGAGGTGCAAGTCTCGCTGTTTCCCGAGGACGTTAGAAAGATAGCGGCGGACATCGAGCGACTGGAAGACGACAGCCCCGTCTTCGAATAGCGACGGAACGGACGGCCATCCGACCGTCCGGCTCATCGTGTACTATCTTTTCGGCTCGTTAGGGGACAAATAATAATATCGTGGTAGATAGTAGCATGGTACGACTCACATGTCCATGATTACCGATTCGAACGACGTGGACGGCGACGAGACGCATCTCTCGTCCCCCCACTCGTTCGTCTCCTCGATACGCTTTATCGGCTTCTGGGCGGCGGTCATGCTGCCGTTCCTCTACGTGCCGCTCCTCGTCAATGGGCTCGACACAGCCGGTCAACAACAGACGTTTTTCCTGCTGCTGCTGTTGAACGTGGTGGCGCTCGTCTTCGGCCACCGACACCGCGAACGGGACTGACGGACCCGTAGGATGTTGTTGCATGGTAGCAATACACAGTGTCACGTGATTAGACGGAGTATAACTATGGCTTTCATCGTCGAAGTCGTGGGCATGTCCCAGTCAGCCATGCGCATTGGTTGCCCGCACTGTGGCTCGGCAGCGAACGTGGACCTCGGCCGTCGAAGACGCGTCGAAGCGTCGTCCGACGACGACCAGTTGAAGGGGAAACTCGTTCACTGTCATCACTGCGGCGACGACTTTTCGTTCTATTACTACTAAGCCGACAGGTGGCGCACGGTCGGTCGCGTCGCGTTCGGCGTTCCAAACAGTATGAATAATAATTTCGAACAACGAACAGCCCCATCCGTTACAGTACGTTCGTTCTCGAATCCACAAGTTGATTTTATATTTAAAAATATTGTTTGAATAATGTTTCTTCAACCAGCCCATTGCACGGGCCTCCGGGTCGGTCGGCCCGGCGTGACGGGCCGAGAACGGCGTCGGGAATTCGACAACCGTTTTAGGCCGGGACTATTCTTTGCCAGTATAAATGGGTAACTGCGTCATTTGCGGGACGCCTGCTGACGGCCCGATTTGTTCGAGCCACGAGCAGGACGTTCTCTTTGAATTCGAAGGTAGCAGCCCGGAACAGCTCACCTCGGGACGATTTTACAAAGGTACCGTAGACGGCTTCGCCGATTTCGGCGTCTTCATCGACATCGGCAACCACGTAACCGGATTGCTTCACAAGAGCGAGCTCGACCGCAGACTGGAGAGTCTGGATTGGGACCAAGGCGACACCGTGTACGTGGAGGTCATCGGCGTGCGCGACAACGGCAACGTCGACCTCAGCTGGTCGATCCGCCAATCGGAACGCGAGTTCCGCGGCAAACTCATCCAAGACGGGACCGACGTTCACCTCCCGAACGAGGACGCGGGCGACGACGCGGAGCGAACCGAAGACTCGTCCGCCGCTGACGAATCCGACTCCGATTCGAACACCGAGTCGAAATCCGAATCGAACGCCGAACCGAAATCCGAACCCACGCCCGAACGCTCGTCGGACCCGTCGGCGACGACCGACGGCTCCGGGAACGCGGTCGGAAGCGCCACGGTGTCCTCCCAGATGGAGGTTCCCGAACGCGTCGCCATCGAAACGCTGGGCGACCGCGTTGGGGACCGCGTTCGAATCGAAGGCGAAATCGTCAGCACGAGCCAGACGAGCGGTCCGACGGTGTTCGAACTCCGCGACGAGACCGCCGTCGTCGACTGTGCCGCCTTCAAGGAGGCTGGCGTTCGCGCCTACCCCGAAGTCGATACGGGCGACATCGCCCGACTGACCGGCGAGGTCGAACTCCGGAACAACGAACTCCAAGTCGAGACGGAACAGCTCGACGCGCTCACCGAGGACGAGAAAGCCACCGTCGAAGACCGACTGGCGAAGGCGCTCGAAGACGAAGCCCGCCCGGCCGACGTCGAACCGCTCGCCGACGACGCCGCGGTCGAGGCGATTCACGAGGACATCCGCGACGCCGCAAGTACGATTCGCCGCGCGGTCATCGAGTCCCGCCCCGTCATCGTCCGGCACAACGCGAGTGCGGAAGGCTACGTCGCCGGTGCGGCCATCGAACGCGCCGTCCTCCCGCTCGTGCGCGACGAACACGCACGAAGCGACGCCCAGTACCACTACTTCGACCGCCGACCGCTCGAAGACGGGTTCTACGACATGCAGGACGCGACGAAGGACGCGACCATGATGCTCGACAACCGCGAGCGCCACGACGAGAAACTCCCCCTCTTCGTCCTCGTGGACGCCGGAAGCACCGTCGAATCGAGCGACGGACTCTCGCTCCTCGACATCTACGGCGCGCCCCACGTCGTCATCGACACGCACTACCCGGACGACGACGTCGCCGAAACCGCGGATAGCGTCGTCAATCCGTACCTCGGTGAGTCGGGCGACAGCGTGACGGCGGGCGTCCTCGGTGCGAACGTCGCGGCCCACGTCAACGACGAGGTGCGCGACGACGTGTCCCACCTCCCGGCGGTCAGCTACTGGGAGGACACCCCGAGCGAGTACGTCGAACTCGCGACGGACGCGGGCTACGACGAGGCCCACGTCACCGCGCTCCGCGAGGCGGTCGCGCTGGAAGCCTACTACCAGTCCTACGAGGACAAACGCGAACTCATCACCGACCTCCTCTTCGAGCACGCGAAGCGCGACCTCGCCGAACACGTCAGCGAGCAGTTCCGCAAGAAGCTCGAAAACGAACTCGACACCGCGGAGCCGAACCTCACGGTCCGCGGCGCGAACGGCGTCACCTTCACCGTCCTCGACACGGACGCCTACACGCACCGCTTCGACTTCCCGTCGTCGTCGGTCCTCCTCGACGCGCTCCACCGCCGCGACATGACCGGCCAGCCCGGCAGCCAGAACGTCACCCTCGGACTGGCGGACGACGAAGTTCACATCCGAAGCGACGGTGCCATCAACGTCCGCGACATCGCGGATTCGGTGCGCGACCGCGCGCCGGAAGCCGGAATCGTCCCCGTCGGCACCCGCGACGGCAAGTTCGAATTCCTCCGCGGCGAGCGCGATGAGGCGCTCGATGCGGTCATCGAAGCCGTCAGCGCAAAGCTGAACTAAGGAACCGCCGGTTCGCGCGGACGTTCGTCTCTTCATCTTTCTCTTTCTGCCCTCACTTCCTCGATCACCACCGTTCCCTTCGTCCACCACGGAATCGGTCGTAGACGACACGCTTATCCGGCGGAATCGACGATTACGTAGCAATGAGTACCGAGACGCCGGACGCCACGGAGACGGAGGCGTTCGAGCAGGTTTGCGAGGAGCTGATAGACCGCATCCTCGCGGGCGACGTGGAGCGCGACGACGTGGAGAGCGCCAAACTCGACGCCTGTTCGGAGTACTCGTCGCCGAAAGTGCCGAAGAACTCCGAGATTCTCGATCACGCGCCGGACGAGCGCCGCGAGGAACTGGAAGCCGTGTTGCGGCGCAAACCCGTCAGAACCGCGTCGGGCGTCTCACCCATCGCCATCATGACCAGCCCCGAGCAGTGCCCGCACGGGAAATGTCTCTACTGCCCCGGCGGTCCGTCCTCGGAGTTCTCCTCCTCCCAGAGCTACACGGGCCACGAACCCGCGGCGGCGCGAGGCGTGCAGAACGATTACGACCCGTACGGGCAGGTGACGCTCCGCTTGGAGCAACTGCGCCAAATCGGCCACCCCGTCGATAAGGTCGAACTCATCCTGATGGGCGGGACGATGACCGCCCGGAGCCACGACTATCAGGAGTGGTTCGTCAAGCGCGCGCTGGAGGCGATGAACGACTACGACGTAGACAAGGAACCCGAACCGGCGGAGGGGGAAAGCTTCGCCCAGAATCCCGACGAGTACGAGTTCAAATATCTGGAGGACGTCATCGCGGAGAACGAGACGGGCGACATCCGCAACATCGGGACGACGTTCGAGACGAAGCCGGACTGGTGTGACCCCGAGCAGATAAACCGGATGCTCGAGTTGGGCGGGACGAAGGTCGAAGTCGGCGTCCAGACCACCTTCGAGCGCATCAACCGCGAGATGCACCGCGGCCACGGCGCACAAGCGTCCATCGAAGCCAATCAGCGCCTCCGAGACTCGGCGTTCAAGGTCGGCTTCCACATGATGCCCGGCCAACCCGGCATGTCGAAGGAGATGTGCGTCGAGGACTTCCGTCGAATCTTCGAGGACGAGAAGTGGAAGCCGGACTACCTCAAAATCTATCCCACGCTGGTCGTCCGCGGCACCGCGACCTACGACTGGTGGTACAAGGGCGAGTACGAACCGCTCCGCAACGAGGAGGCCGCGGAACTCGTCGCGGAAATCAAGTCGATGATTCCGAAGTACGTCCGCCTCCAGCGCGTCCAACGCGACATCCCGGCGGACTTCATCGACGGCGGCGTGTGGAAGTCCAACCTCCGACAACTCGCCCGCCAGCGGATGGAAGAACACGGCTGGACGTGCGACTGCATCCGCTGCCGCGAGGTCGGCATGAACGACGAAGAACCCGAGAACGTCGAACTCGACGTGATGACCTACGAGGCCGCGGGCGGCACGGAGCACTTCATCAGCTTCGAAGATTTTGACAAGAATCTCCTGCTCGGCTTCTGTCGCCTTCGCTTCCCCGGCGACCCGGTACGCCGCGAACTCGACAACGCCGCCGTCGTCCGCGAACTTCACGTCTACGGCAGCGAGGTCGGCGTCGGCGCGGCGAGCGAGGAAACCCAGCACCAACACCGCGGCTACGGGCGGAAGCTGATGGCAAAGGCCGAGGAAATCGCCGCCGACGCGGGCTACGACAAGGTGAGCGTCATCTCCGGCATCGGCGCGCGGGAGTACTACCGGAACAAGTTGGGCTACCACCAGGACGGCCCGTACGTCAGCAAGCAGGTGTAGTCGCCCGGAACGAGACGCTTTGCGCCTCGCTGTCGTTTTCGATGCGTCAAAAATGGACCCTCGTCCAGCCACGTCGTTCGTCGGTGGCGACGACCGCCTAAAGAGCGGCGCGAGTTGCACAGATTTATAACCGAGAAGAAAAAAGGGATAAACGCCAGTATGCGACGCTTTTCTCGTCGTGTGTTGGCAACAACTGGGACTGTGCGCTTCGTCGCGTGGGAACTGGTCGGACCCACATTGGCTTCCGGAAGCCACCACCCACCCGTCTCGCCTCTCGCCGTCTTCCACCTTCGCAAGTCAAAACCGAAACGGCGTCTCCTATCGAAACACTATCTTCTTCGAGAGCGGTCTCGTTCCGCGTCGTAACTCGAACGTCAGCGACAGCGCTCGGTTTCGAAGAGAATCGGAAAATTGGGCTTGTTTATTCGTCCTTTGTGAAGACGAAAACTACGGGGAATCGTCTCGCACCGCTCGACTTATCCCGGTTAGTTTTCGTCCTTTGTGAAGACGAAAACTACGGGGAATCGTCTCGCACCGCTCGACTCATCCCGGTTAGTTTTCGTCTTCAGTCTTAATGTCCGCCGAGAGGCCCTGTGCCATCTCGATGTCCTTCGAGTTGTTGAGCGTCCACGCCGTTCGCTCGGTGACCGCCTCGATGGCTTCGCGGGCGCTCGGGTAGCCGTTGCCGGACTTCTTCACGCCGCCGAACGGCAACTGGACCTCCGCACCGATGCACGGGAGGTTGCCGTAGGCGAGGCCGATCTCCGCGTTGTCGCGGAAGTAGTTGACCTGTCGGTAGTCCTCGCTGATGATGGCTCCGGCCAGTCCGTAGGGCGTGTCGTTGTGGATTTCGACTGCCTCTTCGATGTCACCCGAGTAACTCATCAGGGCGACGTGCGGGCCGAACACTTCCTCGTGGATGCAGCGCAGGTCGGGACTGTAGTCGATTTCGTAAACGAACGGACCGACCCAGAATCCCTTCTCGTGGTCGTCCGGGATTTCGTCGTCGTCGAGTTCCTCGCGGTCGACGAGCACGTTCGCGCCCTCGTCCTTGGCGAGTTGGTTGTACTTGCCGAACTTCTCGACCTGCTCCTCGTTGACCATCGGTCCCATGAAGGTGTTCTCGTCGAGCGGGTCGCCGACGGAGACTTCCTTCGCGGTTGCGACGTAGCGCTCCTTGAACTCGTCGTAGACGTCCTCGTGGACGATGAGGCGCTCGGAGGAGACACAACGCTGGCCCGTCGTCTTGAACGAGGACATGATGGCGCTGTGAACGGCGACGTCGAGGTCCGCGTTCTCGGTGACGACGATGCCGTTCTTGCCACCCATCTCACAGGCCGCGAGTTTTCCGGGTTCGCCGCCGACTTTGCCCGCGATTTTGTGACCGACTTCCGAGGAACCGGTGAACAGCACGGTGTCCACGCGCTCGTCCTCGACGATGGCGTTTCCGGCGTCGCCGAAGCCTTGGACCATGTTGAACACGCCGTCCGGGATGCCCGCGTCCTCGAACATCTCGGCGATTATCTGCCCACACCACGGCGTCTGCTCGGCCGGTTTCCAGACGACGGTGTTCCCTTCGACCAACGCGAGGGCCATGTGCCAGAACGGAATGGCGACCGGGAAGTTCCACGGGGTGATGCAACCGATGATGCCGCGCGGCTTGCGGCGCATGTAGGCGTCCTTGCTCGGAATCTCGCTCGGTACGAGGTCGCCGTGCGGGTGACGGGCGTTGCCCGCGGCCCACTCGACCATGTGCGCGGCTTCAACGACGTCGGCCTTCCCTTCGGAAATCTCCTTCCCACATTCTTTCGTGATGACTTCGCCGAGTTCGTCCGTTCGCTCTCGGAGTTCGTGGTAGATGTCCCAGAGGAACTCCGCGCGGTTAACGTACGAAAGGTCGCGCCACTCCTCTTTCGCCTCCTCCGCGGCGTCGAGGGCGGCCTGGATGTCCTCGGGTGTCCCGCGCTGGAACTCGCCGAGCGACTCCTTCGTCGCCGGGTTGACGCTCTCGAACGTCTCATCGCCCGCGCCGTCGTGCCACTCGCCGCCGATGTAGTGGCTGTAAACCTGCTCGCTGGCTTGTTGACTCATATCTTCGAGAAGAACTCGGACGGGTACGCTAAAAAAGACTCCCAATTCCTAACGAACGAAGCGGGTTTTATCGGCCCGATGTGATAACCGGCGACGACCATCACATCGTATTTTTCCTCTCTTCCTTCCCCGAAGTTTCTCTCTTCCTTCCGACCCGTTTTTCCACTATTCGTCTCCCCGTTTCGTTCCGCTACTCGTCTTCCCCGTCCCAGTACCCGACTTCGGCATCGAGCGGGAAGTACCCGGCCAACGTTCGACCCTCGTGGTCCCCCGGTGCTGACCCCGCGAACACGCCGAACTTCCCCGAGTCGGGATACACCGAAACGTCGGGTTCGCGCATGGTCGAGAAACAGAGGTAGCGAAGTTCGTCGTCGGAATCGTTGACGACCCGACGGGCGTACTCCTCGCCGACCGGAAACGCGACGTAATCCCCCGCTTCGAGGCTTGTCTCCTCGTCTTCTGTTCGGAGCGTTCCGTTCCCGTCGAGGACGAAAATTGCCTCCTCGTTGCCGGTGTGGTAGTGATACGGCCACGATTTTTTGCCCGGCGGAAGTTCGTAGAGGCTACACCCCAACTGTTCGCCGCCAGCCATCGCTCCGAGTCGTTTTCGGCGCGCGTGAAAATCCTGGCCGTGTGATTTTTCCTCCCAATCGAGATTCGACTCGTTGATAATTCGCGGTCGCTCGTCGGTCATATCCGTCCGCTCGCGGAGTGCGAACAAGAAGGCACCGGCGAGCGATCATCTGGTTTCCCGTTCAAGTACTGGCGAGCGATTAGCTGGCTTCCCGTTCAAGTACTGGCGAGCGATTAGCTGGCTTCCCGTTCTTCCCTGTCTTCCGTCTCGGCGAGCTTTTCGATCTCCCCCTTCGCGCTGGCGGCGTCGAAATCGTGGTCGGGGCGGATGTTCACGAAGTCGAGGAACTCGCGGGCGGCGAGGAGTTCTTCGGCCGTGTAATGCTCCCGGGCGGCTACCACGGCGTCACGAGCACCGATGAGCGGCGTGAGCGAGGCGAGCGCACAGGCGAGGTCGTACGACCGCGCCTCGTCGATTCGCTCCCCGTTCACGCTGGTCGCATCGATGAAATATATCTCCCCGTTCGCAACGAGGACGTTTTCGCCGCGCAGGTCGCCGTGTGCGAGATTGTTTTCGTGCATGCGCGACAGCGCCGCGAACAGGTTCGGAGCGTACGCGCGAACTTCCGTCTCGGGCATCTGCTCGAACGTCTCGAAGTCCGGCAGGTACTCCATCACTAACACGCCGAGGTCGTCGTATTCGAACGACTCTATCGGTGCCGGGACGTTCAGCCCGATTTCGCGCATCTTCCGCGTGGCTTCCAATTCGTGTTCGGCCATCTCCTCCGGCCCGGCGAAGTGCTCGAAGAACCCCTCGGTGCCGCTGGTGAACGCGCCGAGGTTTCGGGCGCTGGTGAACAGCGCGTGCACGAGCGAGTTCTGCCCCGTCGTTATCTTGACGAACCACTCGTCGTCCACGACGCACGGCGTCGAGAGCCAGTTATCCGCGTCGATGAACTCGACGCGAACTTCCTCGCGGTCGTACCGTTCCGCAATCTCCCGAATGACCGCCTCGATGCGCGGCCACTCTATCGTGCCACGAACCAGTCGCCGAATACCCATCGGGGGTTGGTTAGTCCCCCCCATTGATAAAGTCACTCGCTGCACGAGACCCTTCCCTTGTGCTTCGGTGTCCCCACTAACGGAGTGAGTGGGGGCTCGCAACGGCAACGCCGTTGCGGTGGTCCCGTGAACGAAGTGAGCGGGACCTCGCTACAGCTACGCTGTAGCGGTGTCTCCGCGAGTGGAACGAGCGGAGGCTCGAAGCAACGTACGTTGCTTCGGTGTCTTCAGGAGCGGAGCGACTGAAGGCTCGCCATGTCGAAGACATGGCGGTGTCTTTATAGCCAAACCCGCGCAAAAATTGCGCATGGATTTCAACCTTCCCGGCGAACACAAGATGGTGCGGGACACCGTTCGGGAGTTCTGTGACGAGGAAATCGAACCGATTGCACAGGAGATAGAGACCGAACACCGATTCCCCGCGGAGATTTTCGACGAACTCGCCGCTCTCGACATGATGGGCGTTCCCGTCAGCGAGGAGTACGGCGGACTGGGCGGCGACCAGTTGATGTACGCCCTCGTCGCGGAGGAACTGGGTCGCGTGTCCGGGTCCATCGGCCTCTCGTATGCTGCGCACATCTCGCTGGCGTCGAAACCAATCGAGATGTTCGGCACCGAAGAACAGAAAGAGAGGTGGCTGACGCCGCTCGCGGAGGGCGAATACCTCGGCTCGTGGGCGCTCACCGAACCCGGCTCCGGCTCCGACGCCAGCGACATGGACACCACCGCGGAGAAGGACGGCGACGAGTGGGTCATCAACGGCACGAAGCAGTTCATCACGAACGCCAGCGTCGCGGGAAGCGTCCTCGTGAAGGCCGTCACGGACTCCGACGCGGGCTACGGCGGCATCTCGACGTTCATCGTGGACCCCGAAGAGGACGACGGCTTCGAGGTCACGACCGTCTGGGACAAGATGGGACTGAACGCCTCGCCCACCTGTGAAATCCAGTTCACCGACTGCCGCGTTCCCGAGGACCGACTGCTCGGCGAGGAGGGCGACGGCTGGGAACAGACGAAGAAGACCCTCGACGGCGGCAGAATTAGCATCGCCGCGCTCTCAACCGGCATCGCGCAGGGTGCCTACGAGGCGGCCCACGAGTACAGTCAGGAGCGCGAGCAGTTCGGCAAGCCCATCTCGAAGTTCGACGCCATCCGCAACAAAATCGTGGACATGGACCGCAAAATCGAGCGCTCGCGCCTGCTGACCCACAAAGCGGCGTGCAAGTACGACGAAGGCAACTCCGTCTCCCACGAGAGCGCGCTGGCGAAACTCGACGCCAGCGAGTCCGCGCGGAAGGTCTCGGAAGACGCCGTACAGGTTCTCGGCGGCTACGGCTACACCGAGGATTTCGCCCCGCAGCGGTTCCTCCGCGACGCGAAACTGATGGAAATCGGCGAGGGTACCAGCGAGATTCAGCACCTCGTTATCGGGCGCGAGCTGGGACTGTAAGTCGCGCAAAAGAATCTTCGTCGGAAGCTGTTTTTACTCTACCAGACTCCCCACGAGAGCATCGTCCAGACGCCGACCACGAGGACGATGAGCGACACCAATCGCTGGAGCATGTTGCGCGTATCGCTGAACACGATGTCTCCTTTCGCGCCGTATCTCTCCTTTCGCGCCGTATCGCACTCGCATCTGGTGTCACGCCATCGCACGGGGTTTCTACACGTTCAACGCGCCGATGGCGACGAAGACGACCACGAAGAGGGTGAAGAATTCGGGAGGCATATCGCCACGATTCTCGTTTCGAGGCATAATCTTGTGAGTAGATTGAACACTCTTTCGTGTGAATATCGGACGCGGTAGTAAAAGAAGGTCCGTCAGTACGACGGGCTCTCTTCGCGCTCCCCGTCGCGTTTGTTCACGACGCGGGCGAAGATGAACAGCGCGTCCGAAAGCCGGTTCAGGTAGGTGACGGCGGCGTCGTTGATGTCCTGTTCGCTCGCCAGCGCGACGGCCCGGCGCTCGGCACGGCGGCAGACGGCGCGGGCGTGGTGGAGGTTCGCCCCGGGTTCGCCTCCACCGGGGAGGATGAACGATGTGAGCGGGTCCAGCTCTTCGTCGTAGGCGTCCATCCACGATTCGAGGAGGTCGGCGTGCTCGTCTTTCACCTGTGGGTCGTCCTCGTTGGGGTCCGGGTTAGCGAAGTCGGCCTGCACGATGTGGAGGTGATTCTGGATTTCGCGGAGGTGGTCGTCCACGTCGTCGTGGCCCGTCGGTCGGCAGCGACCGACGAGGGCGTTCAGTTCGTCCACCGTGCCGTAGGCTTCGATTCGCGGGTCGGCTTTCGAGACGCGGGACATGTCTTGCAGGTCCGTCTGGCCCGCATCGCCGCGTCCGGTGTATATCTTCATGCGAGCGACTGCTCCACGTACTGGACGATTTTGTCGCTTTCGGCCATCGTAACGCCCGAATTCTCGTTCACGAGAACGGGAACGGCGCGCTGACCGCTGACGCGTTTGACCTCGTTTCGATCCGAATGGAGCGGCTCGACCCACTCGGTTTCGTACGCGATGTCGGCGTCGTCGAGCGCGTCGTGCACCTTCTCACAGAACGGACAGCCGTCGAGCGAGTACAGGGTTATCGAACTCATACGCGAGCAATGGAACGCGAGCGTAAAGTAAGCTATCGTCGCGGAGTGAACGACCCTATCGTTGCGGAGTGGACTATCGTTGCGGAGTGGCGGATACCTCTTTGCCCATCCGTGTCGTATGTCCGTCGATGGTGGGGAACGACGTCGAGGAGTTCGACTCCCATCGGAGTCGGCCACGGACCGAACAGAGCTATGGCATTCCCGACGAGGAGGCGGGGATGCTCTCGTGGACGTTCGTGCGCGAGCAGATGGCGAACGACGAGTACTACTGGATTTGCACGAATCGACCGGACGGCCACCCTCACGCCCGCCCCGTCTGGGGCGTCTGGGTCGATGACACCGTTCATTGCGGCGGCGGAGAACGGACGCGCTGGGTTCGAAATCTCCAGTTGGATTCCAGAATCGTCGTCCATCGGGAGAGTGGTGAAGCGGTCGTCATCATCGAAGGCACCGCGGAGCGCGTCACCGATACGGACCTCGAAGACAGACTCGATTCGGCCTATCAAGGAAAATACGGGATTCACCACGGAGCGCCGTTCTTTACGGTGCAACCGGAAACCGTCTACGCGTGGAGCGACTACCCGAACGACGCCACGAAGTGGCAGTTCGGATAGTTCCGGGAACAGTCGTGAGTTCGGAGGCCGTCATATTTCCAGAGATGGTTGTGAAATGGGAGGGGGAATATCGAGGTGAGTTGTCGGGAGAAGTTGTTGATTTGTCGAGAGGAGTTGTCGATTTCAGAGATGGTCGTCCGACACCCCACGTTGCCGCTGTAAGAGGGCGGTAGAGGGGGAGTGTAGTGTGAATCGTCGAGAATCGTCGTGAAATATCGATTCGAATGTTGGACGAATAGATATAAGATTGACGGATGGTGTGCTGATGAAATAGTAACGATAACAACCAGTTGTGATCGGGAGGATGATGTGACGGTGGAGACGTGGTGACGATGGGGATGATGCGACGATGGTGTGACGTCGGGAGGACGGCGGCACCGATGAACGGTGACGAGACTAATGAGCACAGTTCGATGAACACCGTACTACTCGATGTTCGACGAACACCATACTGCTCGGTGCACGCAATTCCTGCTACAGTGAGAACAATAGAACTAAATAGCCAATCTCCTAACTGCACCGTAGAAGAGTCGCAAACCATAGGGAGCGACTCGGTCGCGTTCTTACTCCAGCGGAAATTCCACATCACTCAGAGCGAATGGTTGTGAGACTCGGAACGAGAGAAAGTGGTTTTTCGCCCTTTTAATCACTCTACTTCTCCGTTTTTCGTTTATCGGTGCACGAACACACCCCTCCTTCCCGTCCACCCCACACCCCCCAACTTACAGCGGCAACACGGGGTGTCTCAGTGCCAATCCAAATCCACACATATTTAAACAAAGCCGGACTTTACAACGGCAATGCGGTGTCCTCTCGTCGCTTGTGGACGGCCGTTACAGCGGCAATCCGGTGTCGTTACAACGGCAACGAGGGGTTAGGAATAAGCCATAGAACCGTTCTACTGTCGGTATACTAAATTTACAGCGGCAATGAGGAGGTACGTTTATATAATCTCTCCCGACATACGATTCTATAGATGTCCGAGTCAGTGGACTATTTCGGAGACGATACGGCAATCTTCAACGACAAGGAGCTTCTGCAAGTCTCACACCTCCCCGACGGCGACCGAATCATCGGCCGTGAAGACGAACTGCGACGGCTCGGTACCGCGCTCCGTCCCGCGCTGAACGGGAACACCCCCAACAACATCTTTCTCTACGGGAAGACCGGCACCGGAAAATCCCTCTGCACGAAATTCATCAGCCGCCAGATGATGCAACGCGCCGGTCGAAACGACGTCAACGCGGGTTTCGCCTACATCGACTGCCTGCAGGATTCGACCGAGACGCAGGTCGTCCAATCCATCGCCGCGCAACTCAACGACGAGGAACGGAGCGGGACGACCATTCCCGAGCAGGGAATCAGCACCTCGATGTACTACAACCGACTGTGGACCGTCCTCGAAAGCATGTACGACGTCGCCATCATAATCCTCGACGAGGTGGACAAGCTCGAAGGAATCGGCGACAAGAGCGGCGACACCGCCGGGGATAACCTCCTGATGAACCTCTCGCGCGCGAACGAGGCCGGGAAGATAGACGACTGTAACCTCGGCGTCATCGGCATCTCGAACAAGATACGGTACAAGGACGAACTGAACGAGCGCGTGAAAAGCAGCCTCTGTGAACGCGATTACGTCTTTCCGCCGTACGACGCCACGCAACTCCGAGAAATCCTCGAATCACGGCGCGACGCTTTCGTCGATGGCGTCCTCGAAACTGACGTAATTCCGAAGGTCGCCGCGCTGGCGGCACGAGAACACGGCGACGCCCGCAAAGCGATAGACGTACTCCGGTTCGCTGGCGAAGTCGCAGAAGAGGAACGCGAATCGGTGGTCCGGGACGAACACGTCGACGTCGCACAGGACCGCGAAGGAGCGAACCGCATCTCGGAACTCATCTCCAAGCAGCCACCGCACGCGCGCTACGTGCTGCTCGCGCTCGCCTCGCAGGTCCAACAGTCGAACGAGGGGGACCCCGAGATTCCGAACAAAGTCGTCCAGCACTCCTACCGCCAAATCTGTGAACAGATGGACTCCGAACCCCTGAAGGAACGACGCGTCAGGGATTTGCTCACCGAGTTGGAGTTCCTCGACCTCATCAAACAGGACCAGCGAGGACGCGGGAGGGGAAAGGGCAAACACACGGTAAACAGCCTGTACGACGAGCCAAAGCTGGTCATTCAGGCGTGTCAGAACGATTTTTGAGGCGCAAGCGCGCCCGATGACTCATCGGAACGAACGACGACATTCGGCGGACGATCGATGATACTCCGTCGATGACATTCCGGATTTGGCCGATGCTTCGATAGCTCGTATCGAACGCCGCGTCATGACCGAATACGCGCGGAACACCGGTACGTGAGGCATGCGTGAGGCGAGAATGCAGCGTCCGACCGTGTCCGACCCCGATCATTTTGTATCGTGCTATGTGGTTTATTTCTCGTGAGGGTACCGGATACCCAGCCACGGTTTGATACCGTCTCGCGTCGAACGGCTATCATGACCCGCGCCCAGGAGTTAGTCGAGTACCTCGCGGGGGTCGACTCGCTCGCGGTCGTCTGCCACGACAACCCCGACCCGGACTGCATCGCCAGTGCGCTCGCGCTCTCGGTCATCGCCGAGTCGAGCGGTGTCGACACCGTAGAACTCTTCTACGGGGGTGCGATTTCCCACCAGCAGAACCGGGCGTTCGTCAACCTGCTTCACGTCGAGTTGGACCACCTCGATACATTCGACCCCGAGGAGTTCGACCGCGTTGCCTTCGTCGACCACTCGACACCGGCGGGACATACGGAACTCGACTCAGTGAAACCCGATATCGTCATCGACCATCACTCCACGGAGAACCCGACAGCCGAGTTCGTTGACGTGCGCAAGGATTACGGCGCGACTGCGACCATCCTCATCGAGTATTTGCGCGACCTCGACATCGGAGTCAATGTTCAACTCGGGTCGGCGCTGTTGTTCGCCCTCCATCGGGAACGGATCGACTTCATCCGTAATCCGACGCCCCACGAGTACGAGGCCGCACTCTACGTCTGTCGGGATGCGGACCTCGACCTGCTCGAAGAGCTGTACGGTGCGGCGTTTTCCCCGGCGACGGTCGACGCGATCGGCGAGGCGATTCGCAATCGCGTCCAACGAGGGGCGACGCTCGCCACTTCGGCCGGGCGAACGAGCGAGCGCGACGCGCTCGCTCAAGCCGCGGACTACCTCCTCAACGTCGAAGGGGTAGATACGGTGCTCGTGTTCGGCGTCGTCAACGGGTCCGTGGAGATGAGTGCGCGGTCCATCGACCCCCGGGTTCACGCGGGCAACGTCCTCCAGCAGGCGTTTGGCGACGTCGGAAGCGCGGGTGGCCACGCTGACATGGCCGGGGCACAGATTCCGCTCGGCCTGTTCGCCGATTCGGATGCCGACGACGAGAAGCTCGTCCAGTTCGCGTCCCGGCGCGTGTTACACCGGTTTTTCGACGCCCTGCATCTCGAACGCGGGGAGGACTAGCCGGGTGAAACCAGTATCTTCAACTTCGTCAGTCACGGAGAAGCACGTATGAGCCTCGAAATGCAGCACGACTGCCCGGAGTGCGGAAGCGAACAGACGTTCTGGCGGAGCGCGAGCACGAACCTCCACCTCGGCGAGAAGACGAAGTGGCGCTGCTCGGAATGTGATTTCGGACTCGTCCGCATCGACGGCGATATCGACTCCGCGTCGGCATAATTCGGCCCGAATCTCGATTTTCGCACCGATTTCTCCCCGTTCAGTGGCGACTCTCCTCATCGACCAAAAGGGGAATTTCCTCTCGGTCGAAGGGGAAGTTCCTCATCGGGAGAAAGGAAATCCAATTTTCACACGCGGCGGTGGCTCACGCTGATGACTCTCGCTGATGACCAACCCCTCCACTTTTCGATGGCATCCATCCCAACGAGGCCCCGCTCTCCCGCTCAACGACAGCTCACCGCTGAACGGCGGTGTTTCACGTCGGTCGGGTCGGAACTGATAAACCGAATTCAGATATACGAAATCGACGTTTCACGCCAATACCGCCGATACGATTCGCGTCAGTGGAAGCCACGATACGCGACGAACACGGTCGGGTCGTCCATGGCCGCCGGCGTTCCGTACCAGTCGGCCGTCTCGACGGTGAACTCGCGGGCGCGGAACGCCTCGGCTATCGACTCGTCGGGAGTGTCGTCGTGGAAGTAGTACGGTTCAAAACCACGGTGTCGACCGTCGTTCGACTGGTCGGAGCGTGAGTCGTCGAAGACGGGTCGGTGGCCATGCCGTTACAGCCAGCGAGAAGCAAGAGGAGGACGAGACAAAACGGTTTCAGGATTTCGTTCACCTCCCAACCGAGGTGGAAACGAACGATACGCGTTGTGATACGTGACGACGCCGGAACGACTTGTGATACGAAGCGAGTCGAGGGAATTAGTCGTCCAGCGAGTGCCAGGAGAGGCGGAGGTTCCGCGCGGCGCTCGCTTGGTCGATGCGCTTCGCGGTCGTCTTTTGCGGTGCGGCTTCGAGCGTCTCGTCGTCCTCCGCGATGACGGCGTTGAACGCGTCCGCGAGTTCGTCCAGCGTCTCGCGGTTTTCTATCTCCGTCGGTTCGGTCATCAGGGCCTCGGAGACGATTTCGGGCCACTTCGTCGTTGGCGGATGGACGCCGTAGTCGAGCATCCGTTTCGCCACGTCGGCGGCGTCTTGGTCGCCCGCGCTGGCGACGAACTCGTGATGGAAGGGGGAGAACGGCACGTCGTACTCTATCTGCGAGGCGAGGTAATTCGCGTTGAGGACCGCCTTCGCGCTGGCGTCCGAGAGGCCTTCGTCGCCGAGGCGGGCGATGTAGGCGTAGGTCTTGATCAACACGAGCCAGTTGCCCGTGAAGCCGTGGACCTTCCCGATGGTTCGCTCGGGGTCGAACCGCTCGTACGTTCCGTTCATCTTCTTGACCCGCGGTGCGGGCAGGAACTCTGCCAGCTTTTCGCGGACGCCGATGGGTCCGGCACCGGGGCCGCCGCCGCCGTGCGGCGTGGCGAACGTCTTGTGGACGTTGTAGTGCATGATGTCGAAGCCCATGTCGCCGGGGCGGGCGCGTCCGAGCAGGGCGTTCAGGTTCGCCCCGTCGTAGTAGAGCAGGCCGCCCGCTTCGTGGACGATTTCGGCGATTCGTTCGATATCGCGCTCGAACAACCCGAGCGTGTTGGGGTTCGTGAGCATGAACAGCGCGGTGCTGTCACCGACCGCGGCTTCCAAGGCTTCGATATCGACGCGGCCGTCGTCCGCGCTCGGGAGTTCGACCACGTCGTACCCGCCGAGCGCCGCGCTCGCGGGATTGGTTCCGTGGGCGCTGTCCGGGACGATGATTTCCGTCCGCTGGTCGCCCTCACCGTTCGCCTCGTGGAAGGCTTTCGCCACGAGGATGCCGGTGAACTCGCCCGCCGCGCCAGCCGGGGGTTGGAGGCTGACCGCATCCATCCCGCCGATTCGGGCGAGGTAGTCCTGCAATCCGTAGAGGAGTTCGAGGGTGCCCTGCACGCTCCCCTCGGAGCGGTCGGGATGGACACTCGCGCCGGGGAGCGCCGCCACGTCCTCGGTGAACTTCGGATTGTACTTCATCGTACAGGAACCGAGCGGGTACGGTCCGCTGTCGATGCCGTAGTTCATCTGGCTCAACCGGGTGTAGTGGCGCGCCAGTTCGGGTTCGGACAGTTCGGGCAGGTCGAGACTGTCGCGGGTCAACTCGTCGGGGAGCGAGGACTCGATTTCGACTTCGACGCCGTCCTTCTCGGAGAGGAGGGGCTCGTACAGGTCGTCCTCGTCGTGTTCCCACTTCGCTTGTGTATAGTTCATCAGATGGCCACCTCCGTAAACAGCGTAACGAACTCATCGACGGCGTGTTCGTTCACGTCGGTCACGCAGACCTGTACCTCGTGTTCGCCGACTTCGTGCACCGCGAAGCCGCGTTCCTCCAGATCCGCGACGATGGGCGGTGCGGGTTGGTCGGTGTGGGCGACGAATTCGCGGAAGTGGTGTCTGTCGTTGACCGGTGCCTGCACGCCGCTGATGTCGTCCAGTCGCTGGGCGAGGTCGTCGGCCATCGTGACGCACTTTTCGGCCAGTTCGACCAACCCGGACGCGCCGAGATACGCGATGTGGATGGCGGTTCGGAGGGCGACCCACGCCTGATTCGTACAGATGTTCGAGGTCGCACGCTCCCGGCGGATGTGCTGTTCGCGCGTCTGGAGCGTGAGCGTGAAAGCCCGGTTGCCGTCGCCGTCTTCGCTGACGCCGACGAGTCGGCCCGGAACCTGTCGGACGAACTCCTCGCGCGTGGCGAACAGTCCGAGGCCCATTCCGTAACTCGTCGGGAGGCCGAGCGCGGCCGCGTCGCCGACGACGATATCGGCGCCCACCGCTGCGGGTTCCTGCAGCAGCGCCAGCGCCACGGGGTCGGTGCCGAGGCAGAACAGCGCGTCGTTATCGTGTGCGAGGTCGCCGATTTCGGCGAGGTTCTCCTCGATGGTCCCCCGAGTCGTCGGGTTTTCGGCGTAGACGAGGACGGTCTCCTCGTCGATAGTCTCGGCGAGGGAGTCGATATCGGCGTTCGCGTCGTCCGTCGCGTACTCGTCCACGACGAGGCCCGGTCCGTCGGTGTAGTTTTCGAGGACGCTCCGGCGTTCGGGGAGGATAGAATCGGGGACGAGGACGCGGTTACCGCTGGTCTGCCGGACGCGCGCGGCGAGCAGCGCCGACTCGGCCAACGCGGTCGCGTGGTCGTACATCGAAGCGTTGGCGATTTCGAGGCCGGTCAACTCGACCAGCATCGACTGATACTCGAACAGCGCCTGCAGGAACCCCTGCGTGACTTCGGGTTGATACTGCGTGTACGAGGTCAGGAACTCCGATCGGTCCGCCAGGTGGTCCACCAGCGAGGGGACGTAGTGGCTGTAGTGGCCGCGACCCAGGAACTCCGTCAGGGTTCGGTTCTCGCCGAGCGTTCGCTGTAACTCTCGGCGGGTCGCCTGTTCGGTGCGCTTTTCGATGCCGAACTCGCCGTCGAAGCGAACCGGTTCGGGGATGTCGAAGAGGTCCTCGACGCTCTCGACGCCGACCGCATCGAGCATCGCCGCCGTCTCCTCGGCCGTGTGCGGTGCGTACGGGCTTCCCGTACTCGCCTTGCCTCCGGTCATTGCCTTCGGCTAGGGAGCGCACCCTTTTAATATGGGAGGAAAGCGTTCGCGCGAGTTGCACATTCGTGTACATATTTGTGGCGTCGCCGCGACGAGAGGCGGAAAAGTATGCACGGAAACGCAAACTACTTGGTATCCTTCCCGGTTAGTTATTCGGGTTCCGCCGACGGCGGTCGCCCCGATTCTCCGTCGGCGGCGCCCGAATTACCGTCGGCGGTCGCTCCGCTCTCGTCGTGAGGTAGTGCAGAAGAAAAACATCGAAACGGCTGCCGCCGAAACGCTATTCGATCTGCTCGCGGTACTCGTCCGCGGAGAGCAGGTCGTCGAGTTCGCTCTCGTCGTCGAGTTCGACTTCGAGCATCCATCCGTCGCCGAACGGGTCGTCGTTGACGAGTTCCGGCGTATTCTCCAACTCGTCGTTGACGGCCGTGACGGTGCCCGAGACGGGCGAGTAGAGGTCGGAAACCGCTTTGATGCTCTCGACGACGCCGAGGTTGCCTTCCTGTTCGAGTTCGTCGCCCTCCGACGGGAGTTCGACGAACACCACGTCGCCCAGTTCGTCCTGCGCGAAGTCGGTGATGCCGATTTTTCCGGTTCCGTCGTTCACTGCCACCCATTCGTGCGATTCAAGATAGTTCCGGTCTTCTGGTACTTCGAAGCTCATTGTTTGTCTTTCAGAAACGGTGTGCTCTCAATCTTTGCCTTTTTCGACTGCCCGCGCACCATCACGCGGATGACGGTTCCGGGGTCGGCGTAGTCCGTCGGAACGTACCCCAATCCGATGGGTTCGCTAAGCGTCGGACTCATGGTTCCGCTCGTGACCGTCCCGATGATGGTGTCTTCGGTGCTCGTGATGTCGTAACCGTGTCGGGGGACGCCCCTGTCCACGAGTCGGAAACCGACGAACGTCTCCTCGACGCCCTCCTCTTTCGCCTGTTCGAGCGCATCACGGCCCACGAACTCTGTATCGAGTTTCACCGTGAAACCGACTTTGGCCTCGTAGGGGTTCCGCGGGTCGTCCTCGTAGTCGAAATCCTGTCCCGACAGGAGATAGCCCATCTCGGTCCGAAGGGTGTCGCGCGCGCCGAGTCCACAGGGCTGGCAGTCGAACGCGTCCCAAACGGTTTCCGCCTCGTCCGACGGCAGGATGAGTTCGAATCCGTCTTCACCCGTGTAACCGGTGCGGGCGACCCAACACCGAACGCCCGCGACGCTCGCGTACATCGCTTCGAACTTCGAGAGGTCGGCGACCGACTCGTCCGCGGCCTCGTTCACGGCGTCGGCGGCGTCCGGGCCTTGGACCGCGTACATCGCGTAGTCGTCCGTCGCGTTGCGGATTTCCGCGTCCATATCCCACTCGCTACGGAATCGCTTCCAGCGGTCGTGCATCATCTCGTCGTGACCGGCGTTCGGGATGAACAGGAACTCCGCGTCGTCGTCCTCCGAAAGTCGGTAGACAACGGTGTCGTCGATGATGACGCCGTCCTCGTCGGTGATCATCGCGTACTGGGAGTCGCCGGGAGACAATTGGGTCACGTCGTTCGTCGTCAGTCGTTGCATGAGGCGCTCGGCATCGGGTCCGCTGACCTCTATTTCCCCCATGTGGGAGACGTCGAAGATGCCGACGGAGTGCCGGACGCTCTCGTGTTCTTGCTTTATCGAATCGAACTCGACGGGCATATCCCAGCCGCCGAACTCGGTGAACGTCGCGCCCCGCTCGTCGTGTCGGTCGCGCAACGGCGGTTTCCGAAGGGGCATACCCGAACCCTCGAAGCGTAGTAAGTAATGCTTTGTTTTCTCCCCCGCGCCTGCCGGGGGCGATTCAGGACCGCACTCGGTGACGTTCTCACGCCGGTTCGACGACGATTTGGCCGTCCCGCTTCTTGAAGACGAGTCGGTCGCCTTCCTTTACCTCCTCGCCCGCTTCCTCGAACTCCTCTCGAACGGCCTTGATGAGGCTGATTCGCCAACGTTGCGTCACGGTCGTCGTCCCGAGTATCTGTTCGGACGTCATCTACTCCCCCCAAAACAATCGGTACCGTTATGGATTCTTAGCTATTTCGACTATATAGTCACATATGACGATAATGACACAAGAGCGAATCCGCGAGATACACGAGCGGGACGCGAAGAGTATCCTCGTCCGGGGATGGGAATCACCGCTCGAACCGCCCGATACCGTCGTGACGTTCGATGCCGGATTCGTCGCAACGTATCGCGGCGACTGTCCGTATCTCCCGCTCTACGTCACAACGCCCACCACGGACGGTCGAACGAGACAGCGATTCGGCACGCGAACCCTGCTGGATGCCATCGACTACGTAGCGGAGGTGCTCCGTGACGACGGGTTCGACGGTCTCTGGCTTCGACAGCATCCACATCTCGTGGATTGCTTGCACGCGGTTCGCGTCGGCGCGCTTGAGAGACGGCTAGCCGACATCGCCGCGGATACGGGGACGACACTGGTGACGTGGACGGACGCGACGACGACCGCCAACGATGCGGTTTACGACGACACCGTTGAGTCCTAAAGCCGGGCGAACAGTTTCGACGGGTCGCCATCGACGTCGGTGCTCTCACACGCGGGGCACTGGAGACAAAACGACCAGTCGAGCGGCGTCGTCTCCGCGTCCGAGACACGGATGGCGAGGTCGAGAAGCAACACGAACGAATCGGAGTGACCACAGTTCTGGCAATTCATGGGTAGCGAGCCGACTGGTGGATTCACGTTGTCGGCCAGCCAGAAGTGGTCCCGTTTCGCTACTTGAACGTTCGGACCGCCGGGAAGAAGGAAGTGGTGTTCGATTTTCAACAACTGGGAATAGGATACCGGTATTTTTTGCCACGTAATTGTTGGTAGTCCTGTACTTTCGCATGACCACCAATCACGACAGACGGACGATGTTGAAGGCGACCGGCGCGTTGGCCCTCGGGGCGTCTTTCAGTGGCTATCTCGCGCTCGGTCAACCCGATTCGAACGACGACGATTCCGAGGCGGACGTCACCGTGACCGTCGGCAGGAACGGAAACCTCGGGTTCGAACCCCGAGACGTCACGATACTCCCCGGAACGACGGTGGAGTGGGTGTGGGACTCCGACACCCACAACATCTACGTGGACGACCAACCCGAGGGCGGGAACTGGCAGGGGACGCCCGGCAAAATATCGAAGGTGTACGATGACGGTTATCGCTACGCCCACACCTTCGACGTACTCGGCAGGTACGAGTACTACTGCGCCCCGCACAAGGCGGCGGGGGCGACCGGGTCGGTTACGGTCGCCGAATCGAAGGACGACGACGCGAAACCGCCGGAAAACCACGCGACGAAAGCCGACCTTCCGGTCGAAGTCGGTCCCGACGGGAACCTCGAATTCGCGCCCGGCACGGACCGTCCGCTCGCCGTCCCCGTCGGAACGGAAGTCACCTTCGTCTGGAAATCGGACGGCAACAATCTCGTCGTTGACGAGCAACCCGACGGCGCGAACTGGCGGGGAACGCCCGGTGGGCCGAGCAGTCTCTACGACGAGGGGTACGAGTACAGCCACACCTTCGACGTTCCGGGGTTCTACAAATTCCACAGCGCACCGTACGAGAGCGCGGGAATGGTCGGGAGAATATACATCACGGAGTAGGGTTTCGGCGTTCAGCTCGATCTCACCCGTCGCGCTAGTCGTCGCTGGGGGAGAAATCGAGGCCGTACTCGGCGACGCGGGCGCGCCAGAACTCCTCGTAGGCCTCGTTCTCGGGGTCGTCGCGAACGGTGCTCCGACCGGTGTCAACGCGGTCGAGTTTGAGGTCCACCTCTTCGAGGAGTCGTTCGCCGATGTCGTCGCTAATGACGCCGGAGTGGGTGGCGTCCATGATGGCGCTCTTTTCCTGTTTGAGGACGCGGCGTTCGCCGACGAGGAGTTCCTCGCGTCGGAGTTCGGGGTTCTCCCGAAGCAGGCGGGAGATGGCCGTGTTCAGGTCTTCCTTTTCGTGTCTGTACTCGCCGCGGAAGTCCTCGTACACGTCCGTGGGGAGGTCGCCGCGGTCGTGGAGGCGTTCGGCGGCGTCGAGCGCTGAATCGACGGCACGAGCGCGCCCGAGGAGGAGTTCGTACAGTTCCTCGGTTTCGGTTCGCGTGACGATATCGAGGCTGTCGAGGAGGTTGCTCATCGTCAGCCCTTGGACGACGAGGCTGAACGCTGCGACGCCGAACACCATCGACCGGAGTTCCGAGATGTTCGGGAAGTCGCCCGGAAGTCCGAGCACCAGCGCGATGGGAATGGAGGCGTGCAGACCGCCCCAGACCATCACGTGCTGGTAGGAGAACGGGATGTCGCGCCGACTGAACCGGTTGACGGCGGCGGTGAACGGGTAGACTGTGAGCGCGCGGACGAAGATGGCGAGGACGATGGCGATGGCGATGAGTTGCCAGTTGTCCACCATCTGGTGGATAGGCGTCTTCGCACCGATGAGGACGAAGATGAGCGTGTTGACGAGGAACGCGGCGGTGTCCCACGTGTTGAACACCGAAATCTTCGTCTGGGGGCTCATTGCGTACTCCGCGCCGCGGTTGCCGGTGAGCAGTCCCGCGGTGACGGTTGCGATGACGCCGCTGACGTGGAAGTAGTGTTCCGCGAGGAGGAAACTGCCGTAGGCGAGGATGAGCGTGAGGACGATTTCGGTCATGTGCTCGTCCAGATTGACCATGACGCGGTAGATGAGGTACCCCGCGGCGAGGCCGACGAGGAGCCCACCGAGACTGGCGACGACGATTTCGAGTCCCGTCTCGGCGATGACCTCCGGCGAGATGAGTTCCGAGAGGTCCGTGTTCGGGGGCGTCTGGCTGATCAACGCGAACAGCGCGGAGAAGACGACGACGCCCACGCCGTCGTTGAGGAGGCTTTCGCCCTCGACCAACACCGACAGTCGTTCGGGCGCGCCGAGTTCTTCGAAGAGCGCGAGCACCGATACGGGGTCGGTCGGGAGGATCATCGCGGCGAACAGCGTGGCGAGTAAGAGCGGATAGCCGAACGCGTAGTGGCCCAGCACGCCGAGAACCAGAATCGAGACGATGAGTCCGGGGACGGCGAGAACGAGCACCGGAACGAGATTTTCACGAAAGCTGTCGAGGTCGGTCGTCGCCGCGCCTTCGAACAGAAGCGGCGGCAAGAGTACGAGGAGAATGAGGTCGTGTGTCAGTGTGATGTCGATGTTGATACCGAGTATCGAAACGGCGAGTCCGGCGAGGAGGAGGGCGATGGTGTACGGAAACCGTCCGACCTTGGCGACGAAGATACCCACGCTCGCTGCGATGATGAAGACTTCGAGGAGATTGATGAGTCCGGCGGTGATTCCAGTCGGCGCGACCATGGGCGAGAATTTGTCGTAGCGAGGGATAAACCGCGTGGTGTAATCGCGGGGAGAAGTTACATAGGGCTTCGTTCTGACCGGTGGTGAGCGTCGTCACTCGGGGATGATCGTCGATGAACGCCGTCACTCGCGGTCCGAGGTGCACACGAGAGAAGGGGACCAATTGAAAGTGGGAATTACTGGTATTCCGTGATGGTCACGGTGTAGCTACCCGACCCGCTGTAGGAGTCGACGTCGATTTGGAGATCCGTCGACGTGTCGGGGCTGTCGATGGTGACCGTTTCCTGACTGTTCGTGGTGGTGGACGAGTAGTCGTAGCTGCTCGGGCTCGCGGCGCTCGTCGTCCCCGTGTTGAGGTAGAGGTCGAAGTCGGCGCTGCTCGGTCCGTCGAGTTCCACGACGATTTGGCTCGGGCTGCTGTACTCCCACGACCACGTGTAGTCGTCGTAGTCGGAGTAATCCGAGAGCGACCCGCTGACCGAATCGGTCGTGGAGTCGCTGCCGCCGCCACCACCACCGCCACCGCCGCTACCGGGCTGGGTAGTGACGGCGTTGTAGGCATCGACGCGGCCGCTGCCCTGTTCGTCCGAGGACAGGCCCATATCGACGGCCGTGTTCTTGAGGTGGCTTCGGAGTTCCGAGTTGGTGAGGTCCCACTGCGAGAGCGTCAGTCCGGCGACACCGGAGACGACGGGCGTCGCCATCGAGGTACCGGAGAGCTTCTCGTAGGAACCGCGCGTCTCGGTGGTCGTCGAGAGGATGTCCACACCGGGCGCGCAGAGTTCGACCTTGCTGCCGTACTGCGAGAAGGAAGCGAGGTTGCCGTTCGAGTCGATGGCCGAGACGGCGAGACACTCGCTGTAGCCCGCCGGGTACGAGACGCTGCCGGAGCCGTCGTTACCCGCCGCACAGGCGATGAAGACGCCGTTGTTGGACGCGTAGGTGACCGCGTTCTTCATCGTGCTCGTGTAGCCACCGCCACCGAGGGACATGTTGATGACGTCGGCACCCTGGTCCGCGGCCCAGCGGATGGCGTCCGCGATATCGGACGTGGAACCGCTGCCGCCCTCGTCGAGGGCACGGCCGTTGATGAGCGAGGAGTTACCCTGCCCGGCGACGCCGGTACCGTTGTCGATGACACCGGCCGCGATGCCGGAAACGTGGGTCGCGTGGTACTCGTCCTGCGGCACGTCCGGGTACGGGTCGCTGTCACTGTCGGCGAAGTCCTTGCCCGGGTTGGATTTGTAGTTCGCCGCCAGGTCGGGGTGGTCGTACTGTGCGCCGGTGTCGATGACGGCGATGGTGACGTCCGAACTGCCGAGCGTCGTGTCCCACGCGGAGTCGGAGTTGACCATCTGCGGCGCGTACTGCTGGCCGAACTTGGGGTCGTCCGGCGTGAGAAGCGCTTCGTGCGTCGAGTTCTCCTCTGCGTATTTGATTCCTTCGCGCTGCTCGATAGCGTCGATGAAACTCTGTCGCGCGGAGTCGGGCATCGCGCTCGGAAGCTCGACCGCAACGTAGCGAAGGTGTTCGTTCTTGTGGACGACGTTGACGTCCATCGGTGCGTTCTGCATGACGGCCTGCTCGATGTCACCGTGACCCGCCGAAACACCGACCAAGATTTCGTCTTCTTTCGGTCCCGGATTACGACCCGGCGTCGCCGCCGTAACGCCACTCAGGGCCGCTGCAGCACCGACCGCACCAGTTGCTTTGAGGAATGTTCGTCTGTCAAACCGCGATGTGTTGTCGTCTGCCATACGGCAGGTTAACGAAGTCCGCACACATATTTAAATTTTATTCATTTAGGATGCTGAAATCTGCATCCCTAAAGTAATAAATGAATACAAAATTCTCGAGAACTAATAAATAGTAACGATTCATACAACATAGGAATACCGACAAAACCCCGGAAACGGAGTGGACGACGAACGAATCGCCACCGCTATGTCCCGCTATCGTTTAGCTCGGAGCATGAGCGGCGGCTTGCGGTCTCTCCACGAGGAAGACGACGACGCACACGACCGAACCGTGGCCCTTTTCGTCGACGGTCCGAACGTGCTCCGGGACGACTTCGATGTCGATTTGGACGACGTACGGACCGCCGGACGGCAGCTTGGCCAACTCGCGACGACTCGTCTCTATCTAGACGAGCACGCGACACCGGGACTGATTCAGGCGGCGGAAGCGCGCGGATTCGAAGTCGTCATCACGAGCGGCGACGTCGACGTGAAACTCGCCATCGACGCGACCGAACTCGCGCTCGACGAGCGCGTTGACGTCCTCGCCATCGCGTCCAGAGACACGGATTTCAAACCCGTTCTCGAAAAGGCGGCACGAAACGGCGTGCGCACGGTCGCCATCGCGCCCGGCGAGTACGGACGGTCCGACGCCCTCCAGAACGCGGCCCACGAGGCGTTCGTCATCGAAGACGAGGAAGCGAACGGGACCGAATGACGAACCGAGCGCGGCGGCGAACCACGGGCGTTTTTTCCGTGGAACCCAAGGGGGACGTATGAACGACCTCGGGACGCCGGTACTCGACGACCACCTTCATCTGGACCCCGACCACGGACGCGGCCTCGAAGCGGTCAAAGACTTCGCGCGGAGCGGCGGCACGCACCTGCTCGTCGTCAACAAACCGTCGTGGCTGCTCGGCGTCGAAGCCGAATCGGGCGACGATTTCCGAACCGTCTTCGACACGACGGTCGACGTCGTGGAGCGCGCGAACGACATCCTCCGCGGGCGTGCGTGGCCCGTCCTCGGCGTTCATCCGGGATTGGTCTCGAAGCTCGTGGACGACCGGGATTTCTCGCCCGCGGGTGCGCGCGACCTGATGCAGGCCGGACTCGAAGTCGCGGCCGAATACGTCGCGGACGGGAAGGCAGTCGCCCTGAAATCGGGGCGGCCGCACTACGACGTGACCGACGAGGTGTGGTCGGCCTCGAACGCCGTCCTCCGCCGCGCGCTGGAACTGGGTGCAGAAACGGGTTGTGCCGTTCAACTGCACACCGAGGCGACGGACGACCTGACGGAGGTGGGTGAGTGGGCGGAATCGGTCGGATTGCCGTCGGAACGCGTCGTCAAACACTACGCGGGCGGCGAACTGGCGGGCGTAACGCCGAGCGTGATGAGCGACAAGGACCGCCTCGAACGCGCCGTCGAGCGCGGTGAGCCGTTCCTGATGGAGACGGACTTCATCGACGACCCCGACCGCCCCGGCGCTGTGATGGGACCCAAGACGGTGCCGCGTCGCGTCTCGTGGATGCAAGAGCAGGGATACGACGAGGCGATACGAACCGCGCACGTCTCGACGCCGGAACTCGTGTACGGGCTGGACACCGAAGCGACGCTCTCGGACTGAGACTCCCTCCGAACGTCTCTTTCACCGATATTTGTGTCGAACGGATAGAAATTGGCGCTTCGTCCCGTTCCGGCCGAGCGATGGGGTATGAAGGCCACTACCGGCCGCACCGCCACGTTCATATCAGCTTTTCGGCCGTTTCAAACCCCCACACCCTCCTCAGGCCGCCTCGGAGGATTTATGAATCGTGCTACGCACGGAAGAGGTATGAGCGCTCCTCCAGAGGAGTTCTACTCCGAAGAACGCTGGCAGAACTGGCTGGACAGAATCAGGGACGAGGACATCGATCCCGAAAACGAGGATTCCGCGCGCCTCCTGCTCAACCTGCAGGACGACGTGGCTATCGCCGTCGCCAAAATCGTCACCGCGTACGACGACGAGGACATCGACGAGGAGACGGCCCTCTCGGAACTCACGGACATCCGCGAGACCGTCCTCGGCGAGGTCGATTTCGAGGACGAAGAGAAAGCGATGCTCATCGACGGCGTCCAGACGAGTCTCCTCTGCGTGTTTTACGCCGCGGAGGAGTACGTCGCGCACGGACCCGCCGAGGAGGCACCTGTGGAGGAGTACATCCGCGAAGCCGAAAAAGCCGAATCGGCCGAAGATTTGGACTCGGCGCTCGGTCTCGTCGCGGCGGGTGGAACGCGCATTTTCGCCGGTGACGAACTCGACATATCGGTGATGGAAGAGATGGAGTACGGACTCGTTACGGAGTGGGCAAACGGCCTGGACAGCATTCAGAGCGCGATGAGCGACCCGGAACTCGTCGAGGAAGACGACGAGTAATCGAGTAACAGGTTTTTTATCCTTTTCCCGTATCTGTCCCATCCATGACGTTCCGGTCTGACGACCGTGGCGTGACGGTACAGGTCGGAACGATTCTCCTGTTCGCCACGCTCGTCGTCGCCATGTCGCTGTATCAGGCGACTGCCATCCCGAGCCAAAATCAGACGGTCGAATTCCGACATAACGAGCGGGTGCAGGGCCAGATGCAGGACGTGCGCAACGCCATCGTTCGAACGGGTGCGACCGGAACGGGACAGCCGACATCGGTAACGCTCGGGACGCAGTACCCCGGACACGTTCTCTTCGTCAATCCGCCACCGGCGTCGGGGTCGCTTCGAACCGCGAAACTGGGGTCCACCACCATCGAACACCTCAGCGCCACCGATTCGGAGACGCGCGATTACTTCGACGGCGGCGGCCACTCGTTTTCGACGCGAGCGCTCGTCTACGCGCCGAACTACGACCAGTACGCCAACGCGCCCGACACGGTGTACGAGAACACCGTCGTCTACAACCGGGGTCGCGACGGAAACGCGACGCTGACCGACCAGCAACTCGTCCACGGCACGCGGATAACGCTCGTCACGGTCAACGGAAGCCTCTCTCGCACCCAGTCCGGCACGGTGAGTCTCGACCCGCACGCGCTCAGTCCATCGACCACGATGACGCGGACGATTTCGGTGCAGTCGGACGGTAACGACCCGGTGATACGGATTCCGACGACGCTCGGCGTGGCGAAATGGACGCGGTTGCTCGCGGACCAGCGATACGTACAGAGCGTCGGGTCGGGGGCGGACGGGACGGTCGCGGTGACGCTCAAGGGGCGAGAGAACGGCACGAACGTCACCTACGACCTTCGGATGGCCGCGGTCGGCGTCGGGTCGAACACGACGGAAACGAACGCGACCTACATCACCAACGTCAGTCCGAAAACGGAGACGGTCAACGGAACGACGACGCTCGTCGCGGAGGTGCGCGACCGGTACAACAACCCCGTGAGTGGGGTCACGGTAACGTCGAGCGACGGGGGGCGTACCGAGACGACGAACGAACAGGGTCGGGTGCGCTTCGAGTACGAGGCGAGCGAACCCGGAACGGAAACGGTGACGCTCTCCATCGACGACAACGGCGCGGAGCGCGAGCGGGTTTCGTTCCGTATCGAGACGGCGAGCGGCGGCACCGGAAGCGGTGGCGGCGGCACCTACGACGTAGAGTGGGTCGATGCGGCCGGATTGGATTGCACGCACGACGCGAACGGCTATCCGACGGTGTGTACGCTGGACCGAAGCGCGACTTCGACGCACACCCTGACGGCGAACGTCACCTACGGCGGCGAACCCGTGACGGACACGACCGTGGATTTCGGCCTGAACCGAACGGGCGTCGTCAGCACGTCTTCGAAGGAAGCGACGACGGGCGACGACGGGCGGGTCCAAGTGTCCATCGACGACAGTTCCACGGGGGACGTGAAACTCCTCGCCGCGAGCGGCGGGGACGCGGATTCGGTCGTCGTTCACGTCGTCCAGTCCGGAGCGATGCCGGAAATCGTCTACAACGGGGACGCGGCGGCGACGAGGGGCTACCGGAACAGCGGGCCGAAATCGGGCGTCGTCTTCAGCGTCACGAACGAACGTCCGGAGGGCGCGACACTCACGGACGTTCACGTCGAGCCGCACGATAGCACCATCGACGCGCTGAGCGACCCGTCGTACGGGACGGGAATCTACGAGAGCGAACTGTACGTCAGCGCACAGCGGGACGGCGCGAGCGACATCGGAAACGGCGTGTCGCTCCCGACGACCATCGACATCGACAGCGACGGGCAGAATCTGGGCCCGCCGTTCCGGCAGAACCCGATAATCGGCGGAAACAACGGGACCGCGACGTTCTATCTCTACCAGTTCGAGCGCAACGGCACCCCGGTCGAGATGGCGAACGAACCGGTGGACGTCACGCTGACGTTCGAGAACCACGACCCCGTATCGTTCACGTTGGATGCGAACGACGGTGGAAACGGCGGTGGTGGCGGGGAGCAAACGACGGCGTACCCGGATGCATTCAACGACGGGGACGGAGCGCTGGAATACGGAGAGGACCCCTCGATACCGCCATCGAATCCCGAGGGTGGTCTCGAAGGGTTTGGCAACCTGGATGTCGATTCGAACGATAACCAAGTCGCCGCACTCCGCGAATACTACCGACATCCGGACGGTTTCGAGATGAGCATCGGCGTTTCGGTCTCGGGTATCGAATCGCGGAATCACCACACGCTCGTTCTCGGCGATTACCGGACGAGTGGAGGAGGGAGCCACGAGGTTTCCGTGACACCCGTGGACGAGAACGGTGACCCCCTCGGCGGAAGCTATACGCTGTCCGAGTCGAGCACGACGACACGGAGAATCGACCTCCCGCAAGCGGTCGTCGAGTACGTAAACGACAACGGGACGCTCTATCTGGTCTTCGAAGACCGCAACAGCAATCAGGACGAGCGGCTCCGGATCGACTACCTCTCGGTCGAATCTTCCGACGACTGACTCGGTTTCGACGCCTGTCGATAGTTCTATCGACAAACCCTTATACCATGTTATGCAAGATTGATGCAAGAATGACAGCCGTCGGTATCGACGCCATCGAAATTTGGACGGGCAAGCTGAAACTCGACCTCCCCGAGACGTTCGCACCGGTCAAGGACGAAGACCCGGAGAAGTACACGAAAGGGCTCGGACTGTACGCCAGTTCGTTCCCCGACTCCTACGAGGACATCGTGACGATGGGCGCGAACGCGGCCCATCGACTGATGGAGCGCAAGGGGTTGACGCCGGACGACATCGGCCGCATCGACGTGGCGACCGAGAGCGCGTTCGACAACTCCAAGCCCGTTTCGACGTACATCGCGGGCTGCCTCGAACAGGTGTACGACGGTGACTTCCACCACGCGAACAAGGGCGAGCGCAAGTTCGCCTGCATCGCCGGAACCCAGAGTCTGGACGACGCCTACAACTGGATCAAGGCGGGTCGCAACCGCGGGCGCTCGGCGCTCGTCATCGCAACCGACACCGCGCTGTACGCCCGCGGCGACCCCGGCGAGGCGACGCAGGGTGCGGGTGCCGTGGCGATGCTCATCAGCGAGGATCCGTCCATCGTCGAACTCTCGACCGAACAGGGCTACGGGTCGGCCGACGAGACCGACTTCCTCAAGCCCAACCAGCAGTTCCCCAGCGTGGACGGCAAGCGCTCCATGCAGGTCTACCTCGCTCGCATGCGCGAGGCGCTGGAGGACTTCGAGCGCGCCGGTGGGGAGACCCACCCCGGCGATTACGTCTTCGGCCCGTACCACACGCCGTTCCCCGGAATGGTCCGCAAGGCGGGGCTGTTCGCCTTCCGTCACACCATCCGTGACACGGACATCGAGGAGGAACTCGCCGCCGAAATCGGCCGCCAGCCCCGCGAGGACGACTACGACGACCGCGAGGCGTTCGAGGAGGCCATCCGCGGGTACATGGACGACCTCAAGGCGACCGATCAGTACCAGGAGTGGTACGCGAACACCATCGACCCGACGCTCCGCATCTCGCGCGAGGTCGGCAACTGGTACACCGGCTCGGTTCACATCGCCCGCGCCTCGGCGCTCCAGTACGCCGCCGAAAACGACATGGAGATGACGGGCAAGAAACTTCTCGTCGGCTCCTACGGCAGCGGCGCACAGGCCGAAATCCACGCCGAAACCGTCCAAGAGGGCTGGGAAGAGGAACTCGACCAGCTCTCCATCGACGAGCAGATTCGAAACCGTCACGACCTCACCTACGAGGAGTACGAGCAAGTCCACGACCGCCACAACCACGACAAGCGCGTCGAACTCGAAGACTTCACGGAACCCGAAAACGAGTTCGTCTTCGTCGGCCGCGGAGACATGGACGAGCGAACGTACGAATACGTCGAATAAGACGACGACGCGCCGGTACGTCGAATAAGACGACGACACGCGGTTTTGTCCCGTTCTATTTTCCGACGACCTTCCGCCAACAAACGATTTAACCGCGTCGCACCCGTCCGTGCGACTACACGACACGCGCCCGACGGTGAACCACAAGCCGACGCGACCACCATCGAAATGACCGAAACAGAGCCGACACACGCGGCGGACGAACTGCCCGAGACCATCGGAACCGAATCCGAGGACGACGTGGACCCGACGGACGCGTTCGCGGTCCTCGGAAACGAAGTCCGGATGGCCGCGCTCCGCGCCCTGCTGGACGCCGAGGCGGAGGGAGAGGAGACGCTCGCCTTCTCGGAGCTGTTCGAGGCGACGTCCGCGGACAACACGGCGGGCTTTTCCTACCATCTCCGGCAACTGACCGAGCATTTCGTCCGGAAGACGGACGGTGGCTACACCCTCACCTACGCCGGGCGGGAAATCGCGCGGGCGATTCGCGCCGGGACGTACACGGACAGCGTGGATTTCGACCCCATCGCGGTGGACGACCCGTGTCCCTTCTGCGGGGAGGAGCGACTGGCGGCCCACGGCGAGGACAACTACGTCGTCGTCGAGTGCCGGGCGTGCGAGCGGCCGACGCTCACGCTCCCGTTCCCACCCGGCGGGCATCGGGCACACGACCCCGAGGGGCTTCTCCCGGCGTTCGACCGCCACCACCGACACCGCCTCTCGCTGATGGCCGACGGTGTGTGCCCCGAGTGCAGCGCACCGGCGAATGCCCACGTCGGATACCACGACGCCGATGGGGACGGTGACGAACCCGCGGACCGAGCGGAAGGCGTCCGCCGCCCGCAAGCCCGATTCGACTGCGAGCGCTGTGGCTGTCGGCTCCGCTCGCCCGTGACGCTCGCGGTGCTGGAACACCCGGCGGTCATCGCGTTCTACCACCGGCACGGCATCGACGTGCGCGAGCGCCCCGTCTGGAACGTCGGCGACGAGTGGCGGGAACGCGTCGTCTCGGAGGACCCGTGGTGCGTGCGCGTTTCGACGGAGGTCGGCGGCGACGCGCTCGCGCTGTTCGTCGCGGAAAATCTGGAGGTCGTGACGGTGCGGGAATCGACGGGTCAACAGGCCTCGTAACCGCGTCACGACGGTTCTACGACATCTACTGGCGATTCTACGACGCCTGCTCGTCTAGCAGGTCGAGCGAATCGAGTGTATCCCGCCGAGCGTCGGCGTCGAGCGCCCGGTACGTGGGTGCGACGGTCGCAACGGAAATCTCCTCGGGCGCGAGCGGACCGTCCTCGGCATCCGCGAGCGCCGACAGGGCGAGTTCGATTCCGGACTGCACCGAGCTTTGAGGGTCGTAGTTCGCTTCGAGGTACTCCCGAACCGTGTCGTCGTTCGCGCCGATGGCGGTTGCCCGCCACTCGTGGGGCGTGCCGGACGGGTCAGTTTCGAAGAGCCGCGGTTTCGGGTCCTCGTCGGCGGTGGTGGGTTCGACGCCCCCCACCAACAGCGCCGCGCCGAACGGACGCGCGCCGCCCTGCTGGGTGAACTCCTGCACGTGGTCGGTGACGGCCTTGGTGAATGGTTCGACGCCGATGGGTTCGCCGTAGCGCAGGCGGTCGGTCTGGGCGCGGCGGCGGCTGAAGTCCACGAGTCGGCGGGCGTCGGCGACGTGCCCCGCGCTGACGACGCCGAGGTGGTCGTCTATCTTGTGGAGTTTCTCGATGCCGTCGGCTTCGAGGAGGGGCGAGCGAACGTGTTTTCTCGCGGCCAGAACGACGCCATCGCGGGCGCGGACGCCGACGCTGACGCTCCCGCGACGCACCGCTTCGCGGGCGTACTCGACCTGATACAGGCGGCCGTCGGGAGAGAAGATGTTCGTCCCCCGGTCGTAGGCCTGCTGTTGTCCTCCGTTCATGCCGCCACCTCCGAGAACGCGTCGTAGCCACGGATTTCGACGCCATCCGCGGAGACGGTTGCGACGGTCAGGCCGTTGCCGCTGGCCGTGTCGCGTTCGATGGCGCTCTCGATGGCGTTGGCCGCGACGCGACGGGCGACGTCCGTCGGAAGGTTCGGTTCGAATTCGCGTTCGAGGACGCCGTAAGCGAGTTGCATCCCGCTGCCGCTGGCGTGATAGTCGGCTTCCATGACGCCGCCCGCCGTGTCGAGGTCGTAGACGTGCGGGCCGGTTCTATCGACGCCGCCGAGGGTCGGCTGGGCACCCCGGTACGGTCCCTCGCGCAGGAGGGTCCCGGCGAGCGTCGAGAGCGCGGCCATGTCGATGGGTTCGCCCCGGCGCGTCTCGTAGAGGGAAGCTTCGGCGCGGAGCGTGCGGATGTACGACTGCAGGTCGCCGACGCCACCGGCCATCGTCAGCGCGGCGGTCGGGTGAACCCCCTGCACCTTTTGGACGGCCTTGTTCGTGACGAAGCGACCGCCGAGGCTGGCCCGGCGGTCCGCGGCGAGAAGCACTCCGTCGTCGGTCGTCAGCGCGACCGTCGTCGTTCCGGTCTTCACTATCGTATCGGACATGGAGAAAGGAAGGGGGTGACGACGGAAAAGTGTTAGCTAAAATATATTTTAGCTCGTGTCGACCAGTTCCCATTCGAGCATCTCGTTGACGTCGCCGGACAGCGGCCCTTCGACGAGCGTCCGGAACGCCCCCCGTCCCGCGAGCGTTCGGAGGTGGCCGACGAACTCGCGCCACTCGGCGGCGCAGTCGGCGTGGAGGTACCAGCGATTGACGGTCGGACGGTGCTCGGGGGGACGACGGTCGGGCGGCGCGATTCTGACGCAATCGGTCGGATGGTCGATGTTTTCGGCACACCACGGACATATCGACTGGTGCACATCGCTCCCGCCCCGTGATTCCTCTGCGCTCATTACCATATATAGACACATCTGCAATGGTTCAACTCTGGCCTTCACCACGCCATCCTTTATGATGTCACGGACGCGTCACAGTCAGATTGAAGAACTGAATCCCGACTGTCACGGCGCGAGTTCGCGCATGGCGTCCAGCATGGTTTCCTTCTCGCAGTCCGTGACGGCGAGCGAAAAGCCGTCCAGTTGGGCCATCTTCGGCGCGTAGTCCCAGAGTTCGTCACGGTCGATGCCGTGGAGGACGACCGCGTTCGGCGTCGGGGTGACGACGCGCATGGCGACCAGCGGCGATTCCCCGCGCGTGACGTTCGTGAAGACGAGCGCGCGGTTCGTGCTCTGGCCGTAGAGGCGATAGAACTCCTCGCTGGAGAGGCGGGTGATGGCCTCGATGCTGTCGATGACGGTGTGTCCGGTGATGCCCGCCGAGGTTCCCTGTGCGAGTTCCGTCGCGTCGATTGCGTCGTAGAACTCGGGGAGCGGGACGCTCGTCGGATACTCGCGCAAGTCGTTGACGATGGTGCTGTCGAACCCGGCCGAAAGGACGCGGGCGTACTGGCGGATGCGGTCGCCGCCGCGCTGTTCGTCGATATCGAGGAGCGCCGTGACGGTCCGGCGGACCACGCCGATGCCCGGATTCTCGCGGCGACCGCTCTCGTAGTCGGAGATGACCGACGAGGACACGTCGAGGTAGTCGGCGAGTGCGGTCTGGGACACGTCGAAGTCGGTGCGCCACTTGCGGAGCGTCGCTCCGGGGTCGTCGCTCAGCGTGATTTCACCCGCGATTTGCTCGGCGAGCGTCCGGCGCGCATCTGTCATGTCTTCGCATGTGAGAGAGGTCCCGAAAAGCGTATCGAAACCGGCCTTCGACGGGCGTCGAAATACAGGTCACGAACCGTTAGGCGTCGTGGACCGCATCAGTCGCCACGAACCCCGTCGTCAATGAGAGAATACCGTTCTAAGCGAGCCCTCATCGGACACAACTCCGAACCTGTCACGCCGCGATTGTTTGCTAATGATTGCCATCCGAAAGTACGCCCGGCCTACGACGACGGTTCCCACCAAACTACTTTCTTGGACGCTGTCGTCCATCGTTCGATGCCATCGACGGTGGTACACGTTGCGGTGGGGGCCTTACTCGCCACGTCACTGCTCGCCGAACAGTTCGACACGCGGGCGGCGGTCATCGTGCTCGCCGCCGCCGCGTTTCCCGACATCGACACGCTGGTCGGGTTCTGGATTCAGGGGGGACACCGGGCGGTGTTTCACAACCTACTCATACCGACGGTCATCGGAATCGTCCTGCTCGCCGACTTGCTGGGGAAGAACCGAATCGGACGACGATGGGGGGCCTACGGCGTCCGCGTCGCGTGGGTGAGTCTCTTCGCCTTCGTCGTCGCTGGAATCGGTCTCGACCTCGTTAAGAACGGCGTGAACGTGTTCTATCCGATTCACGACCAGTTCTACAGCGTCTCCGGGAAACTCAGCGTCTCGAACAAACACGGAATCGTCCAGACGTTCCTCGAACCGCACGCCCGAGGGACGACGCACACGACCCACTACGATACCGGGTTCGACCTCGCGCAGGGACCCGACCCGCGGAACGAAGAGCGCGTGTTTCCCATCGTGCGGAGCGGGCGGCAACTGCTCCTCGGCGCGATGAGTTTCGGAATCTTCGGCTTTCGGGTCTGGGAATCGCGCAAAGAGTAAGGCGCCCTCGCACCGACAGGAGGTATGGAGATTCGACCCTACGAGACGAGCGACGCCGACGAGTTCTGGGAGCTAAAGCGCGCCTTCGAACGCGGACTCGGCGCGGGGACCGGCGGCGACGACAAGGCCGAGGTGTACGAGGGGAAACTGACCGAGGAGTACCGCGAGCGGTACCTCGACTGGGTGGACCGATGTGTCGGCGACGACGAGCGGTGCGTTACCGTCGCCGACGCGGACGACGGACTGGCGGGGTACGTCTTCGTCCTCCCCGAGGAACTGGCGTTCATCTGGGACGCCGCCGTCCTCAACGAGATTTACGTCCGCCCGGCCCACCGCGGGACGGGCGTCGCCGACGAGTTGATGGACGCCGCCGTCTCGCTCGCGGCCGACCAAGCCCTCCCGCTCGACCGGCTCGTCCTCGACGTGGACCGCGAAAACGACCGTGCCGGAGCGTTCTACGAGCGCCACGGCTTCGAGCACTGGGGCGAAATGGTCGCCAAAAAGCTGTAGGCGGCCGTCAGCCACCTCCTCACACCGTTGGCCCGTACCAGTCCTCACGAAGCAGCCCGTACTGCACCATATCGCGGTGCGCACCGTCGACGAACATGTACTTTCGACGGCGACCTTCCTTCCTGAACCCGAGGGATTCGAGCAGACCGCGGGAGGCGTCGTTGAAGTCGTACGCCTCCGCACCCACCGCGGGAGCGTCGTACGTTCGGAAGGCGTAGTCGATGACGAGCGAGACGGCTTCCGTGCCGTACCCCTCGCCGTGAACCGACGGAACCAACCAGTAGCCGAGTTCGGGGCGTTTGTAGTCGGCGTCAGTCACGTTCACCTGTCCGATTCGCGTCACCTCGTCTCCGTCTGGACCGCCCGAACCGGCATCGGCCCCGTCGAGACAGACGAGAAACCGGTCCGCGTCGTCCTCTCGAAGCTCCGCGACTCGCCGCCGAGTCAGAACGGGATTTCCCATCGGGTGGCGAATCTCCCGGTTCGCCAGTGAGCGTTGAACGAACGGAATGTCCTCCTCTCCGACAGTCCTGAGCGTGACCCGCTCGCCGCTCCGAACGCGTGCTCCCGGCATGGCGTTGGCTTCGGCGAAACGGCACCTATAGCTTGTGAACGCCGGACCGGAGAAAAAACCGACCGTCAGTCGTGCGTGAACACCATCGTTCGCCCCTCTTCCCGGACGACGCAGAACCGCATCGAACCGGTCGGTTGAAAGCTGTGAGCGGGTTTTTCCGTGATGAACACCTCGGCGAACGGGTCGTCGCACGCCGGACAGGCGACGTCGCCGCGGTTTTCGAACAGGGAACTGTGTCCGGCGTCCGTCTTCAGCTTCAGGCGGTGGCGAACCGCGTGCACGTCGAACGTCACGCGTTCGTCGCCTCCCGATACTGCTCCCGCGTGATGGTGTAGCGATGCATGTCGGCTATTTCGTCGTCCATCGGAACCCAATTCCGAAGCACGCAATCGTGTCGGCCGCCGTGCGCTTCGACGTACTTCTCGATGGCGCGACGGGACTTCTCGTTTCCGACGTTGTGGCCGACCGTGGCGAGTTCGAGGTCGAGGCGGTCGAAGGTCACTCTCAGCAGCGCCGCCGCCCGTTCGCCGGAGTAGCCCCGTCCCCAGAAGCGCTTTCCGAGGAGGAGACCGAAACGGGCGGTCCGGCGCTCCCACTCGGGGAACAGAAACGTCGTTCCGGCTAGTTCGTCCGCATGCGGTTCCCCGTCATCCGGGCGAATCGCGTACGCGGCGGACGTTCCGTCCGACCATCGTTCGTCGGCGTTCGTTATCAGCTCCCGCGGCTCGTTCACCGTCCGATAGGGGGACTGTGGAACGTGTTCGAACACCTCGCTCACACCCGGTCCGGAGAACAGGTCGTAGAGTTCGTGCGGCGTGACGTTCTCGCGGCACATCCGTTCCAGCACCAACCGCTCCGTCTCGATGCGCTCGGGAAAGAGCTCGGTCACGACGTCTCCTCCGCGCGACTCGCTTCCCACTGTTCGCGCGTCACGGTGAATCGGTGGGAGTCGCGCACGTCGTCGCCGTCCGGCCGCCGGTTCCGGAGAATGCCGTCGTACCGGCCGCCGTGCGCTTCGACGTACTTCTCGATGGCGCGGCGGGACTTCTCGTTGCCCGCGAGGTGTTCGATTGCGACGAGTTCCAGGTCGAGGCGGTCGAACGCCAGTTCCATGAGCGCACCGGCGCGTTCGCCGGAGTAGCCGCGACCCCAGAACGGCTTTCGGAGCCACAGACCGAGCGCGCCGGTGCGGCGGTCCCAATCGATGTTCAACCCGGTCGTCCCGGCGATTTCGCCCGCGCCGTCTTCTCCGTCTTTGGGCCTGATGACGTACTCCGCGCCGGTCGCCTCGTTTCTGTTTTTCTCCGCCCAGTCGATGAACTCGGCCGTCTGCTTCGGCGTCGCGTGCGGGTCCCACGACAGGTGTTCCGTTATCTCGTCGATGTGCGGCGCGTCGTGGGCCGTGTGCTGATACAGTTCGAACACGTCCACGTTCTCGTGGGTGATGGCTTCCAGCACGAGACGGTCCGTCTCGATTCGCTCCGGGAACATAGTTCGAAGGAAACGACAATCCGAGAAAAGGTTTCGGTGAGTGTGAAGTATCCCTGCACGGTACGAAAACTCCGGCACTGCGGGGAGGTGACCGACGTGCAGGGACAGAGTCGTGTGTTTGCACATCTCACAGAGTTCCTAATCATCTTGGACTCGTATCGTATGTACATGACCCGCCAACAGCCGCCCCGGTCGGGTGCGGTCGAACTGGTCTTCTCACTCCACGACGAGCGATGTTTCTTCATCGCCGCGTCCGAGCGCACGGGTGGCGAGTTCGTCGGCGAGCGGGCGGTTCATCGGGCGGACGGGAACATGCTCGAATTCTTCACCGTTCGGGGTGTGCGACCCACAACCGTGCTCGACGTCGCCGCCGACCTTCCGATGGTTCGGGAGGCCAGAGTCGTGAGCGAGCATTCCGACTCGACGTTGATGGAATTCGTGGTCAGCGGCCCGTGCGTGGCCGCGACGTTGGCGGATACGGACGCCGTGATACGGGACGTGCGGGCCGACGACGGCAACGCACGAATCGTCGCGGACGTTTCGCCACACGGCGACGTCAGAACGGTTGTAGACCGAGTTTTCGAACGCCACGAGGGTGCTCGACTCCTGTCCAAGCGAACGCTCGGGGATACCATTCCGGGCCTCTCGAACACGTCGCACAACGCACACCTGACGGCGGATTTGACGGACAAGCAACTCGCGGCGGTGGAGGTCGCAACGCGGGAAGGGTACTTTTCGTGGCCCCGCGAGAGCACCGCCGCCGAGTGTGCGACGGTGATGGGCGTCTCCCAACCGACCTTCAGCCAACACCTCTGGACGGGGCTGGAGAAATTGCTTCGCTCCCTGTTCGAAACCGACGAGGAAGTATCGGACGACGGCTTGGTGAACGATACCACGTAGCGAACCGTTCAACATAGGCGACGCCGTGAGGTGGCTCCGCTCCCAGACTACAGTACCGAGACCGACGCTTCGACCAAGAGTATCGAGTCGGTCGATTCAACGATGCATGCTACGAATCCACACCGCGAATCCATGAACCGACCGCACGGTAGCGAATCGATCAGCCAACACGTCGTATTCGAGGTGGCCGAGCAGGCGAACGTACAACCGAACGAACTCCCGCCGTTGTACGATTTCATCGACCCCGACGCACTCGATACGGTGGTCGCCAGCAATCCCGACCTCGAACTGTCGTTCTCGTTCGCCGGATACAGGGTGACAATCGACGGCGAGGATTCGATTCAGGTCCGAGAGGACGACTGACGGGAGCGCACCAATAGGCCGTTCTTCGTTCCCCGCTTTTCGCTGTTGTCTCACCTCGTGGAGCGACGCGAACCGCGGCTTCGGATATCCATCGTCTCGGCCGTCCATCGCTTTTGCTCGCTCGTCGTTTCGGCCGTTCGTCGCCGTTCAAGTGGCGAGAAACGTCGAGTTCGAATCGGTCGAAATCGCCGCTGCGGTGCTCGGGTTCGAATCGTTAGGTTTCGGTGTGGGCTTCCTTCCGACTCGTCATCTCCTCGGGGTGGAGGTGGTAGAAGTCGAACGTCACTTCCCGCGAGTCGCGCTCGAACAGGTCCACAATCGGGATAGCGACCCGTTGCATCCCCCGCGTCACCTCCGAGTCGATGTCCGCCTTCGCCACCTCGTCTAACCTTCCAGTGACGACCACGCTCTTCCACCCGTCGTCCGTGTGGTCGTAGGTGACGAACGTGACCGGGCGGTCAACGACCTCCGTTTTCTCGCTCCCCGGACCGAGCGCGAGACGGAAATAGAAGTGCGTCTCGGCCGCGTCGTAGCCGTACGACACAGGCACCGAGTACGGCGATTCATCGATACCAGACGGGAACGAGATGACGCCTGTTCCGCCGCTCGTGAGAAACTCGTCCCGCTCTTCGTCGTCCATTCGGACGGATTCGATGTCCCCCATGACAACCGATATACGACGTGCTGGTGGAAAAAGGTGAGTGGTAGTCTGAATCGAATTATCGGACTCCGATTTCACTCTTCCTCTTTGACAATTACACTGATGTACGTCGTGACATACGTGCTACGTATGACCGACAACCCATTTCACGTCGTAGACGTGTTCGCCCGGGAGCGGTACGCTGGCAACCAGCTCGCGGTCGTTCACGACGCGGCGTCGCTGACCGACGAGGAGATGCTGGACATCACCCGCGAGACGAATTTCTCCGAGGCGACGTTCATCGACTCCCCGGAGACGCGGGACGGCGGGTACGACGTCCGCATCTTCGACCCGGCGGAAGAAATCCCGTTCGCGGGGCACCCAACGCTCGGCACGGCGTTCGTCATCCGGGAGTTCGTCCGCGACGACCGCCCCGACGAACTCACGCTCAATCTCGGGGTCGGCCAGATACCCGTCCACGTCGAACGGGACGAGGACGGCACCGAATCCTTCTGGATGCACCAGATTCCGCCGACGTTCGAGCGGACCTTCGACCACGCGCTCGCGGCCCGCGTCCTCTCGCTCGACGAGGAGGACGTCGATACGGAGTTCCCCGTCCAACTCGTCTCGACCGGTCTCCCGACGCTCGTCGTGCCGCTTCGGTCGCTCGATGCGGTCCGTCGGGCGGAGACGAATCACGAACCCTACTACGAGGACCTCATCGAACCGCACGGAAACATGAACGTCGTCCTCTTCGCACCGGAAACGGAGGCGGATAACGACCTTCACGCCCGGGTGTTCGCCGACTGCGCGGGGGTTCCCGAGGATCCGGCAACGGGCTCCTCGAACGGCTGTTTGGCGGCCTATCTGGTCGAACACGGCTACTTCGATTCGGACGACATCGACGTGCGGGTCGAACAGGGGTACGAGATGGGCCGACCGTCGCTCCTCCACCTCCGCGCTTCGAGGACGGACGAGAACATCGACGTGCGAGTCGGCGGGCGCGTGATTCCGGTCGCCGAGGGTACCCTGTTGTAGCGCCCGGCAGAAAAACAGGTGCCGAAAACGGTTCGAACCGTCGGTCGTTAGTCGGACGATACGCCGCCGGGAACGCCCGAACGGTCGCCGAACAGTTGGTCTTTGGTTGCGAGCGCGACTCGAACGAGCGCGAGCATCACCGGAACTTCGATGAGCGGTCCGACGACCGTCGCAAGGGCGACGTTGCTCCCGATACCGAAGACGGCGACCGCGACCGCGATGGCCAACTCGAAGTTGTTCGAGGCGGCGGTAAAGGCGAGGCTCACGCTCTCGGTGTACTCGAAGCCGAGAAGCGCGCCGAGACCGTATGCGATGGTCCACAATCCGACGAAAAATAGCAGGAGGGGAATCGCTATGAGAACGATCTGGTCGGGGTTCGAGACGATGAAATCCCCTTTCAGTGCGAACATCACGACGACGGTGAACAACAACCCGAGCAAGCCGAACGGGCCGATTTTCGGGATGACGCGCTCGTAGTACGCTTCTCGGCCCATCGTTCGGAACGCGACTTTTTGCGCGACGTATCCGAGTGCGAGGGGGAGACCGAGGAAGACGAGGACCATCTGCGCGATGAGCGTCATGGAAACGGACACCGCCGTCCCCCGGAGGACGGTGAGAAACAGGAACGCGTACGGGACGAACAGCGCGATTTGGAGGAGGCTGTTGACGCCGACGCAGACCGCACACATCTCTTGATTTCCGGCCGCGAGTTCGTTCCAGACGAGCACCATCGCGATGCAGGGCGCGATGCCGACGATGATGAGGCCGGTGACGAACTCGGGGTGGCCGTCGAGGAAGACCACGGCGAGTCCGTACATGAGAAACGGCGCGACGAGCCAGTTGAACGCGAGGGTCAGGCCGATCTCCGCGCGGGCCGTCCGCGTGACACGGGGGATTCGAGCGTAGTCGATTTCGGCCATAATCGGGAATATCATCACGAACAGACCGAGCGCGATTGGTAGGCTCGTGCCGTGCCACGTGACCGCGTTGAGAACGTCGGCAACACCGGGGACGAATCGTCCGAGCGCGATTCCGACGGCCATTGCGAGTCCGATCCAGACGGTGAGATAGCGGTCGAGAACGCCCAGGTCGTCGCTCACGCGTCGTTCACCTCGCTTTCGGCCGTCGCGAACAGTTCCGCGGCGAGGGAGGTGGCCGCGTAGTAGCGCCAGTTCCCTTCCTTTCTGCGAACGAGGAGACCGGCGGCAACGAGGTCCGAAAGTGCATGGCTCACGGCGCTCTCGCTCACGTCCACGAGCGGTTCGAGTTCACAAACACAGAGTTCGTCGTCTGCGGCGACGAGCGCCCGCGTGAGTCGGTATCGCGTCTCGTTTCCGAGAACCGCGAAGACGGGGCGGACCGCATCGTCTCCGAACGCGGTATCGGCGAGCGATTCCAACTCGCCGAGTCGGCGTTCGACGTCCGCGTCACAACACTCCCCGAGTTCGTCGGTGAGCAGGCGTCTGATTCGAGTCGTCTCGTCCATCACCCGACTGATTGAAATCTAGTTCAGATAACGTTGGCGATTTGAATCGTGGTTCAGATAGTGTCCGGAATCGGCCGCCGGTATCCGTGTCGTCGGCCGTCCTCGGGGATTCCGTCGAGAAGAGGGCGTATCGAGCGACGAGTACACGTTTCGGATGGACCGGGTTCGCATCCCGTACAACAGCTACACGAAGGAGCATTCCATGCGTGAGCAGGGGCAGACATCGCTCTTCGGCAACGAGACGGGCTACGAGTGGAACCCGACCGCGGAGGGGGTCAAACCGCGGGACGTCATCGACGTGCCGACCGTGAACAACGCGAGCAACGACGACCATCCGACGCAGAAACCCGAGGAGCACCTCCGGAAGATAGTTTGGGCGACGTCGGACAAGGACGACCTCGTACTCGACCCCTTCGGCGGGTCGGGGACGACGTACGCGGTCGCAGAACAGCTCGGGCGGAACTGGGTCGGGACGGAAAATTCGCTGACGGATTCGCGGTCGATACGCTGACGGATTTGGGGTCGTCATTCGGCACGACAACCGTATCGTTAAGTTTCGGGACCCCCCAGTTTCGGTCAGTAATGACCGACTGGACGGAGAAATATCGCCCGACCACGCTATCGGAGGTTCGGGGGAACAACAAGGCCCGAGACAAACTGAAACAATGGGCCGACACGTGGGAGGACCACGGGGATGCCGTCATCCTCCACGGCAGCCCCGGCGTCGGAAAGACCTCGGCGGCCCACGCGCTGGCGAACGACATGGGCTGGCCGACCATCGAGTTGAACGCCAGCGACCAGCGCACGGGCGACGTCGTGAAGCGCGTCGCGGGCGAGGCGGCGAAGAGCGGGACCCTCACCGGCGGGACGGCGGGGCGACGGGTCGTCATCATGGACGAGGCGGACAACCTGACGCACAACGCCGACCGCGGCGGCTCGCGAGCCATCACGGACGTGGTGAAATCCGCAAACCAGCCGCTCATCCTCATCGCCAACGAGTTCTACGACATGTCGAACTCGCTCCGGAACGCCTGTGAGACCATCGAGTTCCGGAACGTGTCGGCGCGAAGCATCGTCCCCGCGCTCCGCGACATCTGCCGACAGGAGAACATCGAGTACGAATCCGAAGCGCTGGAAGCCATCGCCGAAAACGACAGCGGCGACCTTCGCTCGGCGGTCAACGACCTGCAAGCGGTCGCCACCACGAACGGGAAACTGACCCGCGACGACGTGGTGACGGGCGAACGCGACACGACCAGCGGCATCTTCGACTTCCTCGACGACCTCATCAAGAAACAGGACGCCGAGGGCGCGCTGAAGGCCTCCTACGACGTGGACGAGACGCCCGACAACATGCTGAACTGGATAGAGGACAACCTCCCGAAGGACTACGAGGGGCGGGAACTCGCCGACGCCTACGGCTACATGGCGAACGCGGACCGCTGGCTCGGACGGGTGCGCGCCACGCAGAACTACAAGTACTGGCGCTACGCGGGCGACAACATGACCGCGGGTGTGGCCGCCGCCCGGCAAGGAAAGAAGGGCGGTTGGACGCGCTACGGCCCGCCGAGCTACTGGCGCAAACTCGGCAGTTCGCGAGGCAAGCGCGACACCCGCGACTACATCGCCCGGAAGATTGCCGAGGAGAGCGGCATCAGCATGAGCACGGCTCGACGCGAGGTCATCCCGTTCCTCTCGGCGATGACCCACCACTGCAAGAACCGCGAACTGACCGTGGCGATGGCGGCGCAGTACGATTTGGAGGAGAAACACGTCGCGTTCGTTACGGGAAGCGGAAAGACCACGAACAAGGTTCAGAGCATCGTCGAGGACGCGGAAGAGTCGAAAGCGGAGGCGGCCGTCGAACACTCCGGCGGCGCGTTCGAGGGGTTCGCGTCGGAATCGGACGGGGACGAACCGACCGACGACGCCGAAGCGGACGAAACGGACGACTCGGCGGACGAATCCACCGAGGCGGGAGCAGCGGACTCGGAACCCGACGAGACGAAAGCCGACGACGGGCAGGCCAGTTTCGGCGACTTCACGTGAGCCGAGGGGCACCCCGTCACGGGCGAAACCAATGATTGGCTCCGCGACGAGGGGGACGTATGGAGCGGAGAGTCCTTCGGTGGGTGGTGGTACTCGCGCTCGTCTTCGGGACGGTCGGGGGAACAACCGCCGCTGCCGTCGCGGACGGGACGAATAGGGAGGACGGGACGAACAGGGTGGACGGAGTGGCCGGGACGAACGCCCCGTCGCTGGCGATGCAAGAGGAAGTCCAGGAAGAAGAAGAGGGCGAGAACGAGGCGGAGAGAGAGAACGGCGGCGCGGGGGCCGGAATCGTCCCCGAGTGGTGGGGGTTCGGCGGTGAGGCCGCGGAAGCGGCCTACGTGGGACTGGCCGAACTCGGGGTGGCCGTCCTCCTCATCGGCGTCCTCGGCTACTCGGTGGGTAAACGAACCGGCATCGTTCCGCCGAAGTACCGACTTCGGTCGCTCAAACTGCACGAGGGGACGATGCTCGTCGGGGCCGCGCTCACGGTCCCGCACTTTCTGCTGGCGGAGGAGGAAGGCGGCGTCGGGTCGCTCGTCGTGCTGTTTCTCGCCGTCGAAGTTGCGAGCGGGTTCTACGGCCGCCATCTGCACAGACACGTCGTTCGAATGGGACGCGGCGAAGCCACGCCCGCCGTGGTCGGGTCGGTGTTCGACGTGACGAACCGCGTCCTGTTCCGCCGCTGGCGGACGATACACGTCTGGCTGACGGTCGTGACGGCGCTGGTCATCGCCCTTCACGTCCTGACGGCGGTCGGCGACTGACCGCGAACGCCCGGAACTACCCCTTCGACCCCCGCTCGTCGCGGAGCAATCCGTACCGAACCACGTCACACCACTCCCCATCGACGTAGCCCGCGCGTCTGGAGACGCCTTCTTCGACGAAGCCGACGCGATTCAACACCCGCTTCGAAGCCTCGTTCGTCTCGAACGCGGACGCGGTGAGTCGATGGAGTCCGAGTTCGGCGAACGCGTACTCGACCATGCGCTCGGCGGCGGCCGTGGCGTAGCCGTTTCGCCACTCGTCGGGTGCAATCCAGTAGCCGAGTTCGGCGTCCCGCGTGACGTGTACCCACGGGTGTTCGCGGATGAGGCGGACGTATCCGACCGGTTCGCCGTCGGCACAGACGAGCAACCCGATGGAGTCGTCGTTCTCCCCGACCGTTCCGCCGAGTCGTCGCTCGGCCCACTCCTCGTCGGCGGGTCGATAGGCGTGTCGCGTCGCCCGGACGTGCGGTTCGTTGCCGTTCTCGAGGAGGAATGGAACGTCTTCTTCGTCGGCCGGGCGGAGCGTTACGGGGTCGTTTTCGAGGAACACGGGACCGGGCATCGCGGTAGCGTTGGATTCCGAGAGATATCAAACTACCCGAATAGAAAAGCTTGGAACAACGCGGTTCAGTACGGGAAGATGCGGAATCCCTGCGGGAGGACGAACCCGAGAAGGAAGAACAACGACGCCGCGATGGTCGCGCAGATGACGGCGTAAGGTATCTGCGTCCTGACGTGGACGAGGTGGTCGCTCCCGCTGGTCGAGGACGCCAGAACCGTCGTATCGCTGATGGGCGAACTGTGGTCGCCGAAGATGCCGCCGCTGAACACAGCGCCCATGACGAGCGGGAGGTTCGCGCCGGTGGTGAACGCGATGGGGATGGCGATGGGGAACATGATGCCGTAGGTGGACCACGAACTGCCGTCGGAAAAGCTCACCATGCTGGTGATGAGGAACAGCGAGACGGGCACGAACTCCGGCGGCACGCCGGAGAAGTTGTTCGTGACGAACGAGGAGATGTCGAGGATGGTCACGGCGTTCTGGATGGAACTGGCGAACATGAGGATGACCGCGGCGAGCAAGATACCCTTGAACCCGCGCGTCATCGCCTCCGTCGCGTCCTTGTTGCTCGGGATGTCGCCCTTCGCGCGGTAGAGGACGAACGCGACGACCAGCGCCGAGAAGGACGCGAGTCCGAGGCTTACCCCGCCGATGTTGAACGCCCACTTCCCGCCGTCCGGGAGCATGAGCCGATAGCCGCCGACGGAGAACAGGGTGGTCATCGACGGCGCGGTGAGGACGGGACTGCTCCGCCAAAACATCGCGCCGAGGCCGACGAGAATCATCGTGGCGATGGGGATGGCGAAGTTGCGCCAGTCGGGCGTGGCCGTCTCGGCCATCTCGTACTCGTCCATCTCGCGGGATATCATCGGGTCGTGGTCGTCGCCGACGACGCCGCCGCCGTTGCGCGCCCGCGACTCCTCGCGGTCCATGCCCATGATGTTGGGAACGACCTGCCACGCGACCAGCGCGGCGACGATGAGCGCGACCCACGAGTAGAAGCCGAAGAAGATGCTGTTGAAAAAGAGCGGCCATATCTGGTTGGTCACCGCGTGGGCCGACTCACCCTGCCCGGCGACGTACTGACTCATGTCGGCGGGGAGTTTGTCCTGCTGTTGGGCCTGCACGAGCGCCTTCCCGATGAAGCCGATGAGCGCCGCGCCCCACGTCGAGTAGAACGCGAGTCGGGCGGCGGGGCTTCCGGCGGAATCGACGTAGTAGGCGAGTTTCGCCCGCGAGACGTCGTACTTGTCCGTCAACGGGCGCATCATCGACCCGACCACCAAGCAGTTGAAGTAGTCGTCGATGTGGATGATGATGCCCGCGAGGAACGCCGCCTTCTCGGCGTCCGCCGCGGAGTCTGTTCGCGCCGTGAGCGCTTCGAGGACGCCTCGGAGCGCCCCGGACCGAATCATCAGTCCTATCATCCCGCCGATGGCGAAGATGGCGAGCAGGACGTTCTCGACGTACCACGAGTCGGAAAAGAGCGGCGCAGTGGCGATTATCGTCGGGACGTGTTTCAGGCCGAAAACCCCGCCGAGGACCGTCCCCACGGGGCTTCCGATCATACTCCCCGGAACGCCGGCGGAGGCGGGCTTTATCGCCCCGTAGACGACGCCAGCGCTGGCGATACCGCAGAACAGCCCGATTATCGCGTCGCGCGAATACCACGCGAGGCTGATGGCGACCAGCGCCGGAACCACCGACCAGACTCCGGCATGAATCGTTTCCATACCCTTGTTCCCGAGCAGTCGAACAAATGGGTTTTGGGCGATTGCGTGACGAACGAATACCGAAGAAAAACGTTCAATTCAGTGAACTCGTGCGAGGAACTGTCTCGCACGCTCGGTTTCGGGATGGGCGAAGAAGTCGGCCGGCGGTCCCGACTCCACGATGCGGCCCTCGGACATGAGGACGACCCTATCGCCGACTTCGCGGGCGAAGCCCATCTCGTGGGTGACGACGAGCATCGTCATTCCCTCCTCGGCGAGATCGCGCATCACTTCGAGCACTTCGCCGACGAGTTCGGGGTCGAGCGCGCTCGTCACCTCGTCGAACAGCATGACGCTCGGGTCCATGGCCAGCGCGCGGGCGATGGCGACGCGCTGTTGTTGCCCGCCCGAAAGCTGGTTGGGATAGGAGTCGGCTTGGTCCGAGAGACCAACGCGGTCCAACATCGCGGTCGCCCACTTCGTCGCCTCCGACTCCTCGAACCCCTTGACCACTTGTGGCCCGAGGGCGACGTTTTCGACCGCGGTCTTGTGCGGGAAGAGGTTGAAGCTCTGGAACACCATCCCGATGTGCTGGCGCAGACTGTTCACGTCCACGTCCGGGTCGGTTATCGACTCGCCCTCGATGCGAATCTCGCCGCCTTGAATCTCTTCGAGGCGGTTCGTACACCGCAACAGCGTCGATTTCCCGCTCCCGCTCGGGCCGACGACGACGACCACTTCGCCGTCGTCCACGGAGAGCGAGACGTCCTTCAGGACGTGCGTCTCGCCGAAGTACTTGTCAACGCTGTCGTACTCGACTTCGGGAACGTCGGGGGCGCTCATCGTTCCGTCCCCCACATGGCGCGTTCCTCCATCGTTCGGACGAGTTTGCCGAGCGGCACCGTGATGACGAGGTAGGCGACGGACACCACGACGATGGGCGTCCACGCGTCGAACGTCGCGCTGTTCACGTTCCGGAAGACGCTGATGAGTTCGGGAATCGCCAGCACCGTCAGCAGCGACGTGTCCTTGACGAGGATAACGAGGTCGTTGCCGATGGCCGCGAGCGCGTTCCGCCACGCTTGGGGCAGGACGACGTAGCGCATCGAGTCGATGTACGACATGCCGAGCGAGCGCGCCGCCTCCGACTGCCCGCCGGAGACGGAGTTGATGCCGCCCTTGACCGCCTCGCCGATGTAGGCGGTGTGGTTCAGCGTCAACCCGATGATGGCCGCCGCGAAACTCCAGTTCTGGAGCGGGAACTGTCCCGGCGGCCAGAACGCCGGAACGCCGAGGTAGACGACGAACAACTGGAACAGCAGCGGCGTTCCGCGGAAGAACTCGACGTACAGCGTCGCTATCCGCTGGGTGAACCCGGTTTGTGACACGCGACCCAATCCGACCATCACGCCGAAGGTGAGCGACAGGACGCCCGAGATGAGGATTATCTGGAGGACGAGCAACAGCGCGTCGATGAACTGCGGGAGGATGGTCACCAGCAGTTGATAATCCACGAACTGCGTGAGGATCAACAGGAGGAAGAACGCGACGCCGAGCGAGAAGACGCCCGCGATGGCGATACCGAGCCACCTGACCCGCCGGTCGTTCAACCACCCCGTTTCACCGTCCGTCGGTCGCTCGATACCGCGCTCGGTGTATGTCTCGGCCATGAGGGACTCCTGCGGCGCTTAGCCGCTGGTCGTGCCTCCCGGCGTCTGGAAGTACTTGTTGTACAGTTCGTCGTACGTACCGTTGTCTCGGATGGTCGAGAGCGCGTCGTTGACCTGGTTTTTGAGTTGGTCGTCGTTCTTCCGGAAGGCGATGCCGTACTCCTCGACGGTGAGCGTGAGATACGGCGGCGCGTTTTCCTTCCCCTGTTCCTGGGCGGCACCCTCCCCCTTCAGGAACGTTACGTTGTCGTTCTGTTGGGCGAACTCGGCGTTGACCGTGTTGTCGTTGATGACGGCCGCGGCTTGGTTGTTCCCCAGCGCCGAGAACGCGCCCGGAATCTGGTCGTAGCTGTCGATGGTGAGGTCGCCGTTGAACTGCTTTTTCAGGTCCTGTGCGGCGGCCTCCCCCGTCGTCCCTTTCTGCACGGCGACCGTTTCGCCCTTCAAATCCTGCAGCGACGTTATGTCGCTGTTTTTCAGGATGAGGACGGTCTGATACGCCGTGAAGTACGGGTCGGAGAAATCGACCTGTTTCGACCGTTCCGGCGTGATGGTCATCGCGCTCATGATGACGCGGAAGTTCCCGTTGTTCAAACTCGGGATGATGGTGTCGAAGCTCGTCTGGACGAACTCGTAGTTGCGGTCGAGTTGGCCCTCGAAAACGGCATTGGCGATGTCCACGTCGAAACCGACGAGCTCGCCGGTCTTGGTCCGGTATTCGAACGGGCGATACGGGATGTCGGAACCGATTCTGATGGTACCGTTGTTCTGTGCGCTCGCGTTTCCGGCGAACGTCAGCCCAGCGATAGCTCCGCCGGTCCCCCTGAGAAAGCTCCGTCTGTGCATTGTAGTTCTCCCCCGATACTACATAGTCAAACAGCCTATAGAAGGCTACTGTCGGTTACTAACACCGTTTCGATAAAAATTTTGCCGGTCGCCCGCTGGTCGTTCGTCGGCGAATCGTTGGTCGTTCGCCAGTTGTCGGTTAGTCGTTCGTCGGCGAATCGTTGGTCGTTCGCCAGTTGTCGGTTAGTCGTCCGACGGGTAGCCGCCGGGCGAATCCGTCGCGGGTGCCGTCGCCTGCTGGGGTTCCTCGTAGGCCCACAGCGTCGTCGCGAGGAGCGACGCGAAGATCACCATCGCGGCGGCGTGGTGCGCCGTCTGCACGAGCGGTCCGTAGATGAGCACCGTCGCGCCGCCGAGCAGCACCTGCACCGGGAGGACGACCAGCGCGAGGGTCGCTGCGGCGCGGATTCGCGTGCTGTCGTAGTACTTCCACGCGCCGATGGTGGTGCCGAGGATGAAGAAGCCGGTCACCATGGCGACGAGTCGGTGGAACCACTCGATGAAGCTTGGAATCGTTTGCGGAATCAGCCCGCCGTCACAGAACGGCCACTGTTGGCTGCACGAGAGTCCCGCACCCATCGCGGCGGTGTACACGCCGAGCAGGATGAGGATGAACGTCAGTGCCGTCGTGAACGCGGCGAAGCGCCGAAATCGTGACCCCATCAGTTACACACCTCGGATTGGTCGTCTCCTATCACAGTAATCCCCTTTCTCGGGTGTTAGAAAGCGGTGTACTTAGGTCTGTCCGACTTTCCCGGAGACTGGGAGCGGAGGGAGAAACCGACGGGAGAACGAGAGACGACGCACGGAGCGGGTGGAGGAAGACGAGGTGTCGGGAGGTGCGGGGCGGAACGTCTCAGCCGGGACGACACCAAAAATGGAGCCAATCACTCGTTTAAAGGAGTGCGGACGCAATACAGCGAGTATGACGAAACGAGACCGTCTCGATGGCTTGCTCGCCGACCGTGACCTCGAATCCGTCTGGTTCGCGCGGCCGAACTCGTTCGCGTGGCTCACGGGCGGAAACAACGTCGTTGACCGCGAGGGCGACATCGGCGTCGCGGCGGTCGGCTACGACGGCGACGGCTTCCGCGTCGTCACGGACTCCATCGAGGCGGCGCGACTCCGCGAGGAAGAACTCCCCGACCACATCCCGGTCGCCGAGTACGAGTGGTACGAATCGTCGTTGGCCGAAGCGGTCGCCGACCGCGCGACGACGCCCGCCGCCGCGGATTTCGACGTGCCGGGATTCGAGTCGGTGGACGCCTCGCCGCTCCGGCAACCCCTCACGGACGAGGACGTGGACGCGTACCGGGAACTGGGAGCCGAAACCGCGGCCGCGGTCGAGGCCATCTGTCGGGAGTTGGACCCGACCGACACCGAGCGGGAAATCGCGTCGGCGGTTCGCGGCGCGCTCTCCGCGCGCGGCATCGAAACGCCAGTGGCGCTCGTCGGCGGGAGCGAACGGGCACAGCAGTACCGCCACTACACGCCGACCGAGGCGGAACTGGGCGACTACGCGCACGTCTCCGTGACCGCCGAACGGCACGGGTTGCACGCGAGTTGCACCCGAACCGTGGCGTTCGACGCGCCGGACTGGCTCGCGGAGCGACACCGGGCCGCCGCAATCGTGGAGACGACGGCGCTCGCGGCAACGCAACAGATAGCGGCGTTCGACGGACGGGCGAAGGACGTCTTCGAGGCGATTCGAGCGGCCTACGAACACGTCGGCTACGCGGGCGAGTGGAAACACCACCATCAGGGCGGCGCGGCGGGCTACGCCGGGCGCGAGTGGATCGCAACGCCAACGACGGACGACGAAATCGTACTGCCGATGGCCTACGCGTGGAACCCGACCGTGCAGGGGGCAAAGAGCGAGGACACCGTTCTCATCGCCGAGGACGGAATGGAGATCCTCACCGAGACGGGGAACTGGCCCGCTGAATCCGTGATGGCGTTCGACTACGAGGGAGCGCTCCCGCGTCCGACCGTCCTCGAACTCTGAGTTCGACGAACGTCGAAGGTAAATTCGACGCATTGGGATACCTTTTTACAGGCGGGCGAAAACGTACCCGGCATGGGACTCGACGAGGATTCACTCGATTACCACCGGAGCGACCCGCCGGGAAAGATAGAGATATCGACGACGAAGCCGACCAACACGCAGCGCGACCTGAGTCTCGCCTACTCTCCCGGTGTCGCCGCCCCCTGTAACGAAATCGCCGACGACGCCGGAAAGGCGTACTCCTACACCGCGAAGGGGAACCTCGTCGCCGTCGTTTCGAACGGCAGTGCCGTCCTCGGCCTCGGGGACATCGGCGCACAGGCGTCGAAACCCGTGATGGAGGGGAAGGGCGTTCTGTTCAAGCGATTCGCCGACATCGACGTGTTCGACATCGAACTCGACCAGCAGGACCCAGACGACATCGTACGAACGGTGAGCGCGATGGAGCCAACCTTCGGCGGCGTCAATCTGGAGGACATCAAGGCGCCGGAGTGCTTCGAAATCGAAGAGCGCCTGCGTGAAGAGATGGACATCCCCGTCTTCCACGACGACCAACACGGCACCGCCATCATCAGCGGGGCCGCCCTCCTCAACGCGGCGGAACTCACCGAGAAGGACCTGAGCGACCTGGAAATCGTCTTCTCCGGCGCTGGCGCGAGCGCCATCGCCACCGCTCGCTTCTACGTCTCGCTCGGCGCGCGAAAGGAGAACATCACCATGTGCGACTCCTCGGGCATCATCACCGAACAGCGCGTGCGAAACGGCGAGGTCAACGAGTTCAAGACCGAGTTCGCCCGCGACGTTCCCGAGGGCGACCTCGCGGCCGCGATGGAAGGCGCGGACGTGTTCGTCGGCCTCTCCGTCGGCGGCATCGTCAGTCAGGACATGGTGCGGTCGATGGCCGACAATCCGTTCATCTTCGCCATGGCGAATCCGGACCCGGAAATCGACTACGAGGACGCGAAGGAGGCCCGCGACGACACGGTTATCGTGGCGACCGGGCGCTCGGACTACCCCAACATGGTCAACAACGTCCTCGGATTCCCGTTCATCTTCCGCGGTGCGCTCGACGTTCGTGCGAGCGACATCAACGAGGAGATGAAGGTCGCCGCCGCGCGCGCGCTGGCGAAACTCGCCAAGAAAGACGTGCCGGACGCCGTGGTCAAGGCCTACGGCGACCAACCGCTCCAGTTCGGCCCGGATTACATCATCCCGAAACCGCTCGACCCGCGCGTGCTGTTCGAGGTCGCGCCCGCCGTCGCCGACGCGGCGATGGAAACCGGCGTGGCCCGGAGCGAACTCGACACCGACGAGTACGTCGAGACGCTCGAAGCGCGGCTGGGCAAGTCCCGCGAGATGATGCGCGTCGTCCTGAACAAGGCCAAAAGCGACCCCAAGCGCGTCGCGCTTTCCGAAGGGACGGACCGAAAGATGATTCGCGCGGCCTACCAGATGCGCGAGGAGGGTATCGCCAACCCCGTCCTCATCGGCGACCGCGACGAAATCGAGACGAACGTCGTCGACCTCGGTCTCGATTTCGACCCCGACGTCGTGGACCCGAAGAACGGCGACCACGAGGGCTACGCCGACCGACTCTACGAACTGCGCGGACGCAAGGGTATCACCCGAAACGAGGCGGGCGAACTCATCGAGAAAGATTCGAACTACTTCGGCAGCGTGATGGTCGAACAGGGCGACGCGGACGCCATGCTGACGGGGCTGACCCACCACTACCCGTCGGCGCTCCGCCCGCCGCTCCAGGTCATCAGCACCGCGCCGGACGTGGACTACGCCGCCGGAGTCTACATGCTCACGTTCAAGAACCGCGTCGTCTTCTGCGCCGACGCGACGGTCAATCAGGCACCCGACGAGGACGTGCTGACCGAAGTGACAAAGCAGACCGCCAAACTCGCTCGGCGGTTCAACGTCGAACCGCGGGCCGCGCTCCTCTCGTACTCCAACTTCGGCAGCGTCGATAACGAGGGCACGCGCAAGCCGCGCAAGGCCTCCAAGATGCTCCGCGAGGACCCCGAGGTCGACTTCCCCGTCGATGGCGAGATGCAGGCCGATACGGCCGTCGTCGAGGAAATCCTCAACGGCACCTACGAGTTCTCGGAACTGGACCAACCCGCGAACGTGCTCGTCTTCCCGAACCTCGAAGCGGGTAACATCGGCTACAAACTCCTCCAGCGACTCGGCGGCGCGGAGGCCATCGGCCCGATGCTCGTCGGCATGGACAAACCCGTCCACGTCCTCCAGCGCGGCGACGAGGTTAAAGACATCGTGAATCTGGCGGGCGTTGCGGTCGTTGACGCCCAGCAAGAGTAACACCGCGAGCGACGCGAGGCGCGGAGCGTCTCGCACGTGAACGGCTCTTTTTCGGGGACGCGAATGCCATCGCGCCAGAACCATCTCTGGCCGTCGAAAACGACGGCCGAAAGTGCATCACTAAAATGAACTGGAAGGTACTGATATCTACTAAATGATACTAACTACTTCCATCTACCGCGGTCGGTCGCTGACGGAGGGTTCGTACGCCGTCGATTCCTCATCGACCGAGTACAACCGTTTTACCGGGACGACGGTGTGCATCTTCGCTACGCCGCCCTCGTGCCGTCGCCACTTCGTGGAGTCGTGGAGGGCGTACCGCTCGGGGGACCGGGCTTTCAGTTCGGCGACCAACTCCGCGAACCGCTCCCCGTCGAACCGCGCTTCGGGGATGAAATCGGTATCGACGACCAACGAATCCCGGCGCGGAACGCGGTCGAGTCTGCCCTCGCAAACGCGTTCGAACTCGGACGCCAACGACGGCAGGTCCGTGTCGAGGGGGAGTTTGACGTACGCCTGTCTGTAGTCCGGCCGATCCGTCTTGCGCTTCCAGTACCGCGAGAACCAATCGAGTATCCGCGTGCCCATTCGCGTGCCACCGTGATGTCCCACTCAAACGGAGATAGTAGGCGTTTCGCTGTCCGTATCTCCCGGATTCGTGAGTAATTCTAGTATCGGACCGAACGCGAATCGGCGGCCGAACGGGACCGGGACCCGAACCTCTCAGAAGTCGGACCGGAGTTCGAACGCGAACGCGACCGCGCCGACGAGGAGGCTCACGTACGCGACGGAACTGTAGGGGCGGCCCGAAACGAGGAAGTAGTGCGCGAAGACGGCGACGACGGCGACGTAGAACCCCGCAGAGAGCGCCAGCAGGTGACGGTCGTCGGTTATCGGGGTGTCCGTGTGCGCGTTCACGTCGGCCGCCGTCGAGTCCGACCGGCGCGTCGGCCAGTCGTCGTCCCACTCGTCCGCGTCGAGGGACGGCGGGTCGGCGAGTATCGACTCGCTCCCCTTTTGGCGTCCGGTGTCCCGGTTCGGGAGTAGCTTCCGAACCCAAACGGAACCGGGGTTCAGACTGTCGCGGAGGAGGACCAACCCGGCGAGCAGGACGAGGTACGCCGGGAAGAAGGTGTAGTTGCCGGACAGGAACGACTTCGAGGGGTCGTCCGCCGCGTAGTGGACGGTGACTCGTTTGCCCTCCGCGTACCGATTCACGAGCGCGGTGGCCTCCGGTCGCTCCCCGCCGGGGATTTTGCTCGACGAGTAGACGTTATCGTTCCGGTAGGTCGTCCCGGCGACCGAATAGCGGTAGTCGATGGTGGGATAGTACGACTTCGAATCGCCGAATATGCTGGGTTTCCCCGTCCGCTCCGAGTGGACGGCGGTCGAAACGACGGTTCCGTCCGTCGTCTCGTAGGTGGTGATCTTTCGGTGCTGGCTGTACAGCGAATAGCCACCATAGCCGATCAGTGCGAGCGCGAGCACGAAAGCGAGGACTCTCCGGCTTCGATTCGACGGCATGCGTCTCTGGCTGAAATCGCTCGTCCCGTTTGAATTAGCTATCGGTTCCGGTGACTCGAAATCGGGGCAGTGGAAATCGGATCGGCGGAAACCGAGTCAACGGAAATCGGATCAGCAGGCTACTCGACCGCGTTCGTCTGCCGGAAATCGACGGGGAAACGCGAATCTCGTCGCTGTCTCACCCGCTCGCGTGTCTGTCGGCGCGGGACGGCGGCGGAATCTGCGGTTCGCTCGACTCCGGTACGTCGGGGAGGAGACACCGCTCGGGTTCGCGGTTGACGTGCGCGTACTGCTCGGGTGCGTTCGCCAGCGGATGAGCGGGGTTCTGCTCGCTTCGAATCCGTGCGGCACGGAGTTCGCCGAACCCGGCGATTCTGGCGCGGATACCCCGCCAGTGGTGTTTGCCCGCGAGCGGGACGGAGAACGGTTTCGGCGGTCGGCAATCCGTCCGGTTGTGGGCGAGGACGGCGTTGTTGACGTTGGCGGCCAGTTGGTCGTGGTCCACTAGCACGCCGACGCGTGCGTTTCTGGGTGCGCGGACGGCCAACACGTCGAGGCCGAGGTGGAGCGCCCGATACTCGGCGACGTTGTTGTCGGGCACGTCACTGTCGGGGACGGAGAGACGGGCGACGCGCCTGCCGTCGCGCGTTTCGATGATTACGCCGAGTCCACCGGCACCGGACTCCCGGTCGAACGACCCGTCGCTCGTGACGTAGAAATCACGGTGATGGGTGTGGGGTGGGTGGGCGATGTGTGGGGTGGGCGACTCATCGAACAGATCACGTAATGAGGGATGACGGCCGTGAACGGCCATATTTCCCGGTTCGGTATCGGGTCACATAAATCTGCGGTTAGGTTCGTTATAAAGTGTCATGAGATAATGGGACACGGGCGATGTTGTCCCATACCACAGATATATATGCAATTACCCGCCATGTCAGGGTATGCCCGATGAGCGACTAAATCGGCGGACGTATTTGAAGTTTGCAGGAGGCGCAGCGGCGTCAGCGGCCCTGGCGGGCTGTACTGGCGGTGGGGACAACCAGAATCAGGATGGAACCGACGGTCAAACGTCCAGTACCGACAGCGGAGGGGATGGCGGCGGAAACACGACAGGGGATTTCCCCGCGACCATCACGCAAGGACAGATGCCGTCCACGCTCGACCCACATAACCACCGGGAGACGACCACGGATAACGTCGTCCTACAGGCCTACGAGGGTCTGCTCTCGCGCAACGCGGACGGGAAAATCATCAAAAAGCTGGCGACGAAGTACGAGCGGACCGGCGACAAGACGGTCAAATTCACCATCCGCGACGGCGTGAAGTTCCACAACGGCGACACGCTGACCGCGGAGGACGTGGCCTTCAGCATCAACCGCATCGTGAAGTCCGGCGTCGGCGGGCTCGAAAGCCCACAGAAAGACCAGTTGTCGGGCGTGACGGGTGCGAAAGCCATGGACGGCGCGGTGGAAGTCACGTCGGACGGGGTGAATCCCATCATCTTCGCCCTCTTCGCGTCCTACTGTGACATCATGCAGAAGTCGTGGGTCGAAAGCCACGACAAGAACTACGTCGCGAAGAACATGAACGGGACCGGACCGTTCAAACTCAAGGATTACACGGAGGACGTGAAGGTCGTCTTCGAGCGCAACGAGGACTACTGGCAGGAACCGGCCTCGGTTTCGGAACTCACGTTCAACGCGGCGAAGGAGTCCAGCACGCGGGTGAACCAACTCGTCAACGGCGAGACGGACATCATCGTCAACGTGCCGCCGCAGGATGCGGGACGCGTGAAGGGGAACTCGAAATCCCGCCTCGCGGCGGTTCCGAGCACGCGCATCATCTACAACGCGATGCGCTACGACGTGAAACCGTTCGACAGTCCGAAGTTCAGGCAGGCGATGAACTACGCCATCGACCTCCAGAGCATCATCAAGAACGTGCTTTCGGGCTTCGCGGACCAGACCGGTCAGCCCACGCTGAAGGAGTTCACCGGCTACAATTCTAACGTCGAACCGTACCCGGCGAACAAGAAGAAGGCGGAACGACTGGTCGAGGAGAGCGGCAACGCCGGAGCGACGATTACCCTTCACACGCCCGTCGGACGGTACCTGAAGGACTTGGAGATAGCGCAAGCGGTGGCCCAGCAGATAGACCAACTCAAGAACGTCAACTGCTCGGTTCAACAGCGAGACTTCAACGCGCTCGCGGGAGAGCTGACGGACGGGAAGATAAAGACGGGACCGCACTTCTACCTCATCGGTTGGGGGAACGCGACGTTCGATGCGAGCCAAACCATCATTCCGCTGCTCACGACCGACGGCGCACTGACCTCCTACAGCAACGAGAAGGTGGACAAGCTGATGAAGGAGGCACAGAACATGCCCGACGGCGACAAGCGCAACGGGAAACTGAAGGAGGTGAACAAAATTCTCCACGACCAAGCGCCGTGGATATTCCTCAACCAGCAGTACAGCGTGTACGGCGTCAGCCAGCGTCTCAAGTGGAAGGCCCGTACGGACGAACGCATCGACGCATACGCTATCTCTCCAAAGTAGATGAACGCACTATCGATGGGGTGGTTATAGATGTCGATGGGACGATTTCTGCTCCGACGGAGCGTCCAAGGAATCTTCGTCATCTGGGGGGTCGTGACCGTGGTGTTTCTGCTCCGATTCGTCACGCCCGGGAACCCGATTACGGTCATCGCCCCCTTGGATGCCAGTCCGGCGCTGAAACATCGAATCGCGGTCGAACTCGGGCTGAACCAACCGCTGTACGTCCAGTACGGCGAGTACATCTGGAACTTGCTCCACGGGGACATGGGCTACTCGTTCATCTCGGGAACGCAAGCCAGCACGCGCATCTTCGCCCGCCTCCCGGCGACGGTCGAGTTGGCGGTTGCGTCGAGCATCGTCGCAATCGTGCTCTCGATTCCGCTGGGCGTCATCAGCGCGACGCGGCGACACGACCCGGTGGACTACGCCGCGACGACGTTCTCGCTCGCGGGAATCAGCACGCCGAACTTCTGGCTCGGCATCATGCTGGTGTTGCTCCTCGCGGTCGGGGGACCGTTCCCGACGAGTCATCGCGGTATCGGGTTCGTGCCCGCGGTGGAGATGCTGTTCTCGCAGGGAAGCGTGAGCGGACTCGTAACCTGGGCGAAACACATCTTCCTCCCGGCGATAACGCTGGGAACGTACTTCACCGCGCTCATCACGCGGCTCACCCGGAGCGGCATGCTCGACGAACTGGGCAAGACCTACATCCGAGCATCGCGGGCCAAGGGACTCCCGGAGACGCTGGTGCGATACAAACACGCGCTCCGAAACACCCTCATTCCCGTCATCACCGTCCTCGGCTTGCAGTTGGGAACGCTCATCGGCGGTGCCGTCATCACCGAATCGGTGTTCGCGTGGCCGGGGCTCGGGACGTTGGTCATCAACTCCATCAACGCCCGTGACTGGCCGCTGATTCAGGGGTCGCTCATCGTCATCGGCACCGGATTCGTCCTCGTGAACATCTTCGTGGACTTCCTGTACGCGTACATCAACCCGCAGGTGGTCTACGAATGATTTCGCCGCGGACGCTTCGGAACCTCAAGCGGGAGTTCCGTCAGAGCCTCTTGGCGAAAATCGGCATCGTCGTCGTCATCGCTGTGGTACTCGTCGCGGTGTTCGCCCCGGTTATCGCACCGCACAATCCGAACCGGCAGAACCTCGACAACTCGAAACTGCCGCCGCTCGGGTTCAGCAAGAAGACGACCCAAACGAGTTCGGAGATGGTCGATGGCGAGATACAGATCACCAACAACACGACGTATGTCAAGGCACAGCCGTCGCATCCGCTCGGAACGGACCAACTCGGGCGCGATATGCTCTCACGGGTGATTTACGGCGCGAGAACGTCGCTTCTCGTCGGTCTCTTCGGGACGGTGCTGGCGATGCTCATCGGCGTCACCGTCGGGTTGGTCGCGGGGTACTACGGCGAAATCGTGGACGACGCGCTGATGCGGAGCGCGGACATCATGCTGGCGTTCCCGTCGCTGGTGTTAGCGATAGCGCTGGTCGGCATGTTCAGGCGGTCGGTGTTCACGATACCCGACCCGGTAGTCGCCGCCGGACTCGTCTCGGGGATGCCCGGTCAAATCGCGATTCCGGGAACGGTCGTCATCGTCGTCGCGCTCGTGAACTGGGTCTGGTTCGCCCGCGTCTCGCGCGGCGAGGCCCTAACGGTGGTCGGCGAGGAGTACGTCAAAGCCTCCCGCTCGGTCGGCGCGAAGGACTCCTTTATCCTTCGAAAGCACATCCTGCCGAACAGCGTGACGCCCATCATCGTGCTCGCCACCATTCAAATCGCGGCCATCATCCTCCTCGAAAGCTCGCTTTCGTACCTCGGCTTCTCCGGGGTGAACCTCTCGTGGGGATTCGACATCGCACAGGGGAAAGACTACCTCGCCACGTCGTGGTGGATTTCGACGGTTCCGGGGCTCGCCATCGTCATCACCGTTATCGGCATCAACCTCGTCGGTGACTGGTTGCGCGACGCGCTCGACCCCGGTATCGAGGGCGAAGGAGGTGGCGTATGAGCGACCTGCTTCGCGTGCGCGACCTCTCGACCCGCTTCTTCACGGAGAAGGGGCAGGTCAACGCCTGTGAGTCCATCAGCTTCGACGTGCAGGAGGAAGAGGTGTTCGGCGTGGTCGGCGAGTCCGGGTCGGGGAAGAGCGTCGCTGCGCTCTCCATCATCGACCTCGTGGAGTCGCCCGGCAAAATCACGTCGGGCGAGGTGTGGTATCGAAACGCCACGCTCGCCGAAGAAGTCGAGGGCGACCGTCCCGAGGCGGTCGACGGCGAGTTCGTGGACATCCGTCAGCTGACGACGCGCGAGCGCCGCGCCTTGCGCGGACCGTCGTTCAGCATGATATTTCAGGACCCGATGAGCAGCCTGAACCCGTCGATACCCGTCGGCGAGCAGATAGCCGAAGCCGTCGAGGTGCAGCGCCGGGCGAGGTCGAACCCGCGTTCGACCCGCTCGCGGACGCAAGGGTACGGCCTCGCGAGCCTCGTCGCGGGCACGGTGCTCCCCTCCCAAAGCTACGTCAGCGAACCGAGCCGCGCGAAGGCGATCGAACTGCTCGAACAGGTCGGTATCCCCGACCCGGCGGACCGCGCCGACGAGTATCCCCACCAGTTCTCGGGCGGGATGCTCCAGCGGGCGATGATCGCCCAAGCGCTCGCCGGTGAACCGGACCTGCTCATCGCGGACGAGCCGACGACGGCGCTCGACGTGACGATACAGGCCCAAATCCTCGACCTGCTCCGCGACTTGCAGGCCGAGACCGGAATGAGCATCATGCTCATCACGCACAACCTCGGCGTCGTCGCGCGGATGTGTGATCGCGTCGGCGTGATGTACGCCGGTGAACTGGTCGAACGCGGAACCCTCGAAGACGTGTTCGACGCGCCGGTCCATCCGTACACGCAAGGATTGCTCGGGTCGCTTCCCGACTTGGAGGACCCGGCACCGCGTCTCCAACCCATCGAGGGGAACGTCCCCGACCTGCTGGATTCGGAGATGGGCGAGCGCTGTTACTTCGCCGACCGCTGTCCGAAGGCGATGGAGGAGTGTCTCTCCCATCCGTCGATGCACGACGCGGGCGGTAGCACCGAACACGAAGCGCGCTGCGTTCTCACCGAAACCGAGTACGACGAGTCGCGCGCGCTCTCGTCGAACCACTTCGGAGAATCCCAAACGGAGGAGAAACGATGACCGACCATCTCGTTCGCGTCGAGGAACTGCAGAAGTACTACTTCGAACAGAACACCCTGACCGACCGAATCCTCGGTCGTGAGCCGAAGAGCGTGAAAGCCGTCGATGGCATCTCGTTCGCCATCGAAGAGGGCGAAACCCTCGGATTAGTCGGCGAGTCCGGGTGTGGAAAATCCACGACGGGGGAGACCCTGTTGAGCCTCCGCGACGCGACGGACGGGAAGGTCGTCTTCGACGGTCGGAACGTCTACGACATGGACGACCTGACGGAGTTCAGAAAGCGGGCGCAAGTCGTCTTTCAGGACCCCTTCTCCAGCCTCGACCCGCGGATGACGGCGGGCGAAATCATCCGCGAACCGCTGGACGTTCACGGCGTCGGGTCGCGGACGGAACGCCGCGAGCGCGTCGAAGACCTCATGGAACGAGTCGGGTTGTCGGCGGAGCAGATAGACCGCTACCCCCACGAGTTCTCCGGAGGGCAGCGCCAGCGCATCGGCATCGCCCGCGCGCTGGCACTGGAACCGGACTTCATCGTGCTGGACGAACCCGTCTCGGCGCTGGACGTGTCCGTGCAGGCGCAGGTGTTGAACCTCCTGCAGGACCTCCAGAACGAACTCGGCCTGACGTACCTGTTCATCGCCCACGACCTCTCGGTGGTTCGGCACATCTCCGACCGCGTGGCGGTGATGTACCTCGGCGAAATCGTCGAACTCGGGCCGGTGGACGAGATATTCACCGACCCGCAACACCCCTACACGAAGGCCCTGCTGGAGAGCGTGCCGCGCGCCGATACGAGCGAGCAAGAGCGCGACATCCACACGCTCTCGGGCGACGTGCCGTCGCCGCGCAATCCGCCGTCCGGGTGTCACTTCCGAACGCGGTGTCCGAACGTCATTCCTCCCGACGACATCGAGATTTCCCAATCCGCGTACCGCGAGGTGATGGATTACCGAGAACGGCTCGAATCGGGCGAACTCTCCCTGAAGGGCGTTCGGGAGTTGGCCGCCGGTGCGGAGAAGAAACCCGAAGACGTAGACGACGAGGCTCTCGAAGCCGAGTTGTGGGACGAACTGTTCGACGACGAACTGGAGGGCGAAAACCGCGCGACCGTCTCCGAATCGTTCGACCGGTTCGTCGCGGGCGACCGCGACGGTGCCATCGCCGTGATGGCGGAACGCTTCGAGAGCATCTGTGAGCGCCGGACCCCGATGCTCCAGAGCCGCGAACACCCCGCGGCCTGTCACCTCTACGACCAACCGCCGGAGTCGGAGCGGGAGGCGGGACGGGAAGTGGAGTCGTCGGCGGACTGAACGGCCGGTCACGACGCCTATTTTTCGCGCGCCGGACGAGTGGCTCTAGACGAAGACTTATAAGCAAAGGAGCACTACTATATGAACCCCAATGGTCGCCCGTGAGTACGATTTTTGGCTGCTCGATTTGGACGGGACGCTCATCGACATCGACCCGTCGTACGTTCGCTCGGTGTTCGAGCGGGTGAGTGACCGGCTCGGCTACGAGTTTACGGACTACGAATCCGAAATCATCTGGCACGGTCTCGGCGGGTCTCGCGACGCCCAACTCCGACGGTGGGGTCTCGACCCGGTGGAGTTCTGGGAGGCGTTCCACTCCATCGAGGACCCGGAGGTTCGCGCCGAAAACACCTACCTCTACGACGACGCCGCGTTCGTCGCCGACCTCGACTGCCCGGTCGGATTGGTGACCCACTGTCAGCAGTTCCTCACCGACCCGGTGCTCGACGGACTCGACATCCGCGACTGGTTCGATACCGTCGTCTGCTGTGACGAACAACTGGGCTGGAAACCCGACCCCGAACCGGTCGAACACGCGATGGGACAACTCGACGTCAACGGCACCGACCGCGGCGTCCTCGCGGGCGACGGGTCGAGCGACATCGGCGCGGCGTGGAACGCGGGGCTGGATGCGGTCCACGTCGAGCGACACGACCCGACCCGTCGGAGACAGTGCGTCCTCGGCGACTACCGCGTGAACAGCTTCGACGAGCTATGGTCGAACGCCGGACAGACCTTCGAGAACACCGACTAACGTCGAGTCGAGCGCGGCCGCCAGTTCCTCGACGCCCGCCTTTTCCTCGCGGTTCGGATTGACGAGGATGCGAACTCGCTCCTCGCCGAGCGGGACGAACCCGAGGTTGAGTTCGTCCGCCGTCGAGCGCAACCCGAGTCCGGCATCCGCTGTCCCGGCGGCGACCTTTCTGGCCGGACTTTCGTGGGCCTTCACCGTGAGTTCGAATCCGGTGATGGATTCGACGAGTTCGTGGCGCGTCGTTTCGCGCTCCTCGGCGAGGTCGGCGACGGCGTTCCCGAGCGTGGTCCGAAGGCCGGAGTTCGTCCCGCGGTTGATGAATCGGAGGTCGCGGTCCACGAGGTCGGCCAACCCCTCGATGTCGTCTGGGTTGTCGGGAGGAACGATGAGTCCCCACTCGCGGACGTAGGAGGCGAGTTCGGTGCCCGTGCTCGGGGACCGCGATTCCGCATCGCTCGCGGCGTCGCCGCTCGCACGTTCGTCGGACCGTGGTTCCGTCTCCCCGGTCGCCACCGCGAAGTCGGGTACGCCATTCCGGAGGCGGCGCAACCCTTCCCGACTGCCGAACGGGAGGTACCGTGGAGAGTCCAGCGAATCGAGCAGTCGGGAGAGGGCGGGATCGTCCTCGCCGACGCCGAGGACGGACGGCGGGCGAACGTCCGGCGAGAAGAGTCGCACGGAAACCTCCTCACCCTCCGCGAGATAGGCCGTGTCGGGATGCACCGTCACCACGCCGTCGGCCTCCACGAGGCTGGTCGTGGCCCCGCTGCCCTTGTCCACCGGGTAGGCGAGTGTGCGGCCGTGTTCGTCCTCGACCAGACCGGTCGGCATGAGTCGCATTCGGCCCTCGCCGTAGCGCTCCTCGGTCGCCATCCGCGCGTTGACGGTCGCGGTGGCGGGGGCGGGGAGTCCGGCCGCCTCGCGGATGGCAGGGGCGACGAAGGCCCGGAAGATGGTCAGCGCGGAGACGGGGTAGCCCGGCAGGCCGACGTACGCGGAATCGGGGAACCGCCCGATGAGCATCGGCTTGCCGGGTTTGACGGCGACGCCGTGGAGCAGGAGTTCGCCGCGCGATTCGATGACGCGGTAGATGACGTCCACGGCGCTCGCGCTGGTCGAACCGGAAGAGAGCACGAGGTCGCACTCCTCGGAAGCCTCCAACAGTAGGCGCTCCATCTCCTCGTAGTCGTCGCCAGCGTGGGGGTACAGAACGGGGTCGCCGCCCGCCTCTTCGACGGCGGCGGCGATGGTGTAGCTGTTCACGTCGTAGATTTGGCCCGCCTCGTCCGACAGCGGGTTGCCGGGGCGGACGAGTTCGTCGCCCGTGGAGATGATGCCGACGCGGGGCGTTCCGCGGACGGGCACCTCGTCCACGCCGAGGGCCGACAGCAAGCCGATTTCGCGGGCGGTGAGTCGCGTTCCGGGGCCGAGGGCGCGCTGGCCCGCCGCGATGTCCGCCCCGGCCAGCATGGTGTGGTCGCCGGGTGCCACGGCGGTTCGGATTTCGACGCCCGTCCCGTCGTCGCGGTCCACGTAGTCGGTTCGCTCGACCATCACCACCGCGTCCGCGCCGGGCGGCATCACGGCCCCGGTGGAGATCTCGACGGCTTCGCCCTCGCCGACTTCCACGTCGGGTTCCGTCCCGGCGTGAACCTCCCCAACGAGGTCGAGGACGGTTGGGTCGGCCTCGTCCGCTCCGAAGGTATCCCGCGCTTTGACCGCGAAGCCGTCCATGCTCGCGCGGTCGAACCCCGGCACGTCGCGCTCCGCGTCGAACCGCTCGGCCAGCACGCGACCGCGCGCCTCCGTGAGCGCGACCGACTCCGGTTCGGGTGAGAGGTCGAGCGATGCAATCGCCTCGTGCGCTCGTTCCGGTTCGGCGAGGTCGCGGAACTCCTTTCGGTCGGTCACGCGAATCCCCCCGCGGTGAGCGTGACGCTATCGGACGCGGATTGTCCGGTCGAAGTCATGCGGACCACTCCCAGTTCGCCACGGCGACCGTCTCGCCCTCGGGAATCCCCTCGCGTCCTTCGGGAACCTCGACCCAGCCGTCGGCCAGCGCGACGCTGGAGAGGACGCCGGACCCGCTGGCTCGCGTCGGGGTTGCGACCGGTTCGTCGCCCTCGCGGTCCAGCGTCACCCGGACGAACGACCGGACGCCGGGTTCGCTCCGAATCTTGCGTCCGAGGCGGGCGGCGGTCGTCGGGGGGTCCTCCAGCGGGAGGTGACCGGACCACTTCAGCGCGGGGCGGAGGAACTGCATCGCGTTGATGATACAGGCGACGGGATAGCCGGGAAGCATCACGACCGGCGTCCCTTCGACCGCACCCTCGGAACTCGAAGCGTTCCGACTGTTCGCCGAGCCGTGCTCGACGATGCCGAGCGCGACGGGATGGCCCGGTTTCAGCGCGACGCCGTGGACGACGACGTCGCCGATGGAGGAGACGACTTCCGGGAGCAGGTCGCGTGCCCCCACGGAGGACCCGCCGGTCGTGACGACGATATCGTGGTCGAGGTTCGACTCGATGGCCTCGCGGAGTCGGTCCTCGTCGTCGGTCACGACGTCGTGGTAGGTCGCGCTGCCGCCCCACCGCTCGACCAGACGGGTGACGGTGAGGCCGTTCGTCTCGATGACTTCGCCCGGTTCCGGGTCGGCCTGCACCAGTTCCTCGCCGGTCGGAATCACGGCGACGCGCGGCCGGTCGTACACCGTGACCTCGCTCACGCCGACGGATTTCAACATGCCGAGGTCCGACGGGCGAAGTCGATGTCCGGCCTCGTACAGCGATTGGCCCGCCTCCACGTCCTCGCCGACGGGAGCGACGTTTTCGCCCTCCGCCACGGCGTCGAACACCTCGACCTCCTCGCCGAACTCGTCGATTTGCTCTATCATCACCACGGCGTCCGCGCCCTCCGGTACCTCGCTCCCGGTGTGCACTCGAACCGCCGCGCCGGGTGCCATCTCCTCCGCGCGGCGGAGGACCTCGGGCGACCGGCCGCTGGCTCCGAAGGTGTCCTGCGCACGAACCGCGTAGCCGTCCATCGCCGCCCGCGAGTAGTGGGGGACGTTTCGCGGGGCATCGACCGGTTCCGCGAGGATCCGTCCATCCGCGTCGCGGAGCGGGATGGAATCGGTTCGGTCGTGACCGGCGACGACCTCGCGCAATCGGTCGCGCGCCGCCGACACGCGCGTCGTTTCCTTGAACCCGGACCGTTTTCTGTCCGGTTGATGGTCGCTCATATGAACCCGTTCGGGACGATGGGCAAAAAGGGAGCGGGGAACACTTATCGTTCCGTAGACAGCATCGTCCCGCATGGCCCTCCTCAACCACCCGTTCGCCCTCGCCCTCGCCGGTGTCGCCGTCGTTCTCGGCTGCGTGATGATCTGGTACGGCGGGCGCGAACTCGTGCTCGCGTATCGTATCCTCACCAACGACCCGAGCGACGTGATGTCGTTGGGCGACGGCGGCCCGGTCGAAGTCGAAGGGACCGCCCAGCCCGAACGGGGGACCGTCACGTCGCCGTTCACCGGAACGGAGTGTCTCGCCTACGAGTACGTCGTGAAAGAAGAGCGCAACTCGAAGAACGGTCGCCACTGGGAGACCATCGATTCGGGGCGGAACCACACGCCCTTCCGCATCGAGGACGAGACGGCGAGCGCGCTCGTCGATCCGCGCGCGGCCGACTTTCGCTTCAGCGCCGAACGCTCCATCGACGTCCGCGGCGGGACGCGGCCGCCCGAACGGGTCGTGGAGTTCATCCGGCGAAACGACGACGTGGACTCCGAGGAACGAAGCCTCGACCTGAAGGTGGTCGAGTTGAACACGGGAAAGGACCGCAAATACATCGAACGGCGGCTCGACCCCGACGAGTCGGTTCACATCCTCGGCGAGGCGCGCTACGACGCGAGCGCCGGACACGACGCGGGCGAGGTGAACGTCGTCATCGGCCACGGGGAGGATACGCGATTCCTCGTTTCCGACACGGACGAACGCGGCGCGACGTTGCGCGTGGCGTGGAAGGGACTTCCCTTCGTGGTCGCCGGGGTCTTGTTTTTCGCCATCGGCGCGTTCGTGCTCGGATGGTAACACGACCGTCGATACCGTACCCTTTTTCGGTCCTGCCTCCTAACACGGAACTATGTCAGCGCTGCGCGATGCGTTGCGAGAACTCCCGGACGCCGTGTTCGCGGACCTGTTGGAGAACGATGAGGCGTATCTCCTCGTCCTCGATATGCCCGGCGTCACCGAGGAAACTATCGACATCGACGTGACGAATGGCCGCCTCCAGATAGAAGCGCGGCGCGAGAAGAACGTCCCCATGGAGTTCGACTACGTGAGCGAGGAGCGGCCCCTGTTCCTCGACGCCGAACTCCCGCTCCCGCCGGACGCGACCGGCGCGGGTGCGGAAGCCGCGGTGGGTCGTGGCGTCCTCGAAATCACGCTCCCCAAACAGTCGTCGGCTCCCGACGAGTCGGTGCCGGTCACGAGCCGCTAAGCGCGGGTGGTCACACTGGCATTCCTCCGCGCATACCGTCGGTTCGTCGTCGTCGCATGGCACTTCCTGCCGCTGCTGGTGAGCTACGCCCGCGACCGGAACCGATTCCTGTTTTTCGGGTCGTCCCGACGGGTGACCAGCGAGATGCGAATCGAGCGGGCGAACACGCTCCTCGAATCGCTGCTCACCCTCGGCCCGACGTTCATCAAACTCGGGCAGTTGCTCTCGACGCGCCCCGACATCCTCCCGCCGGAGTACGTGGACGAACTCTCGAAGCTTCAGGACGAAGTGCCGCCAGCGCCGTGGGAGGACGCAGAACGGGTCATCGAGGCCGAACTCGGCCCCGTCGAGGATCACTTCGACGAGTTCGACACCGAGGCGATAAGCGGCGCGAGTCTCGGACAGGTGTACGCCGCGCAAATCGACGGCGAGCGCGTCGCCGTGAAGGTCAGACGCCCCGGCATCGAGGAGTTGGTCGAGGCGGACCTGCGGGTCATCCGCTGGTCGCTCCCGCTCCTCATGCGCTTTATCGGACAGGCGCGAGCCTTCTCGCTCGAAAACCTCGCCGACGAGTTCGGCCGCACCATTCGGGAGGAGATGGATTACGGCCGCGAGGCGTCGATGTTGACCGAAATCCGCGAGAACTTCGCGGACGACCCGGACATCGCCATTCCGCGCGTCATCACGAGTCGTTCCGGGTCCCGCGTCCTCACGATGGAGTACCTCGGCGGGACGAAAATAAACCGCGTCGACGAACTCGACGAGGAGGGACTCGACCGCCACGAACTCGCCGAGACGCTCCAGCGGGCGTACCTCCAGATGATAATTCAGGACGGCGTGTTCCACGCCGACCCCCATCCGGGCAACCTCGCCGTCACGGACGACGGGCGCATCATCTTCTACGACTTCGGCATGAGCGGGCGGGTGGACGAGTTCATCCAGCGCAAAATCGTGGACTTCTACATCGCGGTGGCGAACCAGGACATCGAGGGCATCCTCGACGCCCTCATCGAGATGGGGACCCTCAGCCCGGAAGCCGACCGGGTGACGATGGGGAAGGTGATGGAACTCGCCATCGAGGACGCGCGGGGCGAGGACATCGAGACCTACCGCGTCCAACAAATCGTCTCGCAAGTCGAAGACACGATTTACGAGTTCCCGCTCCGGTTGCCGTCGAACCTCGCGCTCGTTCTCCGCGTGGCGACGGTCGTGGAAGGGGTCTGTGTCACGCTCGACCCCGGCTTCGACTTCATCGCGGTGGCGACGGAGTACCTCACCGAGGAGGGCTACCGCGAGGAGTCCATCAAGCAGTACGTCTCCGAAACGGGCGACCAACTGCAAGCGTCGGCCCAGTCGCTCGTTCGGACGCCGCCGAAACTGGAACGGGCGCTGGACCGCATCGACCGCGACGACCTCTACGCCCGCGTCAGCATCGAGGACAACAACGACGTGTTCGACCTGCTGGCCAAACGCCTCATCTACGGCATCCTCCTCGCCTTCGGCGGGTTGACGACGGCGGTGCTGTACGCCGCGGAAGCGTTCCCCGCCGCCGCGGTGGCCGGAGTTATCTCGCTGTTCATCACCCTCCTGCTCTACCGCTCGTTCCGCAAGCGGCGCGGGATTCGGGCGACGCCGCAGTTCACGCGCCAGAACCTGCGGGATCGAGGCGGGGAGTAGGAACTCGTTGACGCCGTTGCCGTCTTGGAGTTCGTCGTCCGCCACCTACTGTCATATGGGTTTCAATATCCTTTTTGCACGCCGGAGACACGTTGAAGATGTGACTACAACCGTCCGGTCCGCCGCCACGAACACCGAGAGCCACTGGTGGATACTCCTCCTCCCGAGTCTGCTGTTGTCAGTTTCCGCCACGCTCGGCCTATCGGTTTCCGCGATTGCCTTCCGCCTCGAACCGTCGAGTACCCTCTCGTACCTTCCGCCGCTGGTCGGACTCGTTCTCGCTCTCGCGTATTTCACCGCCCCCGCCGCCGTCGCAGTCGGAATTCACTTCGACCGGCGGTACATCGCGTCGGTGTCAGAGTGGGAACCTCGGTCCGAATACACCCTCCTCGGCCTCGCCATGTGGTTCGGTATCGGCATCCCCCTCGGTCTGCTGTACCTCTACCGCCGTCACAAGTACGTCGGCGTTCCCTGAATCGAGCGAAATCACCTCGGTTGGTTCCGTCGCTAAACAAATTTCGTCCCACGGACGGTGCCGTGATTTAATACCTCCCGGACGGAATTGGCACGACGATGAGCACTGAGTCTCGTCGCGTCCGCGGCAACGTCATCGGTATCGTATCCATACTGCTCGCCGCGGTGGCGGTACAACTCAGTGGGTCGCCGCTCCCGGATTTCCTCGGTCTCGATGCGTTCGTTTGGTTTGATGTGGTGGGTGCCGGGGTGCTTATACTCCACACGAGCGGCGTTTTCGAGGAGTGAATTCTCGGCCCAGGAGGGGCGCTCTATCGAAACGCACGAGCTGCCCCATTCCGTAGCTTTTCGACCGACCGCGCCCAAGTCCGGGTATGAACATCGAACCCTTCGGCTTGGAGCGCTGGTTCGCCGAGTACGAACACGAGGCCGACATCATGCTGGCCGAGAGCGGCATCCGAAGCCTCGACGCCGACCGCTTCGATTTGAACCCCGGCGAGTTGGGCTACGTCATCCCGACGAACGGGGACCCCGAATTCCGCGCCGAGGTCGGCGAGCGCTACGGTCGGAGCGAAGACGAAGTGCTGTTCACCTGCGGAACGCAGGAAGCGAACTTTCTGGCGTTCCTCAGTCTGCTGGACGATGATGGACACGCAGTGGTTGTCACACCGACCTACCAAGCACTCCACGCCGTCCCCGAGTCGATGGGCGAGGTGAGCAGGGTGTGGCTCGAACCGCCGGAGTGGGAACTCGACGTGGACGCCGTCGCCGACGCGATTCGGGAGGATACGAACGTCGTCGTCCTCAACAACCCGAACAATCCGACCGGCCGGTACCATCCGCAGGAGAAGGTCGAGGCCGTCTACGACCTCGCGGAAGACGCCGGGGCGTACCTGCTCTGTGACGAGGTGTACCGACTGCTCGCGTCCGACCCCGTGGACCCCGTGGCCAGCATGGGCGAGTACGGCATCAGCACGACGAGTCTCACGAAGGCCTACGGACTCGCTGGCCTGCGGTTCGGCTGGCTCGTCGGGGCGGAAGAGGTCGTCGAAAGTGCGTGGGAGTGGAAGGACTACACCACCATCTCGCCGGGTATCATCGACCAGCACGTCGCTCGGCAGGCGCTCGGCGAGCACGAAGACGACATTCTCGCGGAAAACCGCAAGTTGGCGGCGAGCAACCGCGACCGCGTGCGCGAGTTCGTGGACGAACACGGACTGGAGTGGTACGACCCGGTCGGCGTCAACGGGTTCGTTCGGATTCCGGACGGGTTCGAAGACGCCGAGGCGTTCTGTCGCGGCGTCGTGGAAGAGGAGAGCGTCGTCCTCGCGCCGGGGACCCTGTTCGGCTACGACCGGTACTTCCGCATCGGGTTCGGACTGCCCGCCGAGGAGTTAGAAGACGGATTAGGACGCGTCGAATCGTTCCTCGAACGGCACGCGTAACCGGATTTTGGCGACGAGAGGGAGTTCGTTCCGTTTAATTCGAAATCACATCTCTTCGCTCGCGTCGAGGTACGATTCGAGGAGCGGCGGGAAGTCGCGGCCGCGGAGGTAGCGCAGGCCGAAATCCTCGGCCCAGTTGATGATGCCGGTGTCCTCGGTGACGACGCCCGCGTCGAGTTCGCGGGCGAGGATGAGCAGGTCGAAGTCCTCGCGGGAGTCCAGGACGCCGCGGCGGAGCGTGGAACGGTACTGGCTTCTGAGGTCGGAGATGACCGTCCCCACGTCGGCCTGTCCGTTGTCGGACGCTTCCCTGACGGCGTTTTCGGACACGCGGAGTCCCTTGTCCACGCGGCCGCTCATCTCGTCGATGAACCGGTAGACGAGATCGGCGGGAATCATCACCTCGAAGCGGGCGGGGTTCTTCTTGATGACCCACGTTTCGAGTTTCGAGAGGACGGGCTCCGAGACGCCGCGCTCTTCGAGGATGGCGGTGAGTTCGTCGTGAACGGAGGGCGGAATGTAACAGGAGATGTTGAGCGCGAGTTTCGCGGTGGCGATGGAGTCGAGAAGTCGTTCGATGGCGTCCTCCAATCCCTCGTCTCCGACGCGGATTTCCTCGGAGAGGAAGACGGATGTATCGAGGACGAACCGCTGTTTCAGCGGATGTTCCGGCATATGTGGCGATTCGAGCCGAGAAGCAAAAGTCCTTCCATGACATTTGTTCACATCCAACATGTGCGAACTCCTGAAAAAGGTTCATAACCATCGATGACCAAGGTTCAGTTGTAGCAGGAACTCCGAGAACAAACCGGATGGTTTCCGTCGATTAGGCAGAAACGCGGAGCAAACACCAAGTCGTCGGTCAAACGACAACGAGGTCAACGCTCCGACGGAAAACCGAAGCGACGCGATAATCGTCCGCAAGGACGGTCGTGAAGACCAAGTAACGGACGGCGTGAAAACGGCGTTCGTGAAACTGGCGCAAGCCAGCCACGGTCGTAGGCGTCGTGGAAAACGTTTCCCATCCGGGTTCTATTCGGGGTTTCTGTGTATTCTTCACTCTCGACACCGATGGAGCGACAGCGGAGCGTTTCCAAACGGTTTATACCGACGGGAGGGCAATTCCGCGATATGGCGAAAGAGCAAAAGGAAGTCCGCGAGCTTAAAGAAGGCAACTACCTGATGATGGACGACGCCGCGTGCGTCATTAACTCTTACAGCACGGCAAAGCCCGGCAAACACGGCAGCGCGAAGGCCCGAATCGAGGGCAAAGGCGTTTTCGACGGCAAGAAGCGAAGCCTGAGCCAGCCCGTCGACGCGAAGATCTGGGTCCCGATCATCAACCGCAAACAGGGACAGGTCGTCAGCGTCGAAAGCGAAACCGTCGCACAGGTCATGGACCTCGACACCTACGAGACCATCACCATCAAGACGCCCGAGGGAATGGACATCTCGCCCGACGACACCATCGAGTACCTCGAGATGGAAGAACAACGTAAAATCGTACGTTAAATGTTCCCCGGCGCGTCTACCGACCGCGGACATGCGGACTTCGTGGTGGTGGGTGCGCCGCTCGACGTGTCCACCACGTTTCAACCCGGTACACGGTTCGGTCCCGACGAAATCCGGAAGTTTGCTCGGACGTTCGACGACTACGACCACCGAACCGGGCAGTATTTTTCCGATTGTTCAGTGCACGACCACGGTGACGTGTACGCGTGGGACGACGCCGAGGAGTACGTGGAGTACCTCGAAGGCGTCGTCACCGACGTAGTTTGGGACGACGCCGTTCCGCTCCTCCTCGGGGGCGAACACACCGTCACGGGGGCGGCCGTTCGCGCGACCGACCCCGACGTGTTCGTCTGCCTCGACGCCCACCTCGACTTGCGCGAGGAGTACGACGGCAACCCGTTGAGCCACGCGACCGTCACCCGCCACGTCCTCGACGTCGCCGACGAAGCGATTATCTTGGGCGCTCGAACCGGCAGCGAAGAAGAGTGGGAGCGCGCCGCGAAATCGGACGTGACCGTCGTGCCGCCGGAAGACGTGGCCGACTGGCAGCCCGATTTCGACGGCACCGCGTACCTCAGCGTGGACATCGACGGCGCTGACCCCGCGTTCGCGCCCGGCACCGGCACGATGGAACCGTTCGGCCTGTCGCCGCGAGAGATGCGCGACGTCGTGCGCGACGTCGCCGAAACGACGGACGTCGTCGGCTTCGATGTCGTCGAAGTGAACGACCGCGACGACGGCCAAGCGGCCTCCCTCGCCGGAAAGCTGTTGCGCGAGTTCGTGTTTTCACACGCCGGAACGACGGACTGAGCATCGTACCCGAAACGGGAGTTTGCAGTCATTTTTGAAAGACAGCAAGACAGCGAACGAGAGCGGATTGCAGAGATGCCGCTCCGTAGTCGAAACGGTCGTCCCGAAAAGCGGAGAGGCGCGGTTAGAGCGCGCGCCGTACTTTGCGCATGATACGTCGCCTGAACCGTCGTGGAAGACGTCGCCACGTAGACATGGCCTTACGGAGCTTGCTCATAACGAACACCTCGTCTGTCGCTTTTCCCCTGATGGGGACCTAAATATCGTCCCGGAAACCCCTTAACCGTGATGGCAGGCCGCGTGAAAGCCGGGGCATACAAGCCGTCGGAACCACGAGTGTCACGCATGAACCTCGCCGAACTCACCCAGCGGTACGACGACCGACTTCGAACAGGGGACTTCGCCGACATCGACGCCAGCGCGAACGGGCTACAGGTCGGCCCGGACGACCCCGAGTCCGTCGCCGTGGAACGCGTCGCGTTCGCCGTGGACGCCGCGGAACAGACCATCGAGGAAGCGGTGGAGTGGGGTGCGGACGCGCTGGTCGTCCACCACGGACTCTCGTGGGGCGGTATCGAGCGCGTCACGGGGCGCGACTACCGACGAATCGCGCCACTCATCGAGAACGACGTAGCGCTGTACGTGTCCCACCTCCCGCTCGACTCCCATCCCGAACTCGGCAACGCGGCAGGCATCGCCGACCTGCTCGGACTCGAATCGCGCGAGCCGTTCGGTCGGATGGGACCGGAACACATCGGCCAACAGGGTCATGGCGAATTCACGAGGGAGGAACTGGGCGAGCTGTTGGCCGACGAACTCGACACCGGTGGGCAAGGCGTACGAGGGTTCGATTTCGGTCCCGACGAGATCGAACACGTCGCCATCGTCACCGGCAGCGGTGCGGACTGGTTGGACGAGGCCGTCGACGTCGGCGCGGACGCGCTCGTTACCGGCGAAGGGAAACAGAAGGTCTACCACGAGGCGCGGGAGGCCGAACTGAACGTCTTCCTCGCGGGACATTACGCGACGGAGACGTTCGGCGTGCGCTCGCTCGAATCGCTCGCCGAGGACTGGGGCATGGTGACAACCTTCATCGACGCGCCAACTGGTCTGTAACTACACAGTCGCCGACCTACAACTACTCACGCGACCACGTACAACTACTCCTCCACTGACATACAACTACTCGTGTTCGGTAGCTGATTTTTCGTCGTTCGTCATACGATTTCGTCGAAACAGGAGGTATTAAAAGGGGTGGCGACGAGGAAACGGACGTGTCCTGCGGGTTTCTACGGCCCGAGAGGACCGCCGGAACCATCGAGGTCACGTTCCGGTCTCGCCGGACACGGGCCGCCGCCGACCGGCCCCGATAGCCGAACTTCGGTTACGGCTAATCGAAGCGCCGCTGGCCGCTGACCTCGCGCCACGCGCGCCCTCGTGGCAGTCGGCAACACAGTTTCTAACCGGGACATTGAATCGCCTGTAGCCGACACTGTGGAGTATGAACGACGACCACGGCGACGGAGACGACCACGGCGAACATCACGTCCACCGCGAGGAGTTTCACCACGACCCGATAGCCCACGCGGAAGTGCGTGCGGGCATGACCGTCGGCGAACTGGCCGACGAGTACGGGGCCGCGGGTGTCGGTGCCGCGAACCTCCACAAGGCCGTGGACATCTACGCCGACATGCTCTCCGACGACGTGACCAACTTCTTCGGCCTCGCGGGCGCGATGGTGCCGACCGGCATGCGCAAAATCGTCGCAGACCTCATCCGCGACGGGCACATCGACGCGCTGGTGACGACGGGCGCGAACCTCACCCACGACGCCATCGAGGGCATCGGGGGAAAGCACCACCACGGAAGAGATGAGCAGGACGACAAATCCATGCGCGAACACGACGAGCAACTGCGCGACGAGGAAGTGGACCGAATCTACAACGTCTATCTTCCACAAGAGCACTTCGCGCTGTTCGAGTCCCACCTCCGCTCTGAAGTGTTCCCGAACATCGAGGAGACGGTCACCATCCAGCGCATGGTCGAGGAACTCGGCCGCGCGAACAGCGACGTAAACGAACGGGAGGGAATCGAGGAAGACGCCGGAATCGCCGCCGCGGCCTACGAGAACGACGTTCCCATCTACTGTCCGGCAGTGCAGGATTCAGTTCTCGGCTTGCAGGCGTGGATGTACTCCCAGACCTCCGATTTCCAACTGGACGCGCTGAAAGACATGACCCACCTCACGGACCTCGCGTTCGAGGCAGAGACTTCCGGCGCGATGGTGGTCGGCGGCGGCGTGCCCAAAAACTACGTCCTTCAGACGATGCTCGTCTCGCCCAAGGCCTACGACTACGCCGTCCAGTTGACGATGGATCCGCCACAGACCGGCGGCCTCTCCGGTGCCACGCTGGACGAAGCGCGCTCGTGGGGCAAACTCGAAAAGGCCGCCCGAAACGTCTCCGTCTACGCCGACGCGACCATCACGCTTCCGCTGGTCGTCGCCGCCGCGCGGGAGCGAATCGAGTAGAGTAATCGAAAATCAGTAGCGGGTAAACGTCCCCGACCCGACTTCGATTTTCACGAGCGTGTTCTCGGGGTAAGCGTCCGCGTCCGCACCGTATCGCGGGTTGATTCGCTCGGCGGCTTTGAGCGTCTCCTCCTCGTCCTCGACGACCATCGCCGTTCCCTGCATCGTGACCTTCCACTCCGCCCGTCCGGCGGTGTCCTGCTGGACCGAAACCGCGACGTGCGGGTTCTCACGGATGTTCGCCAGTTTCCGACCGCCGGTGAGAATCGAGACCGTTCCGTCGTCGTAGTGGTACCAGACCGGCGCGACGTGCGGTCTGTCGTCGGAACACGTTGCGAGGTGCGCCATCACGGATTCCTCCGCGAGGCACGCTTCGGCGTCGTCGGGGAGAACGTCTGCCATAGTTGAAGAGAGGGACGGGAGAAGAAAAGCGGTTTCGTAGCGACTCTATTCCTGACAGTTTCGTTCGAGAAGTGCCGGTTACACCGCGTCGTCCGGGTCGTGGCGCTCGCGCATGCGCTCCGCTTCCTTCGCGTACCGATCACTGGTTTCGGCGTCGGTGACGGGCGTCAAACGCTCCGATTCGACCGTGATTGCCGCCGTCACTTCCGGTCCCGGCGCGGTTCCGAACCGATTGAACGCCCGTTCCTTCTGCAGGTAGCGAGCACCGTCCGGCGTCGCGTAGACCGTCACCAAGATGTGCGGCGAATCCGCCGAGAACGTCCGTTCGACCATCCAGACCCGTTCGGTTCGCCCCGACTCGGAAACGGCGTGTTCCGACCCGGATTCGTCTGCGTGCATGCGGCTATATTCGACCTCCGCGGCCTTGTACACTGACAGTAATTCCCGGCTCCCGAGAACGGACGGGGCACCCGCAACCCGATGAAGGGCGACGGAAACGCTCTTTTCCCCGGTGTCCCTATCGCCGGATGGCCGATGACGAGAACGGCGTTCCGAACCGGCGTGGCGGCCGGTTATGACGAACCCTATGAGTGCCGAGGCCGACCAATTACCGGAAGGGAACCCGTCTCGAAAATCCGTTTCCGTCCTTCCCGGGAAATCAGTAGGATGCTTCGATGACTAAGGCACCTGACGCTCCCCACCTGTCCCCGGAAACCCAGCGACTGGTCGGTGCTATTCTTTATCTCCCGCTCTGTATTCCATTGTATGGGGAGTCACGGAGCGCTACGAGCACCACGCGATTTTCGAGAGCGGGTGCAGTTTTACCTCGTAGACCACCGAACGCCGCTCGGGAAGGCGATCGATATCTGGCTACTGGTGTTGAACCTGCTGTTCGTCGGCGTCTTCGTCGCACAAACGTACTCCGTTTCGGCGACGACGGAGGCGTGGCTGTGGCGATTCGAAGTCGGCATCGCACTCGTGTTCGTGGTGGAGTACGTCCTCAGGCTGTACGGTGCCCAGAACCGCCTCGCGGAGTTCACGAACCCGTATACGATGGTCGATTTGCTATCGGTGCTCCCAACGATGGCCGTGTTGTTCCTGCCTATTCCCGTGATCATCATCAATATCGGGTTCCTCCGGGTCATTCGCGTCGTTCGGGTGCTTCGATTCTACCGCTTTACGCAGGACGAGGAGTTCTTCTTCGGAACCGTGTCGGTCGGTACCCTCCGGACCATGAAACTCCTGCTGACGGTGTTGGTCATCTTCTTCGTCTCCGCAGGCCTGTTCTTCAGCGTCGAGTACCGGGTGAATCCCGCCGTGAACAACTTCGGTGACGCGTTCTACTACACGGTCGTAACCCTCACGACCGTCGGGTTCGGCGACATAATTCCGCTCACCTGGATGGGCCGGTGGGTGACGGTGGCTGGCGTGCTCGCCGCTATCATCCTCGTCCCGTGGCAGGCCGGGAAGATAGTTCGAGAATGGGCGCACAGGGAGAAAGTCAACGTCACGTGCCCCCAGTGTGGTCTCTCCTACCACGACCCGGATGCGTCGCACTGTAAAGCGTGCGGGCACGTCATCTATCAGGAGTACGACTCGCGGCAATAGGAGAGAGGATAGAGAAACCGCATACGTTCCCGATATCTTCGACCACCCCGTTGGCGGCAACGGGAGCAGTTCGAAACCGCCCGCAAGTCACAATCAACTATTGACATTTGTGGTGGCGATTCGACCGACTGAATACCCCAACTGATTTGTACCTGTACTGACTTCAGCGTGTGAACGAATCTTTAGTATCGAATCTGATAATTGGGTCAGGGAACTTCATTCACAACCATGACACGAAACAACGGTCGTACTCGTGCGGTCCTTTTGGTAACGGTGTTGCTGCTGTCGGTCGTTATCGGCGTCATCCCGTTCTCGAAGACGGGAAGTGCAACTGTCGATTTTGTTGGGATCAATTCGGGGGATCAGGAGATCACTCCGGGGAATACATTCCACTACTTTGGACATCACGACACCAATAGCGATTATCTGTATGTCGTCATCGACAAAAACGGGGATGGAAACTACACGACGGGCGAACCGTACGTGAACGTCTCGGTTAGTACATCGTCGTTCGACAGGGATTTTCCCGGTTCGAAAACCAATGGTTTGAATGGGACATATCGAGTGTACGCCATCGACGGGAACACTTTCTCCGATAGCACGCTCGATTCTGGCGACGATTTGACACCAGGTCAACACACCCAGATTACCATCGACGGCAGCCCTCCATGGGTCTCTGACGTGAACCTCACGAACCCGTCGGGCCAAACGCTCGAATTCTCCTTCACGACGAACGAGCAGTTGAACCACACGTCGATCAACATCGGCGGGCAGGAATCGACAACTCTCAATCTCAGTGACTTCACCGGGATGAACAACAGTGGCACCTACACCTACGCCACCACCGTCGCAACCAATCACGACGGTAACTACACGGCACAAATCACGCAGGCCACGGACGACATCGGCAACGACGCCGCGACCAACCAGTCGGCGTCGGCGCTGACGGACAGCGTTACCGTCGATACGGTTCCGCCAGGGCTACAGAGTATCGAGACGGAAGTCGGGAGCACCACCGCGGTGCTCACGTTCAACGAGAGCGTCGTCGATGAGGGCGGCAACGCGCTCACCGCGGGCGACCTGCAGTTCACGGACGGCAACGGGGGTGGCGCGACGAGCATCAGTTCGGTGAGTCACACGGCCGGGTCGGACACGGCGACGGTGACGTTCGACGCCGCCGTTTCGGCGACCGACCTCGGGAACGACACCATCGCCCCGAATGCGAGTCGCGTGTACGACCCGTACGGGAACGCCGCGGTGACGGCGGCGAAATCGTTGCGGGATACGGTGGGACCGAACGCGCCGACCGGCGCGTCGGCGTCCGACATCAACGCGAGCAATCAGGGCGATTACACCGTCTCGGTGACGCTGCCGGACGACCACGAGGCAGGAACGGTACAACTGTCGCTCGACGGCGGAGCGGTGACGAACAGCACGACGGTCGCGGCCGAATCCGACGCCGATTCGAGCGGCGAGACGGTCACGTTCGGCAACCTCGACGCGTCCGGCCTCCCCGAGGGGTCGATTTCGATAGGTGCGACGTTCACCGACTACGGCGGGAATTCGAACGCCGCGCCGGGACTGGCGAGCGTGACGAAGGACACCGGCCTCCCGGGAGTGATCGACGCCAGCATCTCGAACGCGCCGATCGGGACGTACGATACCGGGACCCAGCAGACCGTGACCGTCGCGTTCGACGAGGCCCTGAACCAGAGCATCTCCCCGACGGTCGAAATCACGAACCTCAACCGGACCTACGCCGTCAGCGGGGGGTTCGACGACGCCACGACGTGGACGGGGACGGTCACCATCGCGGACGACGACGAACAGCGGACGGCGAACATCGCGGTATCGAACGCCACCGACACGGTGGGGAACGTGATGACCCTCGACGGGTCGAACACGTTTCAGGTCGATAGCACGGGACCGGCGAAGCCCGATTCGACCGCCGCGGGCAACGTCACGCGGAGCAACCGAACCGACTACAACGTCACGGTGAACCTCGTTACCAATTCACAGGCCGACGAAGTGAGCGTCGAGGTGACGGACGGGACGACGACGGTCGTTTCGAACCGGAGCATCACGCCCGGAACCGAGACGGTGACCGTCACCGGAATCGACGTGTCTTCGCTGGACGACGGCGAGATTACGGCAACCGCGCTGGCGCTCGACGGCGGGTATGCCAACACGGAGGGGTACGCCGCCCCGACGACGGTGACGAAGGACACGAAACGGCCGAGCGCGTCGTCGATAACCATCGGTGACGGCGAAATCACCGACGCGGACGCCGGAACCGCACGGACGGTGACGGTCACGTTCGACGAGGCGATGAATCGGAGCGTCTCACCGACGGTGAAAGTCACGGGGCTCAATCGAACGTACGCCGTCAGCGGCGGGTTCGACAGCGACACGACGTGGACGGGGACGGTCACCATCGCGGACGACGACGAGACGACGACGGGGAACGTCACGGTGTCCGGTGCGGCGGACAGCATCGGCAACGGACTCGTGGCGGCGACCCACCCGTTCTCGGTCGATACGGAGACGCCGACGATAACCGGGTTCGGCGTGACGCACACCGGCGGCGGGACGGTCGCGGTGTCGTTCAACGCCAGCGAATCCCTCGACGCGGCGTCCGTCGCTCTCGATACTCCGTCGGGGACGACGACGCTGGGGTCGTTCACCGAATCCGGGAGCGGTCCGTACGAGTACACCGCGACGTATTCGAGCGGCGGCGACGGGTCCTACACGGCCACGCTGAACGCGGCGCGGGACGCGGCGGGCAACGACGGGGCGACGGGGCAGTCCGACGGCGTGACCGTGGACACGACGCCCCCGACGTTCGGGAATCCGACGCCCGAGGGTGCGACCGTCACCGACAACGAGTCCGTGCTCTCCGTCGATATCGCGGACGCGACCGGAAGCGTCGATGGCGGTTCGATTCGCGTCACGGTGGACGACGCGAGCGGAACGAAGCTCGCCGCCGTCGGAACGGCCCACGGCGGCGTGTCCTTCGGCGGCGGGACGCTCACCATCGACCCGGCGACGGCCGGTATCACGTTGGCCGACGGCGGCGTGAACGTCACCGTCTCGGCAAACGACACGGCGGGCAACGGGAACGCGACCGTGTTCTCGTTCGGCGTCGATACGACGGCACCGACGTTCGCCAACCCCGCTCCGACCGGAACGGTGACGGACAACCGGACGGCGATTCACGTCGATATCGCCGACGCGACGACGAACGTGGACGAGGGGAGCATCCGGGTGACGCTCAGCAACGCGAGCGGACAACTGTTCAGCGGTGGTACCGCCACGGACGGCGTGTCCTTCGGCGGCGGGACGCTCACCATCGACCCGACGGGGACGGGGGTTCCGACGCTGCCGAACGGCACCGTCACCGTGAACGTCTCGGCGAACGATACGGTCGGGAACGAGGGAACGACCGGGTACGCGTTCGGCGTGGACGTGCCGCCCTACATCAGCGGTTTCGCGGCGACGAAGGCCGGAGGCATGGACGTCGACGTGTCGTTCGATTCGACGGACCAACTCGACACGGTGGCGGTCGCGGTGAGCGGCGCGGAGAACGACACGCTCACGACGAGCGACGTCACCGCGACCCCGGACGGTAACGGGGGGTACACCTACGCGGCGACGTACACCGGGGGGACCGACGGGGACTACACGTTCGAGTTGGTCACCGCCGACGACGGGCGGAGCGACGGCGCGACCGGCCAAACGGAAACCGTGCTCGTCGACGACACGGCACCAGCGGTGACCCTCTCGGCACCCGACGGCGGGGCGACCGTCCGCGGCGGGGAGACGATACCCATCGAGTGGACCGCGACGGATTCCGTGAGCGTCGACACGGTTTCCATCGCGTACAGCACCGACGGCGGCGGAAACTGGACGACAGTCCGGTCCGACACGGCGAATGACGGAACCGAAGACTGGACGATACCCGCCGTCGATTCCGGGTCCGTATCGGTTCGCGTCAGCGCGACTGACACGAGCGGCAACGTCGGCAGCGACGCGAGCGACGCGACGTTCGCCATCGACTCGACCGCACCGACGGTCGGAAACTACACCGTAACGAACCCCGCCGGGCAGGACGTTACCGTCTCCTTCGACGCCGACGAGCGGTTGATGACTATCTCCGCGGCGGTCTCGGGGAGCGAGTCGGGGACGCTGACGAGGGCGGATTTCACCGAGACGGCCAACGGAAGCGGGACGTACACCTACGCGGCGACCTACGCGGGGTCGAGCGACGGGAACTACACCGCCACGCTGAACGCGGCGGCGGACGCGGCGGGCAACGACGGTTCGACCGGCCAGTCCGAGAGCGCCGACGTCGATACCACCACGCCGTCGTTGTCCAACTTCCGGTTGACCAACCCCGACGGGCGAAACCTGACGGTCGCGTTCGACAGCGACGAACCCCTCGGGACGCTCGACGTCGCCATCTCCGGCGCGGAGAGCGCGACGCTGACGCTCGCGGACTTCTCGCGGTCCGGCACCACGTACACCGCGACGTACCGTTCGGGGGCCGACGGGAACTACACCGCGACGCTGAACGCGGCGGCGGACGGCGCGGGCAACGACGGTGCGTCCGGCGAGACGGACGGCATCGGCATCGACACGACGCCGCCGACGATTTCGAACGTCTCCGTCTCGAATCCGACGCGCCAAGAGGTGCGCCTGCGCTTCGATAGCTCGGAACGGCTCTCGGCGGTCCGCGTCACCGTCTCCGGTGCCGAAACGGCCACGCTGACCCGGAGCAATCCGTCGGCGAACGGCGGGACCTACGTCGTCACGTACACTGGCACCGTGGACGGAACCTACACGGCGACGCTCGACCAAGCGCTCGACGACGCGGGCAACGACGGTGCGTCCGGCGAATCTGGGACCGTCACGGTGGACGCCACACCGCCGAGCGTCTCGACGGTCAACGCGACGAACCCCGCCGGGAACGAAATTCGGGTTCGAATCGAGAGCTTGGAGCAACTCTCGTCCCTCGACGTCGCCATCTCCGGCGCGGAAAACGAGACCCTGACGCTCGCGGACTTCGCCGAGAACGGAACGACGTACACCGCGTCCTACGACGGGAGTTCGGACGGTCAGTACGACGTGACGCTCATCGGGTTCGCGGATACCGCGGACAACGAGGGAACGGCGGGACAGACGGATTCCGTGACGTTGCAGGCGCGCCCGCCGACCATCTCGAACTTCGTGGCCACCAACCCAGCCGACAGGCGTGTTGTCGTCGGCTTCGATAGCTCCGACCACCTTTCGGCCGCCACCGTCACCATCGGCGGTGCGGAGAACGCCACGTTGACGTTGCCCGACTTCACCGAAAACGGGACGTCGTACACCGCGACCTACAACGGCAGCGTGGACGGTACCTACACGGCGACGCTCGACCAAGCGCTCGACGACGCGGGCAACGACGGGTCGTCGGGAGAAGTCGCCAGCGTCACCATCAACACGACACGAACCGGAACGGGAGGAAACGGGACCGGTGGCGGCGATGGGGGCGGCGGTGGGAGCGGCGGAAATGGAAGTGATGGGAGCGGCGGAAGCGGAAACGATGGCGGCGGAAACGGCAGTAGCCCCGGAACCGGTTCCGGGTCCGATTCCACGGGAACCGACGCCGACGCGCACGACCCGAAACTCTCCGTGGATGTCACGCGCGGGACGAACGAGACGACGAACGTCTCCGTGAGAAACGCCGATGCGAACCAGCGGGTCGGCGTGGCGTTCGGCAACGAGACCGGCTCGAACGGCGTGAACCTCAGCCGGTTGAACCTCACCGTCGAGCGGCCGATGGACTACAGTCTGACCGTCAACGCCTCCGCCGCCCGGCTCGGCGACGCGTCCGACTTCGGCGGCCACGCGGTCGGGTTCGTCGAGGTCGACCACTCGGTCCGCGACGCCGACATCGACGGCGCGGGACTCACATTCCGAATCGACACCCGCCGCTTCGAGGAGACCGGTATGGACGCCACCGAGGCGGTGGTCTACCGGTACCACGGCGGCAGGTGGAACGCCCTCGACACCAGCGTGGTCGGCAGAGACGGCGGCGAGTACGTCTTGCGGGCCGACTCCCCCGGCCTGTCGGTGTTCGCGGTCGGACTTCGGGACGCGGACCTGCTCTCGGTGACGGGTGCGAGCCTCTCGAAACCGTCCGCCGCGGTCGGCGCTCCCGTCACGGCGTCCGCGACGATCACGAATCGAGGGAACTGGTTGGCGAACGACTCGCTCGCCGTGACGGCCAACGGGACGACGCTGGCCGCTCGAACCGTCACTATTCCGGCCGGGGAGACGGTAACGGTCACGTTCGACGTGACGCGCGACCGCCCCGGAACTTACGGCATCGCCATCGACGACGTATCGGCCGGGACCGTCGCCTTCTCCAGGGCGGCCGACGAGAACCGGGAGACGTCTCAAACGACGACCACCGACATCGGGACGACGAAGGAAACCTCGACGGCGACGTTGCGGGCGACGCCCGGAACGACCGAGAAGGCGTTCGATGCAGGCACCACGCGGCAGACGGGCGGCGGTCCCAACGGTTGGCTGTTCGCGGGCCTCGCCGTCGTCGCCGTTCTCGTGGCGCTCCTCGTGAGACGCGTGCGGTGAGTTGCTATCGAGAGAAAGCGACCCATCCATGGGAGCGTGACGATTATGTGGATACCACGGAAGTCGGCGCTCCTTGTGACGAATCGGTCACCATATCCACGAATAACCCACCATTCGTGTCCGGATGACCAGATACCGGTGGCTAGAAACTGAATTCGTCTAAAAAAACGTGATTTTTGAAAACGAATGCGGAACCCTTAACCGTGTCGTGGGACTGTGTATAATCGTAATGGCAAACGGTAAAGTTGATTTCTTCAACGACACAGGCGGCTACGGTTTCATAGAGACGGACGACGCGGACGAGGACGTTTTCTTCCACATGGAAGACGTTGGCGGCGAGGATCTCACGGAAGGTACCGAAATCGAATTCGACATCGAGCAGGCCCCCAAGGGTCCGCGCGCGAAGAACGTCGTTCGACAGTAAACTCGAATTTTCGCACCGTCGCCACACGGCGACAGGGCGCACTTTCGTTTCTTTCAATGCACTCGCTCTCCGAGAGCGATGGCTCTGACGGTACGTTCACGGGAAGAAAACGCATTCTCGAATCGGATTCGACGGTCAGAACAGTCGCCAGAGCAGCGACCGAAGTCGGTAGCCGAGCGACCCGTTTCGATAGCCGCGCCACCCGCTCATGCCGCCCGCGAGCGTCGTGGCGTCGTACCCCTCGTCGTCGAGGACGCTGGTCGCGCGCGTGGCGACGACGCCCATCTTACAGACCGTGATGACGGGTCTGTCTTGTGGGATTTTACCAAGACGGCCGCGAAGTGCGTCCTCGTTACCCGCGCGAAGCTCGTCGTACACAGGGACGTTGCGGCTCCCGTCGATATGGTCCGACTGAAACGCCTTTCGCGGTCGAATATCGAGAACGAACGGCGCGTCGTTGGCGTCGAGTCGCTCGTCCAGTTCGTCGGGACGAATCTTGCTCATCATGCCCACAATCGTACCGAGTCGTTAAAGCCCTGACGTCATCGGCATGGCCGAGACGAGCGTGTCCGATGGGTCCCCGAGTGCGCAGAATCGCACCCTCGCACGAAAACAGCGACCGCTGGAAAATCCTGTGTCCCGGAATTGACCGGTGAGAAGTCCGCTTCAGTTCGCCGAAGGCGTCATTGAATGTGGCCTTCGCGACGGAGTTGGTCCGCGTCCTGACTCGTGTAGCGCCACTCGATGTTGGCCTTTTCGTCCTGCCAGTCCCACGGCTCGATGAGCACGATGTCGCCCTCTTCGATCCACGTTCGGTATTTCATGCGACCGGGAATGCGGCCCATTCGTTCCTTTCCGTCGTTACATCGGAGCTGTACGTGGTTGCCACCGTTGTGCTGGGTGACGACCGCGAACATCTCGTCGTTGTTTGGCATTCGGAGATTCCGACGCCCTGTTTCTTCACTCACAGGTGGAATATGTGGCGGACACGGTTAAGTGGTAGGTGTCGCTCGATACCGCGTGTCACGGGCGACATCATTCCGAACGAATCGCGTCCGTGGCTCGTCGTTCCCCGACCTCTCTCCGGGTCGTCCGACCGTCGAAACGCGGATTATTTACTCGCGTCCGAAATCACAATTCCGCCGATATCGGGGTTATGAGGGCACTAAGGCGGCCGTAAACCGTGCATAATTATACGTCTCGGGATGGGGCGTTCAAGCACGATGTCAGACACTGGGCAGTCAGTCCAATCCCTGAAGTCGACCCTCCCCGATCCGACCGAGGCCGATAACGTACGATACAATCCGTCCTTGGAACAGCTCCGCGAATTCTCTCGGGAGCTGGAGACGACGGCCGAGTTCGGCTCCGCGTCCTACGTCAGCCGCGAGCGGTCGCGCAACGCCGACAAGACGAAGAACGCGGTGGACGAGGAGTTCGACGCGGACGACTTCGCGCACATCGAGGATGCGGTGACGTACGCCCGAGAACACGAGATGCTGTGCGTCGACCGTATGATGGGCCGACACGCCGACCACTCCTACCGATGCCGACTCTACATTCCGACGAAGTACGGTCGAATCGCCCTCGCGTGGGCGAACCTCTTCGAACCGGTCGATGGACCGGGCGAACCCGATTTCGTCACGGTGCAGGTACCCGACTGGGACGAAATCGCCGTCCGCATTCGCCCCGAGGAGGGGATGACCGCCGTACTCGGCAGCGACTACACCGGCGAGGCGAAGAAGTCCTTCCTCCGGCTGTTCATGTTCCACGCCAAGAAGAAGGGCGGGCTCGGACTGCACGCGGGAAGCAAGCGGGTCACGTTACAGGACGAAGACGACGAGCTTCGTGACGTCGGACAGGTGTTCCTCGGCCTGTCGGCGACCGGAAAATCCACGCTGACCGCCCACGGCCTCTGGCTGGACGACCCCGAATCGGCGACGATGCTACAGGACGACGTGTGCGCGCTGCTCCCCGACGGAAGCGTCGCCGGAAGCGAGGGGCACGGTCTCTACGTCAAGACTATCGGACTGGACGAGGAGGAACAGCCCGCGATGTACGACGCGGTAACCCACGAATCCGCGGTCCTCGAAAACGTGGACGTGGAGGAGGACGGGACCGTCGATTTCGACAGCGACTGCCACACGTCCAACGGACGCGCCGTCATCCGCCGCGACCAGCTCGAATCGTCGGGCGACGACATCGACCTCGATAGGGTCGACCAACTGTTTTTCATCACGCGCAATCCGACGATGCCGCCGGTCTCGAAGCTCACGCCGGAGGAGGCCGCGGTGGCGTTCATGCTCGGCGAATCCATCGAAACCAGCGCGGGCGACCCGTCGAAAGCCGGAGAGTCCATCCGCGTCGTCGGCACCAACCCCTTCATCGTCGGGTCGAAAGGCGAGGAGGGCAACCGCTTCCGCGAGCTCATCGACGACCTCGGCGTCGAGTGTTACATCCTCAACACCGGTCACCTCGGCGGCAAGGACATCGGCGTCACGGAGTCGGTGACCCTCCTCCGCGAAATCGCCCGCGGAACGGTCGAGTGGACGGACGACGAGGCGACGGGTCTCACGGTCCCGAGTTCCGTCCCCGGCATCGACATCGAGGAGTTCGCCGTCGCGGACAACGTTTCCGACTACGAGTCCGAACTGGAACGACTCCGGACCGAGCGTCGGGTGCACCTCTCGACGTTCGACGATTTGGACGAGGACATCCGAAACGCCGTCTACTGACGGACTGACTCAATTCTCCCTCAGTTCAGCGTCTCGACTTCGTTCGTCAAGTCGCTCGGTTCGTCCACCGGACCGTTCACGAACAGCCCGTGGCCGATTATGGCGACGGCGACGAACCCGGCACCGATGACGGACAGCGACAGGGAAACGGCGGTCAGATAGCCGATACTCACGCCGAAGACCATGCTGGCGAGGATGCCACCCAGCACGAGGTCGTAGTACTGCCACGTGTAGACCATGCTACGAAGTAACGCTCGAAGCTCCGAATAACTAGGGTATCGTCGCCCTGTCGCCCGCGGCGGGGCGAAACAACGGCGTTTTACCGCGCGTCAGGGTGTATCCGAATCGATGGACGAACTCGTGTCCCGCCTCTCGACGGTCATCGACGAACGGCCGACCGACATCCGCGAACTCGACGGGGGAGAAATCGGCACCGTGCATCGCGTCGAGTTGGACTCCCGAGCGCCGCTCGTCGTCAAGACGAGCGAGACGTCGCTCGCCGTCGAAGCGACCATGCTGTCCCACCTCGCCGACCACGGCCTTCCCGTTCCCGACGTTTTATACGGGGCGGACGACCTCCTCGTGCTGGAGTACGTCGAGGGCGACTCGACCATCACCCCCGAAATCGAACGGGACGTCGCGGCGCACCTCGCCGCCCTCCACGAGAAAACCGCACCGGCCTACGGTTTCGAATGCGACACGCTCACGGGGTCGCTCCGACAGCCGAATCCGTGGACCGATTCGTGGGTCGATTTCTACCGCGACCGGCGACTCGTTCACGCCGCGTCCGTCGCCCGCGAGACCGGTGCACTGCCGGAGTCCGCGTTCGAGCGGGTCGAAGCGCTCGCCGCCGACCTCGAGTCGCTGCTGGTCGAACCCGAGGCACCCTCGTTGATACACGGCGACGTGTGGACGACGAACCTCCTCGCGGCCGACGGGGAACTCCGCGCCTTCCTCGACCCGGCGACGTACTACGCCCACGCGGAAATCGAACTCGCGTACGTGGATTGGACGGGGACCGTCGGCGATGCCTTCTTCGAACGCTACGACGACATCCGCGGCATCGATTCCGGGTTCGACTCGCGCCGCGACGTGTACGTGGTCTATCCGTTGCTCTCACACGTCTACCACTTCGGGGACGAGTACCTGCCGGAACTCGACCGGACGCTTTCGCGGGTGGGCTACTGACGGGCGTCCCCGCGGTCCACCCTCGGACCTCCACCCCTTAGTCCAGTACGTCGAAAATCTCGGGGAGGCCTTCGATTTCGTACGTCGGTTCGACGGTGAGGTCGTAGTCGGCGCGGTGCGGTCGGCGGATGAACGCGGAGTCCACTCCGGCGTTGTGTGCGGCGACCACGTCGCTCTCGCTGTCGCCGACGAAGAGGGCGTCTTCCACACCGAGGTCGGACAGCGCGAGTTCGAGGAAGTGCGGGTCGGGTTTCTTGCGGCGGATTCCCTCGACGGTCGGCGGTCTGCCGTAGTAGGTCTCGAAGTGGCGTCCGAGTTCGAAGTAGTCGAGCATGAACTCCACCGTCGCCTGCTGGTTGGAACTGACGAGGCCGAGCGGTCGGTCGAAATCCGAGAGCGTTCCAACGTCGTCGTAGGTCGTGGTCCGGCCCGCTCTGATCTCCCGACGTTGCGTCTCGGAGGCGGCGCTGTCGCGGGCCTTCCAGAACGTGTCCGGGTCGAACCCGTACACCTCACAGACCCGCCGAAACCCGTCGGGGGTGGCGCTGTGCGTCACCGCGTCGAGGTGGTCCTCCGCGGGGTCCACGTCGAATTCTTCGAACGCCGAAACCGCCGCTTCGCGGAGCAACTCGCGTTTCGGCGGTCTCACGAGCACGCCGTCGTTGTCGAACAACACCGCATCGTACATTTGTTGAGTCTCGTCAGCGAGCGAGGGTATGTGTTCCCATTTTCGGCGGCCGAAGTGAGTTTGGGCGTCGAGCACGAAGTGTGGGCGATGGACCCGGACTCCGACTTCTCGGACGAACAGGCCGGAAAACGCGTCGTCGCGGCCGACGGAACCGGACTCGGCGTCGTAAAGGAGGTTCGAAACGGAACGCTGTACGTCGAGGTTGGCGCGGACCCGAACCCGGACACCATCGACGAACTCGGGTGGGGCGGCGTCGTCAACCAGTCGGTTCACGAGTTGCGACGGCAGTTCATCGCCACCATCACCGACGAGACGGTTCGGCTGTCGGTGTGAAACCGGTTCGACGGGGTGGTTTCGCAAGGACTGCCGGTTTCTGGGACGCCCCACGAGCGGCCGATTCGCCGTTTTCACCGCTCCCGTCGTCTCCGCGGACGTCTCCCCCGAGACGGGGCGTCATCGCTCGCGGAGACGGTTTCCCGATTTCTGGCACCTAACTACGCGGGGGAACAATCACGGGTAATGAGAACGAACGCGCGACCACCGCGGGGTGTGTACTGATGTCGAGCGAACCAGCAATTCGCCCCGGGGAGTTCGTCAGGAACTTGCGTCGATTCAGGTACCGGGAACTGCTGATGGCGATAGCGACCGTGGCGGTCGTCGTCGCCGCAATCGGTCTCTTCCCCGGCGTGGAGAACGTGACGAACGGGCTGAAGACGAACGCGACGACGACAGACCTCGCGCTCTTCGTCGCCCTCATCGTGTTGGCCGCGATGGTGAAGGGGATGGTCGGGTTCGGCTTCGCGCTCATCGCCACGCCGCTCGCGGCGTCGGTGATGAACGTCGAAATCGCCGTCGTCGTCCTCGCGATTCCGCCGTGGATGATAAACGTCTTTCAGGTGGGCGAGACGGACACCGGCCTCGAATTCGTCCGCCGGGAGTGGTCGCTCATCGGCCTCGCGCTCGTCGGGAGCATCGCGGGCGTCTTCTTCTTCTCCGCGTTCAAAACCAGCGCGCTGGTGACGTTCCTCATCGGCCTCGTCCTGTTCGGCTACGTCCTGTTCCAACTCGGCAAGGGGTTCGTCTCCGTGGAGGGAACGCACAATCCCGTCGCCCTCGGCGTCGTCGGCCTCTTGGAGGGGTTCCTCCTCGGCGCGGCCAATCTCGGCCCGCTCCTGCCGACGTACCTCCACACGTTCGAGCGCGACACGGAACGCTACGTCGGCGGCCTCTCGATGGTGCTCGGTCTGGTGTTCACCGCGAAAATCGCCCAGATGTTGGCAACTGGAGTCATGACTTCCTACCACCTCTGGCTGGGTTCGACGCTCGCCGTCGTCACCCTCGTCGGGTTGTTCGCCGGGACCTACCTTCGGCGCGTCGAGATAGACGAACGAAAGTTCAACTGGCTGGTTGTCGGCATCCTGCTGGTCATCTCGCTGAAAATCTTCTCGAAGACGGTCCCGGCGCTGTTCTTCTGAGAATTACCGTACCGCGGCGACTCGCCACTCGTCGTCCGAGATTCGCTGTTCTGCGATGGTTTCGCCGTCGCCCAGCACGCGGAACGAGAAACCGTCGCCGCTCCGTTCTGTCTGGAGTCGAATCGTCCGAACGTCGGCCTCGACTTCGGTCCGTCGTTCGTTCGGGAGCCAGTCGTCGCGGATAGCCGTCAAGCCGAAATCGCCGTAGGTGAGACGAGTCGACTCCTCGATGGTTCCGTCGGCGCGAACCTCGCCGATGATCCCCTCGTTACCCGCTCCCTCTCGAACGACGAGCGTGTACGTCGTGCGTGACATGGACGGACGTTCGTCGTCGTCGGCCATCCACGCCGGGGTTGCACACGCAGGGGCTTTTACTCGACCCGTTCGAGGACGATTCCGTCATCGAAACCGCCCCGTTCGGCCGCCTTCTCTGCCCGGAGGCGTTCCAGTTCGTCGGGCGAGATTCCCTTCCCCTCGGCCAGCGCGTAGACGACTTCGAGCACGTCGGCCAGTTCCATCACCTCGCCCGACTCGCGGAACTCCGCGACCTCCTCGTCCAACTTCTCGGCGAGTCGTCGTTCGTGTTCGTCCGAGTCGGCGACGTGCGTCACCGGCCGTTCGTCGTTTTCCTCGATGATGTCGGGGATGTCGTCGCGCACCAGCTTGTCGTACGTCCGAACCATACCAGTCGTGATAGAAACGATACTGAAAAGGACACCGTTCGAGGAATTTCGGCCCGTCGTTCGTCAACGCACGTTACATCGCGGTCAACCCACCGTCGTTCGCTCCCGCCGCTCGTCACGTTTTTCGTCCCGTCACCGATTCCATGCGGAGTTCGTACAGTTCGGGTTCCACGTCCGAAATCGACTCGTCGAAGATCCTGAGCGGGATGAACCGTTCGTTTATCGCCGTGTCGTCGAGCGAATCCGACGCCGGGACGAGACGTCCCGTCACGAGGATGCTCCACGAGTCGTCGTCCGCGAACTCGTAGACGACGAAACTGGCGGTGTCGGTTCCCTCCACGAACGACAGCTTTTCGCCCCCCTCCTCGACGCCGAACCGGAGCAGGATGCGCTCGCCGTCGTAGTGGAACGCGACGGGGATGGAGTAGGCGTCGTCGCCGCGGGCGAGCGAGAGGACGCCGGTTTCGGCCTCGCGTAGCTTCCGTTCGATCTCCGTTTTGTCCATGCCGAAGGTGTAGACGAACTCGACGTGTTCCATACGGGTAGTACGACGGGGGACCTAATAGGTCGGCCGCATCGGACGGACGTCGCGTGACGAAAACCGGAACCGGATGCGAGCGTCTTTTCCCGCGTCCGGGCGGACCGTCCACCATGAGTGAAGACACGCGATTCCGCGTCCTCGCCGCGCCGGAGGAGGGACCGCTCCGCCTGCTGAACCGGGAGACGTACGAACCGGTCGTCACCGCCGCCGACGGCCACGGCGCGTCGGTCGCCGAACTGCACCCCGGCTACTGCATCGACGCCGACCTCGATTGGACGACGAGCGAACCGACGATTCGGTCGTTCTCGGTGGTTCGACGAACGCTGTACGCCTTCGCCGACGAAATCGAACCCGTCTTCGAGGCCGCACAGCAGACGTGGACGGAGGCGCAGATGGCTGGCGATTCGATGAACAGTCGCGTGACGCGCAACACGGACAACGAGGTCAACGGGGTCCTCTACGTGTTCGCCGAGGACGACAGGGGGAGCGTCTTCGAGGCGTTCCGCGAGGGTACCCGCCCGGTCGAACCGCTGGTGGAGAGGGTAAACGAGGAGGAAGGGGACGCGCCGCGGGAGGTGTTCGTCCTCCGACCCGCTGACGGGACGTACGTCGTCGTCACCATCGCGCTCCGGAAGGGCGGCCAGTTCGCGGAGACGCTTCGAGATACCTACGATTGTCCGTCGCCGGTGGAGAAGGGCGAGTAAGAACGAAGGAGACAAAAAGCGGTATTTCTCCCTGAATTGTTGCGACGAGGAACGCGAAACAGATGGAGGGAACGGTTACACTGAGCCGAAGCGTTGAAGATGATGATTTGACAAACTTCGATTAATGAGTCTCGCTGCTGTCGTCAAAAAAGAATTCGACGATTCGATTCGGTCGAACGTGCTGCTCGGTCTCACACTCCTCTTTCTCCTCTTTGCGACGTTTCTCGCCGCTATTCAGTGGTTGCCGGTCATGTATCGGGACAGTACCGCGACGACGAGTACGCTGGTGCTCTTGAACAGCATGCGACAACCGACCGTGATGCTCGTCCCCCTGATCGGACTCGGAATCGGGTACGGCGCGATAGTCCGCGAGCGAGAGACGGGAAGTCTCAAACTCATGCTCGGATTGCCGAACACGCGGCGGGACGTTCTGCTCGGGAAATTCGTCGGCAGAACCGCCGTCGTCGGCATCGCCATACTGGTCGGCTACAGCGCCGCCGGAATCATCGCTTTGGTCTCGTACGACGCCTTCGACGTCGTTGTCTTCGGACTCTTCACCCTGTTGACGTTGGGATACGGTGGGATTTACATCGCCATCGGAACGTGCCTGTCGGCAGTGACGAAATCGAGAACGGTGGCTCTCTCGGGAGCGATTTTTCTCTACGCCCTGTTTATGCTGGGATGGGACGCGTTTCTCCTCCTTCTACAGTTGGTGACCATCGGTCCCACGGTTCCAGAAAGCGGCCTCCCGGACTGGATACAGTTCGTCGGTATCCTCAACCCGTCCACGTCGTTCATGTACGCTACGCGCGCCGTGATACCCCAGTATTACGCAATCACGATATTCCCGGAGTCGAACGCGTTCTACCTTCAAGACTGGGTTGGGTTCGTCGTTCTCGCGCTCTGGGTCGTTGTGACGCTCGGAATCGGCTACGTTCGCTTCGAGAAAGCGGATATCGAATGACGACCGGAGGTAGGGAAGCCGACTGCTTTGATGGAATAACCGCGGGCGACGATGTACGACATGATTCCACCGAGTTCGAAATCGCCCCAGACCGCACGAGCGGACAGCAGAATCCCGAAAATTCGAACTCTCTCGGCCGCAACCGCGTTGAAACGACTAGTTCGGCGGTCAGTCGTCCATCGGGTCGGCGGCACCCTCGCCCATCGAGACGTGCGCCTCTTCGCTGAGTTCCGTGTTGGGGAGCGTGAGCGCCACGACGAACGCGAGCGCGAGCACGCCGGTTCCGGCGAGGAACACCGTGTCGATGCTGTTGGCCAGCGCCGTGACGACGACATCGTGTATCCCCGCCGGGAGCGCGCTGATGGTCTTCGGGTCGATGCTGCCGCCGGACGCCGCGAGGGTTCCCGAACCGGCCTTCGCGCCGAAGGCGTCGGAGAGGCGGTGGGTGAGCTGGTTCGTCAGGAGCGCACCGAAGACGGCGACCCCGATGGAGCTACCGAGGCTCCGGCTGAACGTGACGGAGGTCGTCGCAACGCCGAGGTCCTCGCGCTCGACGGCGTTCTGCACCGCGACGGTGAGGACGGGCATGACGAACCCGAGACCCATCCCGGTGACGAACATGAACGCGGTCGATTCCGTGGAGGTCGTCGCCGGGGACATGGTGTGAAGCAACCAGTAGCCGACGGTGCCGACCACGGTGCCGACGACGGCGAACAGCTTGTAGTGTCCGAGTCGGGTCATGAGTTGCCCCGTGACCGCGCTCGTGACGAGCATTCCGCCGACGAGCGGGAAGAGGAGCAACCCGGAGTTCGTCGCGCTCGCGCCCAAGACGGTCTGGAGGAAGACGGGGAGGTAGATGGTCGCCCCGAACATTCCGATACCGAGACAGAAGCTGAGCGTCATGACGCCGACGACGGTGTGCCTGTCGAGCAGGTGGATGGGGAACACGGGTTCGTCCACCCGAAGTTCCTGCAGGGCGAACAGGACGCCGAAAACGACCGTCGCGGCGGCGAGCGAGAAGATTTCCACGGAGTCCCACGCGTACCTGTCGCCGCCCCACGTCGTGACGAGCATGAGCGCCCCGACCGAGAAGACGAGGAGCGCGGCTCCGAGGTAGTCGATGTCGTGGTCGGCCTCCGGCGTCGGGAGGTCGAGTTTGAAGTGCGTGATGGTGATGGCCGCCAACCCGATGGGGACGTTGATGTAGAAGATCCAGCGCCAGCTGTAGTGGTCGGTGAGGTAGCCGCCGAGGAGCGGTCCACCGATGGTCGCCGCGCCGAAGATGAGCATCATGTAGCTCATGTACTTCCCGCGTTCGCGGGGCGAGAAGATGTCGCCGAGGATGGTCGTCGCCATGGCGATGAGACCGCCCGCGCCGATACCTTGCAGCGCGCGGAACAGCGCGAGTTGAGTCATCGGGCCAACGGCGTCGTTGATGGCGGCGAACTCCCCGGCGAGGCCGGAGAGGATGGACCCGAGCAGGAAGATGGAGATGGACGTCTCGAAGATAATGGAGCGTCCGTACAGGTCGCTTAGCTTTCCGTAGAGCGGCGTCGTCACCGTGACGGTCACGAGGTAGGCCGTGACGATCCACGACATCTTGCTCGCGTCGCCCAAGTCGCCGACGATGGTCGGAAGCGCCGTCGAGACGATGGACTGGTCGATGGAGCCGAGGAGCATCCCCAGCATCAGTCCGCCGAGGATAACGAGGCGTTCACGACCGATACCGTCGCTCGTTTCAGTGCTCATGCCCGCACCCTCCGTGCGCGCGATGAAGCTCGAAGTTGAATGAACATTCAGTCACCTATGGCTTACTGAACAGTTAGTTAGTGATAAACCTTCCGAGAAGAGTATTGCCACGAGCGGCTGATTCGACCGCGCTGACTGGACTCGCTCCGGTTCACCCTCTCCCCGGAGTACGACGGTCGCTACTGAATGTTCATTCAATTTTTATATGTCGAATTCGTAGGGACAGTATGCACAGATTCGACGGGACGGCCCTCGTGTTCGGAGAACGACGCACGAAACGGGGTGCCCCCGCCGTATCGTTCCGACCGACGGCACGACCGACCACGAACGACGGGTTCGACCAACGATGACGGAGACGCCGACGTTCCTCGAAGACCCGACCGACACGCGGGACGCCATCATGCGGGCGACGTATCTGGCCCTCTGCAAGCACGGCTACGCCGACCTCACGATTCAGCGTATCGCCGACGAGTTCCCGAAGAGCAAGTCGTTGCTCTACCACCACTACGACGGGAAGGACGACCTCCTGCTCGACTTTCTGGAGTTCATGCTCGAACACCAGCGGGAGCGGATCCCCGCCGAACCGACGAGCAGCGCGGACGACCACCTGAACGCCATCTTCGACCGCGTGTTTCGCACGCCGATGACCGACGACTACCGCGATTTCTGGCGGGCGATGGTCGAACTGCGCGCACAGGCCGCCCACGACGAGAAGTATCGGGACCACTTCACGCGAAGCGACGAGTTCTTCCGAGAACTGTTCGCCAACGTCGTCCGGTCCGGTATCGACGACGGCGTCTTCCGCGAGGTGAACCCCGAACGAACGGCGGCGTACCTCCAGACGACCATCACGGGCGTGATGACACAGCGCGTGACGACGAACGGGGACATCATCGAGGACGTCCGTGAGGAACTCGACGAGTACGTTCGTCTTCGCCTGCTCGCGGGCGAAACGGGCGATTCGACCGAGCGATAATGGGCGATTCGGGCGTACAACGAAGGTCGCGGAACTGCCGTCCTCCCCTCAGTGAACGACGGTGACGGGAACCGGAGACCGTCGCGTCACCGTTTCCGCCACGCTTCCGAGGAGAATTCTGTTGAGGCCGGTTCGCCCGTGGCTACCCATGACGATGGCGTCGATGTCGTTGTCCTCGTCGGCCGCATAGTCGATTATCGTGTGTGCCGGACGACCGATCAGCCGGACGGTCTCCGCCGTGATACCAGATTCGACGGCCGTCTCCTGCATATCCGAGAGCAACTCGTCCGCGGCCGCTTTCTCCGCCTTTTCGACGGAATCGTCGTAGAGGATGTCCCCGAACTCGTCCGAGGAAATCCACCCGCTGGGGTCGACAACGTGGAGCAGGACGATGGTCGAGTCGGGATAGACTTCGATGGCGTGTTCGAGCGCCGTGTCCGATTGCGGTGCGTTGTCTACGGGAACGAGAATTCGACGGGACATACGTCGTGTATCGATGCCGAACAGTAACAGTTGTTTCGATGGCGACGAGCGAAAACGTTCGAGCCGTCGGTCGGTCTCAGTCCGCCGGAGACGGCTGTTTCACGTCGTCGAGTTCGTTCGATTTCCACGTCCCGCGGCGGAACCAGAGGAACGCGAGGATGGCGGTCACGGTATTCGAGAACGCGATGGCGTACCAGACGCCCGTCGCGCCCATCGCGGTGTACGTCAACAGGCCGTACGCCACGGGGATGCGGAACACCCAGAGCGAGAGGATGGTAAACGCCATCGCGGTGGTCGTATCACCTGCCCCGCGGAACGCCGAAGTGACGACTCGGAAGATGCCGAGGAACAGGAACGTTGGACCAATAGTGCGGAGGTACTGCGCGCCGATATGGATGACTTTCGCACGACTGTAGTTGTCGCTGGATCCGACGAATATCCCGACGACGGGTTCCGCGAAGTACCATGCGAGGATGCTCACGACGGCAAGTACAACCGCCAATGTGGCGGACGCGTAGTACACCGCTCGCTCCGACCGCTCGGGTTTGTTCGCGCCGAGGTTCTGCCCGACCACTGTCGTCGTCCCCTGTGCGAGTCCGATGCTCGGGAGGAAAACGAGCGAGTTCAGCCGGTTACCGATACCGAAAGCGGCGACCGCTGGGTCGCCTGCCATCGAGACGATGGCGGTCAGGAACGTGACGCCGAGTGCCCGCGTCGACATGTCGATGCTGGACGGACCGCCGATGCGGATGATCTTCTTCACCGTCTTCGGTTCCGGGATGATGTCGTCTATCGACAGGTGAATGCCGACGCGGCCGCTGAACAGGATGGAGAGTCCGATGACCGCGCCGATGCCGCGCGAGAGAACAGTGGCAATCGCCGCGCCCTGTACCCCGAACCCGGCGAATCCGGTAAGGTTGAACAGTGTCGTCTGGAGTCCGCCGAGACCGAGGAACTCCAACAGCAGGTTGTCGGTGAACCCGTAGACGAAGAACGGGTCGAGGAGGATGTTGAGCGAGACGCCGAACGCCATCAGATACATCGGCGTCCTCGTATCTCCCCAGCCGCGGAGGAGCGCCTGAAACATGAAGAAGCCGAACATGAAGAACACGCCGAGGAACGTCGTTCGCGTGAACTCGACGGTCCAGCGATATATCTGCGTACCCGGCGTCGTTCCGATAAGCGAAACGAGGGTCGGCACGGCGAAGTAGCCGACGACCGCGAAAACCAACGATGCGAGCAGCGTGAACGAGATGGTCTGCCCGGCGACGTGGTTAACGCGGTCGTGGTTGCCCGCTCCTTTGTTCTGCGAGACGAGCGCCGTCCCGGCGATGGAAAAGCCGGTTCCGAGGCTGATGAGGAGGAAGACGAGCGGGAACGCGTACGAGACGGCGCTCACGGCACCGGGGCCGATCTGGCCGACCCAGAACGTGTCCGCGAGATTGTACACGACCTGCATCAACTGGCTGGCGACGATGGGTGCCGACAGCAATAATAGCGGTTTGAACAAGTCTCCGTCGGTGAGGTTCACGTCACGATTTCCGGCGCTCATTGGGCTTCATCTCCGACGGTGATGGCTTGGATGAATTCGCGGATGGCGTCGCGGCCTACTTCGTTCGGCTCGTCGGAGCCGAGGACGACGCTCCGTCCTCGAACGCCGTCGAGCAGAATCAGTACGTGTTCGGCCGCTCGCTCGGGGTCGATGTCCTCGAACTCGCCGCGTTCGATACCGTCCTCGAAGATGCGCGTGAACAGGTCCTTGAGCCGGGCGTTGTTCTCCTGAAGCTGTTCCCGGAAGGCGTCGTTGTAGGGCGCTTGCATCCCCATCTCCAACATCGTGACCTCGAAATCGTTCGAATCGTCCGGGTCGGGAAAGAGCGCATCGACGGTGAACGAGAGCGCGTCGGCCGCGCTGTCGCACTCGTCCAGCGAAAGCCTCGTGGCGAACTCGTCGAGGTGGTACTCGAGAAACGAGACGAGCAACTCCCCTTTGCTGTCGTAGTGGTAGTGGAGGAGCGACTTGCTCTTGTCGAGCTCGTCGCTGATGCGTTTCATCGTGAGATTCGCGTAGCCGTGCTCACAGAGCGCCCGACACGTGGCGTCCATGATGGCTTCGTGTGTCTCGGGCGGGGGCCCGTTCGACCGCTGTGTTTCCATGTACTGACTGAATAGTTAGTCACCCGTGTTAAGCGTTGTGTTGTCCGACGAGAATGACGGGGGGAGAGACAGAATACCACGAAACGGAGCGGCAGACGGGGCGATAGCTCGATTGCGCGCGACGACCACAAGCGTTTTGGGGAGATAACTAGTTGTTTAGTTAATGGCAGAGCCTTCCGATGGTGACGAGCGTTCCGAAGCCGAACTGAAGATAATGGGGGCCACCTATCGGGCACTCTGTGAGCACGGCTACGCGAACCTGACGATGCAGGCGATAGCGGAGGAGTACGGCAAATCGACCGCCGCGATTCACTACTACTACGACACGAAAGACGACCTCCTCGCGGCGTTTCTGAGCTACCTGTTGGACAAGTTCATCGACCGGGTTCACGAAGTCGAGACGACCGCCCCGAAAGAGCGACTCGACCTTCTGTTGGACCGACTGCTGACTCACCGCGAGGGCTCCCGAGATTTCATGATCGCCATGCTGGAGATGCGCGCCCAAGCGCCCTACAACGAGGCGGTGCGGGAGCAGTTCCAGCGCAACGACGAGTACACCCGCTATCTGCTCAAAACGGTCATCGCCGACGGAACGGATTCGGGCGTGTTCAGCGCCGAGGACCCGGAGCACGCGTCTAACTCGCTCATGCTCATCGTCGATGGTGCTCGGACGCGGTACGGCTCCATCGGGGACGAGAACGCGCTCGAAGAGGCGCGACGGACCGCCCGGGAGTACGTCGAATCGGTCCTGATGGCCGAGTAAAAAGCGCCGCTATTCGTGTCGGAGCGCGTCGATGGGGTCGATGCGTGCGGCGTTCCACGCCGGGTAGAGACCCGAGACGAGACCGACGCCGATACCGACGACGATGGCGACGCCGAACCATTTCGGCGCGAACGCGAGGTCGAAGCCGATAGCCTGCGCGGCGACGTACCCGCCCGCGATGCCGACGACGGTGCCGACGATGGACCCGATGACGCCGAGGATTATCGCCTCGACGATGAACAGTTGAATGATGTCGCGTTTCTGCCCGCCGACGGCTTTCATGATGCCGATTTCGCGGGTCCGTTCGGTCACGCTCACCAGCATGATGTTGGCGATGCCGATGGCCCCGACGATGAGCGAGATGACGGCGATACCGGTGATGAAACTCGTGAACGTCCCGATGACCTCCTGAATCTGCTCGACCAGTTGTTGGTTCGTCTGGAGGGACACCTCGTAGGACGCGGGTTTGAGTTGGCTCGCGTCGGATTCATTGGTCAGATACGATTCGACCGCGGGTTGGACGCTATCCACGTGGTCGTAATCGACGGCCCGAACCGTGACTTGCGGGTAGGCGCGTTGCTGTGTGCCCGTCGTCGGACTCCGCACCGTCGTGCCGTAGAACGGGTCGGTCGGGACGTAGATTTGGGGCCGTGAGGTACCGAACGCGCTCGCCGTTGCCGAGGCGTTGAGGATGCCGACGACCGTCACCGTCCGCGTGCCGTTTGCGAACTGGAGCGTGAGGCTGTCGCCGGTCGTGACGTTCGTCGAGAACAGCGTCGCGGCGGGTTCGTTGAGGACGACCTCCTCCGAACCGGACGAGAACGTCCGTCCCGACTCGAACGAATCCGACGAGAAGGCCCCCGGCGTCGTCGCGGTTACGCTCTCCCAGCCGATGGTTTGGCCGTCGTGACCCAGCGAGGACACTTGCACGCTACCCTGTGGGACGACGGAATCGACGTCCGAGAGACCCCGCAACTGTTCGATGTCGTGTTCGGTGAGCACCGGTACCGAGCCGCCCTGACTCGATGGCCCACCGGGTCCGTCGTTGGAACTCGGCGGGCCGACGCTCGCCACGATGGAGGGGTTGGAATCGGCCGAGACTTGCCCGACGATGGCGGCTTGAAGGCTCGCGCCGAGCGTGACGAAGGTGATGACCGACCCGACGCCGATGATGATGCCGAGCGTCGTCAGCACCGACCGGAGTTTGTGGTCGCGGATGGACCGCCAACTCATCTGGAAGCTCTGGCGGAAGTTCATGGCCTCGCCTCCACGCGTCGCGGCGACTCGACGGGTTCGATGCGCTCCACTTCGCCGTCCAGCAGGTGGACGATTCGGTCCGCGTGTTCCGCGACCGTGCGCTCGTGGGTGACGAGGAAGATGGTGTTGCCCTCGTCGTTGAGTTCCTCGAACAGGGCCAAAATCCGGCGTTCCGTCTCGCTGTCGAGGTTGCCGGTCGGTTCGTCGGCGAGGATGATGGCGGGGTCGTTCGCCAGCGCGCGGGCGATGGCCACGCGCTGGCGTTGCCCGCCCGAGAGTTCGTTCGGCCGGTGGTCGCGTCGCTCGCCCAAGCCGACCCGTTCGAGGAGGTCGCTCGCCCGCTCGGTCCGTCGCTTCGTTCCGGCTCCCTGGAACAGCATCGGCAGAGCGACGTTCTCCGCGGCGGTGAGTTTCGGCATCAGGTTGAACGTCTGGAAGACGAAGCCGATTTCGTCACCCCGAAGCCTCGTCCGCTCGGCGTCGGAAAGCGTCGTGACTTCGGTTCCGTTCACGGTTATCGTCCCCTCGGTCGGCGTGTCGAGACAACCGACGACGTTCATCAGGGTGCTCTTTCCCGACCCGCTCGGCCCCATGACGGCGGTGTACGACCCGGTTTCGATGGACAGGTCGATGCCGTCGAGGGCGTGGACGGGTTCGCCGCGATGGTAGGTCTTGCGGACGTCGGTCAGGGTCACCGCGGCGGTCGATTTCGGTTGGGTTCGTGGGCGTGAATCAGGCATGAGGTCGTGATAGCGTGTTCGATAGCTCGTCCGGTCCGTGTTCGCGGTCGGTCACGATTCCGTCGAGTCGCCGACGGGTTCGGCGTCGCTCGGCACCGTACTGACCGAATATTCAGTCAAACGGGGATACGCGTTCCTCGGTATTTAGTACCACTCGCTCGTTCGAAACGGCGCTAACGCTGTGAGGAGGCACGGGTTTGACATTCACGGGCGTCGACGGCTTCAGTATGGGGGTTTGTGACATCTGCGAACAGCGCAAGTCGAACGGGACGCATCTCGTCGGACGGACCGGCGAGTTGTGGGTGTGCCGGGGGTGCATGATGCGGGCCGTCACCGGAAAGAAGGAGGAACTGTCGTTCATGAACCCGTGAGACGACTTTTATGTTCCCCGTCGTCCTCGTAACGGATAATGACGAAGACACGGGCACGCGAGCTATCGCGGTTGCGGTACGCGAAGAACGACGCCGATTTCGAGAGCGAGGGAACGCGCTGTGCGGGATGGCTGTACACCCCGGAAGGCGTCGCGGACCCGCCCGTGGTGATGATGGCTCACGGATTGGGGGGCGAACGAACCTTCGGATTGCCGAAAATCGCGAAGGAGTTCGTCGCCCGCGGGTTCGCCGTTTTCCTCTTCGACTACCGGAATTTCGGCGACAGCGACGGCGAACCGCGCAATCTCGTGAGCGCGAGTCGGCACGTCGAAGACTGGGAGGCCGCCATCGACCACGTTCGCGGGTTGGACGCCATCGACCGCCGGAAAATAGCGCTCTGGGGAACGTCCTACAGCGGCGGGCACGTCATCGAAGCGGCGGCGGACGACCATCGAATCGCCGCCGTGGTCGCCCAAGTCCCGTTCGTCGACGGACGGACGGTCGCCCGCGCGTCCGGCGCGAAGAAGGTGTTGAAGGGGACGTTCGCGGGCGTCCGCGACCTCGTACGAAAGTACACGTTCCGCGGTCCGCACACGGTTCCCGTCGCCGGGTATCCCGACGAGTTCGCGGTGCTCAACGCGCCGGGAGCGATGGAAGGGATGGAAACCATCGTGCCCGACCCGCCGGTCTGGGAGAACGAAGTTCCGGCCCGCGTCTTCCTCGAAATCCCGTTCTACCGCCCGATTTCGGTCGTGGAGGACGTTCCGTGTCCGTTGCTCCTGATCGGCGGCCGGGACGACGACATCGTTCCGGTCTCGTCGATTCGGTCCGCGGCGGAACGGGCCGACGCGACGTACATCGAACTCCCAATCGGCCACTTCGACGTGTACGACGACGCGTTCGACGCGGTGGTCGGATACGAAGCGGCGTTCCTCGACCGAGAAGTGCGGGAGTGATGTACTCCGTACCGGTGGTGTCCGCGAGGATGTAGCTAGTTTTATTCATCATCACACAATATAACAAAATAGAGCAATGGTGAAATCATCCGAGACACCGCCTGTCTCCCTCTCACTCGACGAAATCTTCGAAGTACTGGTCGCTCCGCGTCGGAGAGCGGTGTTGTACGAACTCCACGGACGGTCGGAACCGATGACGCTGACCGACCTCGCCGCATCCGTCGATGCGGTTGAAGCGGTGGCGACGACGGAGACGAACGGGAACGAAACGGAAGCGGCGACCGGGACGAACGAACTGGAAGTGACGGCGGCGAACCGGAGGTCGGTCGCCGTCGCGTTGGACCACATCCACCTCCCCAAACTCCAGCAAGCCGGACTCGTCACCTACGACCGAGCGGAGAAAACCGTCGAGTTGGGCCGGATTCCGCGGCAGTTCGAGCGGTACCTCCGATTCGCGGCCGAGGACGACCACCGCACGCGGGCCATCGACGCGACCGTTTAACGGAGCAGGTGGCCGAGCGTCCACGCGCCACCCGCGGCCGAGACGCCGAGGACGAACAGCAGGACGTTCGCACGAAAGTCGCTCGCGGGGACGATATCGAGGGTGAACGTCCGCTCCGAGAGGGGCCAGAACGGACGGACCCCCATCGGCGTGATGACGTCGGCGAGGAGGTGGGAGACTATAGAGAGCGTACCGACCAGCAGGCCGAACTCGGCGACCGTCGTCCCCCCGAAAATCCCGCCGACGAGGGCGGAGAGGACGCCAACGGCACCGGCGAAGGCGACGGTGTGTGTCGCTCCCCGATGGCGGAGTCGGTTCGTCCGCGTGTCGAGGTCGGGAATCATGGTCAACGCGACGGTGACACCGCCGCCGAGAAGCGCGAACGTCGGAGACCCGGCCGCGACGAGGACGCAACAGATGGGTGCATAGAGCGCGAGCGCCACGCCGCAGTGACCCGGCTGATACATGTTTCTCACTTACACCGCAGGCGGTTAACTGCAACGGGGGGTACGGGCGACGACGAAAACCGATTTCACGCTCCCGTCCGACGTTCTCCCATGGACGGATTGACGGCGGTCATCACCGGCGGGACGCGAGGAATCGGGCGACGGGTCGCGGAGTCGTTCGCGGACGAGGGCGCGACCGTCGCCCTCTGCGGACGCGATGCTGGAGAAGTCGATGCGACCGTCGAGACCATCGAAGACGCGGGAGGTAACGCGGTCGGCGTGCGCGCCGACGTGCGCGACGAGTTCGACGTGGAGCGGTTGGTGGAAACCGCCGCCAGAGAGGGCGAGGACGGCATCGACGTGGTGGTGGCGAACGCCGGGGTCTACCACGGGACGCCGGGGGAAACGCCCCTGACGACCGAATCCTACGCCGCCTTCGACGACACCCTCCGAACGAACTGCCGGGGGGTGTACACGGCGATTCGGGAATCGCTTCCGCACCTCGCCGAAGACGCTCGAATCCTCGTTTCGACCGGTTCTATCGGCCACGAAACGCACGCCGGATACGGCTCCTACGCCGTCTCGAAAGCCGCCGCGGAGGGGTTGGTTCACGGGTTTTCGGCCGAACTCGACGGGACGGTGGTCGGCATCGACCCCGGCGTCGTCGGAACGGAGATGATGGGCGAGCAGGGACGCGACCCGGAGGACGTGGCCGGTCTGTTCGTCTGGGCCGCCACGGACGCCGAGGACGTGAACGGCGAAATCGTCGGGCTAAAGCGGTGGCGGCAGGCGACGCGGGAGTGAGTTCGTCGGCGGGAATACGTTAGTCGAGTCGTTTCGGCGCGTGGACGTGGAACACCATCGCCGGGCAGAACCGGACCCGAGGCTCCGCGTCGGGGAGAGGCAGTCCGACGGCATCGAACAGTGAGTCGGCCCACACGTCGGCCTCGACGGGGTGGAGCGGCCACGGGTCGTGTTCGACGCGGGCGGTCATTCCGGCTTGCGGGACGAACAGTCGATACCGCTCCGAGAGGAAGTAAGAGAGCGAGCCGGTCTCGGGAACGGTCGCGCCGTTTTTCGGACGGTACGTCGCCTCGAACTCGACGGGAAGCGTTTCGGGATGGCGTCGGCGGGCGTGAATCCGGTGTATTCCGTCCGTTTCGACGGTTATGTCGGCATCGTAGTACGGCAGACGATAGAGCCGCCGCGCGACACGCGCCGCGAGCCGACTGCCGGTGTCGAGGCTGAGAAAGTAGACGCCGACGGCATCGCCGAGGCGGACGTAGGTTCGGACGTTGACCTGTGGGAACGTCGCACCGAGGAGGTGCGGCGTTCCCGGCGGGCGGGCGTTTTCGACGGTCGAAGCGAGGACGCTGACCCACGCCCGCCCGTCGAACGTATCGAGCGCCAGCGAATCGGGAATCGCGGTTTCGAGCGCGGCGGTATCGACCGACCAGTGGGCGAACAGACAATCGCGCCACGTGAATCGGAGTACGCGCACGGTCACGACCGCCGGTAGTACCAGCAGGCGAAACAGCAGAACGGGACGCCGAAGGAGATGACGAGGACGGGAAGTATCGGCAGGAATCGGAGCGACCCGGTGACGAAGACGTCCAGTCCGAGAGCGGAGAGCGTTCCGTACACCGCGTCACCCGCAAACGGGGCGGTGAGCCGGAACAGGACGTACGCGACCAGCGTTTGCGCCGCCCGAACGAGCAATCCCGCGCCGCGAACCGTCTTCGTCTCCATGGTCACTCTACGTGTCGTCGCTCGGCAATAGCTTTGTGGTGGTTCGCGACGACCAACCGACGGGTTAATAACTTCTGATTGAGGATTAATAACCATGCCACGACTGTCACGGCTCGGCCTCGCCGGGTTCGTCGCCCTCGTCGTCCTCACCGGGGTGGGGGTGACGGCGGGGCTGTCCAAAGTCCTCGTCATCGCGTGGGTCGCGTTCGCGGCCATGGCCGCGGGTGCCGTGCTCGGGGGTCGGTCGAACGACTCCATGCACGCGAAAAAGCTCGTCTGGGCCTTCGGGTTGGCGAGCGGCGCGATGATAACCAGCGCCGCCGTCTTCCTCGTCCCGAGCGCGATTTCCCACCACCCGGAGTACGGCGGCTTCGGTATCGCCGCCGGGATTCTGGTCGGCTTCAGCGCCCACACCATCGGCCACCGGGCGACCCACCTCGAAACGGCGCTCGACCACACGTCGGTCGAACTGACCGCCCACTCGTTCGCCGCGGGTGCCATCATCGGTCTCGTCTACGGCAACATGCCGGAACTCGGGTTGCTCCTCGGCCTCGCCATCGTCTCGCACAAGGGACCCGCGGGGTACGTCGCGGCCCACCGACTCCGAGAGGGCGGCAGTACACCGTCCGTCCTGCTCCTCCCCGCCGCGGGCATCGGCATCACGGCTATCATTTCCGCGCTGCTCCAGTTGCCCTCCAGCGCCGCGGTCAACGGCCTCGTCTTCGGGTTCGCCGCGGGCGTCTTCCTCCACGTCGCCATGGACTTCCTCCCGCGCTGTGAACTCGGCGGCGAGGTGTACGAGGTGGCACAGTTGAGCGACAACGCCCACCACCTCCTCGACGAACTCCGCACGCACGCCGTCGCGAGCACCGCCCTCGGCGGGCTGGTGGTGTTCGCGCTCTGGGCGGTCATCAGCCGCCCGATGTGACCGTCGGCGTGCCATCACACAGGCAACCACACAACGACTATTCGCCCGCTTGCAGTAGCCACGCGCATGCCGACGTTGATGGACACCTACATCGAAAACCGCGAACGCGTGCAACCGAACCACGCCAACAACTACGAGACCGCCCACGGGAGAATCGTGATGAAGTGGATGGACGAAATCGGGGGCGATGTCGGCGATGCGACTCGCGGGGGAGACGTGCGTCACCGCCAACGTGGACCAGATGGACTTCCAACGACCGATTCCCGTCGGGGATACCACGGTCATCCAATCGTACGTCTACGACACGGGACGAGGCACGCTTCTCCCTACCGAACGATATACGGCCCGTTTCGCGTCCCGAAAACCAACGATTGTGGGCTGTTTTCGGTCGAATTACTGCCGGTCGACCTTGACCTCGAAGTTACACGACCGACCCGCAACCGGTAGTATTGTTTATTCTGCGACGGTTTCTTACGCGACCACTGTATGATGGCATCCCCCTCCAGCGTGAACCCTTCTTCGAGCGAAACGTTCGACACACGAATCGCGGAACCGCCGTTCGTGACTTGAATGTCCTGTCCCACCGAATCGCCGTTGAGGCGCATGTTGCTCAACCGTGTGGTTGCCGCGGACTGTGCGCGAGCATAGATCAGTAAGTCGGTATACGGCCCGGTATCGAGCGGTGAGTAGGTCAAGTCGTTTGTGCCCTGATTGCTGTAAGTGACGATTTGGGACCGTGGATCGTACGTAAGCGTGAACGGACGGGTCTCGTTGTTTTGCCAGTCCTTGTTCGCTCGGTTTTTCGGGTTGTTGATCGTTGGACCCAGTCGGTGCTCTTTCACGCCGGACCCGTGTCCCCCGATACGCCCCTGCGCGATGAACGACTGCTGCATCCGAATCGAGTTGTACTCCTGTTGTGTGAGCGTCGTTATCGTGGGGTCGGACGCCTGTCCAGCCCCGGCCTGTAGCGATACCCGTGTCGTATCCACGTCGCTCCACCCGGCCGGGGAAACGCGTGAATTCAACGTGAGATCGAGGTCGAAGGCGAGGCGGTCGCCGTATGCGGCGGTCGAACCCGTCGGATACTCCAACTCGAACACGAAATCGACCGGGGCCGACCCGAGTGGTGGAGAAAGCTGTATCGTCTGGTCGGGTTGTGTGGCGACCGTGCTGTACGACGCGAGCGAAGTGCTACTGCCGAAGAAGTAGCCGAGTAACGTCCCGTCCCGTTCGAGAGACGCCCTGAACTGTAGTTCGTCGTCGAGTTCGCCCCCGTCGGCGGGGGACGTGTTCGACTCGTCGGGTTCCGTCGTCCCCTCGCCAGTCGTCACCGTCGATACGCCGAGGCTGATCGACTCGCCACCGATGCTCCCGTCGTTCGTGAGTTGTGTTTGGTGTGTGTACGAACCGCCGGAAGCGAGAACGAAGTCGCCCGCGGCAGGGATTCGGTCGGCATCGCCACCCTGGAGTTTAAGATCGAGATCACCCTCGTCGGTCGATCCACCCGTCGAATCGGAGACGTCATATGTCGCGGTTCCCGTTCTCGTCATCGCCCACGAATTGGCACCGACCGCGAATAGTTGGAGAGCGCGCCGTCTCGATAGTTTCCTCATCGTCACCCTGAGCGACTATGGAACCCAGATATTTGTTCCTTTCCCACTGAAATAAAATCTATTCCATTTGGGTGAAAAAATACCCTGCACTACCGATGAGCACGCCACCAAGGACGATAGCGTAGAGATACGCACTACGCGAGAAAACCGGGTGAACCAGATAGCCGTATAGCGGAACCGATAGGACGACTTCGCCACGAATTTGGTCCCGATGGACGACGAAGGAATCCGGATACGTTCGAGCATCGCCTTTCGTCACGAATCCATCGGTCGTCTTCCGAACGATTCGATGAGTGATGAGTTCACCGTTCTGTACGAAGGTGATCGCATCCCCGGATTCGTAGTGGCTCGAGTCGTGTGTGTAAACCACGCTCCCGGGCTTGAGCGATGGCGTCATACTGCCGCTCAGGACGACATAGCTTCCCACGCCGGGCAACAGCGTGAACAGGATCTGTCCGACTATCGGGAGTAGGAGGATTCCGATAACGATCCAACCGAGTCGGGAGGGACGGAAGAACCTCATCAATCAGAATACGACTGCAACATATTTAAAATAAGTATGAGACTTTTTGATTATTGGCTACTGTCCTGATTGAGCGTGAAGTTGACCGCGATGTCCACGCCGTCGGCCATCACGTCCTCGTCGGCTCCGGTCAGATTACCGGTCGTATCGGCACCGGTCCAGTACGCAGCGTTGTCGTTTGCGACTTCGAGGTCGAGAGTGAAGTACGTCGTACTCGAACCGTTCGGAGCGGGTGCTTGCAGATTGTCGAGCACGCCCGTCTGTTCGTTCACCTCTTGAAGGTCGACGTACCCGTTACCATTCGTGTCCGTCACGTTGGTCGTGATGTCGTTGAGGACGGTCCCCTGCGGGTTCTCGTACTGCATCGCCTGAACGCGAATGAGGCTCGCCGTCTCGGACGCGTTCAACTCGTTGGCGAGCTCGGAGTCGTTCGGTTCGGCGCGAAGGTCGTTTTCCGTATAGTTGAAGCCGATTTCGAGATGATCCGCCTCCGTCGAGCCTTCGTTCGTCAGCGCGTACGTGTGATCCACCTGGTCACCTGGTTGTGCATTGATCAGGTTGAAATCCTCCGTTGTGCCATTCGCGCTGCCGTTAATTGCGAGGTCCATCGTTCCTGCTTCGACCGTGTTCCCCGTGCTTGAGTCCGTGTCGCTCCAGAACGCCCATGTACCGACACCAGCGAGAATACCACCGACGATGACTACCAACGCGAGCGCAATTTTGGTTCTTCTGTTGTTTATTTCCATCTCTGTAGTATATTACACAATAAACAAAGGATTAAATCTTTTCTAGCTCAAATCATATTAATTATAATTATTCAAAAATATGCGAATATATATAGGAACGGAACTGTGGTACGATGCGGGTCGAAGAGCGAAATACCTCAGGTCAGAGTTCTCGCGCCGAATCCGGGTTCTCCACGTCCCACAGATATTCCGGTAAAAAGGCGTCCAAGTGGTCGATGATTTTGCGGTCGCTGGCGTTCATTCCCTCGCAGTGGTCCCACGCCGACTCGCGGATATCGACGTGCATCTCGCCGTTTTCCGTGCGAATCGAGACGGGGTAGACGAAACAGCGGGCGGGCTTCCAGCCGTTTTCGGCCTGCAACTCACAGAGGCCGTCCCCGCGGAGGAAGTGACAGGCACAGCCGTCTTCTGCGGTTTCGTCGTGGTCTTTCTCCTCGCGGCGCACGAAATCCTCGCCGCGGAACTCGGTAGTCGCTTCGTTCAGGTCTGCGTGTTCTCCCAACTCGAAGAACTCGCGGTCGTACAGCATGACGCCGTGGTGGCAACACCACGTACAGCTATCGACGCACTCGAAGGTGAGGTCGGGGTCGAATTCCACGACCGCCTCGCGGCCCGGATGCACTTCGACGCGAACCGGAGTGTCTGCGCTCACGTCCGCGCTTCGGTCGCGCTCGCGGAAAGGTCATCCGATTTCGGCCGCCACGCCGTCAGCGTCTCCTCGTACGCCACGTCGGTTCGTTCGAAGCGCCGCTCGACGTACTCGTCCATCGTTTCGATGATGTGGTCGTCGGAACGAAAGTCCTTTTGGAGGGACAGACACCGAATCCGAGAGATGAGCGTTATTTGATAATCCATCTCCCCCTCCGTTTAGATACACACCATACGACCGCTGTAGTGCTGTGTTTGTGGCCGTTTCCCGGACGCCGATAACGGTAATAATTTAAATACTTGACCACAGTACACGCCATGAACAGCACAGGCGACGTGTTCGGGAACTCCGAACTCGGGAAACGGGTCGATATCGACGCGCAACTCGACGAGATGGGTCTCGATATGGAAGAGATAGAGCGACGGAAGTCGTTTCTCGGCCTCGACGCGGAGGACGTCAGCCGACTGTCCGCCCTCCGCCCGACGTTCGAAGCCAACCGCGGAACGGTGGCCGACCAATTTTACGAGAATTTGCAGGAACACGAGGAGACACACGAAATACTCGCGAACTCCACGCGCGGTATCGAATCGCTAAAATCGACACAGGGGGAGTACCTCGTCACCCTCGCCGACGCGACCTACGACGAGGAGTACGTTCGAAACCGGGCGCGAATCGGAAAGCTCCACGACATGCTGGACATGCCGTTGAACCACTATATCGGCCAGTACAGCATCTACTACGACCTCATCGGGTGTCTGTTGAAAGAGCGACTGGAGGACGACCTCGAAGCGACGATTCGAGAGCACGTCTCGCCCGCGGCGACCGACGGCGGGCAACTCGCCGGGACCATGACCGACGTGGACGAACTCGTCTCCGAGGTCCGGGAGTCGGCACACGAGCGCTTCGAGGACATGCTCTCGGTGCTCCGCGTGCTCAACCTCGACATGCAGATAGCGGCGGACACCTACGTCCACTCGCACAGTCAGCAGATGAAAGAGGAGATAGAGCGCTCGCGCACCCTTCGGGAATCGACCGAAGAGCACGTTCTCGACGCACACGAGTCCGCCGCCGACGTCGCCGAGAGCTCCGTCGAAATCAACCAACTCACCGAGGAACAGTCGGAGAACATGGAGCGAATCGCCAGCGAAGTGTCCACCCAGAGCGCCACGGTCGAGGAGATCGCCGCCAGCGCGAACGAAGTGGAACAGAAGAGCCGCGAATCCCAGGAACTCGCCGAGGAGGGGAAGAAACTCGGCCAGCGCGCGATCAGCGCGACCGAATCCACCGAGGACGCCCGCGAGAGCATGGTGGACGACGCGGAGGAACTCCAGAACGCGGTCAGCGAAATCGGCGACGCGGTGCGGATGATAAACGACGTCGCGGACCAGACGAACCTCCTCGCGCTGAACGCCTCCATCGAGGCGGCGCGCGCCGGAGAGGCTGGCGACGGGTTCGCCGTCGTCGCCGAGGAAGTCAAATCGCTCGCCGAGGAGTCGAAGGCTCGGGCCGCCGAAATCGAGGCGATGGGCGAACGCATCGAGAACCGAACCGAGAGCACGCTCGACAGCCTCGGCGAGAGCGAAGCCTCCATCTCCGAGACGGTCACCGCCGTCCAGCGGACCAGCGAAAAGCTCGAACGCATCGTGGACTCGGCCACGGAAACCGCGGTCGGCATGGAGCAGATTACCGCCGCGACGGACGAGCAGGCGTCGAGCACCCAGGAGGTGGCGACCATGATCGACGAGGCGGCAGAGACGTCCGCCCGTATCTCGACCGAGGTGTCGTCCATCGCGGAGACGAACGAGCAACAGGCACGGACTATCGAGGAATTGGACGAAATCGTCGCCAATCTCGGGAAAGAAGAGAGCGATATCGGACGAATATGAGGACGGACGACCCCGAACGACGGGTGAGAAGAAACGAACCGACCGACTAGCCTGTGTTTTTCATTCCCGCCGCGACACCCGTGACGGTCAGCCGGAGGGTCCGGCGCTCCGTCTCGGTGAGGTGTGACTGGCGAAGCAGACGCACTTGGAGGAGGTTGAGCGGGTCCACGTAGGGGTTCCGTCGGTCGAGGCTCTCCCGAAGCCACTCGCGCGAGAGGAGGTCGTCGCGTCCGGTGATGTCCAAGACGAGTTCGGCGGAACGCTCGTACTCCGCTTCCAGTTCGGGGAAGAACTGCTCGCGCAACTCGGGCGACGCGAGGTCGGCGTACTCAGCCGTGATTTCGAGGTCGGTTCGGGCGAGCGCCATCGCGGCGTTGTCGATGGTCGTGCGGAAGAACGGCCACTCCTCGTACATCTCCCGGAGGGTTTCGACGTCGCCGTAGGCATCCAATCCCTTGGCGAGCGAGTACCACCCGGGGAGGATACACCGGCTCTGGGTCCACGAGAACACCCACGGAATCGCGCGGAGGTCCTCCACGGTTCGCTCGCCGGAGCGGGAGGCGGGCCGAGACCCGAGGTTCAGGTCCTCGATGACGGTTATCGGCGTCGTCTCCTCGAAGTACGAGACGAAGCCGTCCGATTCGAGCAGGTCGCGGTAGGCGTCGCGGGCGGCGTCGGCGGCGACGTCCATCGCCTCGACCCACTCGTCGGGAATCGTCTCCTCGTCGTCCTCCAAGGCGGCGTACCGGGCGCGAATCTGAGCGTCCAGCATCTGTTCGACGTTCCGCTCCGCGATGACGGGGTTGGCGTACTTCTCCGCGATGGCCTCGCCCTGTTCGGTGAATTTGACCTGTCCCGAGACGGTTTCGCGGGGGAGCGCCAGCAGCGCCTCGTTCATCGGGCCGCCGCCGCGGGAAATCGACCCGCCGCGGCCGTGGAACAGGCGGAGGGTGACGTCGTACTCCTCGGTGATTTCGGCGAGTCGTTTCTGATTCCGATAGAGGCTCCAGTTGGCGGCCAAAAAGCCGTTCTCCTTGTTCGAATCGGAGTACCCGAGCATGATTTCCTGCGTCCCGCCGCGCGCTTCGAGCGCCGCGGCGTAGGCCTCGTTCTCGAACAGGGTGCCGACGATGCGCCGTGCGCCCGAGAGCGCGTACTCGGTTTCGAGCAGGGGAACCACGTCGAGTCCGGAGTAGCCCGGCAGGTCAACGATTCCGGCTTGATCCGCGAGGAACAGCACTTCGAGGACGTGGCTCGCCTCCTCGGTCATGCTGATGCAGTACGTGTCGATGGTCTCCGCGCCGTACTCGCGCTGCCAGTCTGCCGTCTCCGAAAAGAGGGTTAGAACCCGGCTTGCGGTCTCGGAGAGCCCCTCGGTGTCGAGGTCGATGATGGGTTCGTCCTGCAGGATGGCGTCGGTCAGCAGTTCGACCCGTTCGTCCTCGCTCATCGAATCGTAGTCGAAGCCCTCGCGGGCCAGCGCCTCCGCGATTGCCGTGGTGTGGTTCTCCTGATGGTCGCGCAAATCGAGCGCGGCGAGCGAGAACCCGAACGTTTCGACGCGGCGGCGAAGCGGTTCGACTTCCGTTTCGACGACGCTCTCCGCGCCGTCCTTCCGGAGGCTGTCGGCGATGGCGTCCACGTCCGCGAGGAGTTCCTCGGCGTCGTGGTATCCGCCGGGTCGAACGTCGCCAACGCGGTCGATTCGTTCGCGCATCAACGCGAGTTTCTGGCGGTACGGTTCCTCCGGGTAGCGGTCCGTCACGCGCTCCGCGATGGTGGGGAGTTGTTCGCGGTCGGTGTCGAGGCTCGAATCGAACAGAGCGCTCGTCTCGATTCGGTCGCCGTCCTGACTGAGGACGCCGGACAGTCGCTTCAGTTCGTCACGGTAGCGCTCCAACACGACGTCGCGCTGGCGGTCGAGGGTTTCGGCGGTCACCTCCGGCGTGACGTGGGGGTTGCCGTCGCGGTCGCTCCCGGCCCACGACCGGAAGCCGAACAGCTTCGGCACGTCCACGTCGAACTCCTCGCCGACGGTGTGGTCGAGTTCGTCGTACACGTCACCCACGATGTCGAAGAGAACGTTTTCGAGGTACCAGAGGACGTTCCGCGCCTCGTCCGCCACCTCCGGGCGGCGCTTTCTGACCTGCCGCGTCTCCCAGAGACCGGTCACTTCGCTCTCCAATCGGCGTTCGAGTTGATTCCGCTCGCGGTCGGTGAGCCTTCGTTCGTCGAGTTCCGAGAGCAGGGTTTCGACGGAGCGGAGTTTCGCCTTGACCGTCTTCCTGCGCGCCTCGGTCGGGTGTGCGGTGAAGGTCGGAACGACGTTGACGTCCTCCAACACTCGTTCGACGGTTTCGGGGTCCGCGTCGGCCTCGGCGAGGGTTTCGGCGGTCGCGCGGAGGCTGTCTTCGAGCGTTCCCTCCTGCGTCCCCTCGCGGATGGCGCGCACACGCTGTCGCTCCTCGGCGAGGTTGATGAGTTCGAAGTAGGTGGCGAACGCTCGTGCGACGTGACCGGCCAGTTCGGGCGATAAGTCGGCCACTTCGTCGCGGAGGACGGCGCGGGACTCCGCGTCCCCGCGTCGGTAGTCGATGGAACCGGTTCGAACCGTCTCGACGGACTCGAACGCCTCTCGAGAGGCCAGCCGCGACAGTACGTCGCCGAGCAACCCGCCGAGTTCGCGGACGTCCTGTCGAACGTCCCGGGTATGCAATCGCATACCAGAGGGTCGGGGTCACGCCACGTAAAACGTCGGTCTGCGGGTAAAATATGCGAAGTGTTTTGGACGATAATTAATTGTATTCGCGCCAGCGATAGCCGCACTCCTTACATTTGAAAAATCGCGTCGGCGGTTCGTCTGCGGAGCCGGTCTGTTTGATGGTGTACCACGCGACGCCGTGGCCGCACTCCTCACAGGTGACGTCGTTCGCCGTCGGTTTCCCCTCGAAATTCGCGCCCTCCTCGGTTTCGATGACGTCGGAATCGTCCTGCGCTTCGGTGGAGACGAACTCGGCGGCGCGCTCCTCGTCCTTCGCCACCGTCGCCTGACAGTCGTCGTTCGTACAGACCATCTTCGACCCCATCGACCGCATCATGGAACCGCATTCGTCGCAAAATTGCATACCTCGGCTTGGACGCGGAGCGTGAAAAGCGCCACGTACCGATTCGGGAAGCGTTATTTTCGTGGTATGTGTCAACCCATTGAGATGACCTCTGACCTATCGAGACGAACGCTGCTCGCCGCGGGAGCGGGCTTGGCGGCCCCTGGACTCGCGGGGTGTTCCGGTGCGAACAGTTCGTCGAGCGCCGACTGTGAAACGACCGCCGTCGCACACGGCGATGGAAAAATCCTGCAATCGGTGTCCGCCGTCCCCCGAAGACGGGCGCGTGCTCCTCTCCGTTTCGTTTTCGAACGGCAAGCAAGCGTCCACCGACCGGCTTCGGGTGTACGATTCGTCGGGCGACCTCGAATACGAGATTCCGACCGGGAAGCGGCGGAACTATCTCCAAACCATCGGCCCGCGGCCACAGCACGGGCGGCTTCGAGTCGTCTCGATGAAAAACGGCGAAGAAACCGACGAGCTCGTCGTGGACTTCAACTGCTGGGTAGACGAGGACTCCGCCTTCGCACCGGAAACTACGGGCGACGCGACGGAATCGTAGCGACTCTCGCGGTCATCCGCTCCCCGTGTCGAGGTTGTCCTCGTCGGCGACCATGGGACAGTCGGCCACCCGGAAGTGGTCGGTGTCGGGCATCGACAGGATGTCCGTTCCCTCGTGGGTACAGTGGAGGGTCGGCGGGTCGCCGACGTGCGGACAGCCGTGGCAGGTCGCTTTCGGAATCGTGCGAACGTCGCGGTCGTCCCGACCCGCCTCTCGGGGGGCGCTCACGACGAGTTCGCCGCTGTCCTCGCGCAGCAGGTCCGCCCAGAGTTCGTCGGTATCGATGTCGCCGACGTTCTCCTCTCGAAAGGCGTCATCGACCGGGGTGGACTTTCGCTTCCGGCGCTCCTCGATGTCGGCGGCGAGGTCGGCGAGGGGTTCGTCCCGGTCGTCCCCGGGCGGTCGGTCGCTCACTCGCCCATCACCTCGTTCAAGAGGTCGTCAACGTCGAGGTCGGAGTCGGGGTCGAGGCCGCCGTCGAAGTTGAGGTCGTGGTCGAGGTCAACGCCGGACTTCGACCGCGATTCGAAGTCCGGGTCGGTGGTGTCGCCTTCCAGCGCGGGCGGACGCCCCACGACGAGCCAGTTCGACCCGAAAAAGCCCTGCTTGGGGTCGATGTCCTCGAACGTCGCGCCACAGTGCGGGCAGGCGGGTTCGGTCAGCAGCGCGATGGTCACGCTCGTCTCGCACTCGGAGCACTTGGCGCTCGTAATGCCGTGACGGTTGGCGGTCCGGGCGAGTTCGGCGGTGGCCGCCCGCGTCGCGTTTTGTGCGGCGAGCGTGCGCGCTTGGTCGCGGACGGAAACGAGCGCACGCGCGAGGACGTCGAGTCGCTCGTCCAGTTCGTCGGTCGTCTCGGTGAGGTAGTCGAGCACCGCCTCGTAGTTCTCGAATCCGGAGTCCAGTCGTTTCCGGTTCTCGGCCACTCGTTCACGGAGGGCGTCGAGTTCCGGTTCGAGGTCGTCGCCGTCCCCGTCGTCCACCGTGCGACGGAGGTCGGCGAGTTCGTCGTGAAGACCGGCGAGTTCGCCGCGGAGTTCGGGGTGGTCGTGGTCTTCCGGAGCCTTCTCGTCGGTTTCGCGCTTTATCTGGACGACGCGCTCGCGCACGTCGGTCAACTTCTCCATAAAATCGTCGCGGAGTTCGGCGAGCCTTTCGTCGGAACCGTTCCTCTCGTGGAGCGTACCGTGCCCCGCGACCAGTTCGGAGAGGAGGCGCTGGCGGGAGATGCCGAGTTCGTCGGCCGTGTTGGTTAGCCACTGGTCGACCGCCGCCGGAACCTCTTCCGCTGGGACGTGACCCGCGTCTTCGCTCTCCATTCGGGTGAATACCTATTTCTCACAGCGTTGACTTAACGTTTCGCCTCGACGGGAGCGGGATACCGGCAAAGAGAAACGAATTTTGAAACGACGGTTGAGGCGAGCGTATGGACGCTATCGAATCTTGCGAACGTTGCTGATGTCCAACCCGTCGCTCTGTATCTCCGTCTCGAAGCGAATGATGCTCTCTTCCTCGATGCGCGAGAGGACGCCGCGGTACTCGCGGACGAACATGGTCCGAGCGCGCTCGTTGCCGCCGCTCTCCCACTCGAAGGTGATGGTGCCGTCTGTCGCGCTCATCAGGGCACCCATCTGGCGCTCCGTCAGACTCTCCTGTGCGACGAGGACGAGTATCAGGCCGCCCCACGCCTTGGCCGCCTTCTTCATGCCCTTGAGGAGCATGACCATCTGGTTCCAATCCACCTGCTCGTCCGGAAGCGACGAGAGGTCGGTCAGCGAATCGACGACGACGAGGTTTCGGGGCGCGTTCTCGGAGAGGTATTCGCCGAGCGCTTCGAGGACGCCGCGGCGGTCGTGACTGCTCCCGAGGTCGGTGATGGTGCGACGCTTCTCGACGTACCAGTCGTTCGGAATCGGACTCAGTTGGAAGTACTCGGCCGAGAGATCCTCGAACGAGATGGCGTCCGCCGCCGGACCGACGAGCGTCTCGTCGATGGTGTGCGTGAGTTCGTCGAATATTTCGGGTTCGTTGGCGGTAAACGAGACGTAGTGAACTTCGTCGGGGAGATCCGAGTGCGAGTCTATCGGCCCGTAGTGAAGTTCGAACAGGTCCGAATCGACGTGACCGAGGGCGTTGATGGTCGCGCTCGTGTACGCGAACTCGCGTGCGCCTGCCCCGGCGTCGCCAGCCAACAAGACGACGCTCCCCGGCGGGGACCCCCCGCCGATGAGCGAGTCGAACTGCGAGACGCCGAACGGGATGCGGTCCATGCGTTCCCCTCTCATTCCTGACGCTTACCGTTTACGCTCGCTCCGGCGTTTCGGGGCGAAGTGAGCAACACGTCTCCGGCGACGCCCGCGGAATCGAGCGCGTTTCGAGCCGCCTCGACGGCTCCGTCGGCCAACGTCCGCGTGGTCACGCCGTACACCGCGGGTCCCCACGACGACTGCCCGGCACCGAACACCGACGGGGAGGATTCCATGGCGGTGACGAGTTCGCCGACGGGTGGCCGATAGACGCCTCCCTGTTCGTCGGCGTACCACGCGCCGTTTCGGCGACCGATCTCCGCGACCGCACTGCCGAACCGGTCCGGGTCCCCGTCCGCAATCGCCGGAAGCAACCGACGGAGGAGTATCGAGGAGACGTCCTCGGCGATTGTCGGGTCCGCGCGTTCGACGACCGAGCGCATGCTCGCGTCCTCGTCGTCGCCGCTCCGACCGGGTTCGGCGTCCGGGAGGACGAGCACGAACCGCCAGTCGTCGGGAACGTCGTGTCGCGCGACGACGGGGGGGACCGACCAGTCGCCGCGTGCGGGACGAGCCGTGGTAAAGCGTTCCGTGGGATGTCCGGCGTCAACGACGAAACCACCGCGCTCGAACGTCGAGACGCCGATGCCGCTCCTCCCCGCCCTGTCGAGGGCGGGCGCGTGCTCGCGGACCGCCGGGTCGTCGCCGTAGGCGTGGGCGACGGCGGCGAAGACGGCCAGCGCGAGTTGCGTCCCGCTCCCGAGTCCGACGTGTCTCGGCAGCGTCCGGTGAACTCGAACGTCCGCGCCGGGGACGGAGAGCAAGTCCGTAGCCCTGCTCGCGTACTCGCGTGCACACGGGTCGTCACAGCGCACCTCGTCTGCCGGTGTCGCCTCGACGGAGACGGTCGGCGAGGAGAGAGCGACCCCCAACCCGCCGTACAATCGCTCGTGGGCGAGTGAGAGGTTCTGAAAGCCGAAATGGAGTCGCCCCCCGACCGTCACCTGTGCCATACCTAGCGGTCAGTCGAGAGCAGGATGGCGATTTCGGCAGTGGCAAATTACCGCGCTATCTCCCGGTGCGCGTGAAAGAAGCGCTACTCCATGTGGTCCAAAACGTACTCCGCCGCGCGGTCCGCGCCGTTTTCGTACTCGGGTGATTCGGGGGGATGGCGCACCGCGCGGGTGACGTGCGGAATCGAGTGTTCGATTTGGAACCCGCGAAGGCCGCGGCGTTCGATGACCCGCGAGACGCCGTGTTGCTCGTCGGTGAACGGGTAGATGATACAGGGCGTCCCGGCGACGGCGGCCTCCATCACGGTGGAGTAGCCCGAGCAGACGACGACGTTCGCGGCCTGAATCCACGGAAGGAGCGACGGCACCGACTCCCAGCCGTCGTGACCGACGAGGGTCACGTCGTTGCCGTCGTCTTCGAGGGCGCGGGCGAGTTCCGCGAAGTTGGTCGTGTAGGTGCTCGGAACGAGGAGCACGTCGATGTCGTCGGGAGGCTCCTCGCCGTTGGGTTCGAGGGCGATAGGAGGGATGTGGACGACGCCCGGCGGGTCGCCGCGGTCCGGCGGCCACACGGCGGGATAGAAGAACGCGTGCGACACCGAAATCTGGTAGCGGTTGAGAATCCACGTGAACACCTCTTCGATGGCGGCGTCGTAGTAGGATGCGGCGTTGTGGGTGAGAACGTACAGCGGCGTATCGGTGCAGTGGGCCGCCATCGCGGCGAACATGTCGTCCGTCACGAGGGCGGCAGGGTCTTCGCGGCGGAGCCATCGAACGAAGTCGAACACCCGCCGACCGCTGTTCGGAACGCTTCGAGTCACCACGTCGAGAATCGACCCGCCCTGATAGTCACCGATGTAATCGACCGTCGCCGGACGGTAGACCTCGTAGCCGTTGTGCTCGATGAACTGGGACCCCGGACCACCGCCTGCGAGGACGACATCCGTCTCCGGCCCTTCCAATGCTTGTGCCACCGCAAGCATCCGGGTCGCGTGCCCCGCGCCTTCCGGATAATGTGCGACAGCAACGGTCCGGCTCATGGCCAACTGTCCTCCCTGCCGTGGGAAGTATATTTGGATTTCCTGTTTTGGAAGAAAATCAGTCGCAGTCGATGGCGAGGATTTCCGTCGCACCGCGTTGGAACTCGAACGGAACGGAGCGAATCTCGACGCCGTACCCGTCCGACCGAAGGGAATCGAGGAGGTCGTCCAGCCGCGGGTACGGCGTTCCCTCGAAGTCCGCGAGAGGGTAGACGCGAACTTCATCGGCGGTGACGCGAGCGAGTTCGCGGAGCGACTCGACGTGGAATTCGTGGCTCAGTCGGTCGGCGTACAGGAAGAGCAAATGCGCCGAGAGCGTGTGCGTGAACGCGTCGTCCTCGAACGGGAGGTCGGGAAGTTTGGCGGGAACGTACCGACCGGAGGCGAGTCCGGCGGGGTAGTCCTTCAGGAACGTCTCGTAGGCCTCGGTCCAGTGGTCTCGAAGGCCGTCAACGTCGCCGTAGTAGTCCCACTCGAACAACTCCTCCGCGTCGTCGAACCCCTCGAGTGCCATCTCGATGTCGAGCTCGCCGCGCGTATCGAGCTTGCCGTAGTCACCCCGATACATGACGTCCGCGCCGACCGCAGAGAGTCCCCGTTGGGTCGCCTCCGCGACGAACGCACACGCGCCGGAGGGACAGTCGAGTATCCGCCCCCCGTCGAGTCGGTGGAGGTCGAGATCGAACATTCGAACGTACTCCTCGAACGTTCGCCCGATGAACGCCACATCCTCGATTTCGTACGTTTCATCGTCCGACGAGGATTCGAGCGATTCGTCATCGGTGATCATATTAAGAATTTGAATATTGTAAATAATAAACCTAGGGGTTCACACATATACGATATCAAAGAACAAGAATAGGAATCATATATTGCATGAGTAAGGAGTTCTCTCCGCTTGCTTGCCAATCCAGAGGTTACAAAATATTTACTATCTCTAGTTATTTAATCTGATAATAGTAAGTTATTTAATATACGTTTCTGAAATAATTTTCATGCCTCAAATGGCAGCGGCAAACACGCAAGTAAAAGGAGACTCTCTCACATCCGTCGTACAGGCTGTCTCTCGGCTATCGGAAGCGTACCGGAAGCGCGTTCTCGACGTGTTGGACAAAAACGGCGTTCCTGAACCACAGGTGGGTGAATGGTACTCGCTCCCGGCAGCGATAGATTCGCTCGACGAACTCGTCGACGGTATCGGCCCGCGAACCGTCAAGACCATCGGGAAGGAGATCCCCGAAACCGTAGAGTGGCCACCACAAATCGACTCCGTAGAGGCCGGATTGACCGGGCTCGACGACGTGTATCAGATGTATCACCGCGGTGGAGACGTCGGCTACTACGAGTTCGAGAAGACCGGCGAAACGGAGGGACGAATGATCTGTGAAACTCCGTACCCGTCCCCGATGGATCAAGGAATCGTCGAAGGTATCGTCAAGAAGTTCAACGACAGCGGCGCATTCGTCGAAGTCGAGCGGGACGAAACGGCGAGCAAACGAACGTTCGACGTTTCGTGGTAATCGAGCGCACGCCAATTACCAACCGAATTCTATTGTATATTTTCTTATAATAAAACAAATATTCTACAGATGAAAACTATCCTCGTGTGCATATTTCGGAACGACGCGGAACGGACATCAGTAGCATCGAAGTAGAAGGGCGAGCGGTTTCTTCCATCGTCAGGGGAGTCGGGTCCTTCTCCGATGCGTACGAGCGGCGGGCGCTTTCCATCCTCGAAGAGAACGGAATCCCGAAACCACAACCCGGCGAGTGGTATCCGATGGAGTCGTATCTCGACGCGTTCGACGAACTGGCCGAGACGGTCGGACCGAGGACGGTGACGAAGATAGGGACGAAAATACCCGACGTCGTGGAGTGGCCGTCGGCGGTCGATTCGGTGGAGAGTGCCCTCTCGAGCGTGGACGACGTGTACCAGATGAACCACCGCGGCGGGGAGGTCGGCTACTACGAGTTCGAGAAGACGGGCGAAACCGAGGGACGAATGGTGTGCGTGAATCCGTATCCACCGGAGTTGAACAGGGGTCTCATCACCGGCGTCGTCGAGACGTGGGGTGACGAGGACGCCGACGTCGAGGCGGTATTTCGGGGGTCGAGAGACGGGATGCAGCTGGTGACGTACGTGGTTTCGTGGCAGTAGCCGACACCCGACATCAGCGTGGCGAGGTGTACTCCATGCCGAGAAAGTCGCGGGCCTGGTCGGGGTCCGTGATGACCTCTCGGCCGAGCAACTCGGCGAACTGCACGGCGAGTTCGATGATTTCGGTGTTGTCCTGAATCACCTCGTTCCGGTGCGGGTATCGCCAGTAGGTGTCCTCGATACCGACGCGGACAACGTTCGCACCCGCGAGCAGTCCGAGGACGAGCGTCGGAAGCCAGTTTCGCCCGCCGGGGTTGACGCCGACGATGGCGTCGTCGATGGTCTCGCGGGCGTTGTAGATGGAGGAGATGACGTTGAGATACGACCACGGGTCGTTGTTCGTCGTCTGGGAGTGGTGTGCGCCCAGATAGAGGTTCAACATGTGCGAATCCTCCTCCACCTCGCCCTTCTCGAACAGTCGATGTTTCAAGTCGTAGAGGACGTGCGTGTCGTACAACTGGAACACCGGTTTGACCCCGTTTTCTTGGAAGAACCGAACGCCCTCCGTGATGGCCGACGGAGAGTGATAGGTACCAGCGCCGAACAACCCCATCGGAAGGACGACCGAACCCTGGCAGTACTTGTTCCCGTCGCCCATGCGGAGCAGTTTCTCCGTCGCCGTCACGTAATCGGCGTGCGGGCCGGTCATCCACGTCTGACTCGTCGTAATCACCTCACCGCACGCCTCGAACACGGGGTCCAGCACCTCGGCGAGCAGTTCCGGACTCTCCCACTGGGGCCGCCGCTCCTCGTTTCGCGGGTGGACGTGCACCGCGGCGGCACCCGCCTCGATACCCTCGATGAGTCCCAGACTCTGTTCTTCGAGCGTGTCCGGGACGGCGGGGTAGTGCTCGCCACCGGCCTGCCATCCGGGGTAGGCGCATTCGATGACGACCGGCCCGCCCATCGTGTCGATCGGCTCCTCGCGGTGGACCGGGAAGAACTCCTTCGCCATCTCGGGAGTGAACGTCGGCGACGATTCGAGTTCGTCGAACGACAAATCGTCGTAGAGATTTCGATGGAGGGCGTCGCGTCTGCCATCCTTACCGGCCGCTCCGGTTGGTTCTTTTTTCGACATATCTAACTGGTTGTACCACCGTTATTTCAATCTTCTCTTAATATTATAAACTATGGAAACAAATATGTCCAATGGTGGTAATACCCAGACATACTCGACACTCACGGAACAACACGGTACATCGAACTCCGAAGTAATCCGTCAGCGTACGAGCATCGTTGACGGATGAGCGACCACCGAACGACTCGCTCCGCTCGCCGTTCGTAGTCCAATCAAAGAATGGGACTACGGAAAGATTCGCGTTGCTCATCTTTCCTGCTCCCAACAGAAGTATGGGACCACGGAAAAGACTCGCTTCGCTCGCCTTTCCTGCTCCCAACAGAAGTATGGGACCGCCGAGAGTCGAACTCGAGTCCTACGGACCCCATCCGCAGAGGATACCACTACCCCACGGTCCCGCTACATTCTGCAAAAGGAGAGTGCCTATGTTAAGCCCTTCGTTTCACTCCTGCGAGCGTGGGACTACCACGTCGCCGTCGTCCCGCACCGCCAGACTCGTGAGCGGGTCGTTCTCGTAGGCTGCGACGCCGTGATAGCGCCCGACGACGTAGCCGTCGTGGTCCGTTTCGACCGTCGCCTTCGGCTCGCCGTGCGGCGTCACGATGTCCGCGATGACGTCCCCCTCTTCGAAGGCGTCCCCCGCCTCGACGCGGTGGCGAACGATTCCGGCCGTCTCGGTGTGCGGATGGACCGCGCGCTTGACCGGGAAGTCGACGGGCGCGGCGAGTCCCGTCGGTTCCGCGTCGCCGGGTAGCATATCGAGTTCGCGCATGACGTTCAACAGGCCGACGACGCCCTTCTCGCGGGTGTCCTCCTCGACGACCTCGAAGCCGCCGAGTTCGACCGTGAACGCGGGAATTCCGGCGTTGTTCAGCGCCGCGCCCGCCGTCGAGCGCTGGAGGTTCTGCTCGACGTACTCCTCCGCGACGTACTCGTTGATGATCGGGAAGTCGTAGGCGTCCACGAGGCGTTCGAGTTCGTCGGCGAGGTCGCGGGCTTCGTCCTCGTCTCGCTGAGTTCCGTAAAGCACCCTGTCCCGAATCACGAACGGAATCGACCCGACCTGCGCGGTGTGGAGGTCCACGAGCGCATCCGCCGAGTCGGCGAAAGCGTCGAACACCCGTTCGTCGATGAGTTCCTGCACGCGCGGGGGACGCGACCCGTCCGCGTCCGGGTCGGGGAAATAGCGATTCGGGTCGTCACCGTGGTAGTAGGAGGTGCGAGTCGTCCGGCGGAGTCCGGCGGGATTCAAATTTGGGAGACAGACGACCGTCCCGCGAATCTTCGACGCCAACTCCCCATGCATAACGTCCTGCGCGGTGGCGAGGGCGGTCACCTCGTTGCCGTGAATCGACGCCGTAATCCAAAGCGTCGGGCCGTCCTCCTCCCCCTCCGCGATGAGGACTGGGAGACGTTCGGGCGTTCCTGTCGGAAGGTCGGTGACGTCCAACCATCCGGTGACGAGTTCGCCGGGCGCAGATTCCGCGGTGCCGACTTGCATACCGGGAGGTGACTCGCACGCGACAAAAAGCAGCGTGAACCGGCAGGGGAGGAAGCGATGGCGGAATAACGGTAAATCCGTGCGTTCCTCGAATAAAAAGGAGTCACCGTCTATCTCGCAACGGATAGATGAACGAGAGTGATAATCGTTAAAACATCCGTACTCCGGAATGGCGGACTTCCCCGTTCGAAAGTACACCGGTTGCTCAGGAGTATTGAAATCCCGTAGGATGATTCGCGCGAAACTGAATCGCGCACGCAGCTTCCTATCTTCCCCGGGGGGTGACACGTCATCACCCCCGGTTTACCATAGGGAGCGACCTTACGGCACTACTCCCGCTTAAGCCTGATTAGGGCTACGGCAATGGCGATAATGCGAAGAACGGTCGTCACCGCCCACATTGCCGTCTTTGAACTAACCAGACCCGCGAGGATTGTTCCAATCATCCTACGGGTGATGGCATAACGCCATCATCTCCTTATATACATACTGTCTGTAAAAGAATGACGATTGTCGGCACCTGTGGAGTGGGATAGAGATGATTCTATGCAGTTAGCAGTACGGATGAGTGAATTGCCTCACCCGTGGATGATTGGAACAAGTGATTATTGAACGCCATCGGAAGTAAACCTTTTGTTTACTATTAGACGACCGGCGCGGTTTCTAATTCACACCACCAGACCATTTTTCCACTCAAAATGTGTTGGAAAGACGGATGGCTCAACGAGACGATCTTCGCACGAAATCCGGCTGGACCACGCGTTCGACGTGATGGACTTCGACGCTCAGACCAACACGCGCTCCAGTTCGACCACGGTCCCCGTCTCGGCGTCCGCGTCGCCGACCATTCGGCCGAGACAGACAGCCGCGCCGTTCGGCGTGTGACAGGCGACGAGTTGCTCCCGTTCGGCCTCCTCCGCCTCGATGACGCCCGGCGCGTACACCTGCGCGCCGTGTGCGACCTGCTCGGCGGCGCTCGGGGCGATGGTCACGCTCGGGAGGTGGGTCAAAGCGTCCTCCGCGGGTCGGACGATTTCCCGAAGCCAATCGTCCTCGTCCTCCTCCCGCCAGCGCGCCAGCGCGTCCGAGAGGTCGTGGAGGGTCACGAGGTCGGTGTCGTCGAACGGGTCGGTCGCCGTCCGGCGGAGGTGGCCCATGTGCGCCCCGGTTCCGAGCGCGAGGCCGATGTCGTGACAGAGCTTTCGGATGTAGGTTCCGCTCTCGCACCGAATCCCGAGGAGCGCCTTTCTGTCCTGTACTTCCAGCACGTCCAACTCGTAAATCTCGCGCACGCGAAGCTTCCGCGAGACGGCGCTCTTCCGCGGCGGCTTCTGATACAGCGGTGCCTCGAACTCGGAGACGATGGCCTCGATGTCGGCCGGAGCCGTCTCGTGCAGTTCGAGGACCGACACGTACTCCTTCGAACCTTCGAGGAAGACCTGCGAGAGGCGGGTGGCCGAGCCGGTCAGCGTCGGCAGACACCCGGTGACCTTGGGGTCGAGGGTGCCCGCGTGGGCCGCCTGTTCGACCTCGCAGAGGTCCCGAACCCACGCCGCGACCTGATGGGCTGACGGGCCGGGCGGTTTGTCGAGGTTGATGACCCCGAATTCGAGGAGTTCCGCGGGCGAACGCTCGGATGGTGGGCCGCGAAGCGTCATCAGAAGTCGTAGGTGACGCCGGTAATCGGGTACTTGCCCTCGTCGGAGTCCGGTTCGTAGTTCTCGACGGCCGTCGTCAGCATGGCGAGAACGTCGTCGGGATTCCAACGCGCGGTGTTGATGCTCAAATCGTAGATGGTGAGGTCGGTGATGTCGATGCCGTAGTACTCCTCGTAGCGTTGGGCCTCACTGCCCGCGCGGGCGCGGGTCTCGGTCGCGGCCTGCTTTTCGGTTTTGTCCTCTCGGTCCGCGATGCGGGCCGCGCGCACGTCGAGCGGCGCGTCGAGCCAGATTCTAAAGTCGGCGTGTTCACCGGCGAGCCACCCGGCGAGTCGGGATTCGAGCACGATGTCGTCCTCCTCGGTGGCGATTTCGCGGAGGCGTCGGTCCAAATCGAGGTCTATCTCCTCGTCCTCTTCGGCAAGCTTGTTGAATTCGAGCGGCGTCAGGTCGCGCTCGGCGGCGAGTTCTCGGAAGATGTCGCCGCCGCTCACGTGTTCCAGTCCGAACGCGTCCGCGAGTCCTTGCGCAGTCGTGCTCTTCCCACTCCCCGGTGGGCCTGAGACGGTCAATAACATATGTACCCTCGAACGGGCACCAAGAAAGAGGTTTTGAACTTACGTCGGCGTCGTCTGGATGTTCAACGCCTTCCGGATGAGTTGCGTGAACGCCATCGAGCACAGGAAGTACCAGACGATCCACGCCATCATCGGCCCGATAACGCCCTCGGACCATCCCGTCTGCCCGACCATCGGAAGGATCAATTCATTGGGAACGACGGCCGGCGTCTGGTCGCCGATGCGCCAGTACATCCAGAGGAAGGCAGGGATGGTGATGAACATCGTCCAGACCATCGGGCGGAACTGCTCTTTGAACATGCCCGTCTGGTCGCCCATGGCTTCCATCTGCTCCTGTCGGATGCGCTCCATCGCCTGCTCGTCGCCCTTCTCCTTCGCCTCCTTCTGGCGCTTCTGGATGTCCTTCATGCGCTCCTGATACATGCTCATCTTCTCCATGTCCATCAGGTTGTCCTGCAGGAGCGTGGTGTACAGTCCGGTCAGCATGGCGACGATCATGATGACGACGTAGAACGGGAGCGCGGCGTCGATGGGGCCGAGCACCACGTCGACGACCTGCCCGACGGCGGCGCGGATGCCGTTCTGGGAGTAGCCCAAGAACAGACCGATGCTCGCCACCGCCGCGAGTTTGTCCCACTTCGACCACGTGGTAGTCTCGATATCGTCCACGTCGCTGGACGAGGAGGTCGTGCTGGTCGTCGCCGACCCGGAGTCGTCGAGGGCGTCCGCGACTTCATCGGGGTCCGCGAGTTCGAACCCGTGGATACCGTCCACGAGGATACCCTTCTCTATCAGCCGACCCCACTGACCGCTGGTGAGGTCGTCGCTCACGTCCTGCCATTGGACTTCATCCGACCCTTCGTCGGTCCGTTCGTAGATGACCGAGAGGGCGTCGGCCATCGCCGGGTCCTCGGCGATGAGCGATTCTACCTTCTGCGCTGTCCGTGCCATTGTAGCACGTTTGGAATTCGGCGTTAATCAACCTTCGCCATCGGCACGGACGGACGCGAAGCGTCCCGACGACGAACACGCGAAAAACGACCGGCGCGGCGGCATGACTGAAGATAAATTTTTTACAGCTGTCACGTAATACGGGGGTATGAGCGAACTGAGTGAAATCCTCCCGGAGCACGATTTTTGGCGTGCGGTCGTATTGGGAGGGTTCGCCATCTTTCTGACGGGAATCGTCACGGTCGTCGCTACGCAAGCACCCTACCTCCTCGGAATCGTCGCCGTTCTCGGATTCCTCGTGTGGTACCTGCGCGACGGCGACGAAACGGCCGTCGAGGACGACGAGGACGAATCGGAGCTCGACGCCGTGGAGATGCTCCGGGCGCGGTACGCCAACGGCGACATCGACGAGGCGGAGTTCGAACGGCGACTCGACACGCTCCTCGAAGCGGAACCGAGCGAATCGCGGGAAAAAGAACTGTCGTTCGAGTAGCCGCGTTCAGGCCTCTTTTTCGACCGTTTCCTTGATGTCGTCCCACACCTCGTCGGGCGTCTGCTCGCCGTCGATGCGGACGAGTTCGCCCGTCTCCTCGTAGTGCTCGATGACGGGTTCCGTGTTCTCGCGGTAGACGCGGAGGCGCTCGCGCACCGTCTCCTCGGTGTCGTCGTCGCGCTGGACGAGTCGCTCTTTTACCGCTTCGTCCTCGGCGGGATTGTACTCGATGTGGTAGATGTCGCCCGTCTCGGGGTCGAGACGGCGGCCGGTGAGACGGCCGACGAGTTCGTCCTCGTCCACGTCGAGGTACAGAACGACGTCGAGGTCGGTGATGTCGTCCAGGTACTCCGCCTGCGAGAGGTTCCGCGGGTAGCCGTCGAGGACGTAGCCGTCGGCCTCGGACAGGGCGGCGTTCACGATTTCGTTCACCACTGGGTCGGGAACGAGTTCGCCCGCGTCCATGAAGCTCGCGGGGGTACCGTGTTCCGTCTCCATGTGCTTGTTCGCGCGGAGCGCGTCGCCGGTCGTGACGTGTTCCACGTCGAATTCCTCGGCGATTCGTGCGCTCTGTGTCCCTTTCCCAGCACCGGGAGCACCCAAAATCAGGATGTTCGGGTTCATGCACTCACCTGCGCCGTCCTCGCATAAAGGCTTACGGAAACCGAGCGGAGCACCCGGTTTTTGTCGTCCGAAGACGAACGTCCGATATGACCAGATTCAGTGCTTCGACGCCGACTGAGCGGCGGAAACTCGTCGTGGACGCCATCACCGCACACCGCGAGCGCGGGAGCGCCTTCTGCACGCTGGTGGCCGACCTCGAACCGGAACCCGAACCCGACCTCGATTCCGAAGCGGAACCGACGGCCGCGGTGGAGGACGGGACGAGCGACGAGACGGACGACGACGAGGAAACCGAACTCCCGCCGTGGATACAGTTCGGCGACCGGACGCTCAACGTGGACTGCACGGACGAGGAACTGGACGCGCTCACGGAGTTGGTCCGGGAGTTCCCGGCGTTCAAAATCGAGCAGTTGGAGAGTCCGGAAAACGCGGAGGGGACGAACGTGCGCATCAGCGCGAAAGCCGACGCGAACCGCATCGCACAGTTCGTAGAGCGGGCGTTCCGCGACGTGTACGGCTGCTCCGAGTCGGTGACGGTCTGGGCGGTGGAGGTGTGAGTCCGTGGCTGGTTTCGTAGTCGTTATCACCTTGCTCGGAGATTACGGGGACGCATGACACATCGACACGCCATTCGAGATACGTCCGATATCGAACACTGGACCGACCCGACGCGACGGTACACCCGACAGGTAATCGACACCGGGTGGTACGTCACATGACGGGGCTGTTCGAACGCATCGTCCTCCCGGTCGTGACCGAAGAGGACGCGGAGACGACGTGCGACGCGGCGCTCGACCGCGTTGCCGACGCCGACGGCCGCGTGGTCGCAGTGCACGTCGTCGAGAAGGGCGGCGGAATTCCCGACAAGGCGTCGGTCGAACAGCGCGAAGAACGTGCGGACGAGATATTTTCCGTCGTCACGGACCGCTGTGACGCCGCCGGGGTTCCGGTCGAGACGAAACTCACCTACGGCACGGACATCGCTGACGCCATCTTCGACGTGGCCGAGGACGTGGACGCGACGGCAATCGTGTTCTCGCCGCGGCACGGCAGCCGATGGATACAACTGCTCACGGGGGACGTGGCTCACTCGCTCGTCACGAAGTCGGACAGGCCGATAGTCGTCCTCCCCGACACGGAGGCGAACTGATGGCGGACGAGGAACTCGCAAAGGACCTCGGACCGCTCGCCGCGCTCACCATCGGCGTCGGGACGATGATCGGCGCAGGAATTTTCGTCCTACCGCGTCAAGCCTACGAAATAGCGGGTCCCGCCATTGCCCTCTCGTTCGTCGTTGGCGGCGTCATCTCGCTGTTCACCGCGCTCTCAGCGAGCGAACTCGGAACGGCAATGCCGAAGGCGGGTGGCAGTTACTACTACGTCAATCACGCTCTCGGTCCCCTGTTCGGTTCGATTGCGGGCATGGGTAACTGGATGGGTTTGGCTTTCGCCTCCGCCTTCTACATGATCGGATTCGGGGATTTCGTCACCGCACTTGTCGCGGTCCCGGCCATCGACCTCGACGTAATCAGGATCTCCGGAACGCAAGTCGCCGCGTTTTTCGCAGGGATGTTGTTCATCGCCATCAACTACGTCGGCGCGAAGGAAACCGGGCGACTGCAGAACGTCATCGTCATCACGCTGGTCGCCATCCTGACAGTATTCTCGATACTCGGATTTCTGCAGGCCGATCTCTCTACGCTCAAACCGTTCGCACCGACGAAAGCCGGGTACGGTGCGGTGCTTCCCGGGACCGCGCTGGTGTTCGTTTCCTTTCTCGGCTTCGCGAAGATCACGACCGTTGCGGAAGAAATCAAGAATCCGGGTCGAAACCTTCCCCTCGCCGTCGTCGGATCGGTCGTCATCGTCACGACGATGTACGCGATTCTGATGATTGTAATGGCGAGCGTCATAAACTGGACGGAACTCGCGGCCCCCGGTGCCGACCCGGTGGTCGAAGTTGCCGAAGTCGCGTTCGGGAATAGTCTCGGACTGGCCGGAGTCGGTGCCGGGCTTATCATTTTCGGCGGCCTGTTGGCGACCGCTTCCAGCGCGAACGCATCGATTTTAGCGTCCTCGCGCATCAATTTCGCGATGGGGCGTGACAAGCTGATTACCGCGTGGCTCAACGACATCCACGACAAGTTCGCCACACCCTATCGCTCCATCGCGGTTACCGGCGTCATCATCCTCGTCCTCATCCTCATCGGGGACATCAAGATTCTCGCGAAGGCGGGGAGCGTGCTTCACCTCATCGTCTACGGACTGCTCAATCTCGCGCTTATCGTGATGCGGGAGGCCGACGTCGCGGAGTACGATCCCGCGTTCCGAGTGCCCCTCTACCCGATAACGCCGATTCTCGGCGCGCTGTTCTCGTTCGCCCTCATCGCGTTCATGGACCGCATCGAAATCGGGCTGGCCATCCTGTTCGTCGTCGTTGGCATCGGCTGGTTCTTCATCTACGCGCGGCCGCGAACGGAGAAACAAGGGGTACTGAGCAAATACGTCCTCAGCCGACCGGACGATATGCCCGATCCCGCGGTCTCCGCGGCCACCACCGTGAAACCGGACGGCGGCGACTACCGCGTGATGGTGCCGTTGGCCAACCCCGAACACGAGACGGACCTCATCTCGCTCGCCAGCGCCGTGGCGAGCCAACGCGGCGGAACGGTCGTCGCGACGCACATCGTGCAGGTGCCTGACCAGACGCCGCTGGCGAGCGGCGCGGCGCACGTCGAGGAACTCGACGCCGAATCGGCCGAACTCCTCGAACGAGCGCGCGCGGATGCCGAGACGTTCGGCGTCCCCGTCGAAACGCACACCATCCTCTCGCACCGCTCGTTCGAGGAGATTTTCGACGCGGCCCGAACCCACGCCGCGGACCTCGTGGTCATGGGGTGGGGCGAGGACAGCCACGGCTCCCCCGGCCGGGCCGAGAGCGCCATCGACGAACTGACGAACGGGCTTCCGTGCGACGTGGTGGTTCTCCGAGATAGGGGATTCGACCCCGGTCGCGTGCTCGTTCCCACCGCTGGCGGGCCGGACTCCGAGCTCAGCGCGGCCATCGCGCAGATGCTGCAGGCGGAGTACGACTCCGAACTCTCGCTCCTCCACGTCACCGACGAATCGCGTGACGCGGGCGAGGAGTTCCTCGCCGACTGGGCCACGGAACACGGCATCGAGGACGCGAATCTCGTCGTGGTGGACGACGAGGACGTCGAAGCGGCCATCGAACGTGCGGCGGGCGACTGCTCGCTGCTCGTCATCGGCGCGACCGAGGAAGGCCTCCTTTCCCGTCTCGTCCGGGGGTCGCTCGCGCTCGACATCGTTGACGACGTGGACTGTTCCGTCCTGCTCGCGGAAAAGCAGCGAAAGCGGTCGATGCGAGAGCGACTCATCGGGTAATCCTCCCGAATTCGACGTTGGTTTCTCGGAATCCCTACGACCGCCAGTACGCGCTCGTCAGTAGGACGAACACCGGGAAGATTTCGAGTCGTCCGACCCACATCAGGACGACCATGAGGAGTTTCGCGCTGTTCGAGAAGGGGAGATAGTTGTTCATCGGGCCGACGAGTTGGAATCCCGGCCCCACGTTCCCGAGCGTCGAAGCGATGGCGCTCATGGCTTCGAGCGTGTTGATGTTCGGGCCGGTCCGCTCGATGTCGAGGAAGAGGAGGAGCGTGGCGACGAGGAAGATGACCACGTAGAGCAGCGTGAACGCGTAGATACCGCGAACCGCGCGCTCGTCGAGTGCGCGGCCGCCGAGTCGAACCGGACGAACCGCTTCGGGGTGGACGTTCGTGAACAGTTCCCGGCGGAAGGATTTCAGGATGACGAGCCAGCGCACGATTTTGATGGCACCGCCGGTCGAACCCGCACAGCCACCGATGAGCATCGCGCCCAGCATGAGGTATTGGGCGGAGCTATTCCACGTGTTGAAGTCCATGCTGGCGTACCCCGTCGTCGTGACGATGGAGACGAGTTGGAAGGTGGCGTGACGAATCGACGATTCGATGTTCCCGGCGACAGCCGGGCCGTTCGGGACGAACACCAACCCCTGATGGGTGTACAGCAGGACGGACAAAATCGCGGAGAGGACGGCCAAGATGCCGATGTAAAAGCGGAACTCGACGTCCTCGAACAGTCGTCGCGGATTCCCGTTCAGGACGTGCCAGAACAACGCGAAGTTCGTCCCCGCCGCTATCATGAACGGAACGATGACCCACTGAACGACCGCCGAGAACGCCTCGACGCTCCGCGCCTCGGGGGAGAACCCGCCGGTCGCCATCGTCGTGAAGCCGTGCGCGACGGCGTTGTAGAACGTCATCTGCGGCGCGAGCGGCGTCCCGAGCACGTTCCCCAGAACGTGGAGGCCGAACAGCAGGAGGATTTCGAGCGCGGTGATGCCGAGGTACGCCTTCCAGAGCGCCCGCGCCGTCTCCGCGATTCGCGGGGTGAGCTTCTGGATGCCGGGGCCGGGCGCTTCCGCGTCCATCAACTGCGCACCACCGACCGACAGTTCCGGCAGAATCGCCACCGCGAGGACGACGATTCCCATCCCACCGAGCCACTGGGTCAACTGCCGCCACATCAACAGCGCGCGCGAGTGCGTCTCGAAGGAGATGTCGCCCATCACGGTCGCGCCGGTCGTCGTGAACCCGCTCATGCTCTCGAACAGCGCGTTGACGGGGTGCGCGAGCGTGGACGGCCCCGACTGGACGGCGAGGTAGGGATAGGCGCTCAGCAACGAGATGTCGTTTCCGGCGATGACGTAGGGGAGGCCGCCGACGATGGACACCGCGAACCACGTCAGCGCGACCATCAGGAACCCCTCGCGCGCACCCATCTCGGGGTCGGGTTCGACGCGTTCGAGCGACCACCCGACGACGACGGCGACGACCATCGTCGTGACGAACGTGCTGATACCCTCCCCGTAGTAGAGTCCGACGAGCAGCGGGAACACCAGCGGGACGGAGAGCCACTTGACGACCGTTCCGACGAGGCTCACGCTCGCCCGCCAATCGACGCGGAGGGTCATAGTGCGCCACTCACTTCCGAAACCACGTTTCGATGGGCGAACACCACGATGTGGTCTCCCTGTTTCACGATCGTATCGCCGCGCGGAACGATGAATTCGCCGTTGCGGGTTATCGCACCGATAACCACGCCGTCGGGAAGATTAGCGACGCCCTCGCTGATCGGTCTATCGACGAGCACGCTGTTGGCGTCGATTTCGATTTCGAGCACTTCCGCGCGGTCGTTCTCGATGAGCGCGATGTTCTCGGCGCGCTCCTCGCGGGTGAACCGCGTTATCTCTTCGGCCGTGACCTCGCGCGGATTGATCACCACGTCGATGCCGACCGTCTCGAACAGCGAGACGTACTCCGTGTTCTCGACGATGGCGATGGCTCGTTCGGCACCGAGTTGGCGAACCAGCAGGGAGACGAGGAGGTTCTTCTCGTCGTTTTCCAGCGCCGCGACGACGACATCGGCCTCATCGACGTGCTCGCGCATCAGGAAGTCCGTGTCCGTGGCGTCGCTCGCCATGACGACGGTTCCCGGCAGCGCTTCGGCCAGCGAGCGGGCGCGGGTGGAGTTCTGTTCGATGAGTCTGGGCTTGAGGTTACGATTTTCGAGCAGTCGAGCGGTGTGGAAGCCGATTTCGCTGCCGCCGATTACCACGACGTCCTTCTCCGTGCTCGGCGTCTCGTCGGGAGCGACTTCCTTGGCGAACTGCTGGACGCTCTCGGGACTGCCGATGACGACGACTTTATCGTCGGCCTGAATGACCGTTTCTCCGCGCGGGATATCGACGTCCCTGTCGCGGATGACGGCGGCGAACGTGAGCGAATCGAAGCGGTCGGCCTGCCGAATCGTCTGTTCCGCCAGCGGACTGTCCCCTCGCACTTCGAACTCCGCCATCTGGACCTTCCCACCCGCGAAGGGGTCCACGTCGCGCGCCGCGGGGAGGCCGATGACGCGAACGATGTCCGTCGCCGTGAGCAGGTTCGTACACACCAGGAAATCCACGCCGAACGCGCCGGGGTCCGCGTTTTCCCACGTCTGAAGGTAATCGACCTTCTTCACTCGCGCGATGGTAAACGGGTCGTCCACGGTCTTCGCCGTCCCGCACACGACGAGGTTCGTCTCGTCGTCGTCGGTGCTGGCGATAACCATGTCGGCGCGTTCGATGCCCGCGTCACGCAACGTGTCGAGCGAGGTTCCGTCCCCCTGTATCGGAAGCACGTCGAGCGAGTACGTGAGCGATTCCACTCGTTCACCGTCCCGGTCCACGACCACGACTTCGTGCGTATCGGAGAGGCTGGCCGCGATGGACGAGCCGACTTCACCCGCGCCGACGATGACGATTCGCATGAGTTCGTTCGTTCCTCGCGTTCCTCTCCACCGAGAAGCTATCGTTCTTCGTCGCACGGTTCGATGCGAAACGAGAATGGCAAAAACAGCCAGTAAACGGCTCGTGTCGGGAGATATCCCGAAATACCTCCGTCAGAAGGGGAGCGCTACCCGTTCGTCGGCGCGTGGTAGGCCGATGCTGAATCCGCCGGTGTCAATAATATAATCAATAACAACTACAAGACTCGTCGTCGATAGCGTCGGTCACGTTCTCGACCGCGGTGAAACGGTCGGGACACCGATGAACGATGTCCCTCGATACGCCCCGCCATCGACCGACCGACCGATGCGATTCGCTCCTCGCCGTGCTCGGCGGTGCCGACTCGCTCGCGGTCGTCTGTCACGACAACCCGGACCCGGACAGCATCAGCAGCGCGCTCGCACTCGCCGCCATCGCCGAGTCCGCGGACGTCGCCGAAACCGACCTCTACTACGGCGGCGAGATAACACACCAGCAAAACCGGGCGATGGTCAACCTGTTGGACGTGGAGTTACATCCGTTCGCCGAGGAATGTCTCGATTCGACGGATATCGTCGGATTCGTGGACCACGCGATTCCGGGACAGAACAACCGCGTCCCCGCGGAATACGTCCCCGATATCGTCATCGACCACCATCCGAACGAGAACGTCGAAGGCGTGCACGTGGACCACCGGGAAGACGTCGGCGCGACGGCCTCCATGCTGACGGAGTATCTGGTGGAACTCGACGTCGAACTCGACACTCGACTGGCGACCGCCCTGCTGTTCGGAATCCGTCGTGAAACGCTCGAATTCACGCGGGATGCGACCGAGGCGGAGTACACGAACGCCCGGCACCTCCACCCGCACGCGGACGTGGACCTCCTCCGTCGGCTCTCGGACTCGCTGTTCACTCACGAGACGCTCGACTCCATCGCCGACACGATTCAAAATCGCGTCGTTCGAGGCTCGCACCTCGTCTCGCACGCGGGGCGAACCACCGAGCGGGACACGCTCCCGCAAGCGGCCGACTACCTGCTCAACCTCGAAGGGGTTTCGACCACCCTCGTCTTCGGCATCATCGACGACACGGTGCACCTGAGCGCGCGGACCCGCAACCCTCGGGTTCACGCTGGCGACCTTCTGGTGGGTGCCTTCGACGACATGGGTAGCGTCGGCGGCCACCGAGCAATGGCGGGCGGGGCGATTTCTCTCGGCCTGTTCGGCGCGCTCGACGACCGCGACGACGCGCTCGTCGAACTCGTGAGCGAGGTGCTGACGGGACGGTTCTTCGAGCAGATAGCCGGAAACCCGTAACGACGAAAAATCGACGGTTGCCTATCTCAGCCAGCGCGAGAGGCGAGAGGTGATACCGAGGTTGCGCTTCGCCATGATGATGGTGCTCTTCGAGCGCCATCCGACCTGTTCGGGGAGTGCGCCGAAGACGAACTGCTGGAGCAGTCCCTCGCGGGTCGCGCCGATGATGGTCAGGTCGTGCTCGCCGGTGCGTTCGACGATGGTGTCGACAACGTCGTCGCCGGTCAGTAGTTCGGTCGTGACGGTCGTCCCCTCGTTGAAGTCGTCTTTCGCCTCGTCGAGCACGGTCTGTGCGTCCGCGCGCTCGCTCTCGGTCGCGTCGGGACCGACGACGTGGATGACTTCCACGGTCGCGCCGTTCGAGCGGGCGATGTTGTCCGCCACTTCGGCGGCGAGTTCGGCGTGCGGGCCACCGGCCGTCGGGACGAGGATGGATTCGGCCGCACCCTCGTCCGGGCCGATGCGCTCGACCAACACGTCACAGTCGGCGTTCTGAACCACTTCGTCCACGTTGCTTCCGAGGACGATATCCCGTCGTTGGCTCTTGTGCTGGCCCTTCCAGCCCATCAACACCGCGTCGCTGTCGTACTGTTCGACGGTGTTGAGGATGGCCTTCGACACGTCGTGACCGATACGAATCGTCCCGCTGACGGGGACGTCCTCGTCCTCCGCGATGGCCATCGCCTCGTCCAACACGTTACGCTGGTCGTCGATGAACTTCCGACCCTCGGACAGCGGCGTCTGTTGTGGCACCGTGACGATGCTCATGACGAGGATTTCGCCGTTCCGGTCGCGCGCGATGTCGGTCGCGGTCCGCATCAACTGCGGCGCGCTCTCCGGGTTGGCGATGGGGACGACGATCTGGTTGTCGGCTTCCGAGGGGACGCGCTCGGTGACGACGGTCGGCGTCTCCTCCTCCATCTGCTCGGCTTCCTTCTGCTTGGAGTAACCGTAGTAGACGCCCAGCCCGATGATCATCCAGACCGCGGTCGTGATGAGCGCCACGAACCCTTCGGACCCCGGGCCGATACCCGGTTTCAGGCCGAGTTCGTAGACGAGGAACGGCGTGAGTAGGAACTGCAACCCGATGCCGATGAGCGGCGGCCACGGCATGTACGGAACCTTGTACGTGCGCGGCAGGTCGGGGTGCGTCTGGCGCATCCGGATGACCGTCCAGTTCACCTGCACGAACAGCAGGATGAACATCAGGTCGGCGGAGGCGGCGACGCTCTCTATCGGCAAGGAAATCGCCATCAGGATGATGAGGATACCCGAGAGCAAAATCGCCCAGTGGGGCGTTCGCTTGTCGGGGTGGATCCGGTCGAAGAACGCGGGAAGCGCCCGGTCGCGGCCCATCGCAAAGGAGACACGACTGGAGGAGTACACCGTGGCGTTCAGCGCGCTCATGGTCGCCGCGAGTCCGGCGAACAGCAGGAGGAACGCGCCGTACGGCACGAACTGCCCCGCCGCCTCGATGATGCCGAGTTCGCCGAGGCCGCCGAGCAGTTCCCACGTCGGGACGCTCGCGGCCGAGCCACTGACACCGGCCGCCTTGCTGATGAGGTCGGCGGTCGGCGTGATGCCGCCGATGGCCGCGAACGCGACCAGCACGTAAATCGGGACGACGATGGCCATCGAGTAGAAGACGGCCTTGGGGACGTTCTTCCCGGGGTTGACGACCTCTTCACCGGACTGGACGATGATTTCGTACCCCTCGAAGGCGATGTAGGTGAATCCCATCGCGCCGACGATGCCGATGAAGCCGTTCGGTGCGAAACTCGGACTGTCGAGGAACTTCGCCGTCCAGTTCGGGTTGTTGAACGTCGTCGTCAATCCGAAGGCGACGAAGATGCCGAGGATGACGACCTTGATACCGGTCACGATGACTCCGGCCTTTCCCGTCTCTTCGGCGCCGCGGAAGTTGATGTACGCGAACGCGACGACGACCAACGCCGCCAGCCCCTTTTCGGCCATAATGGGCGTGATGAAGCCCAACAGAGCGAACTCGGTCGGGAGGCCGAATCCGATGCGCAGGAATTCGACGAAGAACGTCCCGAACGTCACGGCGTACAGCGCACACGCGACCGCGTGGGCGAACCAGCTCATCCACCCGGCGTAGAAGCCGTTCGGGTCGACGAGTGCCTCTTTCACCCAGAGGTAACCGCCACCGGCCTCGGGGAACGCTGCGCCGAGTTCCGCATACGAAACGGCGGTGAACATCGCGACGAATCCGTTGATAATGAACGCGATGGTCAGGGCCGGACCGGCGATACCCGCCGCGAACCCGGTGAGGGCGAACACACCCGCCCCTATCATCGCGCCGACACCGATAAACGTGATGTCGAACAGACTCATGTCGCGGGAGAGTTCGGTCTCGACGGAGCCGTCCCCCGTCGAACCGCCACCCGCTTCTGCCTCTGTCGAACTATGGTCCATCGCTCTCACATCGTATTCCAGTAAGGAAAGTTCTACCGTAATCGTTAGCAAACATTGTCATGAATGATTATTGTAAGGGTCGGTCCCATCGGAGGAACCGTACGAAGGCGTTTCGAGCGCTGAGACGACACGCTTCAGCGCCCTGTCAGTACGTCGTCAGAGTTCCTCGTGAATCCAGTAGTGAGCGATTTTAGACGCATCGACCCAGTGAACCTGGTCGTCCGCGTCGATGCGGATGTACGGCTCCTCCTCGAACTCGACGTTGTGCGTGTGGAGTTCGAGTTCCTCGCCGCCAGCGAGCTTCACCATTATCTCTCCCTTTTCTTCCAAACCGTCTTCCAATCGCTGGTACGTGGATGTCATCGTCGATCTCTCCATCACAGGCAACATCGGGAGCGTTCAAAAGATTTGTTGCCAAAGCTGTAGAAATATTCGTGGAGAACGGTCGTTTCATCCCCTTTTCGCGGCGAAAACATCCGGAAGGATTACGCAACTCCGTTGTCCCGGAGGAGGTCCGCGAGGACGTGACAGTAGAGCACGACCGCGGTGAAAACCGCGACGGGCGGCCACAGGAGGACCAAGGCACCGACGAGGACGCCGCCGATTGCGACGTGCGAGAGGATGCGCATGTGTTCCAGTTCCGCGCTGTCCACGTCCTCGAACACCCAGTCTTGATCACCGAAGGCATCGGTGGGGTTCGCCAGACACGCCCGGAGGTGTCGCCAACTCCCGGTTTCGACGCGCGTAAGGACGAAGTGGTCCAAGTCGATGAAGACGCTCAACAGCACGCCGTAGACGAACAGGGCGGCGAGCAGCGGCGTCCCGAACCGACTCGAAAGCGGAACGAGGAGGAGCGCGGACGCGACCGCGCCGATGAGGAAGTGTTCCCGCGAGTACATCGCTCGAATCCGACACGGCGGGAGGGCTAAAAGATGGCGTCCACCACTTTCACCATTTGGCGTAGGTATTTATATAACTACGAGATTCCGTGTGAAATGGTCTCGTAAGACACGCTATCGAGGTTCGCTAGATTGATAGTGTCTCCCATACAGTCCTGCACCCGATGGAAGGTCACACCGCGGAACGCATCACGCTCGCTCGACTGCCGTCGGGCGTCGAACTCGAAACGACCGTTCACACGTACGACGGCGCGGACGACGGCCCGACGCTCTACGTGCAGGCCGCACAGCACGGCCGCGAAATCAACGGAAGCGAAGTGCTCCGACGGTTCCACGAGGAACTCGACACCGAGCACCTCGCCGGGCGAATCGTCGCGGTGCCCGTCGCCGACCCGCTCACGTTCGACCGCGTGTCCTACACCACGCCCGAACAGCTAGACAGCATCAATCCGAATATGAACCGGGTTTGGCCCGGCGACGAGGACGGAACGCTCCACGAGCGCATGGCGGCCGCGCTCTGGGAGTACGCGAGCGAAGCGGACGCCATCGTGGACCTCCACACCGGCAGCCGCGACATGCTGACCCACGTCGTGTTCATGGAAGGCGACCGGGAATCCCGCGCGCTGGCCGAGGCGTTCGGTACCGACCTCCTGCTCTCCGAGCAAGCGGGCGACGACGCCGACGTCGAGTGGGAGGAACGGGACTTCGGCGGCAAGTTCCGCGTCGCGGCCACGCGCGAAGGAATTCCGTCCATCACGCCGGAACTCGCGCACAACAAGGAAATCGTCGAAAGCGCGGTCGAAACCGGGCTGACGGGCGTCGTCAACGTCTGTCGCCACCTCGACATGCTCCCGTCGGCACCCGTCGAGAACGGCGACCCGGTGCTCGCGCGCAACCACCTCGGCCGCGTCGATGCCGCCGATTCCGGGCTGTTCGTCGTCGAATCGGGTCACGAAATCGGCGATTCCGTCGAAGCGGGAGAGCGCGTCGGAACCCTGTACGACCCGGCGACCTACGAGATTCGACAGGAAGTCGAAACCGACCGCGACGGCATCCTGTACTCGTTGACCCGCGAATCGACCGTTTGCGGAGGCGGGAAGTTGCTGAGCGTCGCGCTACTCCGCGAGGAGTGAGCCATCGACGGAGAGAGTTTTCCGAGTTCCGGGACGCGGGCGACCGCCACCCCGAGAATCCAGCTCTGGCGAACCGGCGAGGAGATACCGACCGCTTGGTCGTAGTAGCCGTTCGCGTCCCCCTTCGTGATGAATCCGGCGTGCGGTGCCGGACAGTTCCGGAGTTCGGCGCAGTTGTCGGCACCCGCGAGATACGCAGGGTCCCCCTCGTCGTACCAGTTCTCTCCCGACGAAACCCAAAATCGCGCCCGATGAAGGACCGGAATCGCCGACTCGTTTCCGTAGGGTCGATAGACGAGGACGTTGCCGGGACCGCCGAGCGTCTGGAACCCGTCCCGTTTACCGTTTCGTGCGGAGACGACCCCATCGCGGCTGTCCGGCGGCGTGACGCGGTGTTTGTCCATTACCACGACCACGTCGGACGTGTTGATGTGCGGCGACATGCTTCCGCTGATGACGGTGTACGCGGGCGGCCAGACGCCCAGCGTTGCGACGAAGAGCACGCTCAGGACGAGAAGGAGTGCGACCACGCTAGCGAGCAATCGTCGGAGGCTGAACACGACACGGCGAGACGCGAGGGACGGGCTTTGTTATCTCCTCCCTGCGCACGGGAACGGATAGCTTGCGGACGAGCGACCGCACGGAAGTGACGGCGATACCGTCAATAAGTACACCGGGTGACAAGAGTAGGGCGACGGAACGGGACGTCAAATCGTCGTTACCGCGGCGTAGTCGGTCGCTTTCCCGTATCTACCACCGAGAGTTGGTTCGAAGCCGAACGCCTCCGAGCCGCTCACCATCGCTTTTTATATCGTGACACACCAGTCCCGCTATGGACAAAGCCGACCTCCGCGACCGCATCTGGTCGCGGTTGGAGGACGAGGGCATCGCTCGGTTCCCGTTCCCGCCGCACGGACGGATCCCGAACTTCGCGAGCGCCGGGAAGGCGGCCGACCGCCTCGCGGAACTCCCCGAATGGAAGGATGCGTCGGTGATAAAGGCCAACCCCGACGCCCCCCAGTTGCCGGTTCGGCGGCGGGCGCTCCGCGAGGGGAAGGTCGTCTACATGGCTCAGCCGCGGCTGCGGGACGAAAAACCGTTCATGAAGCTCGACCCGACCGAAATCGAGGATACGGACGCCGCCGCAACGGTGTCGAAGATGGACCGCTACGCCGAACCGGTCGCACCGGACGAGATGCCGGACGTGGATTTCGTCGTCTCGGGGAGCGTCGCGGTGACGGAGGACGGTGCCCGCGTCGGGAAAGGAGAGGGATACAGCGACCTCGAATTCGCCGTTCTCCGGGCGCTGGGTGCGGTGGACGACGAGACGACGATTGCCACGACGGTACACGAAGTGCAGGTCGTCGAGGAGGCTCCGGCGGTCGAAGCACACGACGTGCCGATGGACGTGGTGGTGACGCCCGAACGCGTCGTCAGGACGGAATCCCCCTACGAGCGCCCGACGGGTATCGACTGGGACGCGCTACCCGACGAGAAAATCGAGGAGATTCCGCTCCTCCAGCGATTACGACCGTGATTCGAGTATCGGAACCGAACTCCAGCGCCGGAACAGTGATTCGAATATTGGAATCGCGATTCGAGCATCGGTTGTCGCTACAACCCGAACGCAACGGACGATTGCTGTAGAGTGACGGGTAAATAACGAACTATGAGCGAAACGAGGTGCGGGCATGCGCGTCGAACGTCCGACACGGACCGCGGTCTCGCTTGCGACCGTAGTGGTCGTCGGATTGCTCGTCGTTTCGGCGGTCGGCGGGGCGCTCTCGATGACCCTCCACGACCCGACCATCGGCGTTGCGGCGGGACAGTCCCAACCGGCGAACGGAACCGAAATCGACTCCTGTCGGACGATTTCGTCGTCCGGTCGGTACGTCCTCACCGAGGACGTTCGAAACGCGACGGTCGATACGTGCCTTCGCATCACAGCAAGCGACGTAACCCTCGACGGGCGGGGCAATCTCGTCGATGGCATCGGCGATTTCGGTACCACCGGCGTCCGCGTGGAGGGCGGGTCGAACGTGACGGTACGGAACGTGGAAGCGACCGATTGGGACGACGGGGTACGATTCGTGGGCACGCGCCGCGCCGTCGCCGCGAACACGACGACCGCACGGAACCGCGTCGGGTTGTCCCTCGTGTCGCTCCTCGATAGCAGAGCGGTGAACAACGTCGCCCGCTCGAACGCGGTCGCTGGCGTCTTCCTCGTCGGGAGCAGTTCGAACAACACGCTCCGGAACACGACCGCGAGCGAGAACGCGTTGGTCGGCGTACAACTCGTCGAAGCAACGGGAACGACCGTCGTCGGAACGGAGGTCCGCGGTAACGAATTCGGCGTCGCCCTGTTGGGCGCGAACGGAAACGTCGTCCGCGACAGCGTGGCGAGCGGAAACCACATCGCCGGACTCTGGCTGTCCGCGGCCAGCGACAACCGAATCCGGAAGAATCGCGTCTCGAACCGGTTTTACGGCGTGTACCTCGCGGACGGCGCGGAGAACAACACGGTCGAATCTAACGACGCCGTGAACAACTCGGTCGGGGTTCGGTTGCGGGCGAGCGACCGCAACGCGGTTCTCCGCAACCGCGTCACGGACAGCAGCGACACGGGTATCCTCCTCATTTCGAGCGACGACAACCGCGTCGTCGGCAATCGCGGAGCGGAAAACAGACGGGGAATCGTCGTCTCGAAATCCTCGTCGGGGAACGTCCGCTCGAACAACTCGGTGGGAGAAGCGTGACGGCGAAGTCGCGTCGGTGAAATCGGTACTACTCGGCGTACTCGCGGGCGAAGACGGTGAGGAGCGACCGGAAGATGCCGAGGACGATGGGGCCGAAGAACAGCCCCATGAAGCCGAACACGTAGACGCCGCCGAAGATGCCGACGACGAGGATGCCGGGGTTGAGTTTCGCCTCGTGTCCGCTGACCAGCGGCCGGAGATAGTTGTCCGAGAGGCTGACGACGAGGGTACCGTAGACGAACAGAAACGCCGCCGCAATCGGGCGGTCGACGAGGAAGAGGTAGAGCGAGGCGGGAAGCCAGACGACGGAGGCACCGATGAGCGGGAGCAACGAGAGCACCGTCGTCACGACGGTCCAGAACACGACGCCCGGAACGCCAGCGATGACGAAGCCGATGCCGGTCAGAATCCCCTGAACGATGCCGACGAGGAGGTTGCCGACCAACACGCCCCACATCACCCGGTCCATCTCGGAGTAGAGTTCGTCCTGCACGTCGTCGGGCAGCGGCGTACAGCGGCGAATCCACGCCACGAACTCCTCGCCGTCCGTGAGGAGGTAGTAGAGGATGAACACCATCACCGTGAGACCGATGAGCGCGTCCGAGAGGCCGCCGAAGATGCCGAGCGCGTTTTCGATCAGACGCGAGGAACTCCCCGCGGGTAGCAGTTCCTGTAACGTGCGTCCGTGGATTGTGACGCCGGTGTACCGTTCGACGAGGGCTATCAGTTCGGCGAACCGTGGGTCCCCTTGAACGATGGCTCTAACGAGCGTGAACGCCTGTTGCGCCGCGATAACCGCGATTGCTCCGACCGGAACGATAACGACGAGCGTGGTGAGGCTGATGAGCGAGAGCGCGGAAACCCGGGCGCTGACGCGAGATTCGAATCGCGTTTGGACCGGGTGAAGGATGTACCCCAACAGAATCGCGGCCAACACGTACTGGAGAAACGGTTTGACGAGGAGGGTTGCGAGGACGCCGAAAACGGCGATGAGAAACAGTAGAAATCCGCGTTGCCGATTCATGTCGGAAAATGGAACCCGAGGCGTATAAATCAGCACGACTGAATCCGAAAGCAGTCACTCTCCCAGACCTATCTCGATGCGGTCCTCCAGCGCGTCCAGTTTCCGAACGGGCGACTCGACCTCGCGTCCCTTCGTCCGGCGGATTCGCTTCAGCGTCCGGGCGACCTCCTGCAGTTCATCCACACCGAGGTCGAGGTCGAGGACGTCGATGACCGCGCCGTCGATGGCGTTTTGCCCGTCTCCGTCGCCCGCGACCAACGATTCGAATCCGTCCCGAACCGCCGTCCGCTGTTCGTCCGTCAGCGACGACGGGTCCACGACGCGCAGGGTCCGAAGGTCGGAACTGGAGAGGTTGACCGCGCCGCCGCCGGTGACCCTGCCGTGGCTCTCGACGACGATTTTCGTGAGGCTGGCGTTCAACAGGCCGAGCAGGAGCGTCGAATCGACGGTCCGCGGCCGGACGAGCAGAAACCGATTGCTGGCGACGACCTCCCCGTCGGTACGGGCGAAAAACCGGCGCGTATCCATCGCTTGCGGGCAGACGATGGGTGCGGTTTTCGAGTCCAGCGAACCCATGTCGAACCACGGGTCGTTGCTGGCGAGCGACGCGTTCGTCCGAGAGGGGTGGGTTTCCGCCCACCGGAGGTACGACGAAACGCCGCTGTAACCGTCCCGTTCGAGCGCCGACGTGACGAAGGTCGCGCGGTCGTCCGCGTCCGTGTCCGAATCCGCGTCCCCGCCCGCGTCCGACAGGACACGCTCCACGTAGTCGGCCACGTCGAGCATCCATTTCTCCGCGTCGTCCGTCGTGTATTCGTAGCCGTCTATCTCCCGTACGCTCTTGATGGCCGGGCGGAGAAACCGCTCCTCGACGTCTCGGGAGCGAACGTCGTCCGCATCGAGGACGAAAATCGGGTTCGCGCCGGTCTTCTTCCCGCGCGTTATCGTTGCGACCTCGGATAGCGGGACGGTCGCGTCGTGTTCCACGACGGCGGTGTGAAGCGCGGGAGCGGTGATGTACCGGTGGAGCTTCTCGCCGAGGTGGTCCGCCAGATGCGACTGGCGCACGGCGACCACCCGATGGCTCGATTCCCCCCGAATCGTCAGGTGATCGCCGTCATCGATGTCGTACGTTCGGTCGATGACGTCGAGGATGTCGTCCGAGTCCATCCGCTCGTTGATGCGGACGAAGTTCGTCTCCGTCGCCCGTCGCACCGCCTCGTCGTCCGTCCGCTCCAACAGCAACAACACCGTATCGACGAGCGCGTCGTCGAACAGCCGGTTTCGAAAGCCGACCACGGCTTCGACCGTGTAGTGGTCGTAGAGGAACCGCTGCAGCGAGGGACCGTAATCCGCGACCATCCATTTCGTCGGGACCACCCACGCCAGTCGAGCGCCCTCGCGGAGGAACCCCGTGGCGTGTGTCAGGAAGTAACAGTACAAGTCGCTTCGCCCGTCGATTTCCTTCTCGCCGTCGGCGTAGATGCCGTCCGACCCCGGACCGAAATCCGCGAGGTGTTCGCGGAAGTGCTCGCGGTCAGCGGCGAGGCACTCCTGTCGAACGTAGGGCGGGTTCGCAACCGTCGCGTCGAATCTTCCGACGGTATCCGGGTCGAGATCGAAGAAATCGCGGTGGTACGCGAAACGGTCGGCGGCGAAGGGGCCGTTCGCCGGGTCGTGACCGCCCCGGGACGCGAGGTTCAACGCCAGCAGTCGGAGCGAGAATCCGTCCACGTCTACCGCGGTCAAACGTTCGAGCGGGTCCCAGTGCGAACGCGTCCCCAACTCGTCCAACCGGTCGTAGGCGTGGACGGTGAGCGACCCGGTACCGCTCGCCGGGTCGAGAACGCGGTCGTCGGGGGAGCGAATGGCCCACCGGGAGAGCAGGCGGCCGATTTCGTCCGGCGTGTAGAACTGGCCGAGTCGCGTCCGTTCGTCGTCCGGGATGAGTCGCTCGTACACCCACCCGGCGATGTCGATATCGACCTCCGAAAGCGGTTCCCGCTCGATGCTGTCCGCGAACGCACGCAACCGCTCGTTCGTCTCCGCGTCGGTCGGGACCGCGTCGAAGAGTTCGGTACCGTCCAGTCCGACGTCCGTTCGTCCCGCGAACAGCGCGCCGATTGCTCCCGGTTCGTCGGAATCGCCCTCCCGGCGGCGTTCGGCGAACACGAGCCGAGCCATCGCCAGATACGCGGACAGTCGAGCGGCGATACGAACCGTCCGCTCCACGTCCGGCTCCGCGACCGGATAACCGTTCTCGCGCGCCCACGAGACCAACGAATCGCGGAATCGCTCGTCCTCCGCGAACGCGTCGCGGATGGACGACTCGTACCGCGGGCAAAGACTGGCGTGAAAACTCCGGAGGCGACCGACGACGAACTCCTCGTATCGGGTCGGCGACTCGTCGTCGTCCCGTAGCGCAACCGCGTCGTCGAGGACCCGCTCGCCGAACTCCGCAAGCGTCGAGGACCGCAAATCGTACCACCGTCGGTCGAAGTTCGGAGCGGGGGTGTCAGCGTCGGTTTCGGCACCGCGGAACAGGAACGCGTCGGTTTCATTGGCGGTCACGAACGCGAACGTGCCGTGTTCCCGAGCGCGCCGCTTTCCGCGCCGGATGGCGGCCGGTGAATGCGGGTCCAGGTCCGCCGCGGTGGTTTCGAGGACGATACCGTCGCGTTCCGAAGCGGGAACGAGGAGTCCGCCGTCGGGCAACTCCTCACACGGCGTTTCGAACCGCGTTTCGTGCGACGAGACGACGCCCGCTATCGCGGCGCGAAGACGTGTGCGAAACGCGGCCTCCGAATCCATGTTTCATGCATTTCGGCCGCGAATGAAGAAGCTTCCGCGATTTCCAACACCGGTGAGGGTTCCACCTCCGAAGACGAGAGCGGAGCGGAAGCGAGTCACGAGAGCCGAGAGAGCGGATGATTCCGCGGAGACGAACCGAAACCTCGGGAGACGTTCCGCAAGAAAGTGACCGTTCTACGGGTCAGTGGCGTCGAGTGATTCGCATTCGCTCGCCCAATCGCCGACGCGACGTAAAACACCGCGTCACGGTCGCACAATACGCCGAGAAGGAGGTTCGTTCTATCCGCCGAACATCTCGCGCATCATCGGATGCATCTCCATCAACTGCTCCTCCGCTATCTCCTCGTACAGCTTGTACGTGATGGAGACGGCGAGCAGCAGCGACGTCCCGGAGGTGCCACCGATGGTTCCGAGCATGTTCGCCATGACGGCCAGCAGGCCGACCAGCGCGCCGCCGAGGACGGTGACTTGCGGGATGTAGCGCTCCATCACCTTCTCGATGACGCCGGTGTTCTGGCGGAAACCGGGAATCTGCATCCCGGAGTTCTGAATCTGCTTCGCGGTCGATTCGGGACCCATGTCGGCCGTCTCCACCCAGAAGATGGCGAAGATGGCCCCGCCGACAACCATGAAGCCGAGGTCGATGGCGACGCGGAGCAGGACCTCCCACGCCGCGTGCCCGCCCGCACCGCCCGCCCACCACATCCAATCGTTCGGACTATGGATGGGCGCGAAGTAGTAGAACAATCCACCGGTGGGACTGCCGTACTGGTTGTACGTGCCGAGCCACGCTGGTAGACCCCCGAGCTGGCTGTTCAGGATGCGCCCGAGGAACTGGATGTTCGCCTGGAGGGCGCGGACGAGGATCATCGGCAGGACGCTCGCGTAGATGAGCTTCACGGGGAAGCGACCGCGGGCACCTTTCACCCGCGCGTGGCTCAGCGGAATCTCGACCCGCACGCTTTCGGCGTACACGACGATGACGAAGATGAGCACCGTCGTGGCGAGGGCAAGCAGTTGGCCGCCGCCGAACAGCATGTACTGAATCCCGCTCGACGTGAGCAGGGACGGGACGTTTTGTGCGCTTCCGGTGATGATGCTGATCCACTGCGGAATGACACCGACGTTGGAGCCGATGCCCTGCGGCGAGATGAGACCCCCGATGAGGCGCTGACTGACACCGGCGACGATGAACAGCCCGATACCGCTCCCGACGCCCCACTTGCTGACGATTTCGTCCATGAACAGGACGAGGATCGCGCCGACGAAGATCTGGGCGAAGATGAGCCACTGGACGCCGAACTCACCGATACCGAGGTTCTGTGCGACGGCGTCGTTGGCCGGCAGGAAGCCGCCGACGAAGACCATCGGGAGACCGGTGAGACAGATCATCACGACGACCAGCAGCTTCTGGAGGCCCTGATAGAGCACCTGGTCGCGGGGGTCGCTGGTGTCCAGTCCCAACAGGTCGGCACCGCCGAGCAACTGCAAGACGATGCTCGCGGTGACTATCGGTCCGATACCGAGGTGTAGGACGGTTCCCTGTCCACCGGCGAGGAGCGACCGGAAGTTGCCGAAGATATCAGCACTTTGGTCCGCTCCGTAGAGGTAGACGTTCGTCAGGAAGAAATACAGCAGCAACACGCCTCCCGTCCACATTAGCTTGCGCTTGAAGGGTATGTGACCCTCCGGGCGCTGGACGGCAGGCATCCGTGTGAGGACTGGTTCAGCAGTCTCTTTCCAACCCATGTTCAACATCAATTCGAAGCTCCCTACATGTATCTCCTTCGACTCGCGTCACCGACGAAGATGGATACTATAAAGTACGGAGACACCTACAGAATCCGGTCTCACGTTTTCGCTCGTCGGCGTGTCAGCGGCGTGGCTCGACATGTCGCCCACACCGAGATGAGCGAACGCGACACCGCACGGAGCGTCGCCACTGACCGAAACGACGTCGCAAAAAATACGGCCGACGAACGGGATTATTCCGCGTCGTCTTCGTCGTCGCTGCCGCCGAACTCCTCTTCTTCGGCTCGCTCGCTCAGCACGGCGTCGCCACCGGCTTCCTCGATGAGTTCGACCGCGCTCGCCGAGAAGGCGTCCGCGGTGATGTCGAGGCTGTTGCGAACCTGCCCGTCGCCGAGCACCTTCACTGCGTCGACGTCCCAGCCGTCGTCGACGACATCGCGTGCGTCGAGCTGGTAGCCGTCGTCGGTCTCCTCGGCGACTCCCTCGGCCGCGTAGAGCGCGGCGTCTTCGTCGAGTTTCTGCACGGACACGGTGAGCACCGTCTCCTGTGCGTCTTCGGGTCGGGAGAACCCGTGCTTTCCGAGCGGTTCGTAGTTGTGGAACTCGTGTTTGGCGCGACCTGCGCGTCCGCGACCACCGCGGTGACCGGCACCGCGACGGTTCTTGTGGGTTCCGCCCCCGTGCGTCCGCGAGCCACGCTGTCGTCGTTTCTTGCTCGTCATGGTTATCGCATCGCCTCGAGGAGCGTGCTGATCTCCTCGGTCGTGTGTTTGCCGAGCTGGCCACCCTCTTTCGTGGGGTGTTTGATGCCCTCGTGCCCACCGCGCGGTGGGTGAAGTCGGAGGACCGGCGTCAGGCCCTGCTCGCGGAGCGTCGTCTCGTCGTCGAGGAGCGCGCCCGCGAGGTCGGCAATGTCGTCGTAGTCGGTGTTCTCTGCGATCCACTCGTCGTCCACGTCGTCGCTGCCTTCGAGCGGCTGTGCTCGCTTCGAGAGAACCGTCTCCAGAACGTCCTGGTCGGGTTCCCCGTGGGCAACGAAGTCGTTGACCTTGGTGATCATGCCGCGGTAGGTCTCGGATTCCGGGACCAGCGCACAGTGGTTCACCTTGTGGATGTTGAGCATCGAGAGGGTGTCACGGACGTCCTGGTCCATGTTGACCTCGCCGCGAATCTGGACGACTGCTTCCATCAGTCAGCCACCTCCGGTTCCTCGTCGGGACGGGCCCGCGGGCCGCGCGCCTGGGAGGCGTTCTCCAGCGCGTTGTACGTCGCCTTGGCGAGGTTGAGAGTCGTTCGCGTGTTGCCGTGGCTCTTCGTCCACGCGTTCTCGACGCCCGCGAGTTCGAGGATTTTGCGGACGGTGTCGGTCGCCGCAAGTCCCAGTCCGGCGGGTGCCGGGATGAGTTCGACTTCCACACTGCCCGCCTTGCCGGTCGTCCGGTGGGTGAGCGAGTGCGGTCGGTCGCTTCGGTCCTCCCACGACCCTGCGCCGCGGGGAACGTCGATGATGTTCAGCTTTGCGATGTCGATAGCCTTCTGGATGGCACCACCGACCTGATCGTCTCGGCCTTCCGCGTAGCCGACGAAGCCGTCGCGGTTGCCGATAGCACAGACGCAGCGGAACTTCACCCGCCGACCGGAGTCGGTCATGCGCTGGACCATGTTGATGTCCAGCACTTCGTCTTCGAGGCCGGGGAGGAGCTGGTCGACGAGCTCCGGTTCCTTGAGCGGAAGCCCGGAGTTCAGCGCTTCCTCCATCGTCTCGATGTCGCCCTCGGCGACCTTGCGGCCGAGACGGGTCTGGGGTTGCCAGCCGTTTCTGTTACTCATATTATTCGTCCTCCTGCAGGTTCGAGAGCACTTCGTCGAAGTGCTCGGGTAGTTCTGTGGCGTCGAAATCCCCGCTGTACAGCGGCTCGTCCAGCTGTTCAGCGTAGTCGGCGATGTGCTCGCCACGGTTGCGCGACCAGTCCGCCATCACGCTTTCGTTGTGCGGGATGTCGAGGCCAGCGTCGATTGCACCTTCCTGTACTGCGAACGCCTTGCTGCCGGGCGTCGCCGTGTTCAGACCGATGTCGAGGACTGCCTCCTCGTAGTCAGCGTCGAGTGCGCGTTTGCCGAGCAGATATCCGGTGAGGTACGCGCTGGGGAGGTTGCCCGTGGGGGCTTCCCAGCCGTACTCCTCCAGATCGCCGGAGTACGCACTCGCAACTGTGTTGTCGCCGTCGGGACCCATCGTGACCAGCTGTGCCCTGACATGCTGATTGCTCTTCCGAGCGACCAGACGTGGCTTGCCCGATTTCAGCAGGCGCAACCTTTGATGGTAGTCAGTCCGGACCTCACGGCGGCGGCGCATCGGCACCTTGTATCGTGGTCCAGTTGCCATTGTTAGTAGTTGTTCTCTATGTAGTTCAGCAGGTATTGCACGCTACGGAACTCCCCGCCTTTGGCCTTATCGTACAGGGCGCGGTACTGCGTCCGCGTGATTTCGCCCTCGGCACGGAGTTCGCGTAGTTTGCGTCGCTGTGCGCGAATTTGGTTCGTCCACTCCTCTTTCGAGTCCTTGCGGCCGCCCTTCTTCCCCTTGCGGGTGCCGGGGCCGGTTCGGTGACCGTAGGCGCGCTTCTCGTTGCGCTCACGGGCACGACCGCGGGAGTTGCTCTTTGCGTCCTTCGACTGAATCGACCCGTCGTCGACGAGTTCGCGGATGTCCTCGCGGGTGATCGCGTCCGCGATGGCACCCTGCGCGTCGGGGTCGAACCAAACGCGGTTCTTTCCGACGTCGAGTACGTCTGCGGCGAGTCGCTTCTGTGCACTCAGGTCACTCATTCTTCTACCTCCACTTCGACGTAGGTCGGATTGAGAACGCGAATGCCTTCTTCTTCAGCGACTTCCTCGATACGCTCGCGCTTGCGAGCGCCGACTTTCGAGGCGATTCGGACCGCTTCGACGTCGCCGTCCACGCCGTCGAGGTCGTCGACGTTGTGAACGCGAACTTCCTCGAAGCCGCTCGGGTGCTTGCCCCGAACGGACTTCGGCGTGCGGTAGCCAGCCTGAACCATGTCGCCCTTGCCCTTGATACCTCGGCGCTGCTTGCTGAGGTTTCCGCGGGGCTTGCGCCACGATTCCGGCGTGCGCTTTTTCTTGTGGTAGTCCTGTCGATTGAACTGCGGTTTGCCGACGCGTCGTCGCTGTTCGAGAAGTCGCGCTTCCTCGTCGTCGAGTTCGGGCGTCTTCTCGGTCAGACCGCGCGGCTGCAGTTCGGTTTCGACGTCTTCGGCCGGTTCTTCCTCGGCCTCCGGTTCTTCCTCTTCGATCTCGGCTTCGGTCTCCTCTTCGACTTCGAGGCCACCGACGTCCGCCTTGATACGGGCAGCGAGCGCGTTGCCGATGCCGTCGACTTCCGAGAGGTCGTCCTGACTGGCCGCCTTGATGTCCTCGACGGACTCGTAGCCTGCCTCACGGAGCGACTCGGCCTTGCTCTCGCCGACACCGCTGATATCTTCGATTCCTTCTGGTTCGTCTGCCATCTATCAGGCACCTCCCGTGGACGGCTTTTCCGTAATGTAAACGCCGTCTTGGAACACGCGCGTGTCTTTGCCCGACACGCGGGTGAGTTGTTCGATGTCTGCGGCGGTCTGGCCGACATCCTCGATGCTCGGGCCGCGCAGGAACAGTTCCTCGTCGTTGACCTCGACGACGGTGTCCCCGTGGACACCCGTTCGTCGCGGCGCTTTCTCACCGAGGAAGTTCTCGATGACGACTTCGTCGCCCTCGGAACGTACCTGCATCGGGAAGTGAGAGTAGAAGACTTCCATCTTGTACTCCCACTCCTCGCTGACGCCGTGGATCATGTTTCGCACGTGGCTCTCGAACGTGCCCATCGTCGCCTTCGTTTTGGCGTCGGTGGCGTCGCTCTCTACGACCACTGCGTCGTCCTCGACAGTGACACTCACGTCCGGGTACCAGAGCCGTCGCGTGACGGACCCTTCCGGCCCTTCGATGGTCACGTCGAGGTGGTCCACATCGGCGGACACCTCGTCCGGGATTTCTATTTCTACTCGTGGCATGATTCTAGTAGACGTATGCGATGACTTGGCCACCGATTCCCTTCTCGCGGGCCTCGTAGTGGCTCATGACGCCGTGGCTGGTCGTGACGACGAGTGCCCCGTAGTCTCGGGCGGGGAGGAACCGCTTCTCCCACTTCTCGAAGTCGTCTTTGCCCACCGAATAGCGGGGCTTGACCGCGCCACATTCGTTGATAGCGCCTTTTAGTTCGATCTCGAAGCGACCGGCTTTACCGTCGTCGACGAAGTCGAAGCCGTCGATGTACCCGTGGTCGTAGAAGACCTCGAGCACGCTGCCGATCTCGTTCGAGGCGGGCTGTACCGTGTGGGACAGATGACCGACACCTTCGGCGTTGTCCACGCCGGAGAGTGCGTTGCTAAGGGGGTCGTTTCCTGCCATAGTTATCGGTACTTCCTGAATCCCATGTCGCGTGCGATTTCGCGGAAGCACTGGCGACACAGATTGATATCGTACTTTCCGACCAGTCCCTGCTTTCGACCACATCGTTGGCACGTTTCGAGTTGGCCAGTGCGCTTGGTCGAATGCTCGCCGGTCGAGTCGTTCTCACTTTCGCTCATTCATCCACCTCAACGTCGAAGTTGGCCTGCAGGAACGCGAGCGCGTCCTCGGCCGTCAGACGGTGGTTCGACGGAATCTTGCGGGTGACCTTGTCGCGCTTGGCGACGCGGTAGCCCGGTCGAACGAGGTTGACGGTGACGTCAAGCCCGTAGATTCCGACGTTCGGGTCGTACTCCTGACTCGGGAACTCGGTGTGCTCGTCGATACCGAAGCTGAAGTTGCCCGTGTCGTCGAACTGGTTCGACGAGAGGCTGACGAGCGGGAGCGCCGTTTCGAGGAAGTCGTGTGCGTCCTCGCCGCGGAGCGTCACCTTCGCACCGATGGGGTCGCCCTGACGGATGCCGAAGTCGGGGAGCGTGGACTTCGCCAACGTGCGGACGCTCTGTTGTTCCGTCACGTCTTCGAGGATCTCCTCGGCGTTGGCGAGTTCGCGACCACCTTCGCCGACGCCCATGTGGACGACGACTTTCTCCACTTTCGGCTCTCGCATCTCGTGGAATTCGGCTTCGCTCATTCGTCATCACCCGTGAAGTTCTCGTCGATGACGACGAGGTACTCCTCGACGGTTTCGAACGCGGTGTCGTCGCCTTCGACGGCGACGGTGTTCGAACCGCTGCCGGGCGTCACCGTGATGTCGGTGACTTCGCCGATTTCGCCGGCGTGCTGCCCGCGAACGGCGGTGACGAGACAGCCTTCCTCGTACGGGAAGTGTGCGAGGATGTCCTTGTCCTCGTTCCCGAGGACGATGGAGTCTTTCGTGTTGTAGTCCGAATCGGACTCGACACGAAGGTTGCTGCCGTCGTGGAGATTGAGTTGCGTTTCGCCACCGGGGACGTTCGTCTTGTCCTCGATTTTCGCCAGTCGGCCGTCCGCCGCATCCTCGTCGATGGGGGTCAGCGCGAGGCGACCGCCCTCGTCGGGGAAGACGCGGTAGTACTCTTCGCGTTCGGTGAACGCGAGGATGTCGAACATACCGATGGGTCGCTGTTCGTCACTCACTGATTGTCCGTTCACGAGAACGGCATCCTGGTTGAGCGCGTAGCGGGCTTCCTTCTTCGATGCCGCGTAGCCCAGTACGTCCCGCATGATGATGAGGAGCGGAACGCCGTCACGACCGTGCGGACCGGCACCGGCCTTCACGGTGAACGTGGCGGTCTTTCGCTCGACCGGCCAGGATTTCGGAACGGAGAGTCGTTTCTGATGGTTGCTCATTCGGAATCACCTTCCAGACGCGCCTCACGGCGGTCATCGGACAGGTCGAGGTCGGTCACGCGGACGTTGCTCGCTTCGAGCGGTCGCGGGACGTCCTCACCGTCGGCCTTTTCGAGGGTAACGTCCTCGACGAAGACGACTGCCTTCTTCAGGTCGACGGAGGTGACTTCGCCTTCTTCACCGGCGAAATCGCCGCGCATGACTTCGACCGTGTCGCCCGCGTTGACGCGGACGCTGCGCTGGTCGAACTCCTCGCGGAGGTCGTCCGACAACGTGGCTTTGACCTGCTTGTGCCGCTCGTGGAGCGGTGCGCGTTCGGTCTGGTTTCGCTGTTTGCGTGGTTGTCGAGTCATACTATCATCGTAGCTGTGCTTGCGATACTTCCGAACCGCTCTGCGACTTCCTGCGCGATGGGACCCTTGATTTCGGTCCCTCGCGGCTCTTCCACGTCGTCGATGACGACGGCCGCGTTGTCTTCGAATTTGACACGCGTGCCGTCGGGGCGACGGATGGATTTGCGCTGTCGAACGATGACAGCTTCGAGCACCTGACGGCGCATCTCCGGCGTCCCCTTCGTGACGGACACGGTGATCTTGTCACCGATACCCGCCTTGGGGTGGCGGCTCTTCGTGCCGTGGTAGCCGGAAACGCTGATGACCTTCAGTTCTCGTGCGCCGGTGTTGTCGGCACAGTTGAGCAGGGAGCCTTTCTCGACGCCCTGGGTCACGTCAGCCTTCAGTGCTTCCATCAGTCGTCACCCTCCTCGGTCAGGTTCTCGACGACGACGTGTGATTTCGTCTTCGAGAGCGGTCGGGTTTCTGCGATACGAACCGTGTCGCCAACTTCGAGCGTCATGCACTCCGGCGCGTGAGCCGGAACGCGGGAGCGACGCTTCATCTGCCGATCGTATTTCGGCACTGTAACGTCGTACTCTCGCTCGACGACAACGGTTTTGTCCATGTCAGTGGAGGCGACTTCGCCCTCGATGATCTGTCCGCGCACGGAAAGCGATCCGTGGAACGGGCAGTCCTCGTGGGAGCAGGTCCCCTCCGGTTCTGATACATTCAATCCTAACGCCATTTCGAATTACCTCCAGTTTCGGTACGCAATGCGGGTCGTGAGAGCAAATTCGTGCCATCCACCGTAACGTAAGCCACGCCCTCGCCGTCGTCGGAATGCCGACGAGTCCCCGGATGACTCCCGGAGACACCACCAGACTGACCGGAGCGACCTCCGGCAGTTTCCGCTGGCAGTTCGGACGCGGTCCCCGCCCCTTTACAGGGTGCGGCGGCTTCATTTGTGAGTTCGAATTCGAACGTCGTGCCCTGCTTCGGTACCTGCCACGACCGAGACGCGGACTCGACGGTAAGCGTACGCATCGTCTCGGAAACGACCCGCCCTTCGATGGCTTCGAGGGACGGATTCGTCGCCGAAACGACCCGCACGTGCAGGCCGACGAGTTCGTGTTTCGTGAGCGTCTCGGGTGTCAGTGGCATCTTATTCGAGGTCGCCTTCTTCTTGCTGAATCGTCTTGATTCGAGCGATTGTTCGACGGAGTTCCTTGATGCGGCCGGGGTTCTCCGGCGCACCACCCGCGGCTTTGACGGCCTTCGCGTTGAGCAGTTCCGTCTCGAGTTCTTCGAGTTCGGATTCGCGCTCTGCGGGCGTCATGTCGCGGATTTCCGAGGTGTGAAGAATAGCCATTATTCTTCAGCCTCCTCGTCCGTCTCTTCGTCTTCTCGCGGTTCGTCACCGCTCGAAGTTTCCGAGGAGCCCTGCTCCTCGCTCTCCATTTCTTCGAGGAGTTCCTCGGCTTCCGCCTCGACTTCCTCTTCGAGTTCGTCGAGTTCTTCCTCGACGGACTCGGGTTCGGATTCGTCGGCGTCAGCTTCGGACTCGTCCTCGATGACTTCCTCGACGACCTCTTCGTCGACGTCGGCCTCGCCGGGTTCCGGCGATTCCTCGGCCTCGTCGGCGCGAAGTTCTTCGAGTTCGTCCTCGCTCGGTTCCTCGATGAGGTCGGCGGCCTCGTTGGCCTCGACGGCATCGGGAACGAGTTCTTCGGGGTTCGCACCCTCTTCGATCTGGAAGTCGTCCGGCAGGTCCGCTCCCGGCGGGATGATCTTTACGTCGACACCGATGGTGCCGAGTTTCATCACCGCGACGCCCTGCCCGTGGTCCACGATGGTCTGGGCGGGTTCGCCGTTGTGCTTGATGTAGCCGCGGTTGAACTTCTCAACGCGCGAGCGTGCACCAGTGACCTTCCCGGAGAGGACGATTTCGGCGCCGAGTGCGCCGGAGTCCATGATTCGGTCGATGGTCGTGTGACCCGCCTTGCGGAAGTACCATCCGCGTTCGAGCGCGTTGGCGAGTCGATCCGCGACGATACGAGCGTTCAGGTCCGGTTCGTCGACCTCTTGAACGTCGATCTGCGGGTCGTCGAGGTTGAACCGCTCACCGAGTTCTCGGGTGATCTTCCGGATGTTCTTCCCGCCCTTTCCGATGACCATACCGGGCTTTTCGGCCTTGAGGACGATCTGGGTCCCCATCGGCGTCTTGGCGACGTCCATGCCGCCGTAGCCCGCTCGGCCGAGTTCTTCCGCGAAGAACTCGTCTATCTGCGAGCGCTGAAGCCCGTCTTCGATGAACTGATGTTCGTCTGCCATTAGTTGTCGACCTCCTCAAGGATGAGTTCGACGTCGACCTCGGGCGTGTTCCACGCGGATGCGCGGCCGAACGCACGGGGTTTTCGTCCCTGCACTTCGCCGACCTTGTGGGCGGCGACGTGCATGATCTCCATCGATTCGCCGTCGAACCCTTGGGCGTCCGCGTTCGCGGTGACGTTATCGATGAGTTCGATGAACGCCTTGCTCGCCTTCTCGGGGTAGCGACCCGCGTCCCAGCCGTCGATGTCCGAACGGTGGCCGACGCCGCTGTTGTGCTGCTTAAACGGCACCGACCGCTCTTCGTTCACGACCTGCTGGAGGTACGCTTTCGCGTCCCCGGCGGTCTTGCCCTTTATCTCGCGGGCAATCGCCTTGCTGTGCTTGTGGCTCATGTGCCGATCTCGGAGCATCCCCTTGGCGGTTGTCTCCGGGTCGGCATCGACGCTGTAGCTGATTCCCATGGTTTATTTGAGTGGCACGAACTTCGAGGAGCGGGTCGCACCGATTCCCGCTTGCCCGTGTTCGACGGAGGTACGGGTCAGCTGGAACTCACCGAGGTAGTGTCCCAACATCTCCGGCTCGATTCGCACGCGCTCGAAGTCGCTGCCGTTGTAGACGGCGAACGTCTTTTCGACGAACGATGGGAGCACCGGCATGTCGCGCAGGTGCGTCCGAATCGGGCTGTTCGCCGATTCTTGTGCCGTCGTGTTCCGGGCCTTTTCGAGCAGTTTCTCCTGCTCGACGGTCAACCCGCGAAGGATGCTTCGCCGCATTCGTGCGGGCAGCAGTTCCGCGACTTCCTCAAGACTCATGTCCTGCAGTTCGTCGAGATCGTAGCCGCGATAGGTGAACTCACCCTCGCGTCCTGTTCGATAATCGCTTCCGCTCATTTGTTACCTCCACGTCCGGTTCGCTTGGACGCGATGTCTCCGACCTTTCGTCCCGGCGGAGCGTCTCGGGAGACACTCTTCGGGCGTCCGGGGTGCTGGCGGCCACCGCCACCGAACGGGTGGTCCACGGCGTTCATCGCCACACCACGCACGTTCGGCCACTTCGTGCCGCGCGCTTTCATTTTGTGATACTTGTTACCGGCCTTGACCATCGGCTTCTCCGTCCGTCCGCCACCGGCGACGACGCCGATGGTGGCACGGCACTGGGGCGAAAGTCGTCGGACTTCGCCGCTCGGGAGTTCGACGATGGCGGCCTCTCGGTCGTGCGTGATGAGGTTCGCGCCGACGCCGGATGCGCGGGCGAACTTGCCGCCGTCTCCGGGCTGGCGCTCGACGTTGCACACCGGAACCCCTTCCGGGATTTCGGCGAGCGGGAGCGTGTTGCCCGGCTTGATTTCGGCGGAAACGCCGACCTGAATTTCCTCTCCGACGCCGACGCCTTCGGGTGCGAGGACGAGACGCTGCTCGCCGTCCTCGAACTCGATGGCCGCGACCGGTGCACTGCGGGCGGGGTCGTGTTCGATACCGACGACCGTTCCCGTGACCAGATCGCTGTCTTCGGCGTTCTTGTGGCTCAGTTCTGCCTTGTATCGGTGCGACGGTGCGCGGAAGGTCGGTCCACCGCGGCCACGTCGTTGTCCCTGAATCCTGCGTCCCATTATCAGAACACCCCGATTCGGGAGGCGACGTCCTGTGCGTCGTCGTCGTCCGACAACGAGACGGTCGCCTTCTTGTTCCCGTTCATTGTGACTTGGGTGTTGATCTTCTCGATGGTGACATCGTAGCGGTCCTCGATCTCGTCGCGGATTTCCGGCTTCGTCGCGTCGAGCGAGACGATGAACTGGAGCTTGTTGTCGAAGTCCATCTCGTTCATCGCTTTCTCCGTAACCCACGGATATTCGACGACGCTCATCGGTCTGCCACCTCTTCGAGTGCGCTCTCGGTCCAGACGGTCAGTCGTCCTGCCTGCGTCCCGGGGGCGAGGTCTTCCGCGTTGACCTCACGCGCCGTCGCGACGTCGGCACCGGCGAGGTTCCGCGCTGCGCGCGACGGTTCCTCGCTGGTGACGAACAGAATCGACTTCGGCGTCTTGTACTTGCGGCCACGGGTCTTCCCGCGTCCGGCGCGAACCTTCTTGTTCTCCTCCGCGCGTTCGATGTCGGCGTCGATGCCGACCGCTTCGAGGAAGGAGACGACCTCTTGCGTCTTCACGAGGTCTTCGAAGTCGTCGCTCACGACGAGGGGGAGTTCCGTCTCCTCGTCGAAGTCGTGTCCGCGCTCCGCGACGAGTTCCGCGTCCGCGGTCGCCGCGATGGCGCTGCGGACTGCGAGTTTGCGCTCCTTCTTGTTGATGGAGAGGGAGCGGTCTTTCTCCGCTTTCGGCGGGTGTGCGGGTCGGCCACCGACGGCGCTGGGCACACGAGCGGCCCGGCCGTTCGTTCGCGGGATGTGGGCCATACCGCGGCCACTTCCCGGCGACTCGGCGGACGTACGCATCCCGGCGTGGGGGTCGGTACCGTAGTCCTGTTTCCGGTTTGCCTGTGCGGCGAGCACGGCACGCTTGATGAGGTCGGTGCGGACGGTCGTGTCGAACACGTCCGGCAGGTCGACCGTATCAGCGTCCTCGCCGTTCAGGTCACGTACTGTTGCCTGCATGGATTATCCCTGGTTGGACTCCGTACTTACGTAGCGCACCTCGGGGTCGAGGCGCGGTTGGTCGGTCGGTCGAACGGCAGGGCGGAAGCGCACGAGGCGCTTGTTCGGGCCCGGCACCGAACCCTTGATCAGCGCGTACGGACCATCCACCTCGCCGTAGTTGACGAAGCCACCATCGACGGAGGCCTCGTCGTCGTCGCCGAGGGAGATGAGACGCTTGTTGAGTTCGGTACGCTGGTGGTACCCGGTCTGACCCAGCTGCGGAACCGTCGAGCGAACGCGCGACGGATTCCACGGGCCGAGGTTACCGATGCGGCGTCTCCAGCCTTGGCGGGCGTGTTTGCCCTTCCGCTTCTGGACGCCCCATCGCTTGACGGGACCCTGCGTTCCTTTTCCTTTCGTGACGCCACTGGTATCGAGGTACTCGCCCGCGCGGAACACGTCTGTGATGTCGTGTTCCCCGCCGTCTTCGAGTAGTTCGAGGGCGAAATCGGCGCGGTCCGAGATGGAGCCGCCGCCGACTCGCGTTTCCATGACGTCCGGTCGTTTCTTCGGCACGTTCTTGAGGTCGCTGGGAACGGTGTGTGTGATGACCCGGAGGTCAGCCACGTCGCCTGCCTCGATGGCCGCGCGGAGTTCGTCCTCCGCGGCGTCGGCGTCGTGGTTCTCCGGAACGTTGAGCGTGCGGTCGAGTTCGTCGTGGAACTCCGAACCCCACACTTCCGTCATTGGTTTCTTCCCGTACGGCGTGTCTTCGTAGGCTCGAAGAGCGACGGCCCGCATCGGGGGCGTTTCGACGATGGTGACCGGCACGGTCTCCTCCATCCCTTCGCGGGGGGAGTTTGCCTCGTCGTTGACCATCACCACGTGGGTCATTCCAGCCTTGTAACCCGCGAATCCCTGCAGCGACGGCTGACCGTCACTGTCGGGCCACGAGTTGAAGCGCGGAACTTCGCTCGTCGCGCGCTTACGGGGGCCGAAGCCCAGCGAACCTTTGCGTGGTCTGCTTGTTTCTGGCATCGTATCACTCGATGTTGAGGGTAAGGCTTGCGAGGGAGGCGAACATCGCTTCTTCAGTTCGTATGACCTCGCTGCCTTGGTTCGGAACCGTATTCAGCCAGAGGTCGAACCGGGCTGGTACGCCGGATTCGACCGCGGAGATACCTTCGGGGGGGACCCCGAATATCTCCGGCAGTCCTCGACCCGGCGAACCGAACGCGACGGTCATTCCGTCGCGGTTCGTTCGCGTGACGACTTCTTCAAGCCGTCCGACGGAGAGCGGTTCTCCGTAACGCGATGTGGCGATTCTGACGCCAGCATCGTCGCGGTCGAGGGCCGCCGAGAGGTCCATGCGCGTCACTGTGAGCCCCGGAACGGGGGCGTCCACGAGCTTCGCACGGACCGGTCTTCTCGAAGAGATCCTGACGGTAACGCGTTCTCCCTCGCCGACCGTCATTTGCGACGGAACGACGAGTGAGATCGGGTGTTGCAGTCCGCAATTGACCCGAACGCGCCCTTCAGGTCCGACCTCGGTCACGATTCCCTGTCTTAACGACCCCGAACCCTCCGATTCGGAGCCGGTCTGTGATGTGGCGCGGAGCGGCGGTAGGATGCCCGCGTACTCCAATTCGTCCCGCCTTCCGAATACCTCCTTTCGAAGGTAGGGCGGTGTGGCGGCGTACTTCAGTATGGTTTCGACGAATCCAGCGCCCCACTTGCGTTCGCCTTCCCCGTCGGGGAAGACGACCAAGCGGTCCGCCCGGAATACGGTCGCCGCGCGGGCGACGTAGCCGATTTTGCGAGTTGCCTCGCGTTTGTCTTCGGCTTCCCGGACGAGGGACGATGGTACGAGTATGCTGACGGTCATACCGTTACGCTTCGACGCCTCATCACTAGACTGTAGCGAAGTTTTCGTAGTGACGGTTAAAAGAGTGCCGCTTCGTATTTGGGCGCGTGACGTATTCACACGCCCCAAATCATCGGAATCAAGAGATGTGTGTGAGTGAGTTTCACACGAACGGCACACCGACTCGCAAGTCTTATACAGTAGTCGGGAATACGGAAAAGTACAAGCAACCCTGCGCTGGTAGTGTAGTGGTATCACGTGACCTTGCCATGGTCACAACCTGGGTTCAAATCCCAGCCAGCGCACTTTTACCGGACTCACTTCTCCAAGCCACTGCTGTCGCGCAAGCGGTGCATCGACACCGAATCGTGTTGCCCACGGTCAAGCACGACCTATCGCGTCGAAATCGTGTGACCGAGACGACCCTATCACCTCGCTTGCGTAACGCATTTATACCTACCCGTGGCAAGGTTGTAATGTCGCAACAGGCGACGAACGAAACGCGCTGGTAGTGTAGTGGTATCACGTGACCTTGCCATGGTCACAACCTGGGTTCAAAATCCCAGCCAGCGCACTTTTACCGAGCACAATACGTCGAGCGAGAGGTGTTCCTCTCGCTCGACTGCGTGCGAAAGTCGTTCTGTGGATTTGAATGTAGACCAGACGCACGCCCGCGAACGGTGAGCAGGACCGTCTGGACGTCGTTCACAATCCCAGCCAGCGCATTTTTCGAACTCATGATGACGAGCGGCAGTTCTCGTGAGCAACGCGAACGAGAGCACGGAAGACGCAAAGCGTCTTCCGGTGCGAGTCATCCGTGAGAAAAATCGCACTGGATTTGAACCCTGCAAGTCGCACGCCCGGAAGCGCAACGACCGAAGGGAAGTGAGCATCTCGGACCGTCTTGCCCCGGTTCACAATCCCAGCCAGCGCCACTTTTCACTGACGCAACCCCGTAAGTGACTGCCATTTCGCGCGAACGAATTCTATCCACGGCGCGACGGGGCAACATCATCCACCTTATCTGCGAAAATCCAGCCGAGTCGTTTTCTACCATCGAGTCGTACGGATTCGCATGCAGGGGCTTCGGTGGGTGCAGATGACGGACGAAGAGCTGAACGACTTCCTCGGAATCGGCGGAACGGGCGTCATTTCGTTTTCGACGGCGGACGAGAAGTCGCCGTTCTCACTGCCGGTGTCGTACGGCTACTACGGGGAGACGGGCGATTTCTACTTCCGTCTCGCCGTGCCGCCGAGCAGCGAAAAGACGGATTGGATCGACCGACCCATGTCGTTCGTCACGTACGAGGAGACGGACGAGGGGTATCGAAGCGTCGTCGCGACCGGCCGACTCGAAGAGGTGGCCGACTTGCCGTACGATTCGGCCGCTGTCCAGCAAATGTGGGGCGTGAAGATTCCGCTCGTGGATATCTTCGAACAGCCGCCCTCGGAGGTGGAGTTCTACCAGTTCCGCCTCGTTCCCAATCGGGTGTCGGGTCGGAAGGAAGTACCGTCCGAAGACTGAACGACCGGAACGAGCGGGTCAAATACGCGGAACTGGATACATTCGGTGCGCAACCCACACGTACAGGAGCATCGAAGCCGACGCGTGACATATGACGGTAATCGCACTGCTGTCGGTCGCACCGGTCATCGAGGGAAGCATGGCGAGCGAAGTCTCAAAGGCGGTGGCCGCGCTGGACGACTTCGACGTCTCCTACGAGACGAATCCGATGGGCACCGTTATCGAAGCCGATTCGACGGACGAACTGTTCGCGGCGGCACAGGCCGCCCACGAAGCCGTTGACGGCGACCGCGTGAGTACGGTGCTTAAAATAGACGATAAGCGTGCCCGCGACCAGCGCGCACGCGAGAAGGTCGAAGCCGTCGAGGCCGAACTGGGACGGGAGGCGAAACGCGAGCGCTGAATTCGGATCCGAACCCGGAACGGTTTACCGGACGACCACCAATCCCGTGATATGGAGAGTCTCAACCGGATGGCGCTCGAACTCGTTGACGAGGCCATCGACTTCGCGGACGAACTGAACGTCGCCGCGTACGAACTGGACAACGAGGCAACCGTCCTCGACTTCGGCGTCGAAGCGAACGGCGGAATGGAGGCGGGACTCCTCCTCGCCGAACTCCAGACGGCCGGACTGGCGACGATACAGACCCGGATGGGCGACGTAGCGGGTGCACCGATTCCGCACGTCGAACTCTCGACCGACAACCCAGCGGTCGCCCTGCTCTGTTCGCAGAAGGCGGGCTGGGAACTCGGCGTCGAGGACTTCGAGGGGCTCGGAAGCGGCCCCGCACGCGCGCTGGTCGCCGAAGAGGACGAATACCGCCGCGTCGGCTACACGGACGCGTTCGACTTCGCCGTTCTCGCCGTCGAATCCGACACGCTCCCGACGGAGGAGGTCGCGGAGCACGTCGCCGACCTCGCGGAGGTGAAAACAAACTCGGTCTACCTGCCGACGTTCGCAACCGGGAGCATGGCGGGAAGCGTCACCGTCGCGTCGCGGGCCGCCGAACTCGCCGTCTTCCGCCTGACGGAACTCGGATACGACCCGCTCGACATCCGGTCGGCGATGGGGTCCGCCCCGGTCGCACCCGTCAGTTACGACGAGGCGACGGCCATCGGCCGGACGAACGACGCGCTGGCCTACGGCGGCAAAGTCCACCTCACCGTGAACGAGGAGTTCGACCGCTTCGACGAACTGCCGTCCAGCGCGAGCGAGGAGTACGGCACGACGTTCGAGACGTTCTTCGACGACGCCGACTGGAACTTCGAGGAAATCCCGGAGAGCGTCTTCGCCCCGGCACAGGTGACGGTGGACGTGGTGAACGGGCCGACGCACGTCCTCGGGGAGACGAACGACGACCTCTTGAAGACCAGTTTCGACCTGTGAAGTTCAAACCCATCCCCGAAGCGCCCGACGGCCTCGACTTCGTGAGCGACGTCCAGCGTGCGGTTCCGCTGATTCCCGGCACGGAAGACGACTGCTGTGCCCGGTTGATGCGACGTATCGGGTTCCAGAGCCGGGACGTCGCGCGAACGTGGCTCACGTTCTTGCGCGCGCTCGAACTGGCAAAGGAGACCGACAGCGGATTCGTCCGTATTCGACGCGACCCGGACGAGGAAGCGCTCGCCGAAGCACTCCAAACCCGCGTGTACGGCGTCTCGACCGTTCTCGACGTCCTTCCCGAGGACGAGTGGCTCGAATCCGAAGCCGTCTTCGAGCGGTTCAGCGACGAGATTCCCACGTGGGAGCGGTACAAGGACCCGACGCGGGTGGAGGACGTGTGGCGCGAACGCGTCGGAAACATGCTGGAGTGGGCGGTGCTGTTGGGCCTCGCGGAGCGGTCGGAGGACGGCTATCGACGGACGTGACGGAGAGCGAGACAGATGTCGTCCTCATACGGGGTCGTACTCCGGTTCGAACAGATACGGTTTCAGCACGCGGCGTTCCGACAGGCCGAAATCGAGTAACCGACGTTCGAAGTCGGTCATGAGCTTCGAGACCACCGCTTGCTTTTCCTCCGCGTCGTCCCCCAGAACGACCGTTTCGAGCCTAGATTCGAACGCCGTCGGCGTCCACGAGAGGGTCGAAAGTTCCGCGCGTCGCCACTTCCGGTAGGGCACGAATCGACCGTCGAGCAGGAAGGGGAGCGCCATGTACCCCTCGACCGCCCGACGGAGGGACAGTTCCGCCGTCAGTGGGTCGTCGCGTCGGAACGCCAATCCGGAATCCAACGGTGCGTTGCCGGTCGCGTGATACCAGTAGCTGAAACACTTTTCCTCGCGCACCGTCGCCGGATAGTCGTCGTATCGGCCGAGCAGGTCGGTCACGACACCGGTCGGGTCGGCGAGCACGTCCGCGTTCGCGTGAACGTACAGCGCGGTGTCGTCGTCCCAATCGGCGAGGTCGGCTTCGATACGGTCGAGGGTCGTCCAGTCGAGTTCGACGAACACGCCGTCGTGTTGGCGCGTTTCTCCGGTGCTATCGCGGGCGGCAACCGCGTCCGGCGTGGCGACGACGCGGAGTTCGACGTCCGAGTGGTCGTCCGCGTGCCCGAGCGCGACCGAACCGTGGAGCAGAACACCGAGAACGTCGTCCGGCGCGACGATTTCGTCGGCGAGTCCGGCCGCCGCGTCACGAAGGTATGTCATGTCGTGGATTGGTCCCGATTTAGTATATAAAATCACGGGGCGAACGAGGAGTTCGACATTATACAGTTTAACCGCAGTTATAGAATACAAATACTATTTCGAATAGCGTTATATGTATCCGATACATCTAACTAAACCGTGAATAAGTGTTCGAATGTCCCGAAGAGTTGGGCAAGAGTATCCATATTTGGAATTAAACTGGGCCAGATCGGTACGACCGTCCCCGCTGCCGAATCCGCCACGGATGGAGGACGGCCCGGCGAATCCGGGGATTCCGTCGGGCGTCCGCCCGAGAGCACCGGCGACGCGTCATGAAGGCCACGTCCATTCCGCTCGGCGCGTTCGTTCACAGAACGCTGTTGCGCCGACTGTTGCGACCGGTCGCGGCGTTCGCGTTTCTCGTCGTGGCGGGCGTGGCGGGGTTCAGTATGGTTCACGGCGTCGGCGTCGTGGACGCGCTGTTCTGGTTGTTGGACCCCACGAGCATCGAACTTCACTTTCAGACGCACGAGGGGCCGGAAACCCTCGTCAAATCCTACGCCATCGTCGTCCTTTCGGGACTCGTCGTCGTCGGCCTCTGGATAGGCGAGACGGTCGTTTCGGCGACGTTCGGCGGGCAGATACACGAGGAACTACGACACATGCAAATGCAACGCGAAATCGACCGCTTGGAAGACCACATCGTCATCTGTGGGTACGGAACGTTCGGAAAGACCATCGCCGCCCGACTCGACGCGGACCGCGACGTGGTGGTGATAGAAACGAAGGAGACGGGATGTCAACGGGCCACCGACGACGGATTTTCGGTGGTCAACGGCGATGCGCGGCGCGAAACCGTGCTCGCCGAGGCGGGCGTCGAGCGAGCGGAGACGGTCGTCGGCGCGATAGACGACTCCAACGTCAACATCCAGATAATCATCGCCACGATCCAACTCGAACCGGGGGTGAACCTCATCGTCCGCGCCGGAGACGAGACGTACGAAGCCCTCGCTCGGCAGGCCGGTGCCGACGAGGTGATAATCCCCGAAGTGGTGAGCGGAGAGCAGGTGTCGATGGGTCTCTCGCGCCGGGAACACGAGGAACCGATTTCGTAACCCTGCTAACACGGGGTCGAAAGCGTACGCGAGACGTTCGCTTTTACCCGCTCGATACGTAGAGTGGAAAGTGACCATCGACACGTTGCTCTTCGATTTGGACGACACGCTGTTGGAGTACGAACAGCGCTCGGAGGACGTACTCGCGGCGTCGTTCGATAGTGTTGGCATCGACCCGTTTTTCGATATTCCCGAGTATCACGACCGTTACGACGAGTTTCTCCAAGCGGGACTGAGCGTCAATGAACAGCGGGCCGACTGTTTCGCGGCGATTGCGCGAGACGAGGGGTACGACGAGGAAACGGGACGGGCGGTCGCAACCGCGTTCGCCGACGTTCGGGACCACTCTCGGGTACGGTACCTACCGGGGGCTTCGGAGACGCTCGAAGCGTTCACTGGGGAGTACACACTGGGAATCGTCACGAACGGGGCACCCGAAATGCAACGGACGAAAATGGCCGCACTTGGTATCCGGCAGTACGTAGAGACGGTCGTGTTTGCGGGTCACGACACGCCTGCGAAACCGAACCCCGAACCGTTCGAACGCGCGCTCTCCGAACTTGACTCGACATCCGAGCGTACCCTGCACGTCGGTAACTCGCTCGAGACCGACGTTCCCGGCGCGAAATCGGCGGGAATCGGAACGGTGTGGGTTCCGGCCGACCGGAACGAGACTCCGGAACCGACCCCGGATTTCGCGTTCGAGACGCTGCATCCGCTCGGGGAACACCCGTGGCGGACACCGTAGATTTCGCCGGGAATTCGAAACAGCCTACTTTCCCGGATTCACGTCGGTCACGGTGCCGACGCCCTTGCTCTGTCCTTCGCGGAAGACGAACCGCTGGCCTTCCTCGAGGAGATAGGGGCGGAACTTGAATCTGACTCGCGTCGTGCCTTTATCTCCGGGCAAGAGGTGGCCGCCCTCGGGTTCGAAGACGGCGGTTTCGCTGATGGTTTCGAGGTGGACGACGGGTTCGTAGCCCGTCCCGATTCGGGTGGGATGGTTGAGCACCATCACCTCGGCTTCGAACTCGCGGACGGGTTCCGGGTCGGAATCCGCCGGGAGCAGGACCATCCCGCGTTCGATTTCAGGTTCTCGAACTCCTTTCAGCGCGATGCCGACGATTCGGCCCGCCTTGGCCTCGTCCACGCGGTGATAGTGCATCTCGATGGAACGGACTTCGACGGTCCTGAACTGCCCGTCCGACATGGGGCCGAGGAGTAGTTCGTCGCCAGCCTCGACCGACCCGGAGTTGATGGTGCCGCTGGCAACCGCGCCGACGCCGGTCACGCTGTAGCTCCGGTCGATGTACATCGTGAACTCGCCGCTGTCGGCCGTCGTCTTCGGCAACCGCTCGAACATCGTATCGAGCGTGTCGAGGCCGTCCATCGTGACCGCGCTGGTCAGCAGAATCGGGACGACGTTCTCGTCCACTTCCTCGATTGCCACGTCGACGCCGTGGCGTTCGACGCGAAGCGGTACCTTGCCGACCTCACGGAGGAGCTGTTCGACTTCGCGTTCGACCTCCGTGGCCCGCTCCTCGCTCACTGCATCGGTCTTCGTGATGGCGACGATGGTCGGGAGTTCGGTCGCCAACAGGATTCCGAGGTGTTCGCGCGTCGTCTTCGTCGGGCCGTCGTCGGCCGCGACTGTCAACAGGCCGTAGTCGAGTTTCTGCCCGACGAGGCCGCGAATCGTGGTTCGAAGCCACGGTTCGTGTCCCACGGTGTCCACGAAGGAGACGAGGCGGTCGCTCTCCTCGACCACCCGCGCACGGTCGGACTTTCGATGCGGGTTGTCCATGCGAACCGGTCCGTCATCGTCGTCGAAGCCGTACACAGCGTAGGAGAGGTCGGCGCTGAGACCGCGCTGTACTTCGTGCGGTTGGACGTCGAGATAGCCGCGCGTTCCGCCTTCGCCGTCGTCCGCTTGCCCGGTGACGAGGCTACCGACCAGCGTGCTCTTGCCGTGGTCCACGTGGCCCGCCGTCCCGACGACGATGTGTTCGCTGTCGATGTCGAGGACGGCCCCTTCCCGAATGGTTGCGACACCGACCAGCCCGCCGCTCCCGTTCCGCGTCGAAGCGCGAATGCTGGTCTCGCTTTCGTCGATACCCCACGTCTGTACGTCTTCGATGTGCGCACCCGCTTCCTCGGCGAGCAGCGACAGCACGTCCATCGATTCGGAAAAGGCGTCCGGGTCGATACCCGCCAAGCCGCCGTCGTCGGTCACTCCGACGACGTACGTCGCCACGCCGTCGCCCGAAAGGACGCGGTGTCGTAGTTGCGCGGCCAGACTTTCCATCCGCCCGTGGGCGAGGTGGATTTCCCTCGTGAGTCGTTCCTTGAACTCCACGCTGCCGCCCTCCTGCTCTCCCCGGTCGAGAGCGCGCTGTAAGGCGGCGCGGTCGGCGCTCATGGGCGCGAATTAGGGACGATAGGCCAAAAGGGTTACCCGCGTTACAGGCCGGTTCGCACCGAATCGATACGATGCGCTCGGGAGTTATATTTATGTCTCGACGGTCAGCGTCTCGTCGTGGCTGAACTCGGTTCGAACGTGGTCACGTCGGAGCCGCCCCGTCGTAACGATGGTCGCGTTCGGCGCGTCGGCGTCGATGGAGAAGACGAGCCACACGGACGTCGATTCGCCGCCGTCGAGGACGCTCGGCTGAAAGCCGGTCGCGTTCTTGAGCGGCTGATGGCCGTGAAGCGTGCCGTTCGACCGGAGCGCGAACGCCTGTGGTCTGAGACCCAGCGAATCGCTCCCGGCGTTCGTGACGTTCATCGAAACGAGCAGAAACTCCTCACCGTCATCCGGCTTGTACACACCGTCGTCGCCGCTTTCCGGGTTCAGCTTCGAGACTCGTTTCGCGTTCCATCGCACGTCGAGCGCTCCTGTCGCGTCGGTCGGGGCTGTGGAGTTCGCGGTAACGTTCCATCCGCCGTTCGTCTGCACCGTACCGCCGGTGCCGAGGATCATCGGCGCGACGACCGTCGCGGCCACGATGGCGAGGATGGCGACGAAGACGACGGTCACCGCTTTCCGGGGAACCTCGTCGGGGAGCGGAACGGATTCCGGAATCGAAATCGGGAGGGAAAAGCCGTCTTCGTCGGAGTCCGGTTCGTCGCCCCCGCCGTCGGCGAACCGTTCCACGAGGTCGTGGAGCTCGCGCGCCTCGACGATGGTCCGGAGTTTCTCGCCGTCCACCAACTGCACGCCAGCCTGTGAGCCGAGCTTCTCGGCGTCCTCGCTGAACGTGCCCGGCGTCACCACGGCACCTTCGTTGACGCCGAACTTCTTGCAGATTCCCACGAACTGCTGGAGTTCCTGTCCGCTAACGGCGTTCCCCGTTCCCGGCTTGGTCCAGATGAGCCCTTCCGCGCCGTCGCGTTGGAGGGCGACGAACGACTTTCCGGATTTCTCCGTCACCGTCGTCTGCCAACCCTGTTTCCCCCAGAGGGCGGCGACGAACTCCGGAAATTCGGACTCGGGTATGTGTCGTATCATGGTCTGAAGCGGGGCTCCCGGTTACTGCAGGTATGCTCAGTCATCGTATAAATATTATCGGACACGTCTATCGGCCCCGTCGGAGGACGAGGACGGCCGTCGCCACGAGCGCGACGAGCGCGACGGGAACGCCGAATCCCGGCAGCCCGCCCTCGGACACCGACTGTGCGGTGATGGTCTGCTCTGTCACGACGGAGGGAAGCGACATCGTCGTGGTCGTCGTCGCGTTCGTCGCCGTCGTTGTGGTCGTGGTGGTCGTGTTAGTGGTGGTCGTTGTGGTCGTGTTAGTGGTGGTCGTCGTCGTGGTCGTCGTGGTCGTCGTTGTCGTCGGCGGCTGGGCCGACGCGACGACGGCGGGAACGGTCGTGTCTTGGTCGCGGAGTTCGACGTAGAACGACGTACCCGGCTCGACGCCGCCGAAATCGAACGTCGCACCGAACGTCCGGTCTTGTGTCACCGTCGGCGTCTTCGGCTGGAAGAACGACCCGGACCCCTCCTTGTACGCGGTCACGTTGACCGTCGTTCCCGGCGCGAGATTGGTCGTTCCACCAATCGTGGGATGTTTCCCGACGATAAGCACGTCACCGGAGTAATCGAGCGAGACGCGGCGTTTCTCGACGGAGACGTTCGTGGTCGCTCGCTCCGGTTTGGAAACTAACGCGTTTTCCTCGCCGATTTCGAACGTCGCTTCGTACCTGTCCCCCGCCTCGATTCCGTGGTCGTCGGTATCGACGACCAAATAGAGCACGTCGTTCTCGTCGTCCATCACCAACCGCGTCGCCGTATCGCCGTCGAACTCGTTCGGGACGGTGTTCCGCTCGGCGTTCGTTTCACGGAAACGGATGCTGACGTTCTCATCGCTTCCGTCGAGCATCGACTTTTTCAGGAATCCAGACAGGCCGGACGCGTTGAGCGCGAGCACGAGTTTGTCGCCCTCCGCGACCGTCCCGTTTTCCGCCGGTGACGCCGCTTTGGACAGTTCTTTCGGGGTTTCGAACGTCGAGACGTCGGTCGCCGCCGGAAGGACGAACGTGCGCATGTTCCCGGTCGAACGCTTTTCCACCGTGAACGAACTGATATCCTGCGTGACGCCGTTTACCGTGACGTTCATGTTGTAGACGCCGGGTTGCAGCGGACCCGCTGCCGGAGCGACCTTCGGTGACCCCTTGATACCACCCTTTTCGAGCGAGACGACTTCGGTCGGGTCGTCGGCCCGGTAGGTATTGAGGTCGAGCGTTGTGGTCCCCCCGGTCACGTTGACTTGGACCCAAAATCCGTGTCCCGGCGACCAGATGTTGACGGTCGCCGATTTGGAGGCGTGAACGGTTATCGGAATTACATCTCCCCGATTGTCCGAGGGCGTATCCGACGAGAAGTTGGCGCTCTGGCTACTCGCACCGACGGACAAAATGGGACCGACGGCGAGCGAACAGAGGAGGACCGTGACGGCCAGCAGCGAAACGGCTCTGGAGACCCGCATCAGCTGACAACCTCACGACAGAACATGGGCCTCTCGGTGTGAGGTTCGAGATTCCGGCACATCTGGGACCTGATGGCCGGTGGCGTTAGTGTCGGCATGGTTTAGTACGAGATGTGTTATGAACCATCCGTAATAAATTCGTCCGTCAGTACCGCGGCTGATAATCAGCGGTCGTTCCGAACCCGTTCGTACGCCCGGTTGACACGCTTGAACGCCTCCTCGTTCCCGTCCGCCCGGTCGGGATGGACGCGCTTTACCTTCTCGCGGTACGCCTGCCGGACCGCATCCTCGTCGGCGTCCGCATCGACGCCGAGGATTCGGTAGGCTTCCGTCGGACTCGGACCGGACGACCCATTGACGGTAGTGCGCCCGCCTGCCGCTCGACCGCCGGTTCGTCCGCGGCCCTGTCCGGTCGCTTCCTGTCGTCCCGCGGCTTGCCAGCGCCCTCGCTCGCTCGCTTGCCGTCGCGCCTGCTCGCGTGCCGCACCCGGAGACGGTCCGAAGCCGCGGCTCGATTCTCGGTACGCCTCCCGCTCGACCTTCTTGGCGAGTCGCCCCGTAGCGTGATACCAGAGGATGCCGGTCGTGATGGCGAACGGGACGGCGAAGATGACGAGAACCAGGTTGTACGCGAATCCCAACGAAACCATCGAAACGGTAATCCCGGCGAAGATGGCGGCAATGCCGAGCAAGAGACGCGACCTGTGCACGGTTTCGCTACGGGTGGATGGGTGTTAAGCCTCTCGCCGCTACGAGTTCGCCGGGGGAACCCGAAGCGACTCGCTTTCGTCACTTCGAGAACTGGTGGTAGTAGACGATTGCATCGTACGTGCCGCCGGTGAACAGGTCGACGACGCGCTCCTCGATTCGTTCGAACCCGTTGGCCTCGAAGAACGCGCGTCCGCGTTCGTTCTCGGTGAAGATGGGGGCCGACAACTGCGTGAACCCGCGGTCGCTCACGCCGTCCTCTATCGCGGTGAGGAGGTCGCTTCCCACGCCCGTCCGCCACTCGTCGGGGTCAACGTAGATGCTCCGTATCTCACTCTCTCCGACGCGTTCGGGGTCGATGTCGGTGGTGGCGTACGCGAACCCGACCGGTTCACTATCCGCGGCGGAAACGAGGAATATCGCATCGTCGTCGTTGAGTTGCGTTTCGAGTCTGTCGGAACCGTACCACTCTTCGAACGCGACCTCCTGTTCCCGTTCGGAGAGGAAGCCGTAGGTGTGGTCCCACGCCGAACGAACGATACGACGGATGTCGTCCACGTCGTCTACCGTCGCCGGTCTGATTTCCATATGGACAGAACATCCACGACGAATAAAATGGTTGCTGGCCAGTTTTCGGGGACGCTCGGGAGCCAGGTGACTGGCGGCGGCCGCCCCGACCGAATGGGCAACTGTTAGGGGTTGGGACGACAACCGGCGAATCATGACCGATGCAGACGACCTCGCAGAGCAGGTACTGGCGGGCGACCTGCGCCTATACGAACTCGAAGACCACGCGGACCACGATACGGCGGCGGCGGCGCGCCGGAAACTCCTCGAATCGGAAACGGATGCGACGCTCGATACCGTCGGGCAGTACGCCTTCCCGGCCGAGGACGCCGAGACTGCCATCGAGAACATGGTCGGGACCATTCAGGTTCCGCTCGGCGTGGCCGGGCCGGTCGCCGTCAGCGGCGGGTCGGCCGACGGCGAGTACTACCTCCCGCTCGCCACGACGGAGGGGGCGCTCCTCGCCAGCGTCAACCGTGGCTGTTCCGTCATCGATTCCGCGGGTGGGGCGGACGTACGGGTGACGAAACAGGGGATGACCCGCGCACCCGTCTTCCGCGTGCAGGGAATCACGGAGGCCGAGGAGGTCGTGAACTGGGTTCGAGACAACCGTGACGCGCTCGCCGAGACCGCCGAATCCACGACCAACCACGGGGAACTGCTGGACGTGACGACCTACGTCGTCGGCGACTCCGTGTTCCTGCGGTTCGTCTACGACACCAAGGACGCGATGGGGATGAACATGGCGACCATCGCCACCCGCGAAGCGGCCTCGCTCGTGGAGGAAGAGACGCCCGCGAGTCTCGTCGCGCTGTCGGGGAACCTCTGTTCCGACAAGAAACCGGCCGCCATCAACGCGGTCGAGGGCCGCGGCCGGAGCGTCACAGCCGACGTGAAGATTCCGCGCGAGGTCGTCGAGGAACGTCTCCACACGACGCCGGAAGCCATCGAGGAGGCGAACACGCGAAAGAACCTCGTCGGCAGCGCGAAGGCCGGGGCACTCGGGTTCAACGCCCACGCGGCGAACGTCGTCGCCGCCGCCTTCCTCGCGACCGGCCAGGACGCCGCGCAAGTGGTCGAGGGGAGCAACGCCATCACGACCGTCGAAGCCCGCGAAGACGAACTGTACGCCAGCGTCAGCATCGCCAGCCTCGAAGTCGGCACCGTCGGCGGCGGCACGAAGCTGCCCACGCAAGCGGAAGCGCTCGACGTGCTGGGACTCCGCGGCGGCGGCGACCCCGCCGGGAGCAACGCCGACGCGCTCGCGGAGATAATCACGGTCGGCGCGCTGGCGGGCGAACTCTCCCTCCTCGCCGCCCTCGCGTCCCGGCACCTCTCCAGCGCGCACGAGGAACTGGGGCGGTAAACCGTCCTCGGCTGTAAATCGGTGTGTCGATTTCGTCCATAAGACCAAACTGTTTTTGTAGGAAACTTATTATGCTGGACGACGACTATTTGTTGGCACTCGCGGGGACGCCCCCCGCGGCGTGCCACCCAATGGTGACTCCCGATGGCAACATCACCCTCCGACGGGGACGCACCGATAACGGAATCCCAAGCGTATTACGTCCTCCAGTTTCTGAAGCTGTTGCTCACCGTCGTCACGTTGCTCGTCGCCGTCTGGAAGGCGCTGAACGGTGCGCTCCCCTGAGTCGGGACCGTCCCCCCGACTTTCGGACCCGAAATCGGCCGTGGGTTCAAACGCGACGGTAGCGTCCTCGACTCTCGCTGACCTCGCCGCGCCGAGCGAGTTTGTCGAGTGCCCGTTCCACGTAGTCGCTCGAAACCCCGCGCTCGTCCGCGTATCCGACCACTTCCGCTTCGGTCGGCCTGTCGAGGGTTGCGAGCGCGTCCAGAACCACCTGTTTTTTGCTTTTGCTGGCGCTCTGGCTCGAATCGCGGTTCGCGGCCGCGCTGACCGCCTCGGTATCGACCCCGGAGCGGTCGAGGAACTCCTCGTCGTCCATTCCGGCCGAATCGGCTTGCGAATCCATCTCCGCGAACGAGTCGAGTTCGGCGAACGCCTCGCCGTGGCCCTGTCGGTTGGCGAGCATGGACGCGCGCATCTCGCGGGCGTGATCCTCGTCGTCCGTCTCGACGAATTTCTTCAGCTTCTTGAACGTTCGGCGTTTCCCACAGCGCGGACACTGCGTCGTTTCGGGCCGTCCGTCGACGATCCACAGGTTGCTACAGCCGTTACACCCCACGACGCTGTACATACCGTTTCGTTCCGCGCCCTCCCTGTTCAACCCTCCGCTCGTGTCAGCGCCCCTATTCGCCGAGCAGTTCGTAGTAGAGCACGCCGAGCACGGTCCGACCGTCGTACACGCCGTCGTCGGCGATTTCCTCGCGGAGGCCGTCGAAGGTCGTCGTCGTTGGTCGGATGGTCTCGTTGTGGTCCAACTCCTGCTCGCCCGTCGGCACGCAGTCGTACGCGACGAAGTAGTGATGCACGCTGTCCGCGAACCCGTTCGCCGGTTCGACCGTCGTGAGGTGGCTGACCCGCGCCGCCTCGTAGCCAGTCTCCTCGACGAGTTCGCGCCGGGCCGCGGCCGCGAGATCGTCGTCGGCCGGTTCGACGCCGCCGACCGGCAGTCCCCGCGAAACCCGCGACACCGCCTGTCGCCACTCCTCGATGATGACGACATCGCCGTCTTCGGTGAAGGGGAGGACGACCACGCTCTCCGGTTCCGTGATGTAGTCGAAGTCGGTTTCGGTGCCGTCCGGCAGTCGAACGTCTTCGTTACGGACATCGAATCCCGGACACGAGTAAGCGACGCCTGATTCGAGCGTCTCCCACGCGAGGGAGTCGTTCTGGGGAGCCATACCGGAGTTGTTTCGAGCGACGGCAAAGGCACTTCGGTTTTCGAACGTCAACATATTGTAAAGTTCACTGTGGTTTCATGATGGTCGCTCGTTAAGCCGTCGTTGCCGTCGTATCCCGAAGAGAACGGTTGTCGTGTTTTATTCGATTCGGCGTCGAATTCTTTCGGGGATTCATGAATTTCGAGCGGGTCAGCAGACGTGGGGTACTCGCGGCGACGGCCGGAGTGGTCGGGACGGCGGGAACGGTTCGGACGACATCCTCGGCCGAAGCGGCGGGAATGGACGGGAACCAAAACGGAACTATCAGCCACATCGTCATTTTCGGGGGGAGTCCGAACGACGTCATCGAATACGGACTCACGGTGAGCGGTCGGCTACAAAAGAGCGGGCGGAGCGGCGGTGCACCCATCGCCGACCGGTACGTCACCGTCGACCGGGAGGACGACATCTCGAATCGGGGACAGCACGCCAGCGGTGCCGTCGCGGGCGGCGGCGACGCGTATCGCTTCACCGGGCGCATCACCCGATTTCGAGTCTCCCTCTCGGCCGCCCGGCGGAACGATGTCTCGGTTTATCTCGACGGTCGGCGGGTTCGGCCGGACGAACTCGGCGATGCGCCCGCCGCCAAGACGCCCGTCGAGTTTTTGGACTGCAACACCGCGCGGGTGACCGGGACGTTCCGGGGGGTTCGGATGCACACCAGCTTCTGGGACGAGGCGGGACTCGGCACGAACTGGTTGTTCCCGGGTCCAATCAGCGGAACCACCGTCCTGCATCCGGCGGCGGCACACGACTCCTATCCGTTCGCCATCGACTCGGTGAGCCTCGACACCCGGAAACTGGAGACGCCGGGGCAACCGGCGACGTTCACCGCGGACAATCCGTACGCGGGACCGTGGTGTCGGGAGACGGGAGCACCGAACGGGAAACTGCCGAATCACCTCGTCATCTTCGGCGGGGCTCCGGGCAACGCCGTTCGCTACCAGTTCTCCGTGAGCGGTCGGCTACGGAAGAGCGGGCGGAGCGACGGCGCGCCCATCGCCGACCGCTACGTCACCGTCGATGCGGAGGACGAACTGTCCGGGAACCGCGCCCGTGGAGCGGTCGCGGGGGGTGGCGACGCCTATCGATTCTCCGGCGACATCACCGCGTTCGAAATCGACGGCGACGCGACCGTCTACCTCAACGGGCGGCGAGTGAACCCGGACGAACTCGGTGGAGAAAACAACGGGACCGGCGACGAGACGGGAGGTAACGAAATGGACGACAAGAACGGAAAATCGTCGAAGCGCATCGAATTCCTCGGTTGCGAACGGGCGGTAGTGACGGGCGACTTCGAACGGGTGACTATCGATACGTCGTGGTACGGGCCGGGCGGGTTCGCCACCTCGTACAACGAAATCGGTCCGGTGAGCGGCCGGACGCAAATCGACAGGTCGAACGTCGGCGACATCGGGGAATCCGGGTTCGTCATCGTCACCATCGCCGCCTACGAGTCGGGGAGCGCCGAGCCGACGATATCGAAGCGCAACCCGAACACGGAAGCGTGCAACCGGAAGATTCGTCCGACGACGGAAACGACCGAGACGACGGAAACGACGAGTCAGACGACCGAGACCGAAACACAGGGGAGAACGACGCGGGAACCGGAGACCAGCGGGCAGACGTCCGAACCGACGACAGCGCACCGGGGAGAGACGACCGACGGTGCACCCCGTACGTCACGAGAACCGAGCACGCCGGAGGAGAGCACGGCGAACGACACCCCAGCCGAAGCGACGGACACTGGGAGTGGAACGTCGAGCGAGAGCGGAGGAGGGACGAGCGGGAGTGGAAGTAGAACGAGCGGTGCAGGAACGGGAGAGAGCGAAGCGAGCGGAACGAGCAGCGGAGAGAGCGGCAACGAAAGCGAGTAAAACGGGTCGCTGTCGGAAGCAGAAACGAATCGAACTCAGACCGAATCCGTCAACCCGCCATCGACGCGGATGTTCTGCCCGGTGACGTAGCTCGCCGACGGCGAGACGAGATAGGCGACGGTATCCGCGATTTCCGACGTGGCCGCGGGGCGGTCCATCGGAATCTCCGCCCGCGTCTCGTCGTCCACTTCGTAGCTGTCCACGAAGCCGGGGAGCACCGCGTTCATGCGGATACCGTCCGCGGCGTAGCGGTCGGCGTACAGTTTCGTGAAACTGCCGAGTCCGGCGCGGAGGACGGAAGAGACCGGGAACTCGTGGCTCGGTTCGAACGCCGAGAAGGTGGAGATGTTGACGATGGAACCCTGCCCTCGCTCCTGCATGACCGGCGTGACGAGCCTCGCGGTTCGAACCGCGTTCAGGAGCACGAGGTCGAGTCCGGCGTGCCACTCCTCGTCGGAGATGTCGAGCAGGTCGCCCGTCGCGGGGTGGCCGGTGTTGTTCACGAGCGCGTCGATGCGTCCGTATCGCTCCGTCGCCGCCTCGACCAGCGCGGCGAGGTCGTCGGTGTCCGTCACGGAGCCTTCGAACCCGACGCCGCCGAGGTCCTCGGCGACGTCGACCGCGGCACCCGATTTCGAGAGCAGGACAGGCGTGTACCCGTCGTCGGCGAGTCGTCGTGCGCACGCTTCGCCGATGCCGCGCCCGGCGGCGGTCACGATTGCCACTTTTTCGGAGGTCATAGTCGATACTCACCGGCGACGGATTTGTGCGTTGGGGAAGCGGATTAAAAAGAAGCGTTGCGAGAACCGTTAGAGGGAGACGTTCGAGAGGTCGGCTTCCAGTTCGTCCACGTAGTCGTTGAACGCCTCGACGAACCCGCGGAAGTCGTCGGCGAGTTCGCGCACGTCGGGCGCTGACGGCGGTTCGTACTGCGAGACGAGGTACGTGCCGCCCTGTCCGCCGACGCGGAGGTAGGACGCCCTGCTCTCCTCGCGTTTCAGCTCCCAGCGCTTGCCGTTGACCCTGGCCGTGAACGTGCCGTAATCGACCCCATCGTAGCGGTGCAGTTCGCCCGCCATCACGTCCGACACCTCCCGAATCCGGCCGACGACGCGGTTTCGCTCGGAGACGACGGTATCGGTCGATTCGACCGCCGGGAAGTCCGTCGATACGTCGTCCAGAACGCCCTCCTTCGATTCGACGTGTGCGTTGTACGCCGCGACGAACGCGTCGTAATCCCGCATCGCCGCCGCGAGGTCGTCCGGGTCCGGCGGTTGCTTGGCGGAGACGACGTACGTCTCGCCGCCCGCCTTCCCCTCGAAGCGAAGGTACTGGATGTTCCCGGCCTCGTACTTGAGCGTCCACTCCCCGGCGTTCGTGTTGAACGTCTCCTGTCCGTAATCACCGCCCTGTAACAGCGCGAGTTCGCGCGCGATGGTCCCCGCGTGGTCCGTGACCGCCGCGACAACTTCGTCCCGCTGTCCGGCGATGTCCTCGGTTTCGGCGACCTCGAAGTCGATTCCCTCGGTCATGTTGGTAGGGTTAGGAATGGAGCAGGGTTAACCGTGGTGACTCGGTGGTTCGAACCGCCCCGCTCGTCGGTATCGTTCGACGACCTGTGAACACGAACGAATATAAATCAGAACAGTTACTGTGAGAAACAACGAACGATCGTGTCCATGCCATCCGACGAGAAACCCATCGCGGAGGACGCATACGACGAACTGGCGGAGGCGTATCTGGAACACGAAGACGACCCATACTGCACGGATTTGGAATTCCCCGCGATGGTAAACCTCGTTCCGGAGGTGAACGGAAAACGAATCCTCGATGCGGGATGTGGCTGCGGTCGATACACGGAGTGGTTGCTCGACAACGGAGCGGACGTCGTTGCCGTCGATACGAGCGAAAACATGGTCGAACAAACGAGAGAACGAGTCGGCGACCGAGCGACCGTCCACCAAGCCGATTTGGAGAGGCCTCTCGACATCGCGGACGACGGTACGTTCGACGGTATCGTCAGTGGTCTTTCTCTCCATTACGTGGAGGACTGGCGGCAACCGTTCACGGAGTTTTCCCGTCTCCTCCGACCGGGAGGGTTCCTCGCGTTTTCGGCCCATCATCCACTCGACGACTACCTCGCGTACGACGTGAACTACTTCGAAACCGAACGAGAGCGAATGACGTGGACAGCCTCCGGTACGGTCATCGACGTCCCGTTCTACCACCGACCGTTCTCGGAGGTCATCAACCCGCTCGTCGAAACCGGTTTTCAACTGGATGAACTGGTCGAACCCACACCGACGGCGACGTTCGAGGAGAAAAAGCCGGGATCATACGACAAGCGGCTGAAGCGACCGACATTTGTGTGTATTCGAGCATCGAAACGGTAGAACACGGTTTAGCGCGAATTCGTGTGTAAGCGCATGCAAAACGCTCCGCTCGTCGGGGTTGAGTGTGGGGATAAGAATGGGCCGGCGCGAATTCGAATCGCGGTTACGGCCACCCGAAGGCCGAAGGATACCAGGCTACCCCACCGGCCCGCGATTGAAAGATGGAGACACCTCCCTTTAACGGTTGCGAAACGGGGGCGTCAATACTCGGTGTAGCCGTCCGTATCGAGGTAGTTGTGAGCAACCGTCATCGCGTGATTGCCGTGGAGGAGCGCCGGGCCGAGTCGAACCCGCTCGTCGGACGCCTCGGCCAGCAGGTCGGCCTCCTCGTCGGTGAAGTCGCCGTGGTCGGAGAGGACGAACAGCGGGTCTTCCGGCGGTTCGAGGTCCACCACGGGGGTTCCATCCTCGTGGAGTTCGACCACGGTCGCCCGCCGACTCGCCTCGTCGAGGATAGTCTCGAAGTCGCGCTTCGAGACGAAGACGCCGGGCGTGCTTTCGGCCTCCATGTGGCCGATGGCTTCGGATTTCGCCTCCAGCGCTTTGCGGATGAGCGCCGCGGTGCTTCGCTCGTCCGGGTTGAGACGGCGGAGTTCGCTCCCCTCGAACCGAATCGTCAGTTCGTCCTGCATGACCAGAAAGAGGCGCACGTCGCTTCGGAAATCGTGCGAGAGGAAGAAGGCGCTGTTGACGCACCGACAGAGGGCGTCGAGTCGCCCCGCCGCGCCCGCCAAGTCGTCCAGCGAGAAGTCGGGCGTCGTCGGGGCGTCGTGACCGAGAACGATGAACTGTCGCATACTCCCACTCGTTTCGGGGCGCGTAAGTCGCTTCTGAACGTCGGCGGCGGAAATCGCACCGATGCCAGCCCGCTCGCACCGTCGGGGTGGTCCACGTCGGCCCCAGCGTTTACCTGTTAGATTCCCTTGGTATCTACGCCGCCGTTTTCGAGGAAACCATGACAGAGGAATCACGATACACGAGACGGGGCTACCTCGCGGCCGCGTGCGGGGTCGTCGGTTCGGGCCTCGCATCGACGGGAGTATCGGCACGAACGACCAGTGACACGGCACAGAACAGGACGACGCGACAGATGGTCGCGCGCGAATCGAAGTTATTCGAGAACAACTACGTCGGACAGTTCGTCATCGTCGCGGACGTGAAAACGAAGCGGGCGAGTCCGAATGCGGTCACGACCTGCGAGTTCCCGAACTGGAGCGCGAACGAAACCTGGGTGTACAACGGCGTCTTCGTCGACAACATCGGTAAGGAGAGCACGTCACAGCAGTCGGTTCGGACGGACCTCTACATGGACGGGTCGAAGGGGGAGATAGAGATCGGACAGCCCTTCATCATCAACGACATGGACCTCTGTCCGGACGGATACGTCGGACTCGAAGCGCAGTCGGTCCCGACGTACGCCGCAAACGGCCAGCCGGTCGGACCGACGGTCACCGAGTCTGACGACGAGAGCGACGGCTCGGGCGGGTCGAACGGGTCCGATGAATCGTAGGGTCCGCGGATATCCGTAGTGACAGCGACGGGAAACCGGGGTTCGGTGAGAGACACCGCTTACCTCTATTCGCCTTCGCCGAAGTGCTCGTAGGCCCAGCCCGCCGTGGCGCTGAGGCGTTTCATGTACGCGATGAAAAAGAGGAGGATGATGTCGCTCCACGAGAGCGACGCGACGTCGGTGACGTTCTTGTAGAATCGAATCGGATGGGGCGGAAGGTAGTTTCGCGGGTTGAGAACGCTCGGCTTCTGTACCCGACTGGGGTGATAGCGCTGCATCTGCGCTCGGCCGCGGCCGTGACGGAAGTGCTTTTTCAGGAGCGCGGGGAGCGACGAACGGGCGGGGTGATACATCGTTATCGCGGGCTGGTAGTGCTGGTCGAACCCGGCGTCGTACACCCGGTTGCCGAACTCCTGGTCCTCGCCGGAGAACAGTCGGTCGTCGAAATTCCCCACCTCGTCGAACACCTCGCTACGGACGAAAAGACAGCCGGTTCCCGAGAAGTGCTGTTCCTCGATGTACTTCTGGATGGGAAAGCCGAATATCTGGTTGTACGTCGCGGTGAGGGTGTCCTTGTCCTCTTCGACGTATATCTCGACGTTACACCCCATGTAGCTCCAGTCGTTGGATTCCATCGACTGAACCGCGTGTTCGAGCCACGTCTCCTCGACGGTCATGTCGGCGTCGATGAACCCCAGAATCGTGCCGTTCGCCTCGGCGACCCCCTTGTTCCGGGCGGCGGCGGGACCCTGTATCTCGTCCTCGACCAACAGCCGAACGCGGTCGGGATACTCCTCGCAGTAGGTCCCGATGACGTCCCGCGTCTCGTCGGTCGAGCCGTTGTCCACGGCCAACACTTCGTAGTCCGTCTCCGGATACGTCTGGTCGAGAACGGAGTCGAGAGTCATCCGAATGCCCCGTGGGTCGTTGTAGACAGGAATGATAACGGAGACAGACGGCGGCTCGAAAGGCATATCGTCACACTGCGTCACCACGCATATAGCCCCTTCGATTCCTCGTACACCGAACGTACACGCCTTGACAAATGTGTTTGCAACACTCTTGCCCTTGAGAGAACGTTCATCGTGATGGATTTATATCAGTCTAGAAGTATTGGCGGGATGTGACACGACGACGGGTCGGGTTCGAGACGTCCGGTATCCGCCCGCTCGAATCGGAAACCGGTTTACCGCGTGACTCCCACGGGTGAGACATGGACGTACTTTCGGCGGCGCGGCGGGTCATCGCGGAGGACCCGGTGTGCGACGCCTGTCTGGGTCGGCAGTTCGCGGACCGGAGTTTCGGGTTGACGAACGACGAACGGGGGCGCTCCCTCCGGGTCGCGGTCGCCTTGGAAGACGACGAGGATTTCGAGGACCCCGACGAGGAGTGTTGGGTCTGTGAGGGCCTCACCGACGAGTACGACGACTACGCGGAACAGGTCGCCGAGGCGCTTGCAGACGTCGGATTCGAGACGTACCAAGTCGGCACGCGGGCACCGCCGCTTGTCGAGGAGAACGAGCGCCTGCTCCGCGAGTTGGCCGACCTTCCCGAGGACACGGGCGAACTGTTCAAGTCGGAGTTCAACCGCGAGGTCGGCAAACGCGTCGGACGGCTCACGGACACGGAAGTCGATTTCGAGCGCCCGGACGTGCTCGCGCTGCTCAACCTCGAACGCGGCGACGTGGACGTGCAGGTGAACCCGGCGTTCGTCTTCGGGCGCTACCGCAAACTGGAGCGGGACATCCCCCAGACGAAGTGGCCCTGCCGGGAGTGCGGCGGGTCGGGCAAGCAACTCGCCGAGGGCGGCGGCGAGGAGCCGTGTGACTACTGCGGCGGCAGCGGCTTCCTCTACGACGAGAGCGTCGAACAGCTCACCACCCCGCCGGTCCTCGACGCGATGGAGGGAAAGGAGGCCATCTTCCACGGCGCTGGCCGGGAGGACGTGGACGCGCTGATGCTCGGGACGGGTCGCCCGTTCGCCATCGAGGTGAAAAAGCCACGGCGACGGAACCCGGACACGGACGAACTCGAACGCGAAATCAACGAGTTCGCGGACGGAAAAGCCGAAGTCGAGGGGCTTCGCCTCGCCACGCACGACATGGTGGAGCGCGTGAAGGAACTCGACGCCAGCAAGACCTACCGCGCGCAGGTCGAGTTCGACGACCCCGTTACGGAGTCGGCCCTCGCGGAGGCGATGGCGGAACTCGACGGCGCGACCGTCGAACAGTTCACCCCGAACCGGGTGGACCACCGCCGCGCCAGCCTCACCCGCGTCCGCGAGGTGTACGACATCGACGGCCACCTCGACGACGAGCGCCACGGCGAAGTCGAGATTCACGGACAGGGCGGCCTGTACATCAAGGAACTCGTCAGCGGCGACGAGGGACGAACCGAACCGAGTTTGGCCGGTCTGCTCGGCGTCGGCGCGGAAGTGACCGCGCTGGACGTCGTTGCGGTGGAAGGCGAGGACGAACCCTTCGACCACGACGATTTCTTGCTGGAGTAACGCCGTACGTCTGCGATTCCGGCGACCGAACTTTTCATCCGCAACCCACCAAACCAATAGAATTAACTCCCTACCGTTTGATATGTCGGATGAAGCAAATCGGGGTATCGGCCGAAAGGCCAGTGTTAGGGCACTGACCCCGTTTGCTTCGTCAGCTACGAAGCATGTCCGACAACGAACCTTCTTCGGAAAAGCGTATCGCCATCAAACAGGTCGGCCTCCGGTTCCGCGGTATCGACGCCGACGACGTTGACAAGGAGCTTCTCGGCTCGATTCACGCCGTCCTCGACGAGCAGGGCTTGCCCGTCAGCAGCATCTCCGTCGAGCCGCGAAAGCCGTTCGTTCCGCGACAGTCGGGACCGCATCGGCCCTGAACGGGAGCCGAACCGCGTTTTTGTCGCTCGTTCCGCGCCATCGTCCGGCCGTTTCACGACGTTCCGACCCCGAGTAGTAACGACCATGTGACCCGACGACGAGCATCCGAGCGTGTTCGGGGTAGACGAAGCGGGACGCGGGCCGGTGTTGGGGTCGATGTTCGCCGCGGCGGTGGCCATCGACGACCCCGACGACCTGCCGGACGGCATCGACGACTCGAAGAACCTCTCGCCGGAGCGCCGGGAAGAATTGGCCGCGGCGCTCCGGGCGGACGAGGCCGTCGCGGTCGGCGTCGCGGAAATCACGACGACGCGAATCGACGACCCGGAGACGGACATGAACACGCTGACCGTCGCGGCCCACGGGAAGGCCATCTCCCGAATCGTCTCCGGCGGCGAGCGGGGCATCGTGGACGCCTGTGACACCAGCGAATCGCGGTTCGCCCGGCGTGTCGCGGCGGCAGTCGGTCCCGAGATAACGGTCGAGGCGGAGCACGGGGCGGACGAAACCCACGCCATCGTCGGCGCGGCGAGCATCGTCGCCAAGGTCGAGCGCGACGCCCACGTCGCCCGACTCGCCGAACAACACGGCGGGGTCGGCAGCGGCTATCCGAGCGACCCAAACACCCGCGAGTTCCTCCGCGAGTACGTCGAAGCGCACGGCGAACTCCCGGAGTGTGCCCGGGCGTCGTGGCAGACCAGCAAGGACGCGCTGGCCGCCCGCGAGCAGGCGGGACTCGACCAGTTCTGAGCTATTTTCCGAGGGCCGCCGACACCGCCCGTCGAACCGGCTTCGCCCCCGACGGCGCGAACTCCGAGACGAGATTCGAGACGTCGCGCCGGAACGGGTCCGGGTCGTCCGTCGAGAGGTAGTCGAAGTTGGGGTCGGTGAGCAGCGAACGGAGGACGCGAGCGACTTCCAGCGGGACCGACGGGCGCTCGACGTGTTCGTAGTCGTCGCGGAGGAGGCTGACGAGGTAGACGAGTTCCCCCCGGAGGATGTGACTGCCCGTGCCGACCGTGTAGCCGTAGTCGGGGTTTCGAACGCCGTTCGCCAGTTGGTAGTAGCGGTACGGGAAGTCCACGCCCGCGTGCACCGCGAGTTGGAGCGACCCCCAGAAGCGCGGATTCACTTCGAGCAGTTTGAACCGCTGGTCGCGCGGGTCGCGCCGGAACTCGACCATGGCCGGGCCGTGCCAGTCGAGCGCCGACAGGAGCCGGACGCCGTGCTCGCGGAGCTTCTGCTTCGACACGGATTCGCGGAAGACGCTCGCCCCGCCGGAGTAGGTGTAGCTTCGAATCCGCCGGTGCTGGAACGTGACGACCGGTTCGCCGTGGTCGAACAGGGCGAAAAAGCCGTACTCGGTCCCGTCCGGGATGCACTCCTGTGCGATGGGGACGTGTCCCATCTCGTCGGCGATGCGGTCCGCGTCGGGTTCCTCGGAGAGGAAGCGCACGCCGGGGTACGCGGTTTTGCCGTCCTCCACGCACACCGTGTAGCGGGATTTGACGACCGTTTCGTCGTCCCAGTCGTCCCACTCCGTGAGCAGGGCCGTTTTCGGGGTGGGAACGCCGACTTCCTCCGCCCGTCGGAACAGCCGACTTCGGTCGCGGGCGGACGCCATCGTCTCGGCGTCGGGCCACGGCGTTGCGACGTGTTCGGCGAACGCCGCCCGGTTCTCGGAGAGGACGTAACTCTCGGGTTCCCGGAGCGGGACGATGGTCTCCACGTCCGGGCGCTCGGCGAGCGAGAGCAGGCCGTCCCGGTAGCCGTCGAGGTCTTCGTTCGGCGCGGGGAGGGAGGCGCGCTCGGTGACGTATTTCGACGCGAACGCGGGGGAGTCGGGGGATTCGCCCGCCCCGATGACCGGAATCCGCTTGCGGCCGAGCGACCGGATGCACGCGAGGCTGCTGCCCGCCGCGATGGCCGGGACGACGACGCTCATTCGTCCTCCACCGCGGACAGGAACGCGTCCACCGCGTCCGTGACTTCGCCGTACACGCGGCGGAAGGTGTCCTCGTCGGCGTCGTACGGGTCCTCGATTTCGTACTCCGGGGACGCGTCGAACGACCTGACGAAACACGCCTTCCCGAGCGAATCGGGGTGGTTTCGCTTCAGGTACCAGTAGTTCCACGCGTCCATCAGCAACACGAGGTCGCTCTCCCGGAGGAGGTCCTCGTCCACGCACTGCGAGCGATGGTCGGTCAAATCCACGCCGAACTCGGACGCGACGGTCACGGCGGCGTCGGGACTCGACCGCCCTTCCTTTTCGATGAACCCGGCGGAGCGAACCGCGGAACAGTCGTACTCCGCTTCCTGCAGGCGGTCCCGGAGATAGCGCTCGGCCATCGGGCTTCGGCAGATGTTTCCGAGACAGAGGAAGAGGACCGCGGGTTCGGGTGGAAGTGTTCGCACAGTGTCGGCCGTGTCCCTGGGTTGTGCGTCCGGCCGTAACCGTAGCCGCTCCATCTCCACGGCGAGCCGTCGTTTGCCGTGCTGGAGGTGTTCTAACATCGTCCCCGGTTCGACGCTCTTGCTGTTATAATTGAACCATCGTTTCGGGAGTAGACAGCACCTACAACGGGAACAGGACGCGATTACGACTAACGCGACGATAACTCGCACAAAAAAGACCGCCGCTGACGACCGAGTTCGTCAGCAGAAGGAGTCACAGCCTTCGTGGATACAGCACCCGCTCGTCGTCGTGACGCAGTTTCCGGCCTTGTAGCCGGTGATAGAGCAGTCGAGGAGTTGACAACACTGGACTTCGGTCTGGTAACAGCCGCAGACACTGTTCTCCGTACAACCGCAGTCGTCCGATGGATTGTGGTTACAGTCGCCGTACCAGCTCGTATCGCAGTTTCGCTGGACGGTCACGCCATCGTCGTTCGTCGTGATGACCTTCGTCGGCTCGTCGTCGGCGTCGGGTTCGACCAGCGCGAAGCTGCGGTCGACGTGGGGTTCGACCATGATGCGCAGTCTGCGGTCCGAGAGGCGCTTGATAATCTGGACCTGCGCCGTCGCCGTCCCCTTGTGGTCGTAGGAGAGGACGATGACGCCGTTGTCGACCCTGCTGCTGTCTTGATGGGGAAGTACTTCGTCGATGCCGAGCGAGTCCACGCTCGCATCCTCCAGCAGTCCGCGGTCCGAAAGCGCACGCAACAGCTCCCCACCGGTCGCTCGAACCGCCTTGCGGGCGACCGCCGGTGATTCGTGTTCCTTTGCGATCGAATTGAGCCGCTCCTTGGTCGGCGTCAGGTCGGGCTCCGCCGACGTGATGTTCGAAATCAGCGGCAGGGCAGCGAGCGACGCGGCGAGGCCCCCCGATGAACGGAGGAATCCCCGTCGCTTCGTCTCCGTCTCGCGCGCCGATTCGTGAACGTCTCGGAGCACATCGCTTCGTCTGATATCGTCGTCGGAATCTCGTTGCATCGCAACTCCAGATGGATACTGCACCGATATAAATTCATAGTCTAGATAGTTTTATTTTAGTATATTTCTAGAAGATATAGAGAGTCGTATCAACCGCTCACCGACGTGGCGCTCGATTCGACCGAAGGTACCGCTCAGAAACTCGGATGGGCTCGAAGAGAAAACAGCGACCGATTCGATAGCCGACAGTTATTTGTCCGTCAGCAGGTAGCGGAGGATGTCACCGTAGGCCGGTCGCGTGACCAGCACACCGATGAGCACGCCGAGGATGGTGATGATGGCGAACCCTTGCAGGTCGCCGAGTCCGAGCACCGCCAACGGACTCATGGCGATGATGGTCGTCGCGGCGGCGGCCCCGATGACCCAGAACGCCTTGCGGAAGCGCGACTGGAAGACGCGCGAGGAGTTGACGTCCCCTTCGCTCATCACCTCGTCGGCGATGATGATGAGGTCGTCCACCCCGGTCCCGATGACCGCGATGAACCCGGCGATGTGCGAGAGGTCGAGCGGGAGTTTCACCGCGGCGGCGAAGCCGAGCAGGATGAACACCTCGGAGAGGGCGGTCAGAATCATCGGCAGCGCGACCTCGCGCTTTCCGTAGCGGAGGAAGACGACGCCGCTGACCGCGAGCACGGCCGCGATACCGGCGATGAGGGAATCGACTTTGAACTGGCTCGCGAGACTCGGCTGGAGGTAGGTCGTGGTCCCTTCCTGCGTGTCGAGTGCCGCCGGAAGCGCACCCGCTTGCAGGTTGATCTGCAGACGACGCGCCTCGGAGGCGTTGGAAGCGGTAATTCTGAACGTCGGGTTGTTTTTGAATTCGCCGCTTTTGACGGACGGGGCGAGGTTCCTCCCCATTCCCGCACCGTAGACTACGCGGCCGTCCGTGACCGTGTAGAGGCAGTATCCCGCCTTGTCGGCGGACTGTTGCGGATAGTTACAGGCGAGGATGCCCTGCGAACTCGTGAAGCCCTTCTCGTTCATCACGCGGACGAACTTGTTCGCGGACTCGTCGGAGAGCGAAACGGAGACGCCCCACCGATTATCGGTACCGGCTTGTTGTGCGGGTCCGACGTTGGAGATTCCCTGCTGGGTGAACAGCGTCGTGTTCGCCTGCGTCCCGTTGCCGGTCGGGTAGTGAGCGACGATAGAGACCTTCCCGCGCTTCGTGACCAGACTCTCCATCTGGGACTGGTTGGCGTTTGGCATCTCGATTTGGATGAAATGCCTGCCGTTCGCCGCCGTGACCTGCTGGACGCGACCCCCGGCGAGTCCCGCCTTGGAGATCTTATCGCTCAGCGTGCGAACGATATTGTCGCGCGTCTGTGCGGTCACGCCTTCGCGGACGGTTTCGTACTCGATGTTCGCACCGTCCAGCGCCGACTTGACCTGTTCGGTGGTCACGTTGTCCGAGAAGACCTCGACGGTGCTCTGGGTTTTCGTGGTTCGAATCGCCACGTCGGACTGACTGACGCCGGGAATGCCCCCGGCGACGGCCTTCTGGATGTCCGTTCGGGACGTTCCGTTCGGTGCGCTCACTTGCTCGGCCGTGACGCCGTTGACGGGCGCGCGAATTCGCGTCCCGCCCGCCAGTTCGAGACCGTACTTCAGGTTGGTCGGGCCGGAACTGGACGCGGCGAGGTTGGCGTTTCCGCCGCTTCCGCCCTGCGGGACGAACAGCGCGAAGGCGCTTCCGAGCAGGAGGACGAGAAGCAGGCCGACGCGCCATTGGTCGCGCATGCTCATCGTCCCACCCCCTCGTACTTGTACCAGCGAAGGAGGCTCAGATTGAGCATGTACGTGTTCATCAGGTCGGTCGCCAGTCCCATCACGAGGACGACGCCGATGGCCGTGAGCAGGCCGATTTGGAAGATGAACGCCACGATGGTCATCACCGCCATCGCGGCGAGCGACGTGACGGTCATCGTCACACCCGTCCGCATCGCGCGGTAGGTGCTCTCGTAGAAGCCGCCGGACCGCCGGAGGACGTGGTTGTTGAGCAGGATGTCCGAGTCCACGCTATATCCGATGAGCATCAGGAGCGCGGCCACGGTCCCCAGCGAGAGTTTGATGCCGAACAGGTTCATCAGCGCGACCGGAATCACGATGTCGCTGAATGCGGAGAGCACGACCGCGATAGAGGGAACGAACGACCGGAACATGAGGAAGACGATGATGCTCATGCCGACGAACGCCGCGACGATGCCGTAGAGTGCGAGTTGTTGGGCGCTCGACCCGAAACTCGCCGACGTACTCTGAATGGAGAGCACGTCGTACCCGAGGTCCTCCGCTTGCGACGTGAGCGAGTTCGTATCAGTGTCTTGGAACGTGACGATATAGACGTTGTTCGAAGACTGCGCCGGAGTCACCGACGCGACCTCGGAATCGAACGAGGTTGTGATCTGCTGTTGCGATGCAGTCGTCTGGATTCTCATTTCGGTTCCGCCCGTAAAATCGATACCCGGTGTCACTGGTGCGCCGGTGGCGGCATACCAACCGGCGATGACAAGCAACGCCAGCACGAGAATAGCGAGGGGAACCCCCGCGAGTTGCCGATTCGAGTACCGGGTGTAATCGACCTCCGGTACTTGAAACTCTACCATATCCGTTGGGTGCGGGGCGACCCTGAATAAGCCTTCTTAATTACTACGGCCGAAGAGGTCACGCGAAACCGAAGGAAGGGCGGCAAAAATCGGACGAAGGCATAATTATCCTCGGTCCCTATCCTCCACTATGTCGGTGGAAAAGACGAACGCAGCGAACGACTCGGCGACGACGGTCGTCGTCTCGTATCCCGAGGACCTGAGCAACTGGGGTCGGTTTCAGGTCGGAACCAGGTATTTCAAAGCGTACCTCCGGAAGACCAAGGGTCAACTCCACGAGGGAGACACGTGGAACGAGTTCCTCGACGTGGGGTGTTGTGGAAACACGCTCGACGTACCGCTCCGCGTCGAGCGCATCGAAGGCGGTGATCGAATGGGACCCGAGACGGACATCGAATACGAGGTGCGGGAGGCCTGTGGGATTAAGGGCGGCTGGCAGGTACAGAGCGCGGACGGACCGAACGAAGTGTAGAACCGTTCGCCGAGCAGTCAGAACTGTTCGTCGAGAAACGCCTCAACGCGCTCGCGCGTGGGGGCCGTTCGCGCCCCGGACGCCATCGAAGTCAGCGCGCCGCAGGCGTTGGCGAACTCCAGCGCTTGTTCGTAGTCGTGCGAATCGAGTAGAGTGGTGATGAACCCGGCCGCGAAAGCGTCGCCAGCGCCGGTCGAATCGACCGATTCGACGACGAACCCGGGATGGGTGTAAACGCCGTCGGTCGTATCGACCCGCGCACCCTTGCGTCCGTGCTTGATGACGACGACCCGGCCGTGTAGCTCCGACGACGGGTGTTCCAAATCGCTGTCCAAAATGGTCGCCGCTTCGCGGTCGTTCAGGAAGACGATATCCGAGTAGGCCAACGCCCGCGAGAAGTCCCGTTCGCCGAGACGACGGCCGGGGTCGAAACTCACTGACATGTCCGCCGCGGTGGCGATTCGAGCGAGTTCGGCCGCCGTGTCCGGGCGCTGGCTGGTCAGGTGGAGGTGTTCCGCCGACCTGACGTACTCGGAGTCGATGTCCTCGGGCGAGATGATTTCGTTCGCTCCCTCGTTTCCGAGTACCATCACCTCGCCGCGTTCGTCCACGATGAGGTACTTCGTCGTGGTCTCGACACCCGCGACTTCGATGACGTGCGTGCAGTCCACCCCGACGCTCGTGAGTTCGTTTCGAACCAGCAAGCCGTGTTCGTCGGAGCCGATGCTCCCGACCAGCCCGGTCGAGACGTCCATCCCCGCGAGGGCGGCGGCGACGTTCGCGGCACTGCCGCCGCCGGAGCGCCGCTGTGAGGAGATACGGGCTTCGCCGTCGGGGTCGGGGAGGGCGTCCACTCTGAGCGTCACGTCCCAGTTGATGTGGCCCGCGGTTACGACTCGAACCATAGCACACTCCTAAAGCGGTTCGTGGACGGCATATCCCTCTTGTTACCCCGCAGTAGTAAAAAATCCTGACGACTTTCTCCGTGGCCGGGAACGTGACGATTCACGGGGAGTATCGTAGAAGTCTATTTCCCGTCCCGGAATCGAAACGCGGCGTGGGCCCTCGATGGAGAGCAGTCCAGTTGGCTACGAGAATCCCTATCAGCCCGTGACCGCGAACAGGATGAGGTTGTGCGCGCCCGGCCCGAGTCCGACCGCCGCGACGACGCCGAGCAGGAGGTAGCCCTCGGTCGGTTCGCTGGAGACGTAATCCGCGAACAGCAGGACGACGAACTCCGCGATGGCGAGTTTCACGACGACGAACAGCCACCCGACGCCGAACGAGTCCGCCGTCGGGAGCGAGTGGGCGATTTCGAGGATGGCTTGCGAGAGCGGCGTTCGCTCGCCGAAGCCGAGCACGTCGATACCGACCGCGGTCGAGACGGAATCCAAGGCGTGGGCGAACAGCGTGAGGACGCCGACCGCTCCCGTGATGATGGCGACGTCGGGATAGAAGAACTGGGTCGCCGCCCAGAGGAGTCCGGTCAGAATCACCGCGACGACGAGCGCCACGAACGGCCAGAACAGGCGGAGACTGTCGTGCTGGACGCCGTACCAGAGTGCGACGAGGAGGACGACCGCGACGCCCACGAGCCCGGTACCGGCGAGCACACGGGGAACGGGGGCTCGGAGACGATGAATCGAGAGCAACCAGACGGCCCCGGCTACGGCGAACGTCGTGAGATAGACCGCGGGAGTCCCGAAGAACGGGAGAAAGACGTCCGGAATCGGCGATTCCGGGAGTTGATACAGCGCGTTCAGCCCCGCACCGACGACCATCCACGGCGCGAGCGACACGACGGTCCGCTCCGAGATGGTCGGTTCCGAACGCCAGAGCAGCCAGATGACGACACCGACCGCCAGCAAAAGCGGGAGAAGATACGAAATGGGGGGGAACGCGAACCCGTCCGGCAGTACCATACACCGACACGCGAACGGAGGTATGGAAAGGTTTGCGGTCTGTGTGCTCCCTTCGTGCCGACCGCTCGGCTCCACTCGCCCCTTCGCCTCACTCCCCGCGTGTGTCACGTCAGGCGCTACGAACCACCGACGGCGAGCGCACCGCGTTACGAATCCTCGCCCGGGGCATCGTCACCGGGCGACTCCATCTGGTCGAGAAAGGATTCCAGCCGCGGAGACCCGATGTATCGAACGTCGTTTTCCTCGTCGTCGTACCCGATGAGGCCGTGGTCCCGTAGTTTCGGAAGGTGGATGTGATGCAGTCGTTGGCGCAACCGCTTTTCGGAGAGGTCGTCTCCGGTCCCCTTCGACTGGAGAGCGTCGATCAGTTCTGCGACCGAACACCGATCTTCGGGGATGGACGACAGGTGAGAGAGAATCCGGCGCCGATACGGTTCGGCCGTGATGTCCATGATGTCGTCCACCGACAGCGTGGAACGTCGCCGAGAATCGGAGTCCACCATCGTGTATCTATGCATATGCTAGTGTACCTTTTTGTTCAGCGGTTTGCTTGTTCGAACAAGATATTTATAAGCGAAAGCGGTCGTGACAAGTCATTCACGCTTGTCGCCGTCGTCCGCTCCCAAAAGCGTCTGTTCGAGGAGGGACTCGTTTCCGCGTCGAATCCGCTCGGACAGCGCCTGTTGACTGATGTCCAGTTCCGTCGCCAACTCGTCGAGGGTCACGCGACTCGGCGTGGAGAAATATCCCCGTTGGAGTGCGAGGAGCAACGCCTCCCGTTGTTCCTCGGTCAGCGACAGGGGCGGTCGATTTTTCCCCACTTCCCTGAGCGTATAGATGCGACCGAGGGTGTACTCGACGTCGTTTTCGAGGCTATAGTTGTGGAACTCGGAGAGGTCGTCGTACGACGGAAAGAGCAGTTCGAACGACCAGTCCTCGTCGTCGTAGCCTTCCGCGGTTCTGATGATGCTGTTCGTCTCCTGTAACCCTTCGAGGAAGGCTTCGTCGGGAATCTCCCACTCCATTAGATAGAGAACGCGGTCGTCCACGCGGTCGAGTTCCGTGAGGTCGTTGACGTACGACCCGTCACGTACCCGCGTTTCGAAGTCCGACAGGTCGTCCCCCCACGCCCAGAAAACCGGAACGACGCGCGGGCCGACCGGAACGACGCGCTCGAACTCGATGTGAATGTCCGTTCCCGTGGTCAGGAGGTCCCCGAGCGGAAAGCTCTTCGACTGGAGGGTGAGTTCTGCAATGACTGCCATGGTACCGTTCCCTTTAGCACTGCTACCGGCTTAACGACTCGGCGGAATCCGTTCCGTTCGGTGGTGCTCCGCCCGTAGAGAAGGGCATCGCTTCGGATGAATCGGTCACGTCAGGACCGTTCGTCCCACGGTTCGCCGTTCTGTTGGTCCCCGAACAGCTCGCGCATCAGCGTCACGATGCTCTCCGGCGGAAACTGTCCGCGTTCGGTGACGATGGCGTCCACGTATCGCGGCGGCGTCACGTCGAACGCCGGGTTCTCGACGCGCACGTCGCCCACCGCCTCGCGTTCCGCGTCGGCGAGGACTTCCCGCTCGTCTCGCATCTCGATTTCGACGGTGTGGCCCGTCATCGTCCCCGGATGGAGTTTCAGCGTCTGTGCGGCGACCATGATGGGAACGCCGCGTTCGCGGGCGTTGACGGCCAATCCAGACGTGCCGATTTTGTTGATGACGCTCCCGTCGGCGGCGATGGAGTCCGCGCCGACGAGCACGTGGTCCGCGTCGTTCAGATACCGTCGGGCCGCGTTGTCCACGATGAGGGTAACGGGCACGTCCCAGTCGCGCAGTTGGCGGGCGGTGATGTGGCCTTGCTTCCGTGGTCGGGTTTCCTTCACGATGGCGCTGATATCCTTGCCGTCGTTCAGCGCGTGGCGGACGCAAGAGAGCGCGTCAGTCGAGTGACAATGGGTCATGATGGTGTCGCCGTCGCGGAGGCGGTTCGCGCCGATTTGCCCGAGGTTGTCCTGCGCTTGGTCGAGTTCCCGACGGAACTCCACGACGGTCGCTACGATGCTGTCTCGCAGTTCCGCCACGGTGTTCCCTTCCATCCCCTGCAAGACGTAGCGCAGGGCGTTCGGGAGGCTCACCGCGGTCGGCCGGGTTTCGTGGAGTCGCCGGGCGGCGGCGCGAATCTCCGCCCGGAACTCCTCCGGAGTGTCGGCCTCGCTGGCTTGCGCCTGCTCGCCGATGGCCGCGGCCGCCGCGTCGGCGATGGCCGCCGCGCCGCGGATCTCCATCTCGGCGATGTCGTCCGCGACGGCGGTGACGGCGGGCGTGATAGCAGGGTCGTTCATGTGAACCCCTACGACTATCGGAGTGAAAAAGATAGTCCGGCGGAAATTCTACGGTGGCGGCAGTTGCACTGGAAACATGGACCTCGACACGCCGATAGCCGCCTCAGAGTCGGTGATGCGCGTCGCCGAACTCGTCGCCGCCTATCTGCTCGTCGGCCTGTTCGTCGTCGGCCTCCTCGATTTCGGGTTCCTCGCGCTCTCTTTTCTCCGCGCCGGTCGTGCGACCGACCCGCGAACCCTCATCGAACTGGTCGATATCGTGTTGCTGTTGTTCATCGTCGCGGAAATCTATCGGACGGTCATCGCCTACGTGGAGTCCGAGGGCGAAGTCGGCGTCGTGCGAGCGACGGTTTACGCGGGCATCATCGCGCTGGTCCGCAAGGCAATCACGTTCCAAATCGACGGCTATTCGTCGGTCACGAACGCCGCCATCGCCGCCGGGTCGTACACGCTGTTGCTCGTCGGACTCGGGACGGTGCTGTGGGTCGTGTCCCGACGATAGCGGGATTTTTACCGGGGCGGGCCATCCTCCCCGCTATGAACGAATCAGAACTCGCTGCAAAAATCGACCACACGGTGTTGGGACCGGAGACGACCCTCGCGGACGTGGAAGCCGTGCTCGATGACGCCGAGGAGTACGGAATGAACGCCTGCATCCCGCCGTGCTACGTGGCGGAGGCCGCCGAGTACGCCCCGGACGTGACGCTCGCAACCGTCGTCGGGTTCCCGCACGGCCAGCACGCGACCGACGCCAAGCGCGACGAAGCGGTCGGCGCGTGGGACGACGGCGCGGACGAACTGGATATGGTCATCAACGTCGGGCGACTGACGGCGGGCGACCACGACGCGGTGCGGGCGGATATCGAGGAAGTCGTCGCCGCCGTCCCGATTCCGGTGAAGGTCATCATCGAGACGGCGCTCCTCACCGACGAGGAGAAACACGACGCCTGCCGATTGGCGGAGGAGGCGGACGCGGCGTTCGTCAAGACTTCCACGGGATTCGCGGACGGTGGCGCGGAAGTCGAGGACGTGGAACTGATGGCCGAGTACCTCCCCGTCAAAGCGAGCGGCGGCATCGGCGATTACGAAAAAGCGAAGGCGATGCTCGACGCCGGTGCCGAGCGCATCGGCGCGAGCAGCGGCGTCGAAATCGTCGAGGATTTCCGCGGATAGGGTCCTCGGATGGGTCCGCGGGAGGTCACCCGCGGACCGTCCCGTTTCAGTCGTCGTCGCTCGGTTGCGGACTGGGCGTTCCCTCGCGTGCGCTGCTCATCCACCCGTCGATGTGGCTCGCCACGTAATCGCGGCCACCCCAACCGAAGGAGACGCCGACGCCGATGGCGATGGCGGCCGCGAGGCCCCACGCCAGGGCACGCGCGAAGACGTACAGGATGCCGACGCTGATGCCCATCGTGTCCAACCCGATGACGATGGCGGTGAAGTACAGGAACATCCGAGTTCCCGTGGCGAACCAGACCGTGTAGTCGGTGTGGGTCGCCGCGCGAGTTCGCATGATGGCGTCGCCGATGAAGTCGGCCACGATGAACCCCAGGATGATGACCAACAGTCCTGCGATAAGCGCTGGCAGGTACGACACCGCCGTTGCGACCCACAACGATAGTCTGGGGATGGCGAGCACGTTCGCCGCCGCGAGGATGGCGAGCGCGTAGACGAACCACGCGGCGAGTTTGCCGAACGCACTAGCGACCGAGCCTTCGGTCCCCCCGAGCATCCGCCCGAGCGGCGTGTCGAGGACCATCCTGTCAAGTTCGATTCGATCCGAAACCCGGCGGACGACGGCCGCCGCGCCGCGGCCGATGACCCACCCGATGAGCAGGACGACGACCGCCCCGACCAGTCGCGGCAGGAACGCGACGAACCCCGTGAGGGGGTCTTGGACCCACGGTGGAAGCCCACCTGCTTGTAAGACGGTACCGGTGAAGATATCGTGCTGTGTCATGTTCGTTTCTCTCCCCACGCAGGCGCGTGGTTCATCACATATGCTTGGACTACAGCCAGTTTGTTGTTGGCCGCCTAAATCGGGGACGTGGCGGAGTAACGGCGAATGAGTTCGGCACCATTCCGCGGCCGTTACTGTTCGAAAGAAGGAATACGTTTCGAGGAGGTGGCAGAAATCGAACAACCGAAACGAAAACGAAAGACTCCGGAAAAGTCAGCTTTCTCCCCGAATTCAACCCCCTCCGGATCCGAGGATACGAACCATTACCGTCAACTGCGGGACCGATGACAGGATACGGCGGGAACTCACTCCTCTCGGAGCGCGTACAACATCGGCGCGTTGTCGCTCGAATCGGTGGCGGCGAACAGAGTCCCGTCCGCGACGGCGAAGGCGTCCCGAACTCGTCCGTCGAGACGGAGTTTCCACCGCTTTGCGCCGAATCGGGTGTCGCCGACGCCGGACCCGCCGTTCGTTTTGATGCCGTACACGGCCCCGCTTCCGTCACCGACGTAAACGGTATCCCCCGCGACCGCCGGTGAACACGAACTGGTGTCCGTCAGTCCGAACGACCAGCGGGACTCCCCGGAGTCGGCGTCGATGGCGTGAAGTTTGTCGCCCGTGACGCCGAAAATCGTCCCGCCAGCGATGGCGAGATGCGTGGAGACGTTGCCACCGCGCTCCGTCTTCCACCTCGTGCCGCCCGCCCCCGCGTTGGTGTCGAGACAGAACACCTGTCCCTTGATTCCGGGGACGTAGAGCGACTGCTGGACGAGTGTCGGCGCGGCAGTGATGATACTCGGGAGTTTCCGCCGCCACATCCGGCCGCCGTTCGTGGCCGAAAAGGCGTACACCTCCCCCCAGTACGTCGTGGCGAACAGCGTGCGGTCGTGTGCCACCGCCAGCGGCGCGTCTATCTCCCCGTACACCTGTTGTCGCCAGCGCTCCTCGTTTTCCTCCAAGTCGAAGCAGTGAATCCAGCCGTCGCTCGTCCCGACGAACAACGACTCGCCGTCGGAATCGAGCCGCGGTGAACCGGAGACGTAGCCCGTGGTCTCGAACATCAGTTGTTTCGTTCCCGATTTCACGTCCACCGCCGTCACCGATTCGTCGGGGCCGCTCACGTAGGCGGTTCCGTCCCTGACGGTCGGTGCCGACCAGATGTTTCCGTCGCCCGGCGGTCGGTACTCCCAGCGTTGCGTTCCGTCCGCCGCGTCGTAGCAGACGAGCTTCTCCGCGTCCGGGACGAAGACCCGGTCGTCGGCGGCGACCGGCGGCCCGGTGGTCATCCCGAGGCGCGTCTTCCACGCTATTTTCGGGGTTGAACGCGGGCCGTGGCCCCTCGGGTTGTAGCCGGTGTTCACCCCGTCGTGTCCGGCCGTCGGCCAGTCGGGTCGGTCCCCCGCCGCGTAGGCGGCGTCGTCCGACTGCGATTCGGTGGCCGCACAACCAGCGGTCGCGGTGATGGTCGCGGTAGTGCCGAGGGCGGCGAGAAAATCCCGCCGTGATGGAGAGCGCATTACACCCGCTTCCCAATAGGAAATAATAAGCTTTCTTCACGATTCGTCGCGCGCTTCTCGCACGGTTTGGCACACAACCGTCGCCCTTTTGCCCGCGTAGCCGAAATCGAGGAGTGAATGGCCCGGTATCACATCGAAACGTACGGCTGTACCTCGAATCGCGGCGAGAGTCGCCAGATAGAGTCCGCACTGCGCGACGCTGGCCACTACCGCGTCGAGGGTCCCGAGCAGGCCGACGTTGCGATAATGAACACATGTACTGTCGTGGAGAAGACGGAGCGGAACATGGTTCGCCGGGCGAAAGAACTGCAATCGGAGACGGCGGACCTCATCATCACGGGGTGTATGGCGCTCGCACAGGGCGACGAGTTCCGAGCCGAGGACGTAAACGCCCAAATCATGCACTGGGACGACGTGCCGACGGCGGTCACGAACGGCGAGTGTCCGACCCCCGGCCCGGGCGTCGAACCCGTGCTGGACGGCGTGGTCGGCATCCTCCCCATCGCTCGCGGCTGTATGTCCGACTGCTCGTACTGCATCACGAAGCACGCGACGGGAAAAATCGACTCCCCCTCCGTCGAGGAGAACGTCGAGAAGGCCCGAGCGCTCGTCCACGCGGGTGCGAAGGAACTCAGGATTACCGGACAGGACACCGGCGTCTACGGCTGGGACCGCGGCGAGCGGAAACTCCACGTCCTGCTCGACCGCATCTGCAACGAAATCGAGGGCGACTTCCGGGTCCGCGTCGGCATGGCGAACCCGAAGGGCGTCCACGGCATCCGCGAGGAACTCGCGCAAGTGTTCGCCGAGAACGACGAACTGTACAACTTCATCCACGCGCCGGTCCAGTCCGGGTCGAACGACGTGCTCGGCGACATGCGCCGCCAGCATCAGGTCGAGGAGTACGTGGAAATCGTCGAGACGTTCGACGAGTACCTCGACTACTGGACGCTCTCGACGGACTTCATCGTCGGCTTCCCGACCGAAACCGACGACGACCACGAACAGAGCATGGCGCTCCTCCGCGAGACGCGCCCCGAGAAGCTGAACGTCACCCGCTTCTCGAAGCGCCCGAACACCGACGCCGCGGAGATGAAGGGTCTCGGCGGCACCAAGAAAAAGGAGCGCTCCAAGGAGATGTCCGAACTCAAGATGGACATCGTGGGCGCGGCCTACGACGAGATGGTCGGCACCGAAAAGCGCGTCATGGTCGTCGAGGAGGGCACCGGCGATTCCGTCAAGTGCCGCGACGAGGCCTACCGCCAAATCATCGTCCAGAACGCCACGGAACACGGCATCGAACCCGGCGACTTCCTCGACGTGGAAGTCACCAGCCACCAGACCGTCTACGCGTTCGGCACGCCTGTCTGAGGCGTAGAGCTGTTCCGAAACGGGGTTTTCTCGAAATCCGCATTTTCACCGTGGCGCACGCTGGCACAGCCCTGAGGACACCTCGTCCGAGGGGCTGTGCTGATAGCGTGCGAGGGATGACTGGAACGAGCGGAGCAAGTGGAAGGAATCGGTTGGGGAGGGTGTGGCTGATGGGGTGCGGTTGCGGCTTCAGTGACGTCTGTCGTTGCAGTCACAGAAAAATCAACTCCACTTCGTCGAGAGGAGTTTCGAGGACAGCGGAAAGATAGAGACGACAGCAAAACAACCCTATGTCGTCACAGACAGAAAACATATACCCGAATGCGTAAAATCCCTGACCGATGCCCTCCAACCGACGCCAACTCCTCACCACGGTCTGCGCGCTGTCCGCCGGACTCGCGGGCTGTCTCGGCGAGCGTCCGGCCGGAAGCGGAAGCGAATCGCCCACGCCGACGGACGAGACGAACACATCGACGGCCGACACGACGGACGAGACGACCGACGACGCCCCGCCCGACACGACCACCGCCGAAAACACCTCCTTTTCCCTGCCGGAGTCGTCGGTGAAGTCCCTCGGCGAGGTGCGCGTTGCCGTTGCAAACCCGACCGTCGGAAAGGCGATTACCTACGAGTCCATCATGGGTTCGGGTGGGGTGCTACAGTCGGACGGAACGCAGTTCGTCGTCGCGGCGGTCCAGAGCCAACAGGGGAACGCGGTCGATGCCGGAGGCGACCCGGCGTACGACGCCTTCGAACTCGTCGCGGACGGGAAGACGTATTCGGCGGTCGAAATCGAGGACCGGACGACGGGCGCCTACACGAGTTCCCTCGCCGACCACGGTGATATCCGGTACGGCGCGCCGTACGCCGCTGGCGGGGCGGTCGGCTGGGTGGCGTTCGAACCGCCGTCGCCGCTCGACGCGAGCGAGGCCGCGATTCGCTGTCGGTACGGCGGCGAAACGGCGGAGTGGGAGCTTTCGGACGATGCGGTAGCGGCGCTCGGCCGACCGGCGCCGACGTTCGAACTCGAATCGTTCGACGCGACGGTCGAGCAGTACAGCGTGGACCTGTCGTTCGTGGCGAGAAACGTCTCCGAAAACGACGGGCGATTTCTCGTCGCGCTCTACTGGCCGACGACCGGCATCGCCGACGACGACGAATCCACGATAATCGAGCGCTCCGTCGCGGCGGGCGAGCGCGTCGAATGGTCGGGGTCGTTCGACACGGAGTACACCGACGGCGTGGTGACGACCCGCCTCGACGGGGCTGTCAGTGACAAAATCGAAGTCGATCTCGAAGAGTAAGACGCGGCACGATTCTCGAAACGGTCAGACCATCACTTCGTGACGTATATCGTTCCCGTCATGCCCGCGCTCTCGTACGGGGCGCTGTAGAACTCGTATTTTCCGGGCACGTCGAAGGTGTGCGTGTAGCGATACTCCGCGTCGTAGACCCTGCTCATGCCGCCGGGCGTGCCGGTCCAACTCGCGTCGTGGGGCTGGTCTTCCACGACGATGTTGTTCCCGTCCGTCTCCCAGACGAACGTGACTTCCGTTCCCGCGGGAACGACGAGCGGGCGCTCCGTTCCGGGCGTGAACGTCCGGTCGCCGTCGAGACCGACCCGAACGGGGAGGTCGGCCGTCGTCGCGTGGTCTTCGGGAATCGTGGGTCCGCCGGTTTCGCTCCCCTTCCCATCGTCTTCGATTCCTTTCCTGTCGGGGTCGGTTCCCGTTCCGTCTTCGGTTCCGTTCGTACCTTTTCCGTCCTTCGTGACGGTGATGCTGCCGACCATGCCCGCCGCTCGGTGGGGGTTGCAGTAGTAGTCGTACGTTCCGGGCACGTCGAAGGTGTAGGTGTAGCGATAGCCCTCGTTGTAGATTTTGGTGTCCGCGCCGGGCGTGCCGTTCCAGTCCGCGCCGTCGGGTTGGTCTTCCACGACGATGTTGTGGTTGTTCCCTTCCCACTTCCACGCGACCGTCGTTCCGGTGGTGATTTCGAGGTCGTCGGGGTCGAACGTCAGGTCGCCGCCGGGACCGACGACGACGGTGACGTCGGCGGGTGAGTCGTCCGACTCCGACCCGGAGTTTCCGTCCGCCAAACAGCCGCCGAGAGAAGCACCGACGAGCACGGTACCCGTCGCTTTCAACATCGCTCGTCTGTCGAAGATGGAGGTCATAGCAGTACGCTCGAAACTACTAGTTCGCGGTAGAAAAGACCGATACCCGATTCCCGGGGGATGAAAAGCGTGAGGGACGGTCTCACTCCGACAGTTCCTCACGGCGTTCCACGTCCTCCGGAATCGCCGTCTCCGCAAGCCGGTCGGCCTCGGTGTCCGATTTCCACTCGCCGAGTTCCTTCGGGTCGACGTGGATGAACACGTCGTCCACCTCCGGGATGTCCCGAATGGACCGGATAACGTCGGTTTCGATGTTGTGGGCTTCGATGAGCGTCCGGTCGCCCTCGACCTCGATGTGCATGCTCACGTCGATTTCGGGGCCGACGTAGTGGGCAACGACGTCGTGAACGCCCTCCACGTCGGGGTTCGAGAGCGCCCGCCGGACGATTGTCGCGCGGAGGTCTTCCGGCGGTGCCCGCCCGACCAAATAGTCAACGTTGTCGCGGACGATCTCCCACCCGGTGTAGAGGATGCCGAACGAGACGACTCCCGCCGCGAGCGGGTCGAGGATGGGCAGTCCGATTCGACCGCCGAGAACGCCGACCAGCGCCGCCCCGGCCGTCAAAATGTCGTTTCGGTTGTCCAGTCCGGCCGCGATTACGGCGGGAGAGTTAACCGCCTCTCCGATTCGCAAGCAGTAGCGGAAGAGGGCGTACTTGACGACGCCGCTCCCGACGAGGACGCCCACGGCGAGGTAGCTCGTCGTCGTCGTGATGTCCCCGGAAAGAATCGCACTCGCGGCTCGGTAGAGCACCAAGCCACCCGCCGCGAACACGCCGAGCGCGACGAACAATGAGACGAACGGCTCGATTCGCTCGTGACCGTGCGGGTGCTCGAAGTCCGGCGGTTGCGTCGTCAGGTACAGTCCCGCGAGGACGACGAGACTGTAAATCGCGTCCGAGAGGCTGTTGATGGCCTCGGACCCGACCGCGAGGCTCCCGGTCTGAAACCAGACGCCACCCTTGGCGAGCGCTAAGAGGAGGTTCGCCGTGAGGATGACGGCACCCGCGGTCCGAATCGCCCGCGCCCGGTTCATCGTCCGTAGTTGGACCGCCCGCCGTATGGGTATATCGGCGGTCCCGAAAGACCCCGTTCAGTCCTCGAACGACACCGCCGAATCCGCGTCCGGAACGGTCGCGCCGTCCTGTTCGGCGAACGCGGCGTGGAGTTTATCGTAGGTGTCTTCGAGTCCTTCCACGATGACCTTCGTGTCCGAGATGACGGGCATGAAGTTCGTGTCGCCGGTCCAGCGCGGGACGACGTGCGTGTGGAGGTGGTCGATGGAACCGCCGCTTCCCTCGCCGATGTTCAGCCCGGCGTTGAAGCCGTCCGGCGAAAACGCCGCGTCCATCGCGTCGAACGTTCGTTGTTTCATTCGCGCGTGACCGAGCAGTGTTTCCTCGCCGAGCGCCGCGTAGTCGCGTTCGTGCTCGTTCGGGATGACCATCACGTGCCCCGGATTGTACGGGTAATTGTTCAGCATGACCACCGCGTGGTCGTTCCGCGCGACGACGAGGTGTTCCCGGTCGTCGTCCCGCTTCGGGAAGGCACAGAAGACACAGCCTTCGAACTCCTCGTCGGTGTCGCGTTCGACCCACTCCATCCGCCACGGTGCGAAGACCTGTTGCATACCCACATGTCGTATGGCTCCGGTTTAGGTTTTCAGACTCGCGGCGCGGCCGCCGAAATCGGTTCGTCGCTGGTACGTCCGGGCGGGGACCTCGAACCCGCGCCAGCGTACCATATCGTCCGGTTTCCCGAATGAACGCTCCTCGCCTCACTTAAAAATGGATACGGACGGTTCCGATGTCCTCGATTCGTCGAGAAACCGGCGTTATGGCCCGTTTAACTCGTGCATAACCGTGTCGAAAGGGGGTCTTACCGCGTCTCTCATCGCCGATTGCCACCCTGTGACGGGGTTTCAGCCGAATGACGCGACAACAGTATCTTTTCAAACGATGGCTTCGGAGAGGGGCATAACGAATGTATCTCATCATCGTCGGTGCGGGCGACATCGGCTCGCAGCTCATCAGCATTGCGACACAGAACAGCAACGACGTGGTGGTAATCGAGAAGGACGCGGAGCGGGCGGAACGCGCCTCGATGGAGTTCGACTGCCTCGTCCTCAACAACGACGCGACCATCCTCGATACGCTGGAGGAAGCGGGTGCCGAACGCGCGGACGCGCTCATCAGCACGACCGACCAGGACGCGACGAACATCATGGTCAGCCTGCTGGGACAGGAACTCGAAGTCCCGTCGCTCGTCTCGGTGGTGCACAATCCCGAACACATGAGCATCTTCCGCCAAATCGGCGTGAACGTCATCGAGAACCCCCAGCGACTCATCGCGGATTACCTCTATCGGGCCGTCAAACGCCCGTCCATCAAGGATTACATGAAGGTCGGCGACCGAGCAGAAGTGTTCGAAATCACGGTCGACTCTTACGCGCCCATCGCCGGACTCACCCTATCCGCCGCGGCGGACGACGAGTTGTTCGACGAGGGGATGCTCGTCGTCGCAATCGAGCGGGACGACGAGGTTATCACCCCGCGCGGGAACACGGAGATTCGGGGTGGCGACCTCATCACCGTCTTCTCCGAGAAGGGAGCAACGCCGGAAGTGACCGACATCTTCGGTCACTACGAGGACCACGACTGACATGGTTCGACGGAAAACGGTCGCCGGGGTTCCGGCGCACCTCGCAACCATCCTTCGGGACGTGGGTGCGCTCGTACTGATGCAGGCGGCGATGATGACGTTCACCGTCGTCCTCGCGCTGGCGTTCGAAGAGTGGTACGCGGCGCTCGCGTTCCTGATCGCCGGAGGAATCACGGCCGCGGCCGGTGGCGCGGCGCGCATCGTCTTCGAGGACGCGCCGGACCCCGTGATGAAACACGGTATGGTCATCGCCGCCGGAGGCTGGTTCGCCACCGCGATTTTCGGGTCGTTGCCCCTGTTCTTCGCCGCGCATCTGACGCCGGTTTCGGTGATGAACACCTACGTCCCGTCCGGCGCGGCGTACGACCCGATTCGCGTCGGCGGCGCGACCACGATGTCCAGCCTCGCGTACTTCCAGAACCCGCTTCACGCCGTCTTCGAGAGCATGTCCGGGTGGACCGGGAGCGGACTGACGATGGCGGTGCACGAACCGACGCTCCCGCGGGCGGTCCAGTGGTGGCGGTCGCTCATCCAGTGGGTCGGCGGGGTCGGCGTCATCGTCCTCACGACGGCGATTCTCGCCCGGCCGGGGAGCGGGAGTTACGCGCTCTACCGGGCGGAAGCGCGGGAAGAGCGGATTCATCCGAGCATCATTCACACCGTCCAGACGGTGTGGCGTATCTTCCTGCTCTACACCGTACTCTCCGTGGCGGCGCTGTTCGTCGCCATCGTCGTCGCCAAGCCGCACCTCCCCCTGTTCGACGCGTTCTGGCAGGCGCTCAATCACGCCATGACGGGGCTTTCGACGGGTGGGTTCAGCGTCACGGACAACTCCATCCAATCCTACCACTCGCCGCTGGTCGAGGCGGTGCTCCTGCCGATAATGGCGCTCGGTGCCATCGCCTTTCCGATTCACTACGTCATGCTCCACGATAGGGACCCGAAGCCGCTGGTTTCGGACACCCAGACGCGCTGGCTCTTCATCATCTTCGGCGCGGGTGTCGTCGTGCTCTCGGTCCAGAACATCGTCTCGTTGCCGTCCGCGAGCGCCGCCTTTCACCCCATCGGCTGGGCCGGACTCGAAGACATCGGCCTGTCGCCGCTGGCGGCAGACGCGGCCCGCGACTCCACGTTCCAGTTCGTGAGCGCGCTGACCTGCACAGGGTTTCAGTCGTCCAACATCGGCGACTGGGGACCGGGCGGGAAACTCATCGTCAGCGGCGCGATGGTGCTCGGCGGTGCCGCCGGAAGCACCGTCGGCGGCATCAAAATCATTCGCGGCTACATGATCAGCAAGGGGATTCAGTGGGAGTTCACCCGGGTGTTCCTCCCCTCCTCGGCGGTTATCAACACGCGAATCGGCGACCGAGTTCTCAAACGCGATCAGATGTTCGAGGAGTTCAGCGAGGCGGCCATCGTGAGCATGTTGTGGATAATCCTCCTCATCACCGGAAGCGTCCTTCTCGTCAACGTTTCTCCCGGATTCGGTTACGCGGATGCGCTGTTCGAGGTGGCGAGCGCCCAAGGAAACGTCGGCCTTTCGACCGGTATCGTCGGCCCGAAGATGTCGTCGTTTGGTGAGGGAATGCTCATCCTGAACATGTGGATCGGCCGCCTCGAAATAATCCCGGTGCTCGTATTCATTCGGTCGGCATTGCTCGGTCTAAACCCCTGAACTGGTATATAAATAATTCGGCTGTTGTAGAGCGTTGCGCCCTCATTAACGATTCAGCGGCGTCTATAAACGAAATGGGACGCTCAGAACCCATAATCTGGTCAAATCGCAAGACGTCGGCCGAATAAACGGTTCGAACGCCCTCCAACAGAGAGGGGTTTTTATGCTCGTGTCAAGGGTTGTACGAACTGAACAGGAAGTCACTATGGCAACAAAAAATCAGGGGTTCTCGGCGATGGTGGAACTGTGCGACAACTGCGGCCGCGAAACGTCACACTCGGTCTCCGTCGAGATACGAACGGAGAGCAAAAAACGGGAAAACGCCGAGTTCTCGCGTGAGCCGTACCGTGTCACACGATGTCAGTCGTGTGGTGAGGAGAAGAGCCAGCGGATGAACAACGCGTAACGGGACGACCGATACATACTGCCGACGAAGCTACGCTCGTTCTCACGCTCGTTCGACGCGAACGTATCAGTAGGAAACGACTGCACTGACGCTGATTATTCGGTGAACACTTCACACCCGTCCTCGGTGACGATGACCGAGTGTTCCTTCTGGCTGACGAGACAGCCGTCCTCCTCTTTGAGCACCGGGTAGCCGTGGACGATGTTGTTCATCTTCAGGCGTCGAAGCGCCATCTTCGGTCGGGAGACGTCCAGCCAGCGGGTAGCGAAGGGGAGCGTTCGGAACTCCTCGGTGATCTGGGAGAGCGCCTGGCGGGCGCTTCGGTCGCGGACCGAGGATTCTCGTTCGAGGGCGAAAATCTCCTCTTCGGCACCTTCGCCGACCTTTCCCGTTCCGTCCGTGGCGAACGGTTCGATGGCAACCACGTCACCGACTTGGAGTTCGACGCCGCGCTCGACGCCGAGGTTCGGGATGTTCGGCTCCGTGTGCTGTTCGTAGTGGGCGAGGCCGTGCCCCGAGAGGTTGACGACCGGATTGTAGCCGTAACCCTCGATGACGGACTCGATTTCGGCCCCGATTTCGCCGGTCTCGACGCCGGGTTCGACGAGTTCGAGCGCGGCGTCGAGCGCTTCGGCGCTGGCCTCTGCTAGTTCGTCGTGGCCCGAGAGGTCCACGGTGATGGCGGTGTCGGCGAGCCATCCGTCCACGTGGACCCCGATGTCGAGGTTCACCATGTCTTCGCCGAAGGTCGTCTCGTCGTCGATTCCCGGCGTCGCGTGAGCCGCCTCCTCGTCGATGCTGATGTTCACGGGGAACGCGGGCTTCCCGCCGAGTTCGCGGATGCGGTCCTCCGCGAACTCCGCGACTTCGAAGTGGGTCACGCCGACATCGACTTTCTCGGCGGCTTCCGCTCGCACCTGTGCGAGGATTTCACCGGCCTCCCGATGTTTTTCGTACTTTTCGGCCGAGAGGTCTACGTCCTGCTCGCTCATGCCTCGTTATTCTCCCGAACGCCGGAAAGAGTTTGCGTTACGGCGAAACCGGGCGACGGAGCGACTACCGAGTCGCTGCGGTCTGCATCGCGTCGCTGTTGAACGCACTGCCCGCATTTCCGTCCCGGTCGAGGACGATGACGCCCGCACTCGAGCCGGTGAGTTCGGCGAACTCCTCGATGGCGCGGTCCGCCGCCTCCTGTGCGTCGAATCCAGATTCGAGGTGGCGAACCGCCCGCCGGGTCAGCGTCGATTTGGCGATGTCCTCACCGGCACCGGTCGAACTCGCCGCACCCGCCGGGGCCGCGTAGAACCCGCTTCCGATTTGGGGAACGTCGCCGACCCGACCCGCGAGCGCGAGCCACCGCCCGCCGGTCGAGGTGGCCGCCGCGAACTCCTCGACGTCGTAGGCGACCGCCCCGACCGTATCGTGGTCTCGCGGGTCGCCCCCGCTCGACTTCTCCGCGGCGCTGCGCGCCGCGTTCCCCCCGAACTTCTCGCGGAGCAAATCGAGGTGCTGGCTCGGCGACCCCTCGGGCGTGTCGTGGCCTGCCCACCGCTCCCGGCTCTTTTTCGTCCAGAGGTCGATGTCGGTTTCGACGCCAAAATCGGCCGCGAGCGAGACGGCGTGCTCGCCGCTGACGAGGACGTGCGGCGTCTCCTCCATGACGACGCGGGCCGCGCTGACGGCGTGTTCGACGCCGGGCATGGAACAGGCCGCGCCCGCTTCGCGGTCGCTCGTCATGATTCCGGCGTCGGTTCGGATCTCCCCGTCGCTCTGAACCGCGCCGCCGACGCCCGCGTTGAACCGCGGCGAGGATTCGAGGACGTGAACCGCCGCTTCGACGGCATCGACGACCGTCTCCTGTTCGCCGCCGACGCTCGCCGCCTCGTCGAGGACGGCCTGTCGAGGGGTCGGTTCGTCCGGTTCGCCGCCAGCGCCGCCGTGTACGATGACTTTCATGGGGGTGCTCTCGCGTGCGGTGGCTTAAATTCACGTCAAACGGCAGTCGAGGTCGGAGGACGACGGGCGGAGAGAAATGAGGTTGAAAGAGGTGAAAATGACAACGAGACTGCTAAATGGAGTCGGGATGACGGTCCACGCGAACGATGCCGATGTACAATCGGAACGACGCGGACAGGATTCGCGTTATCGACCGGTGGGACGACGGAATCGGCTGGCTCACGCATCCGGAAGAGGACGGACGACGGGCGAGTCACGCGGTTCGCGGCCCCGACGGCGACGTATGGCTCTTCGACCCGCTCGACGCGCCGGGCGTGGACGAGTTGGTGGCGGAACTCGGTGAGGTGGCCGGTGTGGCGGTGTTCTCGAACTGGCACGCCCGGGACGCAGGCTCGTTCGCCCGTCGCCACGACGTGGCCGTCCACCTCCCTCGCTGGATGGACCGAATCGCCGAACGCGTGGACGCCCCAGTTCAGCGGTACGGCCACGAAGTCGGAACCAGCGGGTTCCACGTTCGGCGGTGTTCTCCCCTTCCCGGTTGGGACGGAGCGATAGCGTACCGGAAATCGGACGACACCCTGTACGTCGCCGACGTGCTCGGGACGGCACCGCTGTTCACCGTCGGCGAGGAGCGCCTCGGCGTCTATCTCCTTCGACGGCCGTTCCCTCCCCGTTCTCACTTCGCGGCCGTCCGGCCGGAGCGAATCATCGTCGGGCACGGCGAGGGCGTGTTCGAGAGCGCGACGGGGGCGTTGTCGGACGCACTCGACAACGCTCGATGGCGGTTCCCGACGGCCGTCGCGGAGAGCGGCGGCGCACAACTCCGGGCGCTGTTCGGCGCGCTCCGAGACTGAGACTCATTGCCGAACCGAGACGTGCCCGGCAATGGTGAGGACGAAAACGGCGGCGAATCCGACGACTGCGGGGCGAACGAAGGCGATTTCGACGGGGGTTGCTAGGCCCGATTACCCCGTCGAACACCTAACTGTTTAAGGGCGTATAAGGGCCATACGGGGGCCAAACGGCAGGCCTTTTATCCTCGTCGTTCGGATGTTCACACGTTCATGAGCTACGAGTACGACAAAGTAGAGGTACCGGAGGACGGGGGCCAGATCACGTACGACGAGGAGACAGGCGAACTCGACGTGCCGGAGAACCCCATCATTCCGATCATCCACGGGGACGGAATCGGGACGGACGTCGGCCCGGCCGCACAGAAAGTGCTCGACGCCGCCGCGAAAGCGACCGGCCGCGAAATCAACTGGATGCGCGTCTACGCCGGTGCGAGCGCCCGCGAGAAGTACGACGAGAACCTCCCGGACGACACCGTTGAAGCCATCAAGGAGTTCAACATCGCCATCAAGGGACCGCTCACGACCCCCGTCGGCGCTGGCTTCCGCAGCCTGAACGTCGCGCTCCGCAAGACGCTCGACCTGTACGCGAACGTCCGCCCGACCTACCACCTCGACGGCGTTCCGTCGCCCGTCAAACACCCCGAGGCGATGGACATGGTCTTCTTCCGTGAGAACACGGAGGACGTTTACGCCGGTATCGAGTGGGAAGCCGGAACCGAAGAGGTCGAGGAAGTCAAAGCGTTCGTCGAGGACGAGATGGGCGAGGACGGCGTCATCCACGACGGTCCCGTCGGCATCGGCATCAAACCCATCACGGAGTACGGAACGAAGCGCCTCGTCCGCGAGGCCATCGAGTACGCCCTCGAGAACGACCGAGATTCCGTCACGCTCGTCCACAAGGGCAACATCATGAAGTTCACCGAAGGCGCGTTCCGCGACTGGGGCTACGAACTCGCCGAGGAGGAGTTCGGCGACGTCACCATCACGGAAGACGAACTGTGGGACGAGTACGACGGCGAACAGCCCGAGGACAAGCTCGTCGTCAAGGACCGCATCGCGGACAACATGCTCCAGCAGCTTCTCACCCGCACGGACCAGTACGACGTCATCGCCACGATGAACCTGAACGGCGACTACATGTCCGACGCCGCGGGCGCTCAAATCGGCGGCCTCGGCATCGCACCCGGTGCGAACTTCGGCGACCACCGCTGTCTCGCCGAACCGGTCCACGGCTCCGCGCCGAAGTACGCCGGTGAGGACAAAGTGAACCCGACCGCGATGATCCTCTCGGGTCGTCTCATGCTCGAATACATGGGCTGGAAGGACGCCGGTCAACTCGTCCGCGACGCCGTCGAAGAGACCATCTCCTCCGGTAAGGTCACCTACGACCTCGAACGCCAGATCGAAGGCGGCGAGAAACTCGCCACGAGCGAGTACGCCGACGCCATCGTCGAGAATATAGAAAAACTCTCGTAGAGAGTTTTTCGGACACCTGAAAATCTCCGATTTTCGGTCCCTCAAAAAAGGAGTGAACGGAACGTCACTCTCGCACTTTTCCGAGCGTACCACATCGCTGAAATCGCGTTGCTACAGGGTGACCACCCTCGATTCAGCAGTCCTTTCTTTCGTCTCCATCCGACGTGTCGGTACCGTCCGTTCCGTCGTCGGCGTTGTCATCTCCGGAATCGTTCGGTTGGCCGAGGTCCATCGTCGCGTCCGTGTCGCTTTGGACTTCACTGACGAGGTTTCCGTCGTAGTAGACGCTGACCGTCACCGACCCGTCGTCGGTAGTGTTGGTTTCGAGGTAGTTCCCGTCGAAGGTCCCGGATTCACCCTGGCTCGTCTCGTACCGTATCGTGAGGTCGGCGACGGAATCACCGCTGCCGTCGTTGCGGATGGTGAAAGCCGCGAGGTCGTCCTCCTTATCGACGCCCAACGGGACGACGGTAAGGTACACATCACAGTTGCCCGGCATGGTGGCGTTTTCACCGCTATCACAGGTGAATTCCTCCGCTGCGGGGGAGTCGTCCAGCGTAGCTGGACCGTCCGGCGATGCCGAGGTGGTGGTTTCACGATTCGCCTGGAGACCGAACGCGCTCCCGGCGAACGCGGCGGCGATTACGACGGACGATAGCACGAATACGGTCACGACCGCTTTCGTTCTATTCGTTCCTTTCATGGATTGATCTCAGGTATGATTGTCGTTCGCGTTCGGACTCGACCGTCGCATACGGTCGAGCCGTCACGGTAGAATACCTGTCACGACCCCTCATATTAACTAATGGTTAGTTAAAAATACAATCCCCACATATATCAATAAATCCGGGATTTGTCCAAAACGTACCAGAACGCCTCGAGAGACGAAATGCGATGCGCTAAATCGGTCTCACTTCCGAAATCCGATTGCGACGCGTTACGCGGGCCGAATCCGCGCCAGCGCGTCGCCGCGTTCGAACTCCTCGGTTTCGTCCACCAGTCGTTCGACCAGTTCGCCCGTCGCGGGGGCGGGCACGTCCACGCTCACCTTCTCGATTTGAATCTCGGCGATGGTGTCACCCTCCTCGACGTCGCTTCCCTCGCGGACGAACCAGTTGGCGACGATCGCCTCCGTCACGTCCTGTGCGTCCTCGGGCCAGACCACGGCCGACTCGACGGGAACGAGGTCGTCACTCATCGTTCACGGAGCGGACGGCCTCGATGATGTCGTCGGTTCCGGGGTTGACCTCCTGTTCCAGCGGGCGGGCGTACGGAATCGGCGTGTCCGGCATGGTCACGCGTTCGACCGCGGTGAGGTCGGAGAGTCCGTTCTCCGCCGCCCGTGCGATGATTTCACCCGAAACGCCGAACGAGCGGTAATCCTCGTCCACCACGACGAGTCGGCCGGTCTTCGACACCGACTCCACTATCGTCTCGGTGTCGAGCGGCACCAACGAGCGGAGGTCCACGACTTCCACGTCCACCTCGTCCGCGAGGTCCTCGGCGGCCTCGATGGCGCGGTGAACGTGCAGACCGAGCGTGACGACGGTCACGTCGTCACCCTCTCGCTTCACGTCCGCCTCGCCGAACTCGACCGTGTAGTCCTCGTCGGGGACGGCGGTTTTCGGTCCCTCGGGGGCGGGCATCCAGCCGATTCCCATCAGGCGCTTGTGGAACATGAAGACGACCGGGTCGTCGTCGCGGATGGCGGCGTGCATCAGCCCCTTGGCGTCGTAGGCCGTGGACGGGACGACCACCTTCATGCCCGGCAGATGGGCGAACGTCCCGTAGAGCGTCTGGGAGTGCTGGGCGGCGTCGTTGTACGTGCCGCCGACGGCCGTCATCAACACCATCGGGACGCTGACGCTCCCGCCGCTCATGTAGGTGTTCTTCGCCATCTGGTTGTATATCTGGTCCATGGCGACGCCGAAGAAGTCGACGAACATCAGTTCGGCAATGGGACGCATGCCGGACTGGGCCGCGCCGACCGCCGCGCCGATGAAGGCGGTTTCGCTGATGGGCACGTCCATGATTCGGTCGTGGTCAAACTCGTCGAGGAGGCCCTGCGTGCTGTCGAAGATGCCACCGTAGTCGGCGATGTCCTCGCCCATGACGAACACGTCGTCGCTCTCGCGCATCTCGTGTGCGATGGCGTCCACCATGGCGCGACTCATCGTCAGTTCCTTGCCGTCCGACGCCGCCATCACTCACCACCTCGCAGGGTTTCCGCGTAGCCGTCCGGCGGATTCGTGAACACGTCCTCGTAGGCCTCCTCGGGGTCCGGTTCGGGTTGCTCTTTGGCCCACTCGATGGCGTCCTCGACGCGCTCTTTCGCACGCGAACGAATCTCCTCGATGGTCCCCTCGTCCGCGCCCGTCGCGCGAAGGTCGGCCTCGAGTCGGTCGATGGAATCGAGGTGCTGTGCCCGTTCGGTGTCCGCGTCCGGGCGGTAGGCCTCGGCGTCGCCCATGAAGTGTCCCATTCGGCGGTGGACCTGCACTTCCAACAGGGTTGGCCCGTTGCCGTCGCGGGCGCGGCCGACCGCTTCGCCGGCCGCCTCGTAGACGGCCGTCGCGTCGTCGTGGTCCACGCGGTGGCCCGGCATGTCGAACCCGTCCGCGCGCTGGGCGCCGTTTTCAACGTCCGTCACCCGCCCTTTGGGCATGCTGATGGCCCAGTCGTTGTCCTCGACGACGAAGATGACCGGCAAGTCGTGAACGCTGGCGAGGTTCAGCGATTCGAGGAAACCGCCTTGGTCGATGGCCCCTTCCCCGAGGAACGCGACGGCCACGCTGTCCTCGTTTCGCTTCTTCGACGCGAGCGCGGCACCGACCGCGGGCGGACAGCCCTCGGCGATGATGCCGCTCGCCGAAAAGTTCACGTCGGGGTCGAACAGATGCATGTGCCCGCCCTTCCCCTTACAGAGGCCCGTCTCCCGGCCGAATATCTCGGCGGTCATCCGCTTCAAGTCCACGCCCTTGGCGATGGCGACGTGATGCGGACGGTGCGGTCCCGTCACCGTATCGTCGTCGCGGAGGTGCTGGCAGACGCCAGCGCCCGATGCCTCGTGCCCCGCGGCGAGGTGCAACTCGCCCGGTATCGGCCCGGCGGAGATGTCGAACGCCGGTTGTTTCCCCTCCAGATACTCCTCCTGTAATCGCTCCTCGTAGTGACGCGCCGTCACCATGTTTTCCAGCATCTCCTCCAATTCGGTAACTCCTATCATGGCACACTACCGCAGGTGCCTACAACCATCACGATAATAAGTTTCAGTTACGCTGCGGTGCGAACCGTCTCACTTCCACGGCACGTCGAGCCGCGGCGGACTGAACACGTCGATGCCCCGAACCGGAACGTCAGTCCTGTTCTCCGCCGCGTGCGGTTCGTCGCCCGGAATCGCATAGGAGTCCCCCTCCTCGATGACGAACTCCTCGCCGTCGACGATGAACGTCAGCGCGCTCCCGTAGATGAATCCGGTCTGCTCGTGTTCGTGGCTGTGCTCCGGCACGGTCGCGCCGGGTTCGATGTGGAAGTGCTGGATACTCATCCGTTCTCCGGCGGCCAGTTGCGCGAGGTACACGCCGTCAGTCACTTCCGTCGCTTCACGGTCCGATAAGGCAATCGAGTCCATGCGACGTACTCGCATTCGACCCTCCTAAATCCCCGGGCGAGGGTTTAAATACGAGACGGCGGCCAACGGCGGTACGATGGCGCTCCAACCCGGTTCGTCGCTGACCGACCGCTCAAACCGAGACCGTTTCCGTCGCATCCGAGAATCCGAGAGCGGAATTCTTACACCGACACCGCGGCTACGCGGCGGTAATGGAACGAGACAACTTCGAAATCCGCGACCAAGACGGGGCGGGGCGAATCGGGGAACTCACCGTCCCGCGCGCGGGTGTGACGGTCGAGACGCCCGCGCTCCTGCCGGTCGTCAACCCGCACATGCAGACGGTCGAGCCGTCCCGCCTCGAAAGCGAGTTCGGCGCGGACATCCTCATCACCAACTCCTACATCCTCTACAAGAGCGAGGACTTCCGCGACGAAGCGCTCGACGTCGGCCTGCACGAACTCCTCGACTTCGACGGGGCCATCATGACCGACTCCGGGTCGTTCCAACTGGCCGAGTACGGCGAAATCACCGTAACGACCGAGGAAATCCTCCGGTTCCAACACGACATCGGGTCGGACATCGGGACGCCCGTTGACATCCCGACGCCCCCGGACGTGGACCGCGAGCAGGCCGAGGAGGAACTGGCGACGACGCAGGAACGCCTCGAATTCGCCGAAACCGTCGACGTCGGCGACATGCTCGTCAACGCGCCGGTGCAGGGGTCGACGTATCCCGACCTCCGCGAGGAGGCGGGCCGCCACGCGGAAGACACGTCGCTCGACGTGTTCCCCGTCGGCGCGGTCGTCCCGCTGATGAACGAATACCGGTACGGCGACATGGTGGACGTCGTGGCGGGTGCGAAACGCGGACTGGGCGCGGACGCGCCGGTGCACCTGTTCGGCGCGGGCCACCCGATGATGTTCGCGCTTGCGGTCGCCATGGGCTGTGACCTGTTCGACTCCGCGGCGTACGCGCTGTACGCCCGCGACGGCCGCTACCTGACGGTTCGCGGCACGGAGCAATTGGACGACCTCGATTACTTCCCCTGTTCGTGTCCAATCTGTGCGAACCACACGCCCGAGGAAATCCGCGAGGAGGGCGAGCGGGAGCGGGAGCGACTGCTGGCGGAGCACAACCTCCACGTCACGTTCGAGGAGATACGAACCATCAAGCAGGCGATTCGGACGGGTAACCTGTTCGAACTGGTCGAGAACCGCGCCCGCGCCCATCCCGCGATGCTCGACGGCTATCGCGCGCTCGGCGACCACGCCGCACAGCTCGAACGCACCGACCCGGCCTCGAAGGGCGCGTTCTTCTACCTCTCGGGCGAGAGCGCCGCACGCCCCGAGGTCGTCCGCCACCACCAGCGCCTCTCGCGGTTGAATCCCGAAGGAAAGGTGCTCCTGACGGAGGGGAACCCGAGCAGTCGCTACGACGAGTCGTGGAACGTCGTGCCGCCGTTCGGTCCGTTCCCGCGCGCGCTCTCGGAGACGTATCCGCTCACGGCCGAAATCCCGGACCGAATGGACGCTGCGGGATACGAATCGGCGGCCCGCGGCGTGGCGCGGTTGGTCGACGAGAACCCGGAAACCGACTTCACGCTCGCACACGAGGGGTGGCCCGAATCGGCGCTCACGCTCCTTCCCGACGCGGTTCGAACCGTGGACCTCACGACCGTCTGAGGGTGGGCGGCGCCGGTGTCGTTCCACGACGGTATATATTCCATTAATTCGAAAGCGAAACGATTGGGGGAGACCACGCCGTTTCTTCGACGTGCCGGGACGGTGTGTTCCGGTATTGGACGAATCTATCGGCTGTGCCACGGACTCGCTGTGGAGGGCGTGTGTGGTTCACCGTGGCACCGTGTCGGCCCACCCGAGTCGATAACGGCGTCAACTCACCCGGACTCGACGGCCGCACGACTCTTCTCTCGGATGACTGCTGTCCGGTCCCCGTCGCCGGTCGAACCGCGGACGACGCGGAACGCGGCACTCACGGTGTTACGCAAGATAGTTCAATCCGCTTCCCCGAACAACGGGTATGACTGACTATTTCGAGATTCACGGCCGCGATGGGGCGGCCCGAATCGGGGAACTCCGGCTTTCGGAGTCCCTGACGACGCCCGCGCTGGCGGACGACGTGATTTCGGATGCCGGGAGTCTCTGGTTCAAGGACCGCGACCTGCCTGAGGGTGACGAGTCGAAACTGACCGTCCTGCCCCACCGGTCGTTCCCGAGCGGGACCGACGAGGAAGTGATGGAGTCGTTCGCGGTGGACTACCCGGACGTGGACTATCCGAGCGCCGCCGTCGTCGCGCCGGAGACGGCGGACGACTACGGAGCGGACGCCTACGTCCTCTCGGGTGCGCGCGGCGTCGTCGGACACGGGGCCGGGTTCAAGGACGCCATCATCGACACCCGCGAAGCGATTCCCGCCGACAGCGCGCTCGTGCTGTCGGGGGTCGCCACGCCGGAGAACGTCGCCACGCTGGTGTACGCCGGGGTGGACCTCGTGGACTCGGATTTGGCAGTCGTCAAAGGAACCCAAGGGAAGTACCTGACGACGGAAGGGCAACACTACTTGGACGACCTCCACGAACTGCCGTGTTCCTGCCCGGCCTGCCAGCGCCCGGTCGACGAGTTCACGCGCGAACACTGCGTCGAACACAACGTCAACGCGCTCCGGGCCGAGTTGGGCATCGTCCGCGAGCGAATCCGCTCGGGGCGACTCCGCGATTACATCGAGGGACAGGCCCGCCACGAGCAGTGGCTAACGGCCGCCTTCCGGGAGTTCGACCAGCAGTGGAGTTACGTCGAGGAGCGAACGCCCGTCATCCGGAACGCGGAACTCGCCGCCGCGACCGAAGACAGCCTTCGCCGCGTGGAGATTCAGCGCTTCGCCGACCGCGTGACGACGCGCTATCGGAATCGGTTCGACCGCCCGCTGGTACTCCTGCCGTGTTCGGCGAAAAAGCCCTACAGCGAATCCCAGAGTCACGGCCAGTACCACGACGCCATCCAGTTCCGCGCGCACAAGGTGTCGATGACGAGTCCCATCGGCGTCGTCCCGCAGGAACTCGAACTGACCTACCCCGCACAGCACTACGATTCCGTGGTTACCGGCCGCTGGAGCGAGGACGAAAAGGAGTTCGTGGCGGAGGTCCTCCGGCGCTATCTGGAGCGAAACGAATACCCGAGAATCATCGCCCACGTGCCCGAGGAGGGGTACCGCGACGTGTGCGAGCGAGTCGAGGAGGCGCTCGACGTGGAGTTCGAGTACACCGTCGAGGACCACCCGACGACGACGGAATCGCTCGGCAATCTCGCCAGCACGCTCACGGGCGAGTCGAAGTACGGCAAGCGCGACCGCCAGCACAACACCGTCCGGGCGATGGCGGACTACCAGTTCGGCGACGGCGCTGGCGACGCGCTCTTTTCCGAACTCAACATCCAGAGTCGCTATCCGAAACTCAGAGTGCACGACGACGACGGCGAACAACTCGCGGCGATGGTTCCCCAGTACGGCACCCTCTCGTTCACGCTCGCGGGTGCCCGCCGATGGGTCGAGAGCGACGCGCCGGTAAAGCGGGTCGAAATCGACGCGTTCGCGCCTCACGGGAGCGTCCTCGCGCCCGGGGTGGTGGACGCCGACGACGACATCCGCCCCGGCGACGAGGTGGTCATCGAAGGCCCGAAGGCGTTCGCCATCGGCCGCGCCGAGATGAGCGGCCCGGAGATGGCCGAATCCACCCGCGGCATCGCCACCGAAGTGCGGCACGTCGAAGAAAAATAGATTTATTCGTTCGCGAGTTTATAATCCGAGGTGCGCTTTTTTAGGCGATAAATAATAAATCCCTTCGGAGTGGTACCCACACCTATGGGAGCACCCGCTGACCTCGAGTTCGAGGACACGATTCAGCAACGCATCTACCACCACGTCGAGCGGAGCGGTTCGGCCACCGTCGAAGAGGTCCGCGACGAGGTTCGCATCGACTCGCGGTCCGGGTCGAAACCGGCCCGGTCGGGAACGACGGAGCCGCGGGTTCGGATTCCACCGGAGGAGTTCCACGAGACGGTGGCCGACCTCGTGGACGCCGGTCTGCTCGTCCGAGACGAGGGCGAACTCCACCTCGCGCTGGACGAAGAGGTCGAGACGTACGAGGAAGAGGACCTCTCGTACCGCATCCGGCAGGCGCGGCAGTCCGACTGGAGCGGCATCGAGACGGCGATTCGAGAGGTCGCCGACGAGGGGGCGTCGATTTCCGCCCAGCGCGTCGCCGCCGACATCAGCGACGAGGGAGCGCTCTTGCGCCGCAACGACCGCCGCTCGCGGATGTTCTACGTCGCCACCGTTGAGGGCGGCGAAAACGACGGCGAGGTCGCCGGATGGGTCCACCTCGACGCGCCGGAACTCGACCAACTGCGCCACACCGCCGAGTTGACCGTCGGCGTGCGCGGCCCCTTCCGCGAACACGGCATCGGCGGACGGCTACTGGAACGCGCGATGGACTGGGCGCGCGACGCGGGCTACACGAAGGTCTATCAGAGCCTTCCAGCAACGAACGAGACCGCAATCGAGCTGCTGCAGGAGTACGGGTGGGAAACCGAGGCCACCCGCGCGGACCACTATCTCGTCGGCGACGAGTTCGTCGACGAGGTGATGATGGCGCGGAAGCTCTGAACTGAACGTTTCGAAAAATCCTCGTCCCGTCGAGACTCGACGCGCCCGGTAACTGCTACTTCCGTCGCTGGCGTGCGAGGAGTCGCCACGCGACGGACACCAGCAGTCCCCCCACGAAGAGCAGGACCAGCGGCCAGAGGATGACCGGTCCGGCGTACATTAGCGCCGTACCTCTGTCGGTGAGTCCGTGGCGATCCACTGTGCCGTCCGCTCCGGATGCCGGATCTCTATCCAGCCGTTCGAACAGAACACCGTTTCGTACGTCCCACCTGTGTTCGTCATTCCTTCGGGCCGCTGCCCTCCCCCCGAGAGACGACTCGGGTGGTACGTACTTTGTTATCCACGCCGTAGCCCCGATAAGGTCGGCCTGACTACCGCGCCAGCGGGAGGCTATAGCTCGTTTCGCGCTCCATGACGGCCTCCCACGTGTGCTCACACTCACAGGAGACCTCCGAGAAGACGGAGGGGTCCTGGCGAAGGTCGAAGTCCTTGATCGCCTTCTGTACGAGGTCGTCGCACTCGCCGCAGTTGTGCGCGCCGCGGTCGCTGCCGTGGCCAACGGGGTCGGAGACGACGATGGCAGGGACGTCCGCCGTGTCCTCCAGAACGTCACAGACGCTCCAGAGCCACGGCGGACGGTAGCCGTCGCGGAAGTACAACTCGTCGACCATGGTGTAGCGCTGGACGTTGGTCGGGTTCATCGAGACGGTGTGGGCGTACTCGGCGCACTTTCGGATGGACTCCTTCATGTCCTGTACCGCCTCGGCTTCGGAGAGGAACGGCGGTTTCATCAGCAGATACGCCTTGATGCCAGCGCCGACGGATTCGGCGTTCTCGCTGGCCTGAATGAAGTCGTCGAAGTCGAAGTACTTGTTCACGCTGTCGTGGCGCACGCGGTCGTTCGCCGTCTCCAGTCCGATGGCAACGTCGGTTTCGAGGCCGACGTCGCGGAAGTCGCGCAGTTTCTCGGGGGTGACGAAATCCGGCAGGCTCTCGACGACGATGCGGTCGCGGTCGGAAAACGTCTCGGCGATGGCCTCGCGCGTCTCCGCGCCGACCTCGCGCTCGTCCAAGAACGACCCCGAGGTGTAGATTTTGATGAGACCGCTCTTCTCGTCGGCTCCCTCGCGTTCGTGGTCCAGACAGACCTCGATTTGGTCCATCAGGGCGTCGTGGGGGACGCTTCCGCCTTCGACGGATTCGGCGACGTAGCCGCACATCGTACAGCCACCGGCGCGCGCCCAGCGACAGCCGCCGGTGTTGAGGATGATGGTGAGACTCTGGTAGACGCCATCGGGCGTGTTGTCCTCGTCCAGCCACACCCGCGTCGGTTCGTGCGGGTCGTAGTGCTTCTCCTTCCGGGCGCGAATATCGCGCATCACGGAGTTGTGGGCGTCCATACCCTTGCCCCGCTCGTAGCTCTCGGGAGTCGGCGTACTCATTGTCGGAGAGAACGGTTACGAGCGTAAATCGGCTTCGTCTCGGCGTGCGACGAGCCACCACCCGACCGCGCCAATCACCGCCCCGACCGTATCCGCGCCGACGTCCATGGCCGACGTGTGGCGGAGAGGCACCGCCAGTTGTGCGAACTCCATGGCGATGCCGAAACCGACCGCACCGACGACCGCGAGGAGAACCGCACGTCCGTACCGGTCGGAACGGCCGTCGAGGTGATTTCTCACCCCCACGGCGGCGGCGATGGAGACGGCGAGGACGGCGTATCCCGCCGCGTGGAACCACTTGTCCCGACCGAAGAGGGAGAGCGGACCCAACCGCTCGACGCCGACGTCGGGCGACGCGAACACGGAGAAATAACAGATGACGGCCGCCACGAGGACGGCGACGAGCCAGCGTCGCGTGGGCGTTCGGGCGCGAGATGAAGACATCGGCCCGATGATTGGGGACAACCGGGCTAAAACGCGGTGATTTAGACCCGGCGTACGCCGGGAGTTCGGACCGGTCCAACGGCGACTACGGGTTCGTCTACTCCTTCGACCGCGAGTAGCCGTATTCCGCGTCCGAACACATATGTTATCAGATAATTATCCGGTTACTATTGGTTCCGAAAATTTGTCATATATCTCGGATCGGTGTTTGATCGTGAGAGGTTTCGGTGAAAAATACAGTTTGTGCGAACGACGCGCTGCATTTCTTCGTCGGGTGATTGTTCTATTTTCTAGACATGATATCCACCGATAGGGAGAGACCATCCTGTCTGGAATCCCACGGGTGAAACGACGTGAAATGGACGAAAAGACGATTAGCGACCTGATAGCAAATACGTCTCTCTCGAATGAATAATCCGCATGTCAAAGGATACACGTCGCACGTTCCTGAAGACGGTCGGCCTCGCAGCCGGTGTCGCCGGTGTTGCGGGAGCAACGGCCACAGACACGCCCGGTACGATGACGAAGCAATCCTCCCAAGCGGCGGATACCGAGACCAACGCTTCGACGGAGTTGCATTCGTCGGACTGGGCGACGTTCCAGTTCGATGCCCGGAACACGGGGTACAATCCCGATGCACGTGAATTGGGAGAGACGCCGTGGATCGAGTGGAGCGAATCCCTGTCCGACGAACTCGCAAGCGAGATTTCGACCCCTACCATCGCCGATGGCGTCGCTTATTTGGCGTCAGAGTACGGACGGGCCGCCGCCTTCGATTTGGAGGAGCGGGAGTTTCTGTGGCAAAACGAGTACACGGACCGGTCTACCCACACGGACGAAGCACCGACCGTCGCCGACGGAACGATGTATATCAGCTACGGATGGCAGGTGTTCGCGCTCGACACCGAAACCGGCGAGTTGGTGTGGACATTCGAGAATCCCGAGACCGGTTCGCCCGCGAACGGCTGTGATGCGCCGAAACTCGGTGCGTCCTCGACGACCGTAAGCGACGGTACCGTTTTCCTGAAGATGCGGATCGAAACGCAAGCCTACGGGTTCGCCCTCTCAGCAGACACCGGAGAACTCCAGTGGAGCGTCGAGATGTCCGGCGGAGACGTCGAGTACGCCGCCAACTACGGCGGGCAGATGGACACCGCGGACCACGTTCCTGCAGTCGGCGACGGCGGCGTCTACTTCACGGAGGGTGGCACCCTCTACGCGTTCGATGTGGTAGATGGGACGCTGCTGTGGAACGCACCGGTGCATGTCGGTTCCGACGTGTATGGCCCGGAACCGAACGCACCAGCGGTCGTCGATGGCACCGTTTACGTCACGATGAACTACCGTGACGACAGCGGTAGCAATCCCGACCGACGGACGTTCGTGACAGCCCTCTCCGCCGACGATGGGGGGACACGATGGCAACACGAACTGGCGGGCGATATTCACCTCACCTCACCGGTGGTCGCCGACGAGACCGTCTATGTGGGCGAGACTCAAACAGTCTGGGCGCTCGCTGCAGACGACGGAAGCGTCCGCTGGAAGGGGAGCGAAACCGACGAGTTCCGGTACACCACCGTCGCCGAACTATCGGTCAGCGGGTCCACCGTCTACTATCCGCGTGAAGTCGATGACGAAGACTCACAGGAAATCGCCGCGTTCGACACCGGAGATGGCTCTCTGAAGTGGCAGGTTCCGCTTCGCGCGTCCGTGAACGCGCCGACGGGGTGTGCGCTCGTCGGGGAGACCGTCTACGTCGTGGACGATATCGGTGTCCTGTACGCTATCAGCGGACCGACGGAGACCGCCAACTGGCGACGAACCCTCGACTTCGGAAGCAGCGAGTCGTTCAGAACGGCCAGCGCCGACGACACGTCCGTTTACGCCGCCACGAACAGCACGCTCCGAGCGTTCGACCGAGAAAAGGGAACCGAACGATGGAGTATTTCGCTGGGTGAGAACGAGAACGACACGTTCCGACACGTCTGGACGACCGTAGCGGACGGGACGGTTTACTGTTCGCTCGGCGGGGACGGCGGCAGTAGCTACAACTTCGTCTACGCCATCGACGACGCGACAGGGACGACGCGGTGGCACGAGAAGGCCCCGGAGGGAACCGGGAGGCCAGTCGTCGTAGATGGCGTCGTCTACGTCGGCACCGAGAGTTCCCTTTACGGCAGTGCGTACGTGACCGCATACGACGCGGGCGACGGGTCGATACGTTGGAGCAGCGAATTCGATTCGGACGACCCCTCGATATCGGTCGAAATGACCGGTCCCGTCGCCGTACAGGACGAGACGGTGTACGCCGCCACCACCGAAGGGACGTACGCACTCGATGCAACGGACGGCAGCGAAAAGTGGACCGACGACCGGGACGCGGAGGCGGTAGCCGCTAACGACGAAACCGTATTCATCGTCGGTGGCGGTTCCGTTAGGGATAGGAACGTCGTCGCACTCGACCCGGCGGACGGAACCGAGAACTGGTCCTCCAATCACGACGGGGAGACCTTGACGCTCGCCGACGATACGCTGTACGTCGTCTCGGGGGGTCCCAGCGACGCGCAGAAACTGTTCGCGCTGGACACCGCCGATGGAAGCGAACGCTGGACGTTCGATACGAAGTATACCTACCCGACGTACGGCTACGACTACCAGGCCACGCTAACGGAACCAACCGTCGAAGACGGGACGGTCTACATCGCAAGCGACGACCGTCGGGTGTATGCTCTCGATGCGGACGATGGCGACACGCTCCAGCGGTTCGAACTGTTCGGAGACGCACGCGACACACCCGCCCTCCACGACGATACAGTTTACACCGTTGACGAAAACCGAGTGTACTCGTTCGACATCGAAGAGTAGCCAAGCGGTCCAAACACCTCGCCCGCCCACCCTACGACGTAACCATTTTCGATTACTCTAGACTGATAACGACTAACATGATAGCGCCCCTATATAATCACTAGACGTTACCATGACCGAACTAGGCGGATTCCAAGACCACGTTGCCCGCGTGGACCTTTCGGACGGGTCGGTGGACTACGAGAGCGTCGACGACGAGGACGCGAAGAAGTACATCGGCGCGCGTGGACTGGGTGTAAAGTACGTGTTCGACCAAGGCCCGGACGTGGACCCGCTCGGTCCGGACAACCTCCTGGCGTTCATGAACGGTCCGCTCACGGGGACGCAAGTCGTGATGAGCGGTCGCATCGCGGTGTGTACGAAGTCGCCGCTGACCAACACCGTCACGGACTCGCACCACGGCGGCTGGTCGGGAGCGCGACTGAAGTGGGCCGGATTCGACGGCCTGCTGTTCGAAGGACAGTCCGAGGACCCGGTGTACGCGGTCGTCGAGGACGGCGAAATCGAACTTCGTGACGCCTCCCACCTCTGGGGCAAGACCGTCCACGAGACGCGCGACACCTTGGAAGAGGAGGTCGAAGGGTCGTACGGCAAGAACCTCTCGATGATGGCCATCGGACCGGGCGGCGAGAACACCGTTCGGTACGCCTGCATCATGAACGAGGACGACCGCGCGTCCGGTCGCGGCGGGACCGGCGCTGTCATGGGTTCGAAGGGTCTCAAGGCAATCGTCATCAAATCCACGACGAAGATGCCGAAACCGGCGGACCAAGAGACGTTCCAGAAGGGCCACCAGCAGGCCATGCAGGTCATTCAGGAGTCCGACGTGACCGCCCCGAACGAGGGCGGCCTGTCGCTGTACGGGACGAACGTCCTGATGAACCTCACCGAAGAGATGGACGGCCTTCCGACCCGGAACGGGAAGTTCACCAGCACGCACAGCGAGGGCGAGGAGAACCCCGAGGGACGACAGATAGACTCCGAAAACGTCTCCGGCGAGAACGTCCGCGAGAACATTCTCGTGGACGAACCCACCTGTCACTCCTGCCCGGTCGCCTGCAAGAAGGAAGTCGAAGTGCAGGTCCACCACAAGGGCGAGGACATGAACGTTCGGATGGAGTCCTACGAGTACGAATCCGCGTGGGCGCTCGGTCCGAACTCGATGAACGACGACCGCGACAAAATCGCGGCGATGATAGACCGCTGTAACGCGATGGGCATCGACACCATCGACGCTGGCAACACCATGGCGATGGCGATGGAGGCCACCGAGAAGGGCTATCTGGACGAAGGCCTCGACTGGGGCGACGCCGACACCATGATAGACATGATAGAGCGCATCGCCCAGCGCGAGGAGGGTGACGACCTCGCGGACCTGCTCGCCAAGGGCGCGGGCCGCGCGGCGTCCGAACTTGGCGACCCCGAGATGTCGCTCGACGTGAAGGGCCAGACGATGGCCGCCTACGACCCGCGGAGCATGAAGGGGATGGCCATCGGCTACGCGACGAGCAACCGCGGTGCCTGCCACCTGCGCGGCTACACGCCCGCCGCGGAAATCCTCGGCATCCCGGAGAAGGCCGAGCCGACCGAGTGGAAGGGCAAGGGCGAACTCTGTGCCACCTTCCAGGACCTCCACGCCATCAGCGACTCCTTCGACATCTGCAAGTTCAACGCCTTCGCGGAAGGTATCGAGGAGTACGTCCTCCAGTACAACGGCATGACCGGCCTCGACGTGACCGAGGACGACCTGCTGGAAGCCGGTGAGCGCGTCTACAACCTCGAACGCTACTACAACAACCTCGTCGGCTTCGACGGCGACGACGACTCGCTCCCGGCCCGGTTCGTGAAGGGCCACCCGGACGCCATCCCCGGCAAGGGCGGCTCCGAGGGCTCGCTCGCCGAACTGGACGAGATGAAAGAGGAGTACTACGAGGTTCGCGGCTGGGAGGACGGCGTGGTCCCCGACGAGAAACTCGAAGAACTCGGCATCGACGTCGGCCCCGGAACCGGCGTCAGTCGCGGCGGCGCGGCCGCTTCGGGCGACGACTAAGGTCCACTTTTCATTTTCGTCGGCGGGGGTTCCGGGAACGGGCCGGACGCTCTCTTTCGAGTCTCTCTTTCTCCACCTCGACCACCGCGCGCGAGAAAATTCGGGGGCGAAACCCCGACGATTCGGCCTGAGTTTAGCCGAAACACGTCGGCAATATTTCACCACTATGTTTCACGATAATTCACAGGGAACGGCGATTCTCGCGGCGCATGGCAACATCTACCGCATCGAAAGCTACTAAGTCTGGTCGTCGAACGTGACGGTGGCATGACTGACCGGTCTTCCGACTCTCCGAAATTCGAAACGATGGCGGTGACGCACGCCGAACAACCGCCCCACCACGAGCGGGCAGGCGACGTGACGATGCCCATCCACCTCGCATCGACCTACGAAGCTGGCGGCATCGACCCGGACGTCGGGCTGGAGGATTTGGACCCCGACGAGAACCAGTATCTCTACTCGCGGCTCGCCAACCCGACCCGCCACGCGCTGGAACAGCGCATCGCGGCGCTCGAAGGCGGCGACTACGGCATGGCCTTCGCCTCCGGCACGTCCGCCATCGTCGCCACGATTACGGCGTCCGTCACCCCCGGCGACCACGTCGTCGCGTTCGACGACCTCTACGGCGGAACGAAGACGATGCTCAAGGACCTGTTCCGAGAGCGCCTCGACGTTGCCGTCGACTTCGTGGACGCCCGCGACACCGACGCCGTGTCCGACGCCGTGCGCGACGAAACCGCACTCATCTGGATGGAGACGCCGACGAACCCGCTCCTCCGACTCTGTGACATCGAAGCCATCGCTTCGGTCGCCGAGTCGGTCGATGCGACCCTCGGCGTGGACAACACCTTCCTTTCGCCGTACTTCCAGCACCCGCTCGAACTCGGTGCCGACGTCGTCGTCCACAGCACGACGAAGTACCTGAACGGCCACAGCGACTCCATCGGCGGCGCCGTCGTCACCGACGACGCCGACCTCGCCGACGAAATCGGCTTCCTCCAGCAGGTCGGAATGGGTAACATGCTCGCGCCCTTCGACGCCTTCCTGACCCTCCGCGGGTTGAAGACGCTCCCGCTCCGAATGCGTCAGCACGAATCCAACGCCGCCGAAATCGCCGCCTATCTGGACGAACACGAGAAGGTTTCGACCGTCTACTACCCCGGACTCGAATCCCATCCGCAGTACGACCTCGCCCAGCGACAGATGGAGGGTGCCGGTGGCGTCCTCTCGTTCGAACTCGACGGCGACTTGCCCGACGTGGAACGCTTCGTCGCCGAGCTGGACGAGTTCCCGTTGGCCGTCAGCCTCGGCGGCGTGGAGTCGCTCATCGAACACCCGGCGAGCATGACCCACGCGCCGCTGACGCCCGAGGAGCGCGCCGAAATCGGTATCTCGGATTCGCTGCTCCGCGTCTCGGTCGGCGTCGAACACCCGAAGGACCTCATCGCCGACTTGGAGTCCGCGTTCGACGCGATAGAATAGGATGGAAGTACCTCGAAACGGTATTTTTCGGGGACCGGCCGCGCTAGTCCGTCGTGCCGACGAGCACCGCGTCCCGAATTTCCAGCGCGTTCTCGAACTCCTCCGTCCGTCCTTCGTCCCGCCCGATTCGTCGGAACTGCTCCTCGTGTGCCCGTCGAACCGCGTCCCGCTCGCGGCGTTCGAAGCCGAGGCGGTCGCCGACCGTCTTCCAGTGACCCGTCTCCACGAGGAAGACGCTCCGCTCGGGCGTTTCGTGAATCCGCTCGTACTCCCGTCGATAGTCGTCGATTCGCGGTCCGAGGTCGGCCTGCACTACGGGGAGGAGTTCCGAGAGACGTTCGAGCGGCACGCTGGCTTTGGCACCCGCAAGTACGACGATTTGCCCGTCGATGGGATGGACGTCGGGAGTCATGGGTCGTCTTCCTCCGGTGCTATCCGCCCGCCCGCATCGCTTTCTGTGAAAACTTCGGGACGACGGAATTGAGGGACTCCTCGTCGCCCTCGAAGGCGATGGTCACCTCGGTCAACTCCACCGTCGGGCCGATGCTCACCGTCTCCGAGGAGAGCGAGGCCTCCCACTCCTCGGCGACGACTGTCCCGTCGTCACGTACCTCCCCGCCGAGGTTTTCGAGGTACTTCCGCGCGAGTCGTTCACTGATTCCCCGGAAGGATTTCTCGCGTCGCATCTATCCACCTGCAACCGGGGGGAAGATGCTCAGCCTGTCGCCGTCCGAGAGGGAGGTCTCTCGACCGTCGATGTGCACGACGTCCTTTCCGTTTCGCATGATGGAAAGCTGTGGTCTGAGGTCGCCGTCCTCGAAGAAATCGAGGTCGTGGTACTCCTCGGTCAGCGATTCGAGCACCTCGCCGACCGTCGTGTCGTCCTCGTACTCCCGTTCCAGCGTCTTCTGTCCGACCGCCTCGCGGAAATTCGCGAAGAACCGAAGGGTGAGTTCCATATCGGACAATGACCCGCGGCGACCATAAACGTCCAGTTCGCGGCGAGCGGTTTCACGGTCGCTTCGCGCCGAGCGCACCGACGACGACGCCAGCCAGCAGGAGGCAGACGACCGTACCCGCGAGCACGGGGGTACCACCGTCGCCGACCAGCAGTCGGCCGAGTTCCGCGAGCGCGCCGCCGGTACCGACGAACAGCACCGCACCGCCGCCGAGAACGGCGAGCGAGAGCACCGTCGCCAGAAGGCCGTGCATACCGCCGCGGGTCGAATCCCCGCCCGCGAACCGTCCCGCGGCGTAGCTGCCGAGCGGAAACGCGAGGGTACTCGCGAGTGCCGTCCCGCCGACGAGGGCGTCCGAAACGCGGAGGAGAACGAGGAGCGCCGGAGCGAGATGTGCACCGAGCGCCACGACCATGCCGACCGCGACGGCCCCGCCGTCGATTCGGGAGGATGTGCGTTCCCGGCTTTTCGCCCGACGGACGCGGGCCAGCGGTGCGTCACCGTCGCCGTCGTCGCTCATCGGCCGGGGCGGATACCGTCGGTGACGAGACGGGCGTTCCGCTCGCGGTCGATGTGCGACGACAGCTCCTCGTGGTCGTACAACTGCTGGATGAGCGACGCGTGGAGGTCCCGCCACGCCATCGCGTAGATGGGCGACTGTCCCCACGCGCGGAGTTCGGCGACGAAATCGTCGTACTGCTCCCAGCGACTCTCGAAGCGTTCGAGAACGTCCACGGCGGCGCTTGCGAGTTCGTCGTTCTCGTCGAGTCGATTGAGTCGCCGTTCCCACCCGGCGACGGCCTCCTGCATGTCGCGGGCCGCCGAATCGCCGTCCTCCGGGAGCGAACTGATGATGGCCTCGGGTACCGAAAGCGAAATTTCGTCCATGCTACTCGATTGTTCGCTCTCCGTCAAAAACGCTTGGCTCGATTTTCGGGTCGGGGGATTTATGTGGACTTTTCGGGTCCGGCGACTTACGCGGACTTCGCGTTCGTCAGCCGTTCGAACTGGTCGTCGGACAGCGATACCTCGGTCGCGGCGAGGTTCTCCTCCAACTGCTCGACGGTTCGCGCACCGATGATGGGCGCGGTCACGGCGTCGTGTTTCAGCAACCACGCGAGGCTGACCTTGGCGGGCGTCGTCCCGAGTTCGTCGGCGACGTCCTCGACGACTTCCAGCACGTCGAAGTTCTCCTCGGTGAGGTAGCTGTCGCGGAACTGTTGGTCGGTCGCGCCGCGGGTGCCGTCTGCCGGTTCCTCGTTTCGGGAGTATTTACCCGTCAGGAACCCGCCGCCCAGCGGCGACCACGGAATGATGCCGATGTCGTAGTCGTCGCACATCGGAATGTAGTTCGGTTCGACTTCGCGGTTGACGAGGTTGTATCGCGGCTGTGCGAGGCGGAACGGTTCGTACTCCATCTCGTTCGCCTTGACGACCTTCCACGCGTTGGGTTCGAGCGTCGACGTGCCGAGGTAGTTCACTTTTCCATCGCGGACGAAGCCGTCGAGGGTTCGCATGAACTCGTCGGCGGGCGTGTCGTCGTCCCAGCGGTGGATGTAGAGGAGGTCCACGTAGTCCGTCCCGAGGCGGTCGAGGATGAGGTCCATCTGTCGCCGGAGGTGCTTCCGGGAGAGACCCCGGCCGTTCGGGTCGTCCGTCCGCGTCGGCCAGTAGATTTTGGATGCGATGACGAAATCCTCGCGGTCGCGGTCGGCGAGCCAGTTGCCGATGTATTTCTCGCTCTCGCCGTCGCCGTACATGTCGGCGGTGTCGATGAAGTTGCCGCCCGCTTCGGCGTAGGCGTCGAGGAGTTCGTGGGCGCGGTCCTCGCCGATTTCGACCGTCCCCTCGTCGTTTTCGCGGCCGAATCGCCACGTTCCGAACGCGATTTCGCTGACTTTCGTGCCGGTCGTCCCCAACGAGACGGTTTCGAGTCCCATGTTCGGGTCTATTCGTGGGTGGCGGTTAAATCGACCGAAGGAGAGACGATGGAGCGACAGCGGGGTGACGGGGGGAGAACGAGCGGGGACGGACTACTCCTGACCGTAGGCGTGTCCGACGAAGAGCGCGATGACGTTGCAGCCAAGCAGGGCGAGAAAGAGGGAGACCTCCGCGTCAGAGAGACCGTTCAGGAGCAAGACCGGATAGAAGAGGGGGCAGACGACCGCCGACCAGAAGCCAACGAACTGGACTGGCGTCGTCAGCGAATGCTCGTTGAACCTCGCGTGCAGTGCGGTGAGTTTCCGGCGACCGACGGCGATGGATTCGCCGTCGTTCTCGTAGGTGGTTGTTCCCGGCATAGTAGCACACCCGTGCCCGGCTAAATCATTGCCGACGGATATCTTATAACGGGCCGAGCGTTGGGGTGAATTCACACCGTTTAGCGTCGATGAACAGACCTGTCGATTCGAGAACTGCGGGAGGAGAACGTCCTATTCGATTTAAAACCGTTTTTGCGGCGGTAAAAGTCCGCCGAACGCTCCGGAGCCGACGACGTTGAGCGTCGGGGACCGACCTCAGATGAACGCCAGTGGCAACATCAGCAGTACGCCGAGCGTAAGACCGGAGAGCAGTTCGCGGTAGCCGTCGCCCGGGAGACCCTCGCCGACTTCGAGCGCCTCGGGGATGAACTCCGAGAGGACGAGGTAGATCATCGCTCCGGCCGCGAATCCGAATCCCATCGGCAGGAACGCGCGTGCGCTTCGCACGAAGTAGAACGCGATGACCGCGCCGATGGGTTGCGGGAGGCTGGAGAATATCGACCACCAGACCATCCGCCACTTGCGCACGCCCATCGAGTGGAGCGGAATGGAGATGGCCACGCCCTCGGGAATGTTGTGAATCGAGATGGCGATGGTCATGAATATCGCCAACAGCGGGACGACGAATCCGGCGAACTGATAGCCGCCCTGAAAGCCGAGGTCGGCGAACGAAACGCCGATGGCGACGCCCTCCGGGAAGCTGTGAACGGTAAGCACGCCGAGGATGAGGATGAGCTTCTTGAAGTCCGCCTGTTCGTACTTTTTCGGATTCACGTCGGTGCCGGAGATGACGTAATCGCTGACGACGACGAGTGCCACGCCGACCAGCATACCGATGACGACGCCGATTACGCTACCGCCGTTCGCACTGGAGAGACCCTCGGATATCAGTCCGAAGACGGACGCCGAGACCATGATTCCGGACGCGAGCCCCCAGAGCCCCACGTTCCAGCGGTCGTTTACGTCCTTGACGAGGAAGAACGGGAGCGCGCCGATACCCGTCGCCAGCGCCGTAATCAGCCCCGCAATGAACACCAATACGAGATTAGCGAGTAAGGTCATACTTGCCGTTGGTACTCGAAGGGGTTAATAGTTATCACTTCCATTACTATTTTTGGCGGGCCTAAAACGTATTGGAGACATACTGGAAGAGAATTTCCCGAAAAGTAAAAATAAATTCCCGATTCTATTGTTTGGCTATCAGGAATCGGGATGGGGGCGAGAAGCGTAAACGACGGACAGCGCGATAGAGACGCGGAAATTACGAGAAGCTGAGATAGAAAGAAGAAGTGAACAGAGGAAACGAAGAACAGGGGGAAGCGGACGACTGGCGGAACGAACACACATCGAGTCGAAGGGGAGGTCAGGGCGTCGAGGTTCGATGCCGGGAGTGGTCGGCGCGTGCCGTTCAGGGCAAACGGTCGTTCACACCGATGCCGGGAGTTTCAATCGCGTTTGTAGCCGTGACCGACGACCATCGCGACGAGATTGAGGACGAAGAGCAGCGCCAACGCGTCGGCGGAGTCCGAGACAGGGCCGCTGTAGAGGAGGGGGAGGTAGCCGAACGGGAGCGCGATGGCTGACCAAAAGCCGACGAACTGCACTGGAGCGAGGAGCTTCTTTCCCGCTGCTTCGACGGTGTGACGGGATAGGAATTCGAAGTTCGATGCACCTTCCTTCCGTATCGTTGGAGGACTCGACATGATTTCTCGGGGATGTATTTCTCTCTATGACTGGAGGGGTAATATAACAAGTCGAGAGTAAAGCAGAATTCACGACATTTCAGCCCCAAATGCCGGTTCGACGACGTTTTATAAACGCCTCAAAAATCTTTAGACCTTTCACAAACTCCTCTAATACCGCAATCTGGTTCTGGGGCCAAAGCGACCAATCGATGATATTCTCGACGATACGATCGGAATCAGTCGGTCAATCGAACACGACACGTCGCGTCGAAGATACGCGGAGTGACCGTTTCGGATTAGCAGCATGAGCGACGGGTCGAACGTCGTACTCGGCTCGCCGTCACAGGTCCGGGATCACGTTCGCCCGACGGCTTTCTCCGCGTCGCGTCTCGTACGTACTCGTCGCCCATTCGACGAAATCGGGGTTCTTGCCGTCGAGACACGCCCGTAAGTTGCCGCGGTCGTCGAACGCGGAGACGAGCACGCGCTCGCCGTCGAGAATCGTCACGCCGAACGGGAGGTCTTCGGGAACGCTGTAGAGGTCGAACCCCGCGACCGAATCCGGCGATTGCTGCTCGGCCGACCGTTGGACCGCCGATTCCAGAGACGGTTCCGAGACTATCAGTTCGATCCGCGCTCCTCGGTCGAGCAGCCGTCGCGCCGCGTCGGCGAACAGCGGACTGACGATGGGCGTGATACAGCGGATTCGGTCGGCCGACGTTTCCGTGAGCGCGTCGATGATGTACGTGGTTGCTCTGTACGGGTCGTCTTTCGTCGCCGATACCATGTTCGCACAGGTGGTGCCGTGTATCGGAAACGTCCCGTCGGCGTCGTCGAGATGCGTGAGAAACTCCTCGTACTCCTCGACCCACTCTATCGTCCGAATCAACGTTTCGTACGCGTCCAACACGAGTTCCCCGGCCTCCGTGAGGCGGTAGGTACCGTCCACGCGTCGCGTCCACCCGTACTCGGTGAACGTTCGGAGGGACCGGTGCACGGTCGAACGCGACATCGAGAGGCGGTCGGAGATGCTTCCAACGGTCCCCGTTCCGTCTTCGTGGAGGGCAGTGACGACGCGGGCACGGTTGGCCGAACCGGCGAGAAACGTCGCGTACTCGTGAGACGTCATCCGTTTTCCAACGCCGTCCCGCTCGAACGCTGTGCGTCGGGACGCTCCGCACGACTGTCGCCGGTCGGTACCGAAGAGTGGCAGTTGTTACCGGTTGTGTCACGATTTGAACGTCGTTTCATCTGTTGAATCATCTTCATCTACTGAGGATTTTTTCATTCCCTAACTATATATTAATTATGTGTGTTGATGATAATGTGCTGCATAGAAAAAAGAGAATACTAGCACTCGCGCTCGTATGGGTGCTGACGATTTCGTGTATCGCACCGTTCCTCGGTGCGTCCGTATCGGCACAGGAAACAACCACGCGTCTCGACACGATGGAAGCGTCCACGTCCGTCGATTCCGCCGCGCCAATCGACCCGGCGCTGACGGACGCGGACGGAACCGTGACCGTCGTCGTGCGCTTAGAGGAGGCGAACCCGGACGTGACCGCGGACCGGGCCACGACGTTGGAGACGCTACAGACGCACGCGGAACGGAGCCAGCGGCCCGTTCTCTCGTACGCGAAGCGACACGCGGACAGCGTTACAGTCCTCAATCGGCTGTGGATAACCAACGCCGTCGTGCTCCGCGTCGATACCTCCGACGCCGACCTGAAGAAACTCGCGTCGATAGAAGGCGTCACACGGCTGCACAAGAACTTCGAACTCACGCTTCCGAAGCCCGCCGACTCCGGCGGTGACGAGACGCCCGTCGGTCTGTACGACGCCGCCAAAAGCGTCGGCGGGACGGACTACAACACCACCTACGGTCTCGACCAGATCAACGCGACGGACGTGTGGGACGACTACGGGACGAGAGGAGACGGCGTTAAAGTGGCAGTGCTCGATACGGGCGTGGACATCGACCACCCGGACATCGAACTCTACACCGAAAACGAGAGCGACCCGACCTACCCCGGCGGGTGGGCCGAGTTCGACGACGGCGGCAACCGCGTTCAGGGCAGCGTGCCACACGACACGGACACGCACGGGACGCACACCAGCGGAACCGTCTCCGGCGGCAACGCCAGCGGCGAATACATCGGCGTCGCGCCCGATGTCGAACTCATGCACGGGCTCATCCTCCCCAGCGGTAGCGGCTCCTTCACGCAAGTCGCCGCGGGGATGCAGTGGGCCGTCGAGCAGGACGCCGACGTCATCAGCATGAGCCTCGGCGCGACCGGCTACTACAGTCAGATGATAGAGCCGGTCCGGAACGCCGAATCGGCAGGTACCATCGTCGTCGCCGCGGCCGGAAACAGCGGCGAAGGGACGAGCGGCTCGCCCGGCAACGTGTACGAATCGTTCGCCATCGGCGCGTCGAACGAAGACCTCGGCATCGCGTCGTTCTCCAGCGGCGAAGAGATAGACACCGAAAACGACTGGGGAAGCGACGCACCCTCCTCGTGGCCGGACAGTTACGTCGTCCCCGACGTCGCCGCACCCGGCGTTGACGTCAAGAGTTCCGTCCCCGGCGGCGGCTACTCCCGATACGACGGAACGTCGATGGCGACCCCGCATACCGCCGGTGCCGCGGCGCTGATGATCGCCGCGGCCGGTGGCGACTTACAGCCGTCGGACATCCGGTCCGCCTTCCGCGAAACGGCGTTCAAACCGGAGAACTGTTCGCCGAGTTGCTCGCCCCGCGACGGAAACGACACCCGATACGGCGCGGGAATCATCGACGTGAAAGCGGCGACCGATACGGTCGCGCTCGAAAACGGTATCACCGGAACGGTGACCAACGAGAGCGGCGCGCCGGTCGACGGTGCGACCGTTTCCCTCGACACCGGTCGCACGACCGAGACGAACGCCTCCGGTGGATACACGCTCCTGGAAGAACCCGGAACGTACGACGTCACCGCGAGCGCGTTCGGATACGGGACGACGACATCGACGGTCACCGTCGAAAACGGGTCGTTCGCGCGACAGGACTTCTCGCTGTCGCCCGCGCTCGGCGTTCGCATCCTCGACGGGCAACCCGATGCGATAGAAGGCGGCGAGTCCGTCACCGTCACCGCGGACGTGCGAAATCTGGAAACGTACACCGTCGAACTCGACGGCGACTACGAGACGAACAACGCGACGCTGGTCGTCAACGGAGAGGAACACGCGTTCGGCGAGGCCATCGACTTGGGTGGCTACTCCGGTGAACTCACCGTGACAGTCGAAACGACGTCGGGAACGCACGGCTCGTTCTCGCTTTCTCACACCTTCGAAGGGACGAACGACAGCGTGACGGCGACGACCGGCCCGACGGAAATCTTCGAGGAGTACACGACCATCGCCGTGGTCGATTCGGACGACGGGTTCGGCGAGCAGACCGCGGACGCCCTCGACGGGTCGCTTCCCGCGAACTATCAGGTGACGGTCGTGCAGGACGAGAACGCCATGGAGGCCGTCGGCGAGTACGACTCGTTCGTGATTCAGGACTTCGACCCCGCCCAACTCGACGCGCAGGCGTTCGTCGACGCGACGAACAGCCCGAGCACCGGCGTCGTCTGGTTGGAACAGTGGGGCGACAACAGCAACGGCATCACGGGACGGTCAGCCGCGGTCGGCGACCCCGCGAGTACCGCCGACGAAGGGTTCGGGGCCGGAAACCCGTACTTCACCATCACGGAGTCGAGTCCCCTGTTCGAAGGGGTCGGCTCGGTCGGTGACCAAGTGACCATCCACACCGGAAGCTGGGGCGACCACGCGTGGTACGACGGATACAGCGGCCAAACCGTCGCCACGGTCGGCGACGACGACGGCACCAAAGGATCCGCCATCGGCGTCGACCGACAGACGGGCACGGTGCTCGCATCGTCGCTCGGCCGCACGTCGTACGTCGAAAACGGCGACTACACCGAGGAGGCGGACGCGATACTGGCGAACGCGGTCCAGTACGTGAGCACCGCTCCGGCGGTCATCGTCAAATCCGGTCAACCCCGCCACGTGAGCACGGGCGAGGAAGTCGAAGTGAACCTCTCCGTGAACCAACTCCGCGACGTGCAAGTCGATTTGAGCGAGAACTCCACGCTGAGCGAGGACGACCTCACGCTCTACATCGACGGGTGGGGACCGATTCCGTTCGGTCTCCCCATCCTCGAACGACCACCGGAGACGACCGACGAGTACACCATCAGGGTCGTTCCCGACGAGAACGCTGTCGGTTCGTTCTCGCTCGAAACCACGGCGACCGCTGGACCGGACGCGGAACGGGTCACGATTCGAACCGGACCGACCGCCGTCTACGACGCCCCGATAAACGTACCCGAGGACGTCGAGTCCGTTCAGGAAGCGGTCGACCTCGCGCCACCGGGCGCGGAGATAGTCGTCGGTAGCGGCACGTACACCGAGCAGGTGACGGTGGATACGCCCGGCGTCACCATCCGCGGTGCCGACGGAGCGACTCCGGTCGTCGCCGCACCCGAAAACGCGACCGGCGACACCATCGCGGTCGACGCACCCGACGTCACCGTGACCGGCGTTACGGTCGATGCGGGCGGACGAACGAGCGGCCTCTCCGTCGACGGCGCGGACAACGCGACCGTCCGGGGAGTCACGGTTCGCAACGCGACGACGGGCATCTCGGTCGATACCGCGAACGGCGCGGTCGTTGACGGGAACGTCGTTCGAAACGCATCCGTCGGCATCGACGCGAACGCGCCGGGCGCGACCGTCACCGACAACCGCATCGAGGACGCCGCGACCGGGCTTCGGTTCGGAAACGGAAACGACGCGGCGACCCCGACCGAGGTGCGGAAGAACGAGGTCGCGGCCGAGACGGGCGTCGGCATCGAGGGCGCGAACGCGACGGCCGTGTCGCTTCGGTTCAACGACCTCGAAGCGACGGACGTCGCCGTCGCTTCGACGGCGGACGCGACGTTCGACGCGCGGCTGAACTACTTCGGCGACCGCGGTCCGGCCGACACGACGTTCGACGGGGACATCGCGTACGAACCCTTCCTGACCGCACGACCGGAGAACGTCGATACTGACGCGCCGACGAAGATCGGTATCGACCTCGACATGCCCGCGACCGCGGGTGACGGACAGGCGACGTACTACACCGTCGGCATCCCCGGTCCGACGGACCAGACCGTCGGCGACATTCTGGGTTCGTTCGACGGCACCGTCTACGGTTACGACGCCGCCGCCGGGCAGTGGGAGCAGTTGACGGCCGATTCGTCCGTCGATGCGCTCGACGCGCTGTTGGTCGGTACCACGACCGACGCGCGCGGGATGCTGACCTTCGAGCACACGCAAGGACCGCCGTCCCCGCCGGGACAGGCAACGCTCGTGGAAGGCTGGAACTTCGTGGCCGCACCGCAGTACGCGGGCGCTGACGAGGCGTTCGGCGTCTCCTCCGGAAACCCGACGCTCGTGCAGGAGTACGCCACGCAGCCGACGAGTCAACCCGGTCCGCGGAGCGAACTCAGCGGGACGTACGAACTCGGCAGTTCGAACCCCGGTCCGAACGTGAGCGCGTTCACGGGGTACTACGTCTACTCGGAGTCCACGGGCACGCTCCCGACGTACCTCACGAGTAACCCGACGATGACGGAGCTGTACGACGGGTTGAATATCCCGACCGACGACCGCGGACTGCCGGTCACCGACGTCTCGGCGACGATGACGGACGCGGTGTCGCCCACCGACGTCTCGGTCGATGCGAACGGGGCCGCCGTCGAACCGCTTCCAACTCTCCCGATGACCGTTCACGGAACGGTGACGGTTGACGGCGAACCGGCGTCCGCCGGAACGACCGTCACGGTGGAGGTCGGCGGCGAGACGCGCGGCACGTTCACGGTCGGCGAGAACGGCACGCTCGGTGCCGCGAGCGGAACGGCGAAGAAACTCGTCGTCTCCGGGACGGCGGACGACGCGGGCGAACCCGTGACGTTCTCCGTGGACGGCACCGCCGCCGCGGCCGATTCCAGCGTCACGTGGAAACCGGGCGCGGTCGAATCGGTCCACCTCACGGTGAAATCGGGGTCGGCAGCGCGAACCGGCGACGATTCGACCGATTCGGGGAAGGAGAAGACGGGGAAGAAGAAAGCGAAGCGAACGCTCACGCCGCTGAGCGCCTGATTCCCCTCCCGACGGGTTCCCGTCATTGGTGACGGGACACGGACTATTTTTTGCCGTCGTTCTCGACGGCGATGACGGTTTCTGGACGATACGCAAGCATCCGCTTATCGCCTCGGAGCGCATGCAGTCGGTATGGGTGGGGACTTGCTCATCGATTTGGACGAAGAGAGCTGGATCGCACTGGCGAAGTACAACTTACTGCTCACGACACTATTCGGCCTGCTCACGCTGGGAACGAAGTACGCGTGGGGTAGCGACGCGCTGTTACTCGTCGAAAACGGCGCGCTGACGCTGGTGTTCGGAAGCGTGCAAACGTACTGCTGGTTGGTCGCACCGCGAGCGTGATGGTAACCGTTGCGGGAGTATCCGTTCGACTACGGGAGTGAAAAACGGGAGTGAAAATTTCGAAATGCCCGGGGAGGGCTCCGAACCCTCGATCTCCGCATGTCCCAGATTCGAGACCTGGCAGGGCCTCGCGGGCGCATGGGAGGCTTCCAAGGCCTGAGCGCCAAATCTCAGAACCCTATGAGTGCGGCGCTATGTCCAGCTAAGCCACCCGGGCTCGATTACGGGTAGGGAACTGGTACTCTTTAAAGTTCCCATCTCCATCGAGGATGATACGGGACTGAACAGTGTCCATTGCCACCCCGTCACGCGATTTCGAGCGGTCGATATCGCAAAATATGTTCGAAAATTCACCCGTTTTGTCACTGTCGTGTCTACCCATCGGTTTTAAGACATGGGCCTGACCATTCCCACCATGAGCATTCCGGGAATCGTCCAGTCCAGCCTCGGAGACGAACACGTCGCGGCGAAAGTGTCCCTCGGGGGGGAAGACATCCTCTACGTGACACCGACGCGGACGCTTATCTATCGCGCTGACGGCCTGCTCAGCGACGAATCCGTCGAGGAGTACCCGCACGACGCGGAGCGAATCACGGTGTCCGAGGGCCGACGAAAATCGACCATCACGCTCGATTACGGTATCGACGGCACCGAGAAGTTCAAGATTCCGACGAAGCGCCTGCACGACGCCCTGCACCCCGTCATCGCGGGCGTGTTGAACGGTGCGGGCGTCACCGACTCGAACGAACAGGTCCTCCAAACCTACCAGTTCAGCGAACTGACGCTCGTTCTCACCAGCGCACGCGTGGTAAAACACGTCGGCGAAGCGATTTGGGACACGGATTTCGAGCAGTTCCACTTCGCGGACGTGACGAGCCTCGACGTGGAGGAGGGCAACGTCTCCTCGCAAATCATCATCGAAGCGGACGGACGACCGCAGCGCATCAAAACCCCGAGCGACCGGACGCGGGAGGTCCGCGAGCGAATCGAGCAGGGACTGCTCTCCTACCACGACGTGGGAAGCTACGCCGAATTCGAGCAGACGGTCGTCCCCGACGACCCCGAACCGGACGCCGACGAGAACGTCTCGTTCGCGGAGGACGACGACGTGTTCGGCGGCGGCGTCGAACCCCTCAACGCGAATCCCCCCGAACTGAACGACAGCGGACAAATCGTCGAAACGCCGACCGCCGACCCGCTTGGCGGCGAAAGCGAGAGCGTGAACGGCGGTGGGGCAGGGACCGTCGCCGCCGAAGCTACACCGGCAGACTCGCCGTCCGCCAGCTCCGGAACCGCGACGAACACCGTAGCCGACGGGACGCGAGCCGACGGGATGCAGACCGACGAGGAGGAACCGGACGAAACCGTCTTCGCGGACTCTGGCTTCGAATCGGCGAGCGAGAATCTGGACGACCCCGTGGAGGCTCAACTCGCCGCGCTCACCGAGACGGTCGAGCGACAGAACGAGCTACTCGAACGGCAACAGAAGACGATAGAGCGACTCATCTCCGAACTCAGCCGCGGTCGATAAGTTTCCTCTCCGTCGGCGGGCGAGACGTTATTCCCGACCGGTGACCTTCCGGATGCACGACGACCCGAAGGGACCGAGTTCGCCCGCGTCGAGTTTGATGAAGTGCCCGGTCGAGATGCCGGTGCCACAGCGCCGACAGGTGAAGTCGCCTTCCTTGGTCACGACTTGGCTTTCGAATCGGACGAACCCGCCACCGGTCGGGCGGATGATGCCGTTTTCCCGCTCGATGACGCCCCGTTTTTCCGCCTCGTCCAGAATCGTCCGCGTCGTCGTCGGGTTGGTCGTGATGGTTTCGATGCGGTCCACCGCTTCCGCGACCGACAGCTCCGGGTGTTCGACCTTGCTCAACAGTTCGACCCCCATCGCCACGGGGTCGTCGTCCGATTCCATCGTCTACGAATCTCGCGTGAAGCGGATTAAACGTTGCGCGGTCGGGTGGAAAGAACTTAGCCACTCCTCGGGCTACCTTGGGTCGAATGGAGTTCTCGGGGAACAGACGACAGGTGGCCGGAGTGGGGTTGGTCGCGCTGGTCGTCGTCGCTGGCGTCCTCCTCTCGCCGGAAGTCGTCCTGCAGCGGGTTCGGCGCGTGACGCACGACCCGCTTCTCGCCGCGGGGCTGTTTCTCGGCGTCTACCTCGTCCGACCGCTGTTCGCGTGGCCGACCACGGTGGTCGCCGTCGCGGTCGGCTACGTGTACGGGCCGGTCGTCGGGTTTCCGGTCGCGCTCGGCGGAACCGTGATGAGCGCCTACCTTCCCTTCGCCGCGGCGCGCTACTTCCGCGTCGATTCGGGGGTGTTCGGTCGCCTCGGCGACTCGGGAGAACGGTTCTTCGACGCGACCGGCGACCTTCGCGGCATGGTCGCCTCGCGCCTCGTCCCCGCCCCTTCGGACGCGGTGTCCGCCGCCGCCGGGTTGTCGAACGTCCCGGACCGCTCGTTCCTCCTCGGCACCGCCATCGGCGAAGTGCCGTGGATGGTCGTCGCCGTCCTCGCCGGTGGCTCGCTCGACACGCTCTCGGTCCACGAAATCGGGAAGAACTGGGCGGTCGTCGCCGTCGTCGGTATCGGCGGACTGTTCCTGTTGGCCGGACCCGCCTACCGCGCCGTCACCGACGATTAGTCGAACGCGTCCGCGCAATCGACGACTAGTAGAACGTGTCCGCGCAGTCGTAGACGACGCCGTGCTGCGGGCAGACGTACTTGCAGTGGCGGTGGAACATCGACGCACCGCACAGCGGACAGGGCCGTCCCTTCGGCGTCTCCTCCATGGGGGAACAACGACGCCCGACCGGTATCACGTTTTCCGTCCGCGAGCGTCGCGTCGGGTCGCCGCTCGGTTTATCTTCAACCATCCCATATTCGGTTAGCATCACACAGTTGGAAGGGATTTGGAAGAGAGTAGGAGAGAGTCGGAAGAGAGTGGGCGAGAGTTCGAAAAACGGCTATCTAACGGGACGCGGTCGGTTCGGATATGCGATTCAAACGCATACACGTGCTGGCAGTCGTACTGATGATTTGTGCCGTCCCCGCGACGGTGAGCGCGGCGACGGCCGCGAACGACGTTTCGAGCGCGCCGCTCGCGCAACAGACGACCACCACGGACACGATGGGCAACGGGACCATGGACGACAACATGACCACGACGACGGACTCCATGGACGACGGGATGAGCGATGACCAGATGACGACGACCGAGACGATGGACGACGGCATGGGCGACGACAACATGACGGACGGGACGATGACCGACGACGGAATGACCGATGACAACATGACCGATGACAACATGAGTGACACCACGACCGACGGAATGAACGACGGCGAGGAGGGCGGAAACTCGGACACTTCCTTGCCCGGATTCGGCATCGTGGTCGCGCTCGTCGCGCTCGTCGGCGGCGCGCTGTACATCGCACGGAACCGGTGAACCATGACCGCAGAACAGTCCCCCACGAACTCGCTCGCGGACGTGGCGGCCGACGGAGCGGTCGCTCTCGCCGCGGGCGTCGCCGCCGTCGCCGGGTCGTACGCCGTGGTCGGCTTCACCCCGTCGTTCGTCGCCGCGCCGGTCAGCGATTTCGTGGTCGCAACGACGCCCAGCGCCGTCATCGCGTGGTCGATACAGACGCTCGGCGACCTCGGCGACCAACTCGGGTTCCTGCTGGCGCTCGTCCTGACCGCTCTCCTCTTCGCGGTGACGGCGGCGGTCGGCGTGCGAATAGCCGACGCCGCCGACCTCCCTGCCGCGCCGGTCGCCGGACTCCTCTGTGTCGCACCCGCGCTGGCGTTGACCGGCGCTCCCGGTTCCGCGCTGGCCGCCGGAGCGGGTGCCGGGTTCGTCGTCGCGGTGGCTCGATTCGGTGCGACGGAGACGGAATCGGTCTCCGAAACGCGGCGGAGCATCCTCCGAGCCATCGCCGGGGCGGTCGCGGTCGGTGCCGTCGGCGGCGCGCTCGGGTCCGGGAAGGGCGGCGACGCGCCGAAGCAGACGGGACCAGTCAGCGCTGACGTGGAGTCGCTCCTCGACGAAGCCGACGCGAAATCGCTCTCCATCGACGGTCTCGAAGGGCTAGTGAGCCAAGAGTTCTATCAGGTGGACATCAACAGCGTGGACCCGGTGGTGTCCGCGGAAGACTGGGACCTCCGGGTGACGGGGGCCGTCGAGGAGGAACTGCGCTTTACCCTCGACGACCTCGAATCGATGCCCGAGGAACACCGGTTCATCACGCTACGTTGCGTCGGTGAATCGCTGAACGGGATGAAGATGGACAACGCGCTCTGGACGGGCGTGCCGATTTCGGCGCTGTTCGAGGGAACGACGATGCCCGACGAATGTTGCGTCATGTTCCGCGCCGCGGACGACTACTACGAGGAGTTCCCGCTCTCGGCGCTCGAAGACGGCTTTTTGGCCTACGAGATGAACGGCAACCCGCTTCCGCGCTCGCACGGCCACCCCGTCCGGGCGCTGATTCCAGGTCACTGGGGCGAAATCAACGTCAAATGGATTACCGAAATCGAAGTGCTGGAACGGGAGGCGGAGGGGTACTGGGAGAAACGCGGCTGGCACGGGACGGGACCGGTCAACATCGTCGCCAAACTGCACGCCGTCAACCACCTCGACGACGGTCGTGTGCAAGTCGGCGGGCACGCCTACGCCGGGACGCGCGGCATCGAACGCGTCGAGGTGTCCACCGACGGCGGCGCGTCGTGGACCGACGCCCGCCTCTCCGAACCGCTTCCCGGAACCGACGTGTGGCGGCAGTGGGAGCACACCTACGAACCGTCGGGGTCGCACGAGGTCGTCGTCAGAGCGACGGACGGGGAGGGAAATCTACAGTCCGCAAACGAGACGGAAGCCTATCCGAACGGCGCGTCCGGGTGGGTGTCGGAGCGTATCGAGCCGTAGATATATCTGGCTGCATGACCCTCTCCCAAGTGACCGTTCGATGGACAAGGCGCTCTGGTACCTACTCACGGCGACGCGCGGCGGCGAGAACCGCGCGCGCATCATTCGCGCCCTCTCGGAGCGCCCACGGAACGCGAACCAGCTGGCGGAATCGCTCGACGTGGAGTACAAGACGGTTCGACACCACCTCGACATGCTCGTTGACCACGGCGTCGTCGAGCCCGGTGACAACGAGTACGGGAAACTCTACTTTCTCACCGACCGGTTCGAACACCATCGGGACGCGTTCGAGGAGATAATGGAGCAGATAGAATGAACTCGATACAACTCGCAAGCGGACTCGCGGTCGTGAACATCCTCCTGCTGGCAGTGTTGGTTGCCGTTTGGGTACGAAGCTATCTGAAGTTCCGCACCTCGCTCGTCCTCGGCCTGCTTGCCTTCGCCCTCGTGATGCTCGCCGAGAACGCCGTCGCCATCTACTACTTCTTCGGCATGAAGATGTTCTACTCCGGCGACCCGGCGGTTCAGCAGGCCGTGCTGGTGCTCCGCGCGCTCCAACTCGTCGCGCTCGTGTTCCTGACGTGGGTGACGGTGAAGTAGCGGGGACGCGGAATCGAGAAGAAGGAGAGAAGAGCAGGAAGAGCGGGAGAAACGGAAAATCGGCTAGTTCCTTCGGATGCTATTTACGAGCACTCGCTCCAGCCACACGACTCGCAGGTCTTGCAGCCTTCCGAGAAGTACAGCGAGAGGGAGCCACACTCGGGACACTCGGGGCTTTCGCCCGCGTCGATGAGCGACTGCGAGGCGTCCTTTTGCGTCTCCGTCTCCACCGCACCGCCGTCGGCTTCGGTGTCGTCGGCCGTCTCTTCGAGCGTCTTCTGTTGCGGGTAGGATGCCTTCTCGATTTCGCCGTCGAGGTAGCGCCGCATGGCGACGCCGATGGCGTCCGGGATGGAGTTGATCTGCTCGCCCTTGTCCCACGCGACCTTCGGACTGCGGATGCCCTGCAGGTCGGAGGCGATTTCGTTCGGGTCAACGCCGCTGCGGAGCGCGTAGCTGATGACCTTCGCCAACGCTTCCGTGAAGGAGTTGGTGAACCCGCCGGAGTTGCCGATGGTGGCGAACAGTTCGAACGGTTCGCCGTTCTCGTCCTCGTTGATGTTGATGTACATCTTGCCGTAGCCGGTGTCCACGCGTTGAGTCACGCCGTGGAGCACGTCGGGCCGGGGACGCTCTTGGGCGTACGCGCCGCCCGTGACGCCCTCGCCCACGAGGTCGTCGAGTTCGGTGCCGAGCGCGGCCTGCACGTCCTCGTTCTCGATGAAGCCTTCGACGCCGCCGAAGACTTCCTCTATCTGCTCGACGATGGTTTCCGCCGCCTCCTCCTCGTCGGCGAACTCGGCGTTGTCGGCGCGCGTGGTGAGCACCTGCTTCGAGCGCGTGCCGTCGCGGTAGACCGTGACGCCCTTGCCGCCGTGGTCGTAGATGTAGCGGTACACCTCGTCCATGTCCTCCTTGCTGGCGGAGTTCGGGAAGTTGCAGGTCTTCGAGATGGCCGAGTCAACGCCCTGCTGACAGGAACACTGCACCGCGGCGTGTTGCTTGCCGGTGAGGTCGCCCGTCACGACGAACAGTTCGCCGATGGCGTCCGGGACGGTTTCCAGCCCTTCGACGCCGGAGAACTCGTTGTTCGCCATCTGCGTCTGGGCCTCTTCTTTCACCGCGTCCACGTCGATGTCGTTCGCCTCCAGCGTGCGGAGGAAGTAGTCGTCGAACTCGACGAGCATCTCGTCGCCCTGCACGTCGTCGGAGACGTTCTTGTAGTAGGCGACGTTGTAAATCGGCTCACAGCCACCCGTGGTGTTGCCGACCATCGAGGTGGTGCCCGTCGGCGCGATGGTGGTCGTGTTGTGGTTGCGGACTGCAAAGCCGTCCTTCCACTTCTCGGCGTCGAGGCCGGTCTGCTTTTCGAACCACTCGGCGTACTCGATCGGGTTCGCGTACTTCGAGTCCTCCCAGTCGTTGAACGACCCGCGCTCCTCGGCGAGTTCGTGGGAGGCCCACTTGGACTCGTGGTTGATGTGGGTCATCAACTGCTTTGCAATCTCGTTGCCCTCCTCGCTGCCGTAGCGGACGCCGAGTTGGATGTACAGCTGGGCCAGTCCCATGATTCCCAGTCCGATTTTGCGCATGTCCCGGACCTTCTGTTCTATCTTCTCGACCGGGAAGTCGGACATCGTGACGACGTTCTCCAAGAAGCGGGTGCCGTACTCGATGCGGTGGTCGAACTCCTCCCAGTCGATGCCCTCGCGGAGGAAGGCGTCGACGGCCTCCGAGAGCGACCCGTAGTTGTCGCCGTTCTCGTCGTACCAGACGCGCCAGTCGGGGGCGTCGAGGTCGGCGAGCGTCGAGAGGTTGATGTGGCCGAGGTTGCAAGCTTCGTACTCTTCGAGCGGCTGTTCGCCGCACGGGTTCGTCGCCAGAATCCGGTGGTCCGGGTGTTTCTCGACGTCGAAGGAGTGTTGCTTGTTCACCCGTTCGAGGTAGATGATTCCGGGTTCGCCGTTCTCCCACGCGCCCTCAACGATGCGGTCCCAGAGGACCTTCGCCGGGATGGAGAGCACTTCGCCGGGCGTAACGTAGTCGCCGAGGCCGAACATGTCGTACATCTCCTTCGTGTGTTCGGTGGCGACGTGCGGTTCCTCCGTCCGCGGGTTGGTGAAGACGAACTCCTCGTCGTTGTACAACGCCTCCATGAAGTCGTCGGTCACGCCGACCGAGATGTTGAAGTTCGAGAGGTGTCCCTCGGCGGCGTTGCGGAGGTGTTTCGGGACGCGTCCGTCGTCGTCGATGAGTTCGCGGGCCTCTTCGAGCGCCTCCTTGAACGACGTGTGCGTGTAGTCGTCGGGGTCGTTCAGGCGGAGCGTGTTGGCGAGGCTCACGTCCTTGTTCTTCGCGTGGATGAACTGGATGACGTCCGGGTGCGAGACGCGCATGACGCCCATCTGTGCGCCGCGCCGGGCACCGCCCTGCGCGATGGTCTCGCACATCTGGTCGTACGTGCGCATGAAGGTGATCGGACCGGAGGCGATGCCGCCCGTCGAACCCACCGCGTCGCCGTACGGCCGAAGTCGCCAGAAGGCGTAGCCCATGCCGCCGCCGGACTGGAACACCTCGGCGGCCTCCTTGGCCGTCTGGTGGATGTCCGTGATGTCGTCGCCGGGCGAGTCGACGAAACACGCCGAAAGCTGCTGGAGTTCGTCGCCCGCGTTCATCAGCGTCGGCGAGTTGGGGATGAACGAGAGCCCTTCCATCAGGTCGCCGAACTCGTCCCGGACGGACTCCACGTGGTCGCGGATGTCGTCGGGGAGTTCGGGGACGACCGTCTCGTAGGCGAACTTGTTGACGTTGTAGACCGAAAGCGTCGTTTCGGCGTCGTCTGCCGCCGTCGTCCCTTTACCGAACACTTCGGCCGCGAGTTCGTCGCGCCGGGGGTGGTCGGGTTTCAACTGTTCGGGCGTGACGGTGAGTTCGACGCCCTGCTTTTCGGCCTCGTAGACGGCCTCGGCGAGCGCGATGTTCTTCGCCACGCGCGGGAACAAGTCGTCCTGTGATTCGACCAGTTCGCCCTCCGCGTTCTTCCGGAGATACCGGGCCGGAAGGATGTTCTGATAGGCGTTGCCCGTCATCCGGTCTTCGAGGGTGTCGCCCTCGGTTCGCTTGACCGGGAGGGTTACGTCGTCGGCGTCCGCCTCGTGCGCGCCGCTCATGTGCGCGCCACCACCGTTCGTTCGTTACTCTGCACGTCGATTCTCACTTGGTTTCGCACGTAGACCCGTTTCATTCGTGACGAAGAATCCATTTACCCCAACCCCAATTAAGTTTACTTTCTTTATTTCAAGTGTAGTTGGATAGTGATGCCTCTGCGAATTTTCTTCGGCCTATCCACTAGTAAGGCGCGGAGGAATATAAGAGTGTTCAGACCGGAGCGAAAGTGACCGGAATGCCGAACATTCCCACGGTAATGTCCCGTTACTCGGGTCACGTCGGCCGATTTTCGGTCGCTCGGGAATCGACACCACCGATACGTTTACGATTCAGTAGGGAGTCATTTCTCGCATGCTTCCCCTCGCCATCGAACCCGTCGGAATCGTGGTGGCCGTTATCGCGGTCATCCTCCTCATCGCCGCCATCCGATTCGCCATCAGCATCCTCTTTCGCGTCGCCATCGTCGGCGTCCTCGTCGCCGCCGCACTCTACGCGGCGGGCGTGCTGACGATATAAGACGCGAAGAAGTTCCCAATTAGCTCCCGGCCGCACGCCGTGAGAACGCTCTCGGGGTGGAACTGCACGCACTCGATGGGGTACTCGCGGTGGCGAATCCCCATCACGAGTTCCGTCCCGTCGTGGGTCGTCGTCGCGCTCACCTCGAACGGGTCGGGGACGCTCGTCGTCACGAGCGAGTGGTACCGTCCGGCCCGAAAGCCCTGCTCGATTCCCTCGAAAACCCCCTTCTCGTCGTGTTCGACGCGGAACGCCTTGCCGTGAACCGGTTCGGGTGCCCTCCCGATTTCGCCGCCGTACTCGTGGATCGCGGCTTCCAGTCCGAGACAGACGCCGAGCGTCGGGATGTCGGACGAGAGTTCGCGGAGCACGGCCGCCGTGACACCCACGTCGCGCTCGTTCGCGGGATGGCCCGGCCCCGGACTGATGACGATGGCGTCGGGGTCGAAGTCGCGGATGTCGTCCAGCGAGGCCGTGTTCTTGACGACTTTCGTCTCGAACGCCGCGCCGCTGGCCCGGAGCGCGTCCTCGGTGTACTCCACGAGGTTGTACGTGAACGAATCGTAGTTGTCCACGAACAGCACGCGAGTCATTTCGGCACCTCCGCGAGTTCCGTCTCCGGCGGTTGTTCGAGGGCCTCCAGCGCGGCGAGCACGCCGCCCATCTTCTGTTCGGTCTCCTCGAACTCGGCGGTCGGGTCGCTGTCGGCGACGATTCCCGCCCCCGCCTGCACCGTGATTTCGTCCGTCGGTCCGTGCGAGACGGTCGCCGTCCTGATGGCGATGGCGAAGTCGGCGTCGCCCGTCCACGAGACGTAACCGACGCCGCCGCCGTAGACGCCGCGGGGGGTCCGTTCGAGGTCGTCGATTATCTCCATCGCCCTGATTTTGGGTGCTCCCGTCAGCGTCCCCGCGGGGAACGAGGCGCGCACCGCGTCGAAGGCGTCGCGGTTCTCGGCCAGCGTCCCCGTCACGGTGCTCTCGATGTGCTGGACGTGGCTGTATTTGATGACGTTCATGAACTCCTCGACGCGGACGCTCCCCGACTCGGCGACCCGGCGCACGTCGTTTCGCGCCAAATCGACGAGCATTGCGTGTTCCGAGCGCTCCTTTTCGTCGGCGAGGAGTTCGCCCGCGAGACGGCGGTCCTCCATCGGACTCCCGCCGCGGGGGCAGGTTCCGGCGATTGGGTTCGAGACGATTTCGCCGTCCTGTACCGACACCAGCGTCTCTGGACTCGCGCCGACGATGCTCAAATCGTCGTGGCCGAGGAGGTACATGTACGGCGATGGGTTCACGTCCCGAAGCGCCGCGTACAGCGCCCGCGAGTCGATGTCGGCCTCGACGGTCCGCTTGCGCGAGATGACGCCCTGGTAGATGTCGCCCGCCGCGACGTGTTCGTTCGCCCGCTTCACGGCCTCCTCGTACTCCGCTTGCGGCCCGGCCGTCCCGTCCGTCGGGTCGTACTCGCCGAACGACGGCTGGTTCGCCGCTTCGAGGAGCTCGGCGACGCGCTCGCGCTCCGCGACCAGCTCGTCGTAGCGGTCGTCGATGTCGTCGTCCGACGACACGAGCGGCGTAAACACGAGCGAGAGCGTCCCTTCCACGTGGTCGAAGACGAGGGTCTTCGTGCTCAGGACGAACTGCGCGTCGGGCAGGTCGGTTTCGGGACGGTCGATACCCTGTTCGTCCAACCAGAGGTCGTAGACGGCGTTGTAAGCGAGGAATCCGACCAGCCCGCCACAGAACCCTTCGCCGTCCGGGAACCCGCGACGCGGTGCGTCAGGGAGCGTCTCGCGGAGCGCGTCGAGGACGTCACGGTCGGCGTGGGGGTCGCCGCCCGTCCGGTTCGGTCCCTCGTCCAACCGGTTCGACTCCCACTCGTCGTTCAACACTTCCACGCGGGTTTCGCCCGGGGCGACGGAAATCACCGCGGCGGGGTCGTAGCCGACGAAGGAGTAGCGCGCCCGGCTCGTCTGGGCGGACCTCGACCCGTCGTTCCGTTCGGCGTCGAACGCGCCGGAAGGGTCGCTGGAGGCGATTTTGTCCGCGCTTTCGAGGAGGAAATCGTACTTTTCCCCGCCGAGAACCGAATACGCCGCCAGCGGGTCGATGGACACGTCGAGGTCGGTAGAGACGTAGACGACCGCGCCGTCGTGATTCCCGTCTCCGTCGTTCCTATCGTCGCCGTCGTTGCTATCGGTGCCGTCGTTATCATCGTGGCCACTGGTCGCCAGCGTTTCGAACTCGTCCCGGTTCATCGTTGGAGAACCGCCCGTTGGCGCTGTTTCGCGTTCGTGATGAAGGACTCGACGGCGTCGGGGTCCTTTCGCCCGCCGGTCGATTCGACGCCGCTGGCCACGTCCACGGCGAAGGGTTCGACCGCCCGAACCGCGTCCGCGACGTTCTCCGGGGTCAGTCCCCCGGCCAGCAGGACCGGCGAGGAGAGCGATTCGGTCAACTCCCGTGCACGGTCCCAGTCGTGGGTCTCGCCGGTGCCGCCGGTTTCCGCGGCGTCGAGCAACAGCGCGTCGGCCACGCTGTCGTACCGCTCCGGGCGGTCGGTCGACGGGTCGATGGAACAGACCACGTTCGCGTCCACGTTCGCCGTGAGGTACGCGAGGTCGCCCACGCTGGTCCCGTGGACCTGTACGATGTCGGGTTCGACGAGTTCGGCGATTTCGACGGTTCGCTCCGTCGTCTCGGGCATCGTTACGAGGACAGTCGAGACGAACGGCGGGACTTCGCGGGCGAGTTCGACGGCCCGAGTGGGGGGTATCTCGCGCGGCGAATCGACCGGCACGTCCACCAGCAGGCCGATGGCGTCGGCCCCGGCATCGACGGCGGCCGCGAGGTCGTCCTCGTCGGTCAGGCCGCAGATTTTCACGCGCGTCATGCCGAGAGCGCCCCCGTCATGGCCGACAGTTGCTCGGCCGCACTTCCCGAGTCGATGGCGTTTCGGGCCTGTTCGACGCCATCCGCGAGCGAATCCGCCTGCCCGGAGACGTAAATCGCGGCCCCGGCGTTCGCCAGCACGATGTCCCGCTTGGCCCCGCCGACGGTTCCCTCCACGATTCCTTCGAGGTCCCGCGCGTTCTCGGCGGGTGTGCCGCCCGAGACGGCGGACACGTCGTGTTCCTCGACGCCGAGGTCGGTCGGGGAGAGCGCGTACTCCTCGATGGTTCCGCCTTCGACTTCGGCGACCGTCGTCTCGCCGTGGACCGCGATTTCGTCCATGCCGGAGCCGTGGACGACGAGCGCGTGGGAGACGTCCATGTGGGAGAGGGCGCGGGCCAGAACGGGAACGAGGTCGGGGTCGTAGACGCCGACGACTTGCGCGTCCGCCCCGGCGGGGTTCGTCAGCGGTCCGAGGACGTTGAACACGGTGCGCATGCCGAGTTCCTTGCGCGGGCCGATGACGGCCTTCATCGCGGGGTGGAACACGGGCGCGAGCATGAAGCCGATTCCCTGCTCCTCGATGGCGCGCTCGACCGCGGGCGGTTCGGAATCCACGACGACGCCCACCTCGTCGAGCACGTCGGCGCTCCCGGACGAGGAGGAGACGGAGTAGTTGCCGTGTTTTGCCACCGGAACGCCCGCGCCGCTGGCGACGATGGCCGAGGTGGTCGAGACGTTGATGGTGTCGTAGTCGTCGCCGCCGGTGCCGCAGGTGTCCACCAGCGGCGTCCGGTCGGGCGAAATCGTCCGCGCCGCCCCGCGCATTCCCTGCGCGAAGCCGGCGATTTCGGCCTCCGTTTCCCCCTTGGCCCGCAATCCGGTGAGGAGCGCGCCGATTTGGGCCTCCGTAGCCCCGTCGAAGACGGCCGTCGCCGCCTCCCGTGCTTGCGATATCGTGAGGTCCTGCCCGTCGGTGACGAGTTCGATGTAATCCTGCATAGTGGAACACCAATGAACGTGTTTGGGTTGTAATGAACACATACGTACATCAACTTAAAGCTGTCGTCGGGAGGGTCATGAATAAAACCGAGGGACGGAGGCGCGTTTCGAAACATTCAATTACCCTTGCGGGTAACTGATGAATGCGTTCAAACGAAGCCGACTGGGTTTGTGGTCTAGTTGGTTATGACACCTCCTTGACATGGAGGAGGCCGGCAGTTCAAATCTGCCCAAACCCATACTTTTCCGCGCTACCAACCGGCGAGCGAAGCGAGTCGCCGTAGCGCGGAAAATCTTCTTTGGCAGTTTGAACCAGGCGAGACGAAAGCCCGCGGAGCGCAACGAAGTGGAGCGAGCAGGAACGTCTCGGCGAGGTTCAAATCTGCCCAAACCCACTAATTCTGCGCCGAACAACTTCGTGAGGCGCGGGTTCGTTCGTTTGGCAGATTTGAATCAGACGAGACGCAGCGCCGAGCGACGCGAGGCGACCGTCTCGGCGTGGTTCGAATCTGCCCAAACCCTATTCAATCACCTACGGACCTACTCTTTCAGCGGTTGCTGTCGAAGCAACGAATCCGAATCGGACCGTGGTGCGCCGCGGTCGAATTTTTGTGTTTTCGCCAATAGTATTGTGCATTTGATGCAATGCCGCGCCAGAGTCCGTGGCGAGACACGACACTCACACCAACTCCGGTGACCGAGCGTTATGACTCCGAACAATCGATAGCTCCGGGGTAAAAAGTAGTCGAACAGCGGTATTTCGGCCGGTTAGAACAGGTTGAGAGGGTTCAGCATGTCCACGAACTGGAGAACGCTGTCCTGCGTGTATTTCGTGACGTCGACGATGAGGTACTCCGTCTCGACGATGAGTTCCTCGGTGTAGACGATGCGGTCCGCCATCTCGCCGATGCGGTCCGCCATCTGCCCGATCTGGTCTTCGGTGTAGAGCACGCCGTCGAGGCTTTCGAGGTACAGCACTTCGCCGGTCTCGGAGAGGACCATCACGACGTCATCGACCTGACAGCATTGGCTGTAGTTCTGGAACAGGTAGTACGTGCTACCATCCGGCAGGTCCGCGTAGATGAGCGATTCGCCGAGATACGTCTTCGCGTACGAAATCGTCGTGTCCGGCGCGAGTTCGATGTCGTAACTGTCCTGCGCGGACGCGGGAGTGGTGGCGACGGCGGCGGCCCCGCCAGCGAGTGCAACAGCACCGAGCTTCGAGAGGTACGTTCTGCGTTGCATGGTTGTTGGATACCCAATGGACCATTTCGGTATTGGGCTGTATTGTGGACATTACACAATAACGCTGTTAAGCCTGTCGAAACTCGACGGCCGTCCGTGAGCGGAGAACAGAAATAGAGCGTTGACTGCTCCGCTCTCCACCCGACGACGAGGAATTCGGGTGACGAGGGTATTTCGGCAAAAATAAACTCGACTCGCGGAACGCCCTACACCGGAATCCGGTGGCCGCACGGCCACACCCGCATGTACTCGGAGTCCGTGACCGTTATCATCGAAACCCGTTCGGCACAGCGCGGGCAGGTTTTCGGGAGCGGTCGCTGAGCGGTACTCTTTTCTTGCGCAGAATCATTTGTGAACATGCTTCGAGTCCGTCGAAGCAAGCAGGGTCGGAGCTTCCACCTCCGGCCGTTTGGCAAAACCCTGTTGCTTCGTCCGACGTATCACGTCCCGGTGAGTTAATTCTATTGGTCCTGAATGAATCGAAAATCGACAGGTGCGCGAACGAGCGGCGGAAATCTTGATACCGGCTAGCCTTCGGAATAGCCGAGGTACAGTTGCGGGACGATGACGGCCACGAGAATCACGGCGGCCCCACCGGCCCACGCGGGGACGTCGAACCAGTAGTCGTTGACCACCCGGAGCGCCCCCAGCGTCACCGGCAGGGCGACGAGGATGGCGAACAGGATGACCTTGTTTTCGTGGGACACCATGTCAGCGTGCGACGGGCGCGTCCTCTCGGACGCCGCGCTTGTGAACCTCGCGCATCAGGCCGCCGCCGATGGCTCCGAAGGCGATGGGGTCGAGGAGGTTCGGACGACTTGAGAACCCGCCGTCTTTTATCAGGTGCGACATGCTCGGATTTTTCACGCCTGTCGGTATCTACTTTGTGAAAATGATGAGCGTGTTGAAACAGAACCTATTCGACGATACCGACGGCACTCACGGAGAGTCTACCGCGCGGTAACGAGAGTTTCGAGAAATCGTCGGGACTGGTTACGCGATTTCCGATTTCGATAGTCGGTCGCCGTCGGTCTTCCGTCGCCCGTCGAAGAGCGGAGAAGAAAGGAGAAACGGACCCCCCTAGTCGTCCACGATTTCCGGTGCTTGCTCGCCGGTCGTCGGCGCGCGTCGTGCGTCGTAGGTGTGCGCTACGGCGACGATGGTGAACGCGACGACGACGAGAAGCGCGAGTCCGATGTCGCCGATTCCCGCGAGGGGCGGGATTTCGAGCCACGCCGCGGTAAGGAGTGCGAATCCGATGGCCGCGATGCCGAGGTATCGCTTGCACCACGAGATGTCGTCCCGCGTGTTCGTTTCGAGATACGGGTCGAGTTGCTCGGCCGCCGTGGAGAGTTCTACGATACCCCTGTTTTGGTTATAATCCACGATTCCTGCGTCGTCGAGTTTCGGGAGGTGGGATTGGTAAAGCGCGGTGTAGACTCGTTTTCGCTCGGCCGCCGAAATCGCGCCGACGGTGGTTTCGTTCTCCCACGCGGCGACCTGCTCCGCAAGGTCGCTCAACTGGACGGTTTCGTCCGCCTGCTTCAGGTAGTGCAGGGCGTACCGTCGTCGCTGATTTTTCAATACGTCGAAGACCATATCGCGGGAGAGCGGCGTCGCGCGTTCGTCGTTCGAGCGATTCGAATCGAGGATATCCGAGACCTGTTTCGCAACCGTCGAGTCCGCCTCGCTTGTTTCGTTACCGGTGTCGCTGTCCCCGGTGCCGGAGGAATCACCGATTGTGCTCATTACTATGCCACCCCTTGCTCGTAACCCAGCATGGATTCGAACATTGCCGGGTTTGTTCTTTGTTATTCACCATTTACCAGCCGTAAACGACCGGTTACAAACGACGAGAAATGAATTTTACCTCGCCGCCTTCATGCGGTAATCGCCAGTTACTGGCGGTTTTTCGGCGACCTCTCAGCGACGGTGCAGGTTCTCGTGAATCCCCAGCACGAGTGCGGGGACGACGACCATGAAAATGTGCTCTTCGAGGGGGATACCGACCAGTTCAATGCCCGTTCGAAGTGGAATGGCGAACACGCCGATAGTAAGGGTGTACCAATCCCAGACGTAGGCCAACGGATACAGAACGAGGATGGTTTTCCCGGCGCGCGTGAGGGCGTCCGCTCGAACGAGCAACCACAGCGCGAACGAGCCGAACACCAGTTCGCTGACAATATACGTGTAAGGACCGAACACCGCGCCGATGTCAGGGAGCACGGTCGGTCTACGACGCGTAGTGCAAAAAAAATCCCGTCAAAATGCCTATTCCGCGACAAAGTTCAAGACGGGTGGCCTCGTCATTCTAAATGCCGATGGATATCTCTAACATTGCGACCACCGATTACTTCGAAATCGAAGCGGAAGAGCGACTGGGCAAAGCCCGCTCGATGTTCGAAGAGGAGAACCCGAAAGGAATCGTGGTCACCGAAGCGGGCACGTACAACGGTGTCATCACCCAGAAACAACTCCTCCAATCCCATATCGAGGACCAGACGAAGGTGGCGACGTTGACGAAACCCGCGCCGAAGGTGAACCGTACCGACGACGTGCGTGACGTCGCCCGCGCGCTCGTCGAAGGCGGGACCAAGGTCGCACCCGTCTTCGAGGACGGGCAACTGTGGGGAATCATCGACGAGGACATCATCCTCGAAGGCGTCCTCGAAAATCTGGACGCCCTCACCGTTCAGCAGATTTACACCGAGAACCCAGTCACGATTCCGGAGGACGCGACGCTCGGACGCGTCATCAATCTCATGCGCGAGCACAGCATCTCCCGGCTTCCGGTCGTGAACGAAAACGGCTACCTCACCGGGATGGTCACGACTCACGACATCGTGGATTTCGTCACCCGGAACATGGACAAACCGACGACGGGCGAGCGGATGGGCGACAGCGACCGGATGCTCGACCTGCCGGTGTACGACGTGATGAACAACCCCGTCGAAACCATCTCGCTCACCGATACCGTGGAGGATGCGGTGGAACGCATGTTCGAGAAAGACTACGCCGGACTGGTCGTCACGGCCGAGGACGACGACCGCGTGGTCGGCGGCGTCCTCACGAAGACCGACGTGCTTCGCGCCCTCACCTACACCGAAGAGGACCACATGGACGTCCAGATAACGAACATCGACCTGCTCGACACCATCTCCCGACAGGACATCCGTGAGGGCGTCGAGGATATCACGGACAAGTATCAGGACATGCAGGTGCGCCACGCGCACGTGCGATTCCACGAACACAAGGAGAAACTCCGCGGAACGCCGCTCATCCAGTGTAAAATCCGCCTCCGCACCAACCGCGGACAGGTCGCCGGAACCGGCGAAGGCTACGGTTCCGAACAGGCGTTCAACGTCGCCCGCGACGTGTTGGAGCGCAACGTCCTCGAACTGAAGGGCGTCCAGAGCGACCGCGAGTACGAAGGCCAACTGCTCCGAAAACTCAACGAACTGTAACCGCACGACTCGCGTCGTTCGGTCCGCCGACCCGCTGTCGTTCACCGCGATTTTTCTGTTTCACCGGCAAGTCCCGGCTCTCGGTCGATTCCGTCGTCTCAAACGCTTTCCTGTGCGCCTTCGAGTCCCGTATCCGTGATTCGGAACTGAGTGCGGCCGCCAGCGGGTTTCGACCGGTGCTTTTCGAGGGTCGCCCGGCGATTGCCGCCGCGGAAGCGGTCCACGCGGAGGACGACGCCCGTCCAGTGTTCGAGCGTATGCCCTCCGAGCGGCCGCGTTCCGTCCGAATCCGGGTCGGTGTACACCTGATTCGTCAGCAGAACAGCGATGTCGTGTTTGCGCGCGAGCGAAAGCAGGTGCGTCACTTGGCGGGCGACCCCGCGAAGCGCCTCGCCGCCCTCTCGGTCGTCGCCGCGTTCGAGGCGGTAAAATCCGGTCGCGCTGTCGAGGACAACGAGGTCCGCCCGTTCCGCGAACTCGGAGACGTCCTTGACTGCCTCCTGCTGTTCTCCGAAATCGAGGGCCTCCTTGATGACGATTCGGGAGGCAACTTCGTCCACGTCGTCCGCGCGCGCGGCGGCGATCTGTTCGAAGCGGTCGATGGACAGCCCCTCGGTGTCGATGTACACCACGGTACCGCCATCCCGTGCGGTCTCGACCGTGGCACCCAGCGCGACGTTCGTCTTCCCGGCGGCGGGCGGGCCGTACACCTGTGTCACGGTTCCGCGCTCCAAGCCGCCCCCGAGCAAGTCGTCCACCGGCGGGCACCCTGTCGTCAGTTTCTCGGCGTCGGTCACATGCCGGGCTTGGCGCTTCTCACGCAAAAGGTTCCGGTTTTTCGGGGAGACCGAGCCGACTTTATTCCACCCGAGCGAAGGGAGCGTAGTGACAATCGTCGTTGCGACCGAGGACTTCGAAGTGTACCACGACGTGGTGGGCGAACTCCGCGACAGGGGCGTCCGGTTCACGACGGTCGAACCGGACGGCGAACTCCCAGACGGCGCTCGAATCGTCATTCGCGGTGCGGGCGACGACATCGCCATCGACCTACCCGTGGTCGTCGCCGACCCGAACCGTCCCCGAAAAGCGGTCGAGGAAGCGTTGGGGCTGCTCCGCGGCGAGAACGGCCGCACCGTCATCGGCATCGACCCCGGAACGCGACCCGGCATCGCCGTGCTCTCGGGCGACATGGTGGTCGCGTCGTTCCACGTCCCCATCGCTGACGCCGCGGACGTGGTTCGGGAGGAGGCGAAGGACGCCATCGACCCCGTGGTTCGAATCGGCGACGGCGCGCGACTTCAGGGGTCGCAACTCATCCGCGAACTCGAAGACGTGCGGGTCGAACTCGTGGACGAAACCGGGACGACGCCGTACCTCGGCACCGGCGCCCGCGGCATGGGCGACGTGCTCGCGGCGGTCAACATCGCACGGTTGGAGGGCGAAATCGTGGAGGAGCGCGAAATCGAACCGACGGCGGGCGAACTCGGCGTCATCAAACGCCGGTCGCGCGAACGGTCGGCCGACAACCGCGAAATCGACGAGGAACTCGCCCGGCGGGTCGCCGCCGGGGAGTTGACCATCGAGGAGGCGCTGGCGAAACACCGCGAGGAATGACCCGGGCGGTCATAGCTCGACCAGAACCGTGTACTGATGCGACTCGTCCTTCGGACACTGGAGGTGTTCTTCCTTCACGATGGTGCCCGAGAGCAGTTGCTTGCCGATTTTCTGGAATCTATCGACCTCGACGTGTCCCTTCTCGCGGGCGATGACCTCGCTTTCGGGGTCGGTTTCGAACTCGTCCATGCCGTCACATCCCTCGTACGGACACTGGACGCGCACACGAGCCATACTTCGAACGAGGACCTATCGTCGGTTATAGGTTTTCGTGAATCGTCCCTTCCGCCCGCCGCATAACCTCACCAACCGCGAGTCCGGTTTCCGTCGCCACGGCCAGCGCGTCGTCGAACTCCGCGCTCACGTCGTAGACCGTCCCGGACTCGTCGCGGGCGACTTTGACCGACACGTCGAATTCCCCTCCGTCTAACTCCGCTCCGTCTATTTCCAGCGTCGCCGTCTCGAACTCCCGGTGGGCAATCCAGCGGTGGCGGACACCCGTCTCGCGGACGCCCAGCGTCCCGGTCTCCTCGGCGAGTTTCCGGGCGACCCGTTCCGCGTCCTCGGGTTTGACGACGACCTTCACGACGTGCCCCGGTCGGGCCTTCTTCATCGTCGCGGGGAGAATCGAGACATCGCGTGCGCCTGCGTCCGCGAGGATTTCTTGAAGCCCGCCAAGCACCTCCGGCGGGGCGTCGTCCAGATTGGTTTCGAGGACGGTGATGTCGTCGCGCACGAGACCACCGCTCGACTCACCGGCGAGGACGCGCAACACGTTCGGATGGTCGGGGAAATCGTGGCCGCCAGCGCCGTATCCCGAGCCGTCGACGTTCAGCGTCGGAAGCGTTTCGACGCCATCGGCGAAGTGGGCCAAAATCGCGGCACCGGTCGGCGTGAGCAGTTCCGCTTCGACGGGGCCGCCGGACAGCGACCAGTCCGCACCCGCCGCGATTTCCACGACCGCCGGTGCGGGTATCGGGAACGTTCCGTGGCTCATGCCGACTTCGCCGCCGCCGGTCGCCAGGGGCGTCGTCACGATTCGGTCGGCGTCGAGGTCGGCGAACAGCAGGGACGCGCCGACGATATCCGCGATCGCGTCGTCGGTCCCGACCTCGTGGAAGTGGGTCGAATCGAGGTCGGTGTCGTGGACGCTCGCCTCCGCCTCGCCGAGAATTCGAAAGACGGCTTTGGCGTCGCGTTCGATAGAGCCGTCGAGACCCATGGATTCGAGCACGTCGATGACCTCACGGTAGGTCCGGGCCGGACCGGAACCCTCGGCATGCTGGTGGTTGTGGTGATGGTCGTGGTCGTGCTGGTGTGCGTGGTGATGAGTGTGGTCGTGCTGGTGCGTGTGCTCATCGTGGCCGTGATGGCCGTCGTCGTCATCGTGGTCGTGTTCGTGGTTTCCGTCGTCCCCGTGATGGTGGTCGCCGTGGTCGTGTATCTCCCCGTTTCCGTGGTGCTGGTCGTGACCGTCGTCGCGTGCGTTGTCGTCCCCGTCTTCCGATTCGTCCCCACCGTCGGTCAGAAGAACGGCGACGCTCGTCGCTGAAATCCCGTTTTTGACGACGGTTTCGACCTCGTACTCCACGTCAAGGGCGTCTTCGACCGGTTCCAGCGCGTCCCGATTCGCTCCCGCGTCGAGCAGCGCTCCGAGAATCATATCGCCGCTGGCCCCCATTCGGCCGTCGAACGCAAGCGTTCTCATACGTCGTTCCTGTTCCGAGACGCGAAAACCCCTGCGGTCGTGTCGCCACCACTATCCCTTTGTACTGCCCCCACGTATTGACGGTCATCGCACGCGGGCACCATCCATCGCTATCGGCGACGTGGCTAAACCTCCCGGTAGCACAGGACTTATGCCCCGCGAACTATCATCCACAACTATCCCCCGTGACTGAACAATCATGAACGAAGTGCAACTGGAGGTGGCGAAGGCGTATCCGAACGATTCGGGACGCGGCATCGCCCGTCTCGACCCGGACACGCTCTTGCATCTGAAGCTGAGCCCCGGAGATATAATCGAGATAGAAGGAGGCGATACGACCGCCGCGAAAGTCTGGCGTGCCGACCGGCAGGACTGGAACACCGATACGGTACGTATCGACGGGTTCACCCGCCAGAACGCCGACGTCGGTATCGGCGAACGCGTCGAAATCCGCAAAGCGGAGGCCGACAAGGCCGACAAACTGGTCCTCGCACCGCCGGAAGAAGCGAGCGTCCAGTTCGGCAGCGACGCCGCCGGAATGGTCAAGCGACAGATCCTGAAGCGGCCGGTCGTCGAGCGCGACATCGTGCCCGTCATGTCGAGCACGAACCACCCGTTCATGCGGTCGCCGGGACAGGCTATCCCGCTCATCGCGGTCGAAACCGACCCGCAGGGCGTCTGTCTCATTACCGAGGACACGGAAGTCGAGTTGCGCGAAGAGCCGATTTCCGGCTTCGAGAAGACCGGCGGCGGCATCACCTACGAGGACATCGGCGGCCTCCAGAACGAAATCCAACGCGTGCGGGAGATGGTCGAACTCCCGATGAAGCACCCGCAGATATTCCAGAAGCTCGGCATCGAGCCGCCACAGGGTGTTCTCCTGCACGGCCCGCCGGGGACCGGGAAGACGCTGTTGGCGAAAGCGGTCGCCAACGAAACCAGCGCGAGTTTCTTCTCCATCGCTGGTCCGGAAATCATCTCGAAATACTACGGGGAATCCGAACAGCAACTCCGTGAAATCTTCGAGGACGCCGCCGAGGAGTCTCCCTCCATCATCTTCATCGACGAACTCGACTCCATCGCGCCGAAACGCGAGGACGTGACCGGCGAAGTCGAACGCCGCGTCGTCGCCCAGTTGTTGACGATGATGGACGGCCTCGAAGCGCGCGGACAGGTCATCGTCATCGCCGCGACGAACCGCGTCGATTCGGTGGACCCGGCGCTCCGCCGCCCCGGCCGCTTCGACCGCGAAATCGAAATCGGCGTGCCGGACGAGGAAGGCCGCACGGAAATCCTGCAGATACACACGCGCGGGATGCCGCTCTCGGACGACGTGAACCTCCCCGGCCTGTCGAACGACACGCACGGCTTCGTCGGAGCCGACATCGAGAGCCTGACGAAGGAAGCCGCGATGAAGGCGCTCCGGCGCTACCTGCCGGAGATCGACCTCGACGAGGAGTCCATCCCGCCGTCGCTCATCGACCGGATGATCGTCAAGCGCGAGGACTTCCGCGGCGCGCTGAACGAGGTCGAACCCTCGGCGATGCGCGAGGTGCTGGTCGAACTCCCGAAGGTGTCGTGGGACGACGTGGGCGGCCTCGAAGACGCCAAGAGTCAAGTCAAAGAGAGCGTCGAATGGCCGCTCTCCTCGCCCGAGAAGTTCGAGCGCATGGGCATCGAACCGCCGTCCGGCGTCCTGCTCTACGGGCCGCCCGGAACCGGGAAGACGCTCATGGCGAAGGCGGTCGCCAACGAGACGAACGCCAACTTCATCAGCGTGCGCGGCCCGCAACTGCTGTCGAAGTGGGTCGGCGAGTCGGAGAAGGCCATCCGGCAGACGTTCCGCAAGGCGCGGCAGGTCAGCCCGACGGTCATCTTCTTCGACGAACTCGACAGCCTCGCCCCCGGTCGGGGACAGGAAGTCGGGAGCAACGTCTCGGAGCGCGTCGTCAACCAACTCCTCACCGAACTCGACGGGTTGGAGGACAAGGGCGACGTGATGGTCATCGGCGCGACCAACCGCCCGGACATGATCGACCCGGCGCTCATCCGCTCCGGTCGCTTCGACCGCCTCGTCATGATCGGCCAACCCGACGAGGAGGGCCGCGAACAGATCCTCAAGATCCACACCGAGGACAGCCCGCTCGCGCCCGACGTGAGCCTCCGCGAACTCGCGGAGATGACCGACGGCTACGTCGGCAGCGACTTGGAGTCCATCGCCCGCGAGGCCGCAATCGAGGCCCTTCGCGAGGACGACGACGCGGAGGAAGTCGAGATGCGACACTTCCGCGCCGCGATGGAGAGCGTCCGCGCCACCGTCACGGAGGACCTCCTCGACTACTACGCCGACATGGAACAGGAGTTCAAGGGCGGTTCGTCCGGCCCACAGCGCCAGACCGGCGGCCGCATCGGTTTCCAATAGAACCTTTTACGACGGTCGAAAGCCAGCGGGCGGGCGAATCGCCCGCCCGCTGGCAGTCTCCCTGTAAAAGGTTCATCAAAAGCACTCCTCCTTCACTTCGCTACGCTCCATTCAGTCGTCGGCCCGGAAAATCGGAGATTTTCCGGTGACGAACTGGTGCCCTAGCGGTTGACCATCCTGCTGATTCTCGTGGAAATTTCGTTTTCTCATCTGTTCTCGGAACCACTATAGAGAAAAGATTTACTCGACCGATACAGACACAGGATATGAAATCTCCCTCCCGACGGCCCCTCCTCCGACGATTTGGTGTCCTCTCCGCGGGCGGTGTAGTCGGTGGGTTGAGCGGTTGTTCGGCGCTCGCTCGACCCGAAACGGCGCGCCTCGCGGAACTGATACTGCTCAATCTCGATGAACCCTCACACACTGTTCACGTTCGGATTTCTCGGGACGGTGAGCGGGTTCATACCGCGAGCTATTCCCTTGACAAAGGGTCGGAGTTCGGAACCCGCGAAAATCCGGCACCGGTGATACAGGAGGAGTTGATGTCCACGGCGGGTGAATACACCGTCGCGGCACGAGTCGATGACCAGTCCGACTGGTACGAACATCGGTTTCCGGCGAAGAATCGGACGGGAGACTGTTTTTCCGTGATCATCCGTATTCGTCACGGTGGAGTATTGGACATGCCATCGAACGAGACGGATTCCTGTGGCGAGTGAGCGAATGCTGCATCAAAAGTAACAATCGGCAGGGACACAGCCGCCGGTCGCTAAAATTCTCACCGCGAACGAGGCGAACGGCGAAGCCGTGAGCCGAGTGAGCGGACTCGGAGCGGACCGGGAGGCGCGAAGCGCCTCCGAAACGAACGGCGAACGTAAGTGAGCCGTGAGTCGAGGGAGCACCGAGGTTTTGGTGCAGATTTTTCCAGGGAGACGGACGAAGCCAGCGCGGTTCCGAACCGCGCTGGCTTCGTTTCTCGACCGCAGAAAAAGGTGCTAGTATATGAGCTCGTCGTCGTTCTCGACCATGTAGAACGTGCGGGCGGCGATGTTGACGGCGTGGTCGCCGATGCGTTCGAGGTCGCGGATGGTGAGGAGGAGGCGCGAAACGTCCTGCAGCAGTCGCTCGATTTCCGCTTCCGTGTTCTCTTCGAGTTCGGTCTCGATGAGGTCGCGGACGACGAGGGCGCTGGCGCGCTCACAGAGGTTGTCCAGGTCCTCGTCGCGGTCGGCGACGGCGTAGCAGTCCTCGGAATTCTCCTCGGCGTAGGCGTCCATCGTGACTTCGAGCATGTCGAGCGTGAGGGTGCCCAGCTCCTGAATATCGACCTCGGGGAACACGTCGTGGTCCGCTTCGAGCGTGTACTCGCCGAGGTTGACGGCGAGGTCGGCGATGCGTTCGAGGTCGGTGATGATCTTGAACGACGCCGCGATCATTCGGAGGTCGGTTGCGACCGGTTGCTGGAGCGCGAACAGGTCGATACAGTCCTTTTCGAGCGAGAGGTAGAGTTCGTTCACCTCGTCGTCGCCCTCGATGACTTCGTGAGCGAGTTCGCGGTCCTTCTGCTCCAGGGCGTTGAGACCGAGCCGGAGGCGTTCCATCACGACCTCGCTCATGTAGAGGACGTTCTCTCGAAGGTCTTCGAGTTGCGTCTGATAGTCTTCTCGTGGCATAGATTGTTATCCGAACTTCCCCGTAATGTAATCTTCGACGCGTTGACTCTCGGGGTTCTCGAAGATTTTGTCCGTGTTGTCGTACTCGACGAGTTCGCCACCCGTGAGGAACACCGCGGTCTGGTCGGAGATGCGGGCCGCCTGCTGCATGCTGTGGGTGACGATGACGACGGTGTACTCCTCGGCGAGGTCCTGAATCAAGTCCTCGATCTTCGAGGTGGCGATGGGGTCGAGCGCGCTCGCCGGTTCGTCCATCAGGATGACTTCCGGTTCGACCGACAGACAGCGGGCGATACAGAGGCGCTGTTGTTGACCGCCGGAGAGACCGAGCGCGTTGTCGTCGAGGCGGTCGTTCACCTCGTCCCAAATCGCGGCCTGTTTCAGACAGCGCTCGACGAGTTCTTCTTCCTCCTCGCTGTCGTCGCGCCCGAGCAATCGGGCGAGCAGGCCGGTGTCGAGTTCGCCGTGCTTTCGCGGCCCGTAGGCGATGTTGTCCCGGATGGACTTCGGGAACGGGTTCGGTTGCTGGAACACCATCCCGATTCGCTTGCGGAGTTCGACGAGGTTCACGTCGTCGTCGTAGATGTTCTGCCCGTGGAACTCGATGTTTCCGTCGACTCGGGCGGCCTTGATGCGGTCGTTCATCCGGTTGAGACACCGGAGGAACGTGGATTTACCGCACCCGGACGGCCCGATGAGGGCGGTCACGCTCTTTTCGGGGATGTCCATCGAAACGGACTGAATCGCCTGCTCGTCGCCGTAGTAGACGTCCAAGTCTTCCACCGACAACGCTGGCTGTCCGTCGAAGTCGTACTCGACCCAATCGGCGCGAATCCGCTCCTCGGTTTCGCCCTTGGTCGTTTGCGACCCGGAACTGTTCTGCTCTGAATCCATCTCCTTGATTGTCTCGCTCATTGTTGAAGTTTCCTCCTGAAGTAGATGCGCATCGCAATGCCAACCACGTAGAACGACATCACCACGATGAGCAGGACGAGTGCCGTCGCCCATCCGACCGATTCGGGCGCGGAGACACCCGCCGTGATGACTGCAAACAGTTGATACGGAAGCGCGCTCGCGGGTTGCAACAGCGCGTCGTTGACGACGAACGGTGGCGTCGCCTGCAGCGTGAACGACGATAGAACCTTCGGCGCTTCCGACGGGAACGGGTCCTGCACGAGGATAAGCAAGATGGGTGCCGTCTCCCCGGCAATTCGACCGACACCGAGGATGACCCCCGTGAGGACGCCCGGTACCGCCGCCGGAAGGACGACGCTCTTGATGGTTTCCCACTGGTTCACCCCGAGCGCGGCGCTCGCATCCCGGTACTCGTCGGGGACGTTCTGCAGCGACTCCCGGCTGGTGATGAGCACCAGCGGGAGGAGCATCGCGCCCAAAACGACCTGCCCAGCCAGCAGCGACGGTGTATTTCCGAGTCGAGGGACGAGGAACGCGTACCCGAACAGGCCGAAGATGATGCTCGGCGTGCTCCACAGACCGTTCGTTGCGATTTCGACTATCGACGTGAATCGGCCCTGTTCCGCGTACTCGGTCAGGTACACCGCCGCACCGACTCCAAGCGGGACGGCGAAGCAAATCGCACCGATGACGAGCCAGATGGTCCCGACGACGGCGGGGAAGATGCCGTTGATGTCGTACTGCAACCCATTTCCGTTCGTGATGAACGGAATCGCCGGCGGCCATAGGGTGGCCCCTTTCAGCATCGGGTCGAGTCCCTTCTGGACGATGAACAGGATGATTCGCGCGAGGATGAACAGGAGAATGGCGGTGTTGATGCTGATGAGCACGTACGCGCCGAACTCGCGGCCGCGGGCACCGAAGCCGCGGTAGGCGGCTGCCGAAGACCACGCGGTCAACAGCCCGCCGAACAGGCCGAGTATTGCGATGGCGATGAATCCCGGAAACGTCGCCGAGAAGCCCTCGGGCGTCCACGACCATCCCGAGCCGATGACGCCGGTCAACACGACGAGGCCGAAGACGAGTTCGAAGATACCGACCGGAACCGTGACGCCGATGTCCTCGCGGAGAAGCAGGGTTCCGACGAAGACGGCGACACCGGCGACGAGTGCGGCGGGAATCCACGCGAACCATCCCAGTCCGAACGTCTGGGAAACGACCAGACCGGAGATGACGGCCGCAATCGAGCCATCGATGAACGCGACGACGCTACTGACGCTCGGACTCGGCGTCGTATCGACCGACCCTTGCCACGAGAGAGCGCCGAGGGCGAACAACGACAACGCGATGACGACGTGAAGACCGCCGAAGACGGTCGCCACGCTGACTCCCGCCACCGTCGTGGTCAATGACACCCACTGGAAGAGGAGCGCCCCTCCCAGCAGAATCATGCCGAGTGCGAGCACGAACGGTACGGTTGCGAGTTGCCCGAGAACACCGGTCTCGGTGACGATTTCACTGTCCTGTGAGTACGCTTCGCTCATTGTTCACCTCCCAGTTTCCGCGCCATGCGGCGTTCGATGGCCTGCGACACGATACTGAGCGTCAGGACGATGACGAACAACACGACACCGGCGGCGAACAGCGCGCTGAGTTGGGTCGGTCGCCCGATTGCCACCCCGGATTGGCTGGCGATGGCGGACGTGAGCGTAATGGTGTTCCCGAACACGTCGTACAGCGGGTCGGGAAGTCGAGTCACGTTCCCGAGAATGACGGTTGCGGCCATCGTCTCGCCGACGGCACGACCGACGCCGAGGATGACGGCCGCCGAAATTCCCGATATGGCGGCCGGAAGCGTGACGCTCTTCGTCGTTTGCCAGTCAGTCGCGCCGAGGCCGACCGACCCGCTCTTCATCGAGTTGGGGACGGCGGTCAACGAGTCCTCCGCGACGGACACGACCGTCGGGAGCGCCATGAATCCGATCATGACTCCGACCAAGAACAGGCTTCCGCTGGTCGGCAACAGGAGTTCGTTCGACAGGTACGGGTTGAGGACCATGAAGCCGATGAATCCGTACACGATGGACGGGATACCGGCGAGCAGTTCGATAGCCGGTTTCGTCACTTCCCGAACCATGTCGGACGCGAGTTCGCTGATGAAGATTGCGCCCGCGATACCGAGCGGTGCGGAGACGAGCGTCGCTATGATGGTCGTCACGAGCGTCCCCCACATCATCGTCAGGAGTCCGTACCGGTTCGTGGACGTCCGCCAGACGGTGTCGGTAACGATGGAGAGTCCCATCTTCCGGACGACCGGAACGGATTGGATGAACAGATAGGCGGTGATGAGGCCCAGGATGATGACCGTCGAAACAGTCGTCAGCAGCGACAGCGCCCGGGCCGTTTCCGCCTGATACGTGACCCATCCGTACACGACGACGGCGATGAACGCCGCGAGCGGGAAGGCCACGTACGTCGGTGCCGCGATGAACGCGGTAAACGCGGCAACGAGCGATAGCGCACCCACGGCGGCCGCGATTTGGGCCGGTGTCTCAAGTTCATCGACCGAGCGTCGAACCGCCGAGAAACTGGGTGCATCAACCATAAATTATCGAGTGGTTAGTTGGTCGTCTCAGGGAGTTTTGAAAGTTCCTCTTTGCGTCGGCTGTCCGAGAGCGTCGCATACCCGGCCGGGTCGACGAACTGACCCTGACCGAATTCGGTGAGGATCATTCGGAGGAACGCGGCTTCCTTCTTCGAGGTCCCCTCGTACGTGTAGCAGTGAAGGTCACGCGAGAGCGGGTATCCCTTGTCGGAGAGGTTCTTGCCGGGTTCGTAGGTCGTTCCGTCGAAGTTGAGCGCGATGGCGGGAACGTCCTTCGAGACGAACGCGAGCGCCATGTACGCGATGGCGTTGTTGGCGTTGCCGACCGCCTTTGCGACCTCCTGGTTCTCGCCTTTACGGATATCGACGCCGGGCATCTTGGCGTCGCCGCTGCCGAGCATGTTCGCGCGGAACGACGTGTCCGTCCCCGAACCGACGGAGCGGCCGATGGCCTGAACTTCCATGTCCTTACCGGTGTAGCCGTCGACTTCGCTCCAGTTCTTGATCTTGCCCGTGTAGATTTTGCGAACGGTGTCGGCTTTCAGTTTCTTGACGCCGTTCTCGTAGAGATACTTGCTGACGACGATGGGCTGGGCGTCCACGCCGACGACGTGGTTCTTGAACTTCTCGAGTTCGGACTTGCTCGCGTCGAGTTCGGCGTCGACCGGCGCGCTGGCGTCACCGATGTCGACCTGTCCCTTCTGGAGCTTCGTCAGACCCACACCGGAGTGGCTCAGGCCGATGCTGACGTTGAACGGGGGCTGACCGTCTTTGCCCGCCTCGAAGCCGTATTTGCCCGCCCAGTAGTCGGCGAGGTTCTTGTCGGTACTGATGCCGTACTTCTCCTGCGGCCAGTACTCCTTGTCGTCCGCCGGTGGGTTGTAGCCCCAGACGGACGCCGCCTTGTTCGTGATGGGGTACACCGTCGAGGAACCTCCCGCCGTGAGGGCCCCGGACGAGTCGTTTCCGCCGTTGTTGCCGGTGTCATCGTTGTTCCCACCGTCGCCGTCGGTGGTTTCCCCGCTCGATCCGTTGTCTGTACATCCAGCGAGCGCGAGTGCACTCGAAGTTCCCGCTGCCACGAGGAATTTCCGCCGCGAAACGCCGCTTGACGACTTACCTGACATACACTGCAATCCATGAACAGAACGTAATAATACGTTGCTATTATTTCTATATATCTCTACGTTTGCTACTATTCTACGGATGCATATGATTCTCACACGACCGTCTTAGATGCCCTATTCCGGCGAATTCAGCAGTTTCGATGAGAGCTCGCCGTTTGTACTACGTATGTATTCTATAATTTTGCCGCTCCAAGATGTTGAAAACATATCTTGAGAGAAACGGTTCGATGGAATACCATATTATGTACGGAAATAATCTCTGTTCCGAACGAGTATATAGAGATAGTTGGATTTATAGTCTCGGCCGAACCAACCTGTCGGTATGGAGACGCGCAAAGTTCAGGTGACGGGCGGTTCGACGTACACCGTTTCGCTTCCGAAGTCGTGGGCGACGGATAACGGCGTTGAGGCCGGAAGCGTCGTGGAGTTCTATCCCGAGTCCGACTCGCTGTTGCTCACGCCGAAAAACGACCGCGGACAGCTGGAGGGGTCCATCGACATCACGAACCTGAAGGACGAGGAACTCAGACGCGCGGTGTTCACGATGTACGTGAGCGGGTTCGATATCATCACGTTGGAGGCGAGCCGCATCACGACCGAACAGCGCCGCACCATCAGCGCGGCGACCCAGAGCCTCGTCGGTCTCGAAGTCCTCGAAGAGACCGGGAACAAGGTCGTCATTCAGGACCTGCTCGACTCCTCGGAACTGTCGATTCACAACGCGGTCACGCGCATGCGTCTCATCGCCCTCTCGATGTTGGACGACGCCATCACCGCCATCGCGGAGAACGACGACGACATCGCGCGCGACGTCATCGAGCGCGACGAGGACGTCGACCGACTCTGGTTCGTCGTCTCGCGCATCTTCCGCGCGACGCTCCGCACGGCGAAGGCGACCGAGGAACTCGGTATGTCCCGCGAGGTGTGTTTCGACTACCATTCGAGCGCCCGCCAGCTCGAACGCATCGCCGACCACGCCGCCAAAATCGGCCAGCTCACGCTCCAGTTGCCCGAGGTCGATGAGGACGTCATCGAGAGCTACGAGGCGCTTCACGAGGATTCGACCGCGGTCATCGACAAGGCGATGGACGCGCTGCTCATGGACGACAGCGAGAAAGCCACCGAATTGGCGAACGAGGCGCGCGAGTCCATCCTCGACATCGACGAGCACGCGCGCGCGATAGACAAACTTCTGCGAAAACAGGACCCACAGCAGGCCCAACTGCTCGGCCTCGTCGTGGACTCGCTGTCCCGGTGTGCCGACTACGGCGGCAACATCGCCGAGACGGCATTGCAGAAGGCCGCACCGCGACCCTGAGGGTGGAGAAAAATCGAACTCTCGCTGAACCCGAGCCGAGACTGGTTCTGACCGCGGACGTTTCCGGGCGAAACATGTAGAGCAGTGCCGCCGCTCGGCGGTTCGCGAATCGAAAGAAATCGACGCCGATTATTCGTCGTCGAGGAGAACTGCGTTGACCTGACCGGTCTGGCCGGGACGCGAGGTCACGCGAGCCTTGCCCTCGTCCGTGACGATGATGGCGCCCTTCGTGATGATGTTTCGGCGGGCGTAGTTCGGGTTCGCGCCGTTTTCGAGCACGTCCTGAATCGTCGCGCTGACCGTCTCGCCGTCGGTGGTCACGTTGGCGACGTCGGTCGTGAGCGCGCGAATCTTCGAGTTGCGGCCACGGGCGTCCGTGGTGCGGTAGCGCGGTTCTCCGACCTGCGTTTCGGTGGGTTCACGGCCGAGTTGGTGTTTCTTTTTCTTGTCGAGGGGCTTCAGTCGTCCACCCGTTCGCTTTCGCGTGGAGCGTCCTTGGTCTTTCATATCGGGAAAGTAGCCTACGAAATACTTCAATGACTCGGTTCGCAATCCCACATCGGCAGATTTAGGCCGCCGTGTCCAGTTTCGCCGGACGATGAGTTTGCGGATCGCCGTCGCCGCGCCGTTTCAGCAGAAGGGCCGCGAACGGATGCGTGAAAGCGAGTTCGTGGTGTCGCTGTCGCTCGACCGAGACTGGTTCTCCCCCGACCAAGCGAAGCGTCTCGTCGATGTCGCCAGCGGGCAGGGACTGCTGTCCCACGAGGACGACGAACTGATCACCGAGTTCGACCCGGCGAGCGTCGAGATTCCCGACGATTTCGTTCCCGACGAGAGCCTACTCCAGGAGCAATCGACGTTCGAGAAAGTGCTGGATAAGGTCGTCTCCCACGGAACGACGAAACAGACCGCGGTCGCCGAAATCAACGAGCTCCAAGCGGAGGTCGCCGTTTCGGTCGAGGCCGCCGCCGTCGTCTACGCGCGACGGAAGGGTATCGACGTGAGCGACGAAGCGCGGGAAGCGCTCGCGGACCTCAAAGCGTAAACCGCCGCCCCGCCAACGCCGAGTATGGTCGAGGATAGGATTACCGACGGGGTGCGCATCGCACAACTGCTCTCCTCCGAATTCGACGGCCGCGAGGACCCGCCGCTCGATTCGGTCGCCGTCGTGAACGCGGACCCGGACGTCGAACCGAGCGAGGACGGCGCACTGGCCTACGAACTCGAACGGAACGGCGAACCCGCCGCAAAAGTGTTCGTCCACCCGGACAGGGTTCGCATCGAACTGACCGACGAAATCGAGGCCGTCGAGCGGAAAGCGGCCGAGTCGGGCATCCGCGTCCGACCGAAGGCGGTCCGTCCGCCCCGCGTCCTCGTCTTCGTCGAGAGCGGCGCGGAGGTCAAACGCGCCGTGGACGCCGTGATCGAATCGCTATAGTCGTCTCCGTGTTTTCTTATCCGTCGTCTCGCGCTTCGAGCGATGCAATCACGTCCGGAAGCGCGGTAACGAGTTCGTCGCGCTCGACGTACGCGTCCGCCGACGGCTCCGGGTCCGGCCCGTCGGGAAACAGCACTTGTATCGTCTTCATCCCGGCGTCGTTCGCCCCCCGAACGTCCATTTTCGGGTCGTCGCCGACGTACACGGTGTCGGCGGGTGGGTCCCCGAGTTTCTCACAGAACGCGTCGAACGCGTGACGGGTCGGCTTTCCCGCCTCCAGTTCGCCGGTGACGACCGTGACGTCGAAGTTGTCTTCCCACCCCAGTCGGGCGAGTTTGCCGCGCTGGGCGACGACCGGGCCGTTCGTAAGCAAGCCGACGCGATACTCCCGACGGAGGGACGAGAGCAGGTCCGGGACGCCATCGAGCGGCGACAGCGCGTCCAATATCGCCCGTCGATAGGCGGCGGCGAGTTCGTCGGCGTCGGTGCCGCACCCGTCCGCGAGCAAGTCGGCGAAGATGGGTTCGCGCGTCTCGCTGGCGAGGTGGCGACTGTGGGCGTCGAGATACGCCTGACGGGACAGCGACGGCGCGTCCACCGCCGTCGTCGCGTCCGCGAGCAGTTTCGCCCGCGGTCTATCGGTCACGGCGAGGGTGGCATCGAGGTCGAACCCCACGGCGGTCACGCACATGGGGGATACATAGGAGCGGAGTACCTTTACCAGTTCGATAGCTCCATGAACCCCGGCGAAAATCTCCGAATATGAACTTCTTCGACCGCCTCGCGGACCGCATCGCGGCGACGGACAGCATCGTCTCCGTCGGACTCGACGCCGACATCGACCGAATTCCGGACCATCTGCACGAGTACGACCTGCCCCGCTGGGCGTTCAACCGTCGTATCATCGACGCGACACACGAACACGCGGCGGTGTACAAACCCAACGTCGCGTTCTACGAGGACGCGGACGGGTGGGCGGCGCTGGAGGAGACCATCGCGTACGCGCACGGAAAAGACGTTCCCGTCCTGCTCGACGCGAAGCGCGCCGACATCGGCAACACGGCGCGACAGTACGCGAAACTCCTCGATTCGGCGGACGCCATCACGGTCAACCCTTACATGGGCCGTGACTCGCTCGACCCGTTCCTCTCGCGGGAAGACAAGGGCGTCTTCATCCTCTGTCGGACTTCAAATCCCGGCGGGTCGGACATGCAGAACCTCGAACTCGCGTCCGGCGAGACCCTCTACGAGTGGGTTGCCTCGCTCGCCGACCTGTGGAACGGTAACGGCAACGTCGGCCTCGTCGTCGGCGCGACGACGCCGGACGAACTCGAAGAACTCCGCGAGCGCGTCCCGGACCTCCCGTTCCTCGTCCCCGGCATCGGCGCGCAGGGCGGTGACGTCGAAGCGGCGGCGACCTACGCCCTCGCGGACGGCGCGGGACTGGTGAACTCCTCGCGCGGCATCATCTTCGCGGGCGAGGACGCCGGAGAGCAGTTCGCCGAGGCGTCGGGACAGGCCGCGAAGCGACTGAAGAAACGGCTGAATCAGTACCGGTAACCGCGATACGGATTATCGGTAACCGCGATACGGATTACCGCGAATCGCGTCGTCAGAATCGGTGCGTTTCGTCCTCGGTGTCCGGCGGAGTGATGTCTTCCGCTCCTTGCCCGTTCGGCGTGCTCCCGCCCTCGCCGACGCCGAGTTCCGCCGCGCATTCGACGCAGAAGCCGCTCTGCCGGTTCCAGTGTTCGTCACAGACGAGGGCACCGCAGCGGTCACAGTCGTGCGTCGCCTCGGCCGCCTCGCAGATTTGACACAGGCCGGTCACGCTCATGGGTAGTGCGACGGGGGCGACGCACATCAGTCTGCGGGCGGAAGCGGACCCGTCGCCTGTCCCGTTCTACCGGACCCCGAACAGTTATCGGCGTCGGAGCAGACCACGAAAGCATGACAGCGCCAGCGGATGTGATTCTCACGAACGCCGAGGTACACACCCTGTCGGACGGCGACGCGACCGCCGAAGCGGTCGCCGTCCGCGACGGGAAAATCGTTCGCGTGGATTCCGCCTACGAAGTCGCGTTCCTCGAAGGCATCGAAACCGAGGTCATCGACCTCGGCGGTCGCGTCCTCCTGCCGGGATTCATCGACGCCCACACGCACATGCAGACGGTCGGGAGCTACATCGTCAACGCCGACCTCTCGGCGGCCGACTCGCCGGGCGATTGCGTGGACCTGCTGGCCGAGTTGGAGGGCGACCGCGAGTGGATACTCGGCTACGGGTTCGACGAGAGCATGTGGGACGAATCGCGCTACCTCACCCGCGAGGACCTCGATGCGGTGAGCGAAACCCGCCCCGTGGTCGCGTTCCGCGAGGACCTCCACGTCGCCTCCGTCAACGGCGTCGCCCTCGACCGACTCGGCGACGAGATGCCGGACGAAGACGTCGAAACGGAGGACGGCGACCCGACCGGTGTCATCGTGGAGGATGCGGTCAACGCGGTGTACGAAGCCATCGAACCCGACGCCGAGACGACGCGAGAACTCCTGCTCGCGGCACAGCGGGACGCCCACGAGAAGGGCGTCACCGGGGTCCACGACATGGTTCGCCAGTCGCGCGCGCCGAAGGTGTACCGCCGCCTCGAACGGGACGGCGACCTCTCCTTGCGGGTCCGAATCAACTACTGGAGCGACCACATCGAGGCCGCGGACGAGATCGGCCTCGTGACGAACCACGGCAGTTCGCTGGTGACGACGGGCGCGATAAAGTCCTTCACCGACGGCAGTTTCGGCGGCCGGACGGCGAAGCTCTCGGAACCGTACGCCGACGCGGACGACGCCGCGGACACCGACGGCGACGTGACGGGCCAGTGGGTCGTTTCCCCGGAAGAACTGGACGACATCGTGGAGCGGGCTGACGGCGCGGGCTTTCAGGTAACGGCCCACGCCATCGGCGACGAAGCCATCGAAGCCGTGTTGGACGCCTTCGAGAAAACGGGGGATGCGGGCGAAAAGCGCCACCGCGTCGAACACGTCGAACTCGTGACGGACGAACAGATAGAGCGGTTCGCGGAGTCGGGCGTCATCGCGTCCGTCCAACCGAACTTCCTGAAGTGGGCGCAACCGGACGGCCTGTACGACGCCCGACTCGGCGAGGAGCGACGACGGCAGACCAACCGCTACCGCACCCTGCTCGACGCCGGTGCCCACCTCGCGTTCGGGAGCGACTGCATGCCCCTCGACCCGCTCCTCGGGATTCACCAGACCGTCAACGCGCCCGTCGAGGAACAGCGCCTGTCCGTGACGGAGGCGCTCCGCGCGTACACGCTCGGGGCGGCCTACGCCGGGTTCGACGAGGACGACCTCGGAACCGTCGAGACGGGTAAGCGGGCGGATTTCACCGTCCTCGACCGCTCGCCGTGGGAACACGAGGACGACATCGAGAACATCGACGTGGCGATGACGGTGGTGGACGGTACCGTCGTCTTCGACGGACGGAACGATTAAGCCGGTTCGACACCGATTTCTGTCATGTTCCAGCCCCTCCTCGACGCCGGAATCGCCGTCGTATTCCCGCTGTTTTTCGTCCTCGCAATCGGCGGTCCGCTCCTCCTGTGGTGGCTCATCGACACGGAAAGCGACGGCGAGGAATCCGAACATCGGGATTGGTCGAGCGCCGAACGCGCCGCGCGCCGCGACACGCGCGACCGCAGATAGGGAACGCAGAACTCATTTTCGAGTGGTATTTTCGAGTGATTAGCCGACGAAATGGCCCACCAGTCGCTACCGAAATCAGATAGTCACCTTTGAAGAGAAAATATTTTCAATACCTGCTGTTGTGGGCTAGTGCAACCACAGGTGGAACAACGTGCCAAAAATGGAGACAGCAAACCTCGAAACGGAACTCAGTCTGTTCAAGTACGACAATTTAGAGCAACTTTCCTCCGAATATCGAGGACTGAGTGAAGAAGAGCGAACGGAGCGCATCGAGCGGGCGCTCGACGAACTGGGCGACGACGTGGTCGTCCTCGGTCACAACTACCAGCGGCGGGAAATCGTCGAACACGCGGATTTCGTCGGCGACTCCTATCAGTTGAGTGTCCAAGCGGCGGAGGCCGACGCGAAATACGTCGTCTTCGGTGGCGTCACGTTCATGGCCGAGTCGGCGGACATCATCACGGACGACGACCAGACGGTCATCCTCCCGTCGATGGAGGCGTCCTGCCCGATGGCCGGGATGGCGGAGGCGCTGCAGGTGGACGCCGCGTGGGAGCGTATCGAGGCGGCCGCGCCCGACGACGACATCGTTCCGATAACGTACATGAACTCCTACGCCGACCTGAAGGCGTTTTGCGCCGAGCAGGGCGGAGCGGTCTGTACCTCCTCGAACGCCCACCGCGTCTTCGAGTGGGCGCTGGAACGGGGCGACAAGGTTCTCTTTCTGCCCGACAAACACCTCGGCGAGAACACCGCTCACCGACTCGGATTGGAGGACGAGACGGTGCTGTGGAATCCGTGGGACCCCGAGGAACAGGATTCGGAGTCCGTGGCGGACGCGAAAATCGTCCTCTGGGACGGCTACTGTCAGGTTCACGAGCGCTTCGACGTGGGACACGTCGAGCGCGTCCGCGAGGGGCATCCGGACGCGAATGTGGTCGTCCACCCCGAATGTCGCCGCGAAGTCGTGGAGGCGGCCGACGTCGTTGGCAGCACGGCGACGATTTGCGAGTCCATCGCCGAGGCCGACCCCGGCGAGACGTGGGCCGTCGGGACGGAGATTCACCTCGTCGAGCACCTCGAGCGCTGGCATCCGGAGGTGAACGTGCTCCCCCTCTGTGGCGACGCGTGCATGGACTGCAACGCGATGCGCCAAATCGACCCGAACTACCTGACGTGGGTGCTGGAGGAGTTGGTCAGCGGACGGGAACGAAACGTCATCGAGGTCGCACCGGAGGAAAAGGACCTCGCAATGCTGGCGCTCGACAGGATGTTGGACCTATGAGCGGGACGAAAAACGACGCCGAAACGACGGACGTACTGGTCGTCGGCAGCGGCATCGCGGGCTGTAGCGCCGCGCTCGCCGCGGCGCGTGCGGGCGCGGACGTGCTCGTCGCCACCAAGGCGACCCGCCCCGAAAACGCCTCGACGCACTGGGCGCAGGGCGGCATCGCCGTGACCCGCGACGACCCGGAATCGCTCCGCGCGGACGTGCTGACGGCGAGCGCAAACACGGCCGACCCGGACGCGGTGGACGTGCTGGTCGAGAACGCGAACGACGCGGTGACGGACGTGCTCATCGACACGCTCGACGTTTCCTTCGACACGGACGGCGAAGAATACGACTACGGACGGGAGGCCGCTCACTCCGAGGAGCGAATCCTCCACGTCGATGCCAGCACGGGCCAGCACGTTCTCGGGCCGTTCCTGTCCCATCTGGACGACCACCCGCGCGTGACGATTCACGATGGCACCGCCGCGCTGTCGCTCGTGACCCGCGAGGGACGGGTTCACGGTGCGATGCTCGAACGCGAGGGCGACCGCCGTCCCGTCTTCGCGGGGGCGACGGTACTCGCAACCGGCGGCGTAGGGGCGCTGTACTGCCACTCGACGAATCCGGCGTCGGCGACGGGTGACGGCATCGCCATGGCCGCGCTCGCCGGGGCAAAGACGGCCGACATGGCCTACGTGCAGTTTCATCCGACCGCGTATTCGGGACGCGTGGAACCACGTTCCACGAACCGAGCGGCGACGCCGCGAGACGACTCCTTCCTCGTCAGCGAGGCGGTTCGCGGCGAGGGCGCGGTCCTCCGGAATGCCGACGGCGAGCGGTTCATGACGGACGTGCATCCCGACGCCGAGTTGGCGCCGCGGGACGTGGTGGCCCGCGCGGTCCAGCGCGAACGCGAGCGAACCGGCGAGGTCGTCCTCGATACGACGCCGCTCGACTTCGCCGGGACGTTCCCGGACCTCGCCGAGAAGTGCGACGAGCGCGGCGTTCCGCGCGATTCGATTCCGGTCGCGCCGAGCGAGCACTTCCTCTGTGGCGGTATCGACGTGGACGACCGCGGACGGACGAGCCTCGACCGCCTGTTCGCGGTCGGCGAGTGCGCACGAACCGGCGTCCACGGCGCGAACCGACTCGCCTCGACCAGCCTGCTCGAAGGGTTGGTGTGGGGACTCCGCGCCGGGGAGACGGCGGCGACCGGCGGAGCGAAGCCCGAACCCGTCGAAGCGCCGGATCTGTTGAACAGCGACCCGGCGCTTCCGGACGGATTCGCCCGCGACAAGTTCGCCCGACTGCGGGCGGTGATGGACGAGTGCGTCGGCCTCACCCGAACACCGGACGACCTTCGGCGGGCGACGGCGGTGCTCAGGCGACTGAAGGGCGAGGTCGACGCCTACGCCAGAACCCGAACCGCGCGCGACCTCTACGAACTCAGGAACGCGACCGTCGTCGCCCTGCTGGTCGCACGGGACGCGCTGGACGCCGAATCAGTCGGCTGTCACCACGTGGAGGAGGTCCATGCTGACTGACGGCGACGTGGAACGGTGGCTCCGCGAGGACGTGGGCCACCGCGACGTGACCAACCACGTCCCCGGCGAGACGGTCGGGCGACTCGTCGCGCGGGAGTCCGGCGTCGTCGCCGGACTGGACGCCGCGCTGGCCGTATTCGACTACCTCGGTTGCGACTCCCAACAGGCGGTCGAGAGCGGGACCCGCGTCGAGGCGGGCGACACGATGTTCGAGGTTCACGGTCCGGCGACGGACGTCCTCCGCGGGGAGCGAGTCGCGGTCAACCTCGTCGGCCACGCGTCGGGCGTCGCAACGAAGACGGCGAACGCGGTGGCCGCCGCCCGAACCGTCAGCGACGACGTGGCGATTGCGGGGACGCGAAAGACGACGCCCGGCCTTCGCGGCATCGAGAAACGGGCCATCGCGGCCGGTGGAGGCGACACCCACCGGCTCACGCTCTCGGGGATGGTCATGGTCAAGGACAACCACATCGAGGAGATGGGACTCGACGACGCGATAGCACACTTCCGCGAGTCGGCGTCGTTCGCCACGAAAATCGAGGTAGAAGTGGAGCGCCCCGCCGACGGCCGCCGGGCGGCCGAGGCGGGGGCGGATATCGTGATGTTCGACAACCTCCCGGCGGCGGACGTGGAGCGCGGCGTCGAACTGCTCCCGAATGGCGTCCTCGCGGAGGCGAGCGGCGGCATCGGTATCGAGGACGTACCCGACTACGCCGGGACCGGCGTGGACGTGATTTCCATCGGCGCGCTGACCCACAGCGCGCCGTCGGTGGATTTCTCGTTCCGCACCGGCTGAGAGGGGACGAATCGCAACCGGGACGGATTTTACGCCTCGGTGATACGTATCCGTATGGACGAGAGTGACCTCGATTCGTTCGAGGCGGTCGCGGTGCGGGCGTGTGACACCGCCGGGGCGTATCTGGCTTCCGAATTCGAAACGGACTCGCTCGCGGCGGAACACGGCCCGGATGACGTGAAGGCGCTCGCCGACCGTGCGGCGGAGCGTCGCGTGCTGAACGTGTTGACCGAGGCGTTTCCCGACCACGCCATCTACGCCGAGGAGTCGGGAAAGCGGTCCGGTGCGGGCGAGTACCGTTGGGTGGTGGACCCGCTCGACGGCACGAACAACTTCTGTTCCGGGATTCCGTACTTCGGTACCGCGCTCGCACTCCTTCGGGAGGACGTGCCGGTTCTATCGGTGGTCCGCGACCCGCTTCACGACGACACCTACGTCGCCAGACGGGGCGGCGGCGTCACGTTGAACGGCGAACCGATTCGGGCCGAGAGCGACGTGGCGAGCGACCACGCGACGGTTTCGTTCGTCCTCGGGCTGGACGCGGTTCGGGACGAGGAGTTGCGGGCGAAAGCGGACGCGTTGAACGACGAGGTCGCCGAACGCTGCAAGCGAGTCTGGGAGAGTTGGGCACCCGCGTTGGATTGGGGCCTGCTCGCGCGGGGGAAACTCGAAGCCGTCGTCTCCGTCCACCCGGACGCGGTGGAACAGCACGCGGGGTGGTTGCTGGCGGAGGAGAGCGGCGCGCGGTTGGCGAACGACGACGACCTGTTCCTCGCGGCGGCGAGCGACGAGACCTTCGAGACGCTGCGAACGCTGTTGTGAGTAGGGAATGCCGGTGAGCAACGACCATTCTGGTTGAGTATCCAACAAATATCAAAAAATCGTTATAGTTATGCAGTGCCATACCATACGTTACCACATGGCAGCCAAATCCAGCCGTTCCCCGTTCGACCGGCTACGACAGCATTACGAGGACACGGAGCGCAAGTGCATCGAGTGCGGCTACGTCGATACGGAAGGTAACTGGCGCGTCACGAAACGAGGACGGGAAATCCACTACCAACACCTCTGCCCGCGCTGTGACGCCATCGACACGCGCATCCTCCGGTACGACTAGTTTTCCAACAGCGACTCGCCGGTCATCTCGGCCGGTTGCTGGACGCCGATGAGCGACAGGAGCGTCGGTGCGAGGTCACAGAGCGACCCGCCGCTCCGAACCCTCTTTCCGCCGTCGTCGCCCTCCGGGGAGACGTAGACGAGCGGAACGGGATTGTACGTGTGCGCCGTGTGCGGGCTCTCCGGCGTCCCCATGTCGTCCGCGTTGCCGTGGTCCGCGGTGATGAGGACGTGGGCACCGTGGGCTTCGAGCGTGTCCACGAGTCGTCCGAGTTGTTCGTCCACCGCTTCGACGGCTTCCACGGCGGCGTCGAAGTCCCCGGTGTGGCCCACCATGTCCGGGTTCGCGTAGTTCAGGACGAGCACGTCGGGGTCCTCGGCGTCGATGACCGAGATAGCGGTGTCCGTGACGCCTTCGGCGCTCATCTCGGGTTGCTGGTCGTAGGTCGGCACGTCGGGACTCTCGATGATGCGCCGAATCTCGCCGTCGAACTCGACCTCCCGCCCGCCGTTCAGGAAGTAGGTGACGTGGGCGTACTTCTCCGATTCCGCAAGCCGAAGCTGCGTCAGGCCGTTCTCCGAGAGTACCTCCCCCAGCGTCTCTTCGGGTTGATGAGGCGGGAACGCCACCGGCAGGTCGAACTCGGGGTCGTACTGGGTCATCGTCACGAACTCGACGTCCGGCGGGTGCGTGTCGAACGACCACGCCGGGTCGATGTCCGCAATCATGCGCGTCAGCTGTCGGGCGCGGTCGGAGCGGTAGTTGAAGAACACCACCGCGTCACCGTCCTCCAGCGCGTGCCCGCCCCTCACGAGCGACGGCTTGACGAACTCGTCGGTGTCGCCGCGTTCGTAGGACGCTTCCACGGCCTCCACGGCGCTCCCCTTCTCGTACTCGGCCTCCCGATTCACGATTGCGTCGTAGGCCCGCTGGGTCCGCTCCCAGTTCTGGTCGCGGTCCATCGCGTAGTAGCGCCCCGAGACGGTCGCTATCTCGCCCGTCCCCTGTTCCTCGACCACATCTTCCAGACTGGAAAGAAAGCCCGCCCCGCTCTTCGGCGGCGTGTCCCGCCCGTCCGTGAAGGCGTGCGTCGTCGCCTCGATACCGCGGTCCGCCGCGAGTTCGATGAGCGAGTAGAGATGTTCCTGGTCGGAGTGGACGCCGCCGTCGCTCACCAATCCCATGAAGTGGACGCGCCCGCCGTGTTCCTCGGCGTAGTCGAACGCGCCGTTGATGGCCTCGTTCTCGCCAAGTTCGCCGTCCGCGATGGCGTCGCTGATGCGGGTGTACTCCTGTTTGACCACGCGACCCGCGCCGATGTTGAGGTGGCCGACTTCGCTGTTACCCATCTGGCCGTCCGGGAGTCCGACCCGCCGCCCCGTCACGTCGAGCGTCCCGTACGCGCCGTCCCGCGCGAGGCGGTCGAAATTCGGCGTGTCCGCGGCCTCGATTGCGTTCCGGCCGCCGTCTTCGCTACCCAGTCCCCATCCGTCGAGCACGATGAGTCCCGCTTTCATGGGCGAACCGACGGCACCGCGGGGTAACTATTCTTCGCCTGCGTCGCTGAAACGGAGGCGTCTCCCCTCGGTCGTTTTCGGTTCGCTTCTCCCCTCGGTCGTTTTCGGTTCGCTTCTCCCCTCGGTCGTTTTCCGTTCACTTTCACTCCGCGTAAGAATTCCGTTAACTACGGTGGCGGTGCTGGTTGTAGTCGCTCGTTCACAGGGACGGGTGATACTATGCCCAACAGGGCACCATCAAACGGGGTTTCCGTGGCGCTCATCACCGCCGGTGCGACGATAATTGCCAATCGAAACGACGTCGGTTGGATACTCATCGTCGTGGGGGTGATACTCGCGAGGCAGAGACCGGGCGACTGACGCCGCAGGGCTATCGTTCGCCCGAAACGAATCGTTTCGTAGCGGCGGGGACGTCGGTCACGCCGAGCGTCGGCCGTCGGTTCGGAAGCGACCAGTCGTCGGTTCGGAAGCAGTCGGTATTCGATTACGCGCGGGAATCGGAGAACGGTACCTTTTTTCGGGGTGGACCGGGTTGAAGCGGGCATGACACTCGACCCCGTTCACTTCGACGGCATCGCCGAACTGGCGGACAGGATTGAGTACGAAGGGGAAGAGCGCGACCATCGGGAACTCGCACGGAACGTCTGGGAGAACTACCTCGACCCGCTGTTTCACGACGGGACGGAGATACTCGAACCGCTCTCGGACCTCCGTCGGAAGCGCGCCAACATCGAGGAGTTGGCGCTCGAAGCCGACCAGTTCGGGACGATGCACGGCCTCGATTCGGGGACCATCAACCCGCAACCGTTCAAGAACGGGTTGGTGGTGGACGTGGCGCACGCCGCGATGAGTTCGTCGCCGTCGGACCTCGACCTGCACGGGTCGCGGACCATCGTCAAGGCGGTCCACACCAACGACGCGACGACGGAGTTCGGCACGGACTGGGAGTCCTACAGCGAGGGGAGCAAGCGACGCATCGTCCACGCGCCGCGCCGGGACGACTACGAACGGGACATCGTGCACGCGCTGGCGCTGTACCGCGCCGAGAGTCGGCACGCGCTCGACCACGCCGACGACGTGTCGGACTTCCTCCTGCTGGACGGGCCGGTGTACCCGAAAGGCATCATCCGCTGGCGCGACCGCGGGTCGATACTTCCCGACCTGTTCGAGGAGTCGGACGAGGTGCGGACCATTCTGCAGAACTACGTCGAACTGGTGGAGACGTTCGCCGAGCGCGACGTGCCGCTCGCGGGGTTCGTCAAGAACATCTCCGCGAAGTCCATCATCCGCACGCTTCGGGCGAAAGGGGTGAACACGCCGTGGGTGCACGACGCGGCCTTCTTCTCGCAAGTCCTCGAACGCGGCGAGTACGAAAACGGGGAGTACGAGCGGTTCACCGACGACATGACCCTGACGAACTGGTTCGTCTCCCGCGCCGGGTCCGACGCCTTCTTCGGGAGCACGGAGGCCGCACGGCACGTCGAGCGAGAGTACGCGCCGGAGCAGTACGAACTGACGTTCTGCGTCGTCTACGACCCTCGGCGGCGATTGCTGTTCAAGATAGAAGCACCGCGGATCTTCACCGAGGACGAGACGTGTCGGCGGCGTATCGAGCGCCAACTCCTGAAAGAAATCGCCATCTCGAAGGGACCGCCGACGGTCATCACGAAGGCCGATTCGCTGGCGCAAATCGGTCGAAACAGCACTGATTCGCTGATAACGAGCTTCGAAAGGTCGTTCGATACCGAACTCGACCGGAACTACAACGACATCCGGTGGGGGCTCGACTACTGAAGCTCCGCTTTCTCTATCGAGAACTCCACGTCGTCCGCGTTCACGCCGATGCGAGCGAACTGCGTTCTGACGTGTTCTTCCGCGGCGTCGAGGGCCTGCTCGCGGGTGTCGAACCCGCGCGGCATCGGCGTCTCGAACGCGACGTGGACCTCCTCGCCGGATACCATCTGGGCGGTGCCGCCGCTCTCGACCTGATAGAACTCGTCACAGACCCAGACGTACGGCGCGTCTTCGTCCGGCGCGCCCTTGAACGAGGGCGAGCGTTCGCCCCGCTCGTACAACGTCCCCGTGAGGGTCGTCCCGCCTGCCTCACCACGAACGAGCAACATACCCATAGATAGGCGGTGGGAGAATAAAAGGCAAGTGGGGAATTTGGTGCCAAATCACGACAATCGGTGGTAAAGACGGGGCGTTTCGGTTCGTTTCACGCCGTCGGCCAGTAACTCGCACGTCCGGTCCCGTGCGAAACACGTTTCACTCGCGCCCGAGATGGCAGGTCCATGAGCGATTTGGGCGACTTCTCGAACTACGGGAGCGACACCGACGACTCGTCGGGGTCGGAAACGTCGTCAGGAACCGACGAAGGGCGGACGGACGAAACGAGCGCGACGGAGGCAAACGACGACTTCGACCGCATGGACCTCGACCCCATCGGCGAGGACCGCGGCCTCGGCAGTCTCGCCGTATCGGAGGGCCTCGTAATCGGCGAGGACAGCGACGACACCTGCCTCCGGGCGTACATCACCGCGCCGAACCGCGGCGACGTACGAATCGGGAAGTACCTGCTCGTGCCGTATCCCGACGGCGAGAAGCTCTTCTGTCGCATCACGACGCTGGAGTACGCACAGGAGTTCCACAGCGACGACGCCACCGAGATTCACGCCCGGCGAGCGATGCGCAACGGGACGATAGACGAGACGGACTACAAGTTCATGGCGACGCTCGAACCCATCGCGGTCCTCTTTTCCGACGGCGGCGAGCTAAAGCGGCGGATGACCGACCGCGTGCCGAAACCCGAGACGGTGGTCCGACAGGCGAGCGACAAGCGCGAAATCAAGACGGGGCTGAAGATTCCCGAGGACGGCGTGTTCCTCGGGCACCTCTCCGTCGGGGGCGAGAAGGTTCGAACCGCCGCGGAGCCGCCGACCATCGACTACCGCGTGACGGACGATTACGACTCGGGCGACCCGCTCGTCTTCCGCCACTCGCTCGTTGCGGGCGGCACCGGGTCCGGGAAGACCCACGGCGCGAAGAACATCCTCCGGCAGTACCTCGCCGACGAACGCACGTATCCGATGGAGGACGGCCGCGACGCACGGATGGCCGTCGTGCAGTTCGACCCGCAGGACGAGTACGCCCAGATGCACGACGACAACCCGGACGTGACGGCGAGCGACGAGCGCGCGTGGGAGCGCGAGGGCATCGCCCACGGCGGCCACGACGAAACCGTCGCGTTCGTCCCGAAGGTCGGCGGTTCGACGTACGCCGCGAGCCACCACGACGCCGAGCAAATCGAGTTCACGATACCGTTCTCGATGGTCAGGGACAACCAGTGGCTCGTCGCGGGCGCGAGCCTCAACGACAACCAGTACGGCGCGCTCACGCACCTCCTGAATCGGTTCTTCCGGAGCCACGGCGACGGCGGGACGTATCAGGAGTTCCTCTCCTACCTCGACGATCCGGCGCTCCGCGAGGAGTTGGACGAAACCGGGCGCGTCCACGAGGCGACGTTCGACGCGGTGAAGCGCCGCGCCCGCTCCGTGCCGAGCGGCGTGTTCGACCAGTCGGCGAAGTCCATCACCGAACTCGTTCCCCAGTTCGTTCGGTCCGGCAGGCTCTCGGTCGTGCCGACCTACCACCTGCCGTCGAGTCGGGCGAAGGAGATGGTCGTCCTCGCCGTGTCGAGCCTCCTCATCGACGAGAAGCTCTCGAACGCGCCCGAGTTCCCGACCATCAAGGAGACGCCGCTCCTCGTCGGGATGGACGAGGCGCACAACTTCCTCTCGAACGCCGACAGCGTGCAGGCCCGGAAGGTCATCGGCAAGTTCACCGACGCGGCGAAGCAGGGCCGCAAGGAGCGACTCGGCCTGTTCCTCATCACGCAGGACCCGCAGGACATCGCCGAATCCGTGTTCAAGCAGATAAACACGACCGTCGTCCTCAATCTGGGCGACGAGGACGCCATCAAGAGCGTGAACATCCCGACCAGTCTGGAGAAGAAGGTGCCGTACATGGAGAAGGGTCAGATGGTCGTCTATTCGCCGGACAACTCCGAGCCGGTCGAGATTACCGGATTGCCGAAATGTGTCACCCGGCACGGCCGAGACTGAATCGTTTGAGCGCGCGGAGAGACAAAACGCTATGTAACAGGAACGCGTAATATTCGATATGGGAAAGAAAATCCTCGTTCCGTTGGACGGGTCGGAACAGGCGACCGAGGCACTTTCGTACACGTTTTCTGAGTTTCCGGACGCCGATATCACCGTCATCAACGTCATCGACCCCATCGACGTCGGCTACACGTCCACGGTCGGCATGCCCGGCTATTCGGAGGAGTGGTACGAGGAGTCGAAGGAGAACGCCAACGCCCTGTTCGAGGAGGCACGGGAGCTCGCGGACGAGCACGGCGTCACGCTCACCACGAAGACCGAAGTCGGGCAACCGGCCCAGACCATCGTGGACTACGCGGAGGAGTTCGACCAGATCATCATGGGCAGTCACGGGCGTTCCGGCGTCTCCCGAATCCTCCTCGGCAGCGTCGCGGAAACGGTCGTTCGGCGCTCGTCCGTTCCGGTGACTGTCGTTCGATAATTCGGCGACGAAATTTTCACGATTACCGGAATCGGCCAGCGATGCAACCGTCGGACGGGACTTATTTTCCACATCGAAGTTCCCCGTTTCACCGACGATCTTGGCGGAATGAACGCTCGCATAGAGCGGTTTAGAACTGGGTGCATCGACTGGCAGATAGCGGATCACAGTTGATGAAACGCTGTAGAAATCAACGGCGAGTGGTCTTGAGTCTACGCTGCAATCGCCACCGAAACAAAATTGCTGCTCGACATCGCAGTGTTTGCGCAACGCGGCACCGAGTCGGTAACTGCGTTCCTCTCTGAGCTGTCCGAGAAATAAAATTTTCCTGATACGATATTTCTCGTTGATGGTTATGGGTATCGAACTTCCCTCTTTCGATTTGGAGAGGGGTCACCTCGTCTACAACGAGCGAAACCCCACCAAAAATGGTTTCATACGCTCAAAATGCGCATCGACCGCTTCAATCGCTCACAATCGACGCCTGTTGAGGAGGTTCAGAGCTAGACAATGCTTGGAACCGTATCTTCTCAATCAACTACAGTTTGTATTGATACATGTCAGGGACAAGAGCAACATTTAATACCAATCAATTGTACGACATTATTGTCAATGGTGCAATTGAAACTACGAGAACTTCTTGAAGAAATGACCGGAGCCCTCTTGTTGATTGCAGGAGGTTCTCTGCTGATCCAAGCTCTGGTCAGGAACCTTTCGGATTTTGTCGGGTTTACGATCCAAGAGAGACTACCGGAATGGGCGGGTCTAATTTCCCCCACGGAATTGATTGGACTCGTTGGACTTGCAATTCCATTCATTGCTTTGTTAGGTCTGTATCACCGCCTGACTTCCAAGACCCCTCGACTAGCGGTTCTGGGTAGCGCCCTGATGGCACTCACACCGATCCTATTTTTGAGCGGTCTCCTAACAATTCTAATCCGTCCGTTACCCGAATTGCCGTATCTCCTATGGCTCAGCCCCTTGCCGTACATAGTTGGGTCTGGGTTTTTCGGACTGGCTTTCTTCTGGAAAGACGGTTCTATCCGCTTCGTCGGGATTCCACTACTTGTTTTCTCGGGGACATGGGCTCTGATATACATTGTCGGTCTGAAGAACGGAGAAATCCCAGAACAACTTCCGTTCGTTGAACTACTCACTGTGTCTCTAGTTACAATGGGATACCTCCTCTCCACTAGCTCGACCACCCAATACAATGGTGCTTCCGCTGGTAGCTGACCGTTCACATATTCTAATTTCAGTGAGTATATGATTCGAAGTGATAATATGTAAACAGCAATGGAAAAACTATAAGTACAAAAATACAACATATAAATATTGTTGACAAAATGAGCAAACTCAATCGTCGAGACATACTAGAAAAAGTCGGCGCTGCTTCTTCAATTGGTTTGGTCGGCACTCTAGCTGTGGGACAAGTAGAGGGAAAAAGCGAAGTGAATCTCAGCAAAAAGGAAAAGGCGAAAATCAACCAAGTGCTGAAGATAGTGAACAGAGAGGATCTATCTGAAGTCTCTAAAAAGGAAAAATTGGAGAGATACAGCGATAAGATAATTGAATACGCACTCCTTCCGCATAGTAAAACAGTTAGCAGAGATGAGCGAGCACAGGCAAATACCGAGAGTGGAGGTGACCTTTCGGTAGAGTCTGCACCCTCGGATAATATGACGACCACCGTCACGAACAAGAATGCTACTGGAGATAAGCTGTGGCAGTTGACAGTAACGACGTGGTGGACCTATACCGGAACAGACATTGAGTCTGTGAGTTGGGATATTTCAACAGACACTTGGAACAGTTGGAGTACGGATTCTACGAACGTCACCGATTCAACTACGGAGGATTCTGACGGAGGTGTTGGCTCTTGGAGGGTAAATGGAACCGGTACGTTCAAAAGCTTCATCGGGACACATCAGAGTTGTACGATAACACACGTGATGTACGATTACGGTGGTTCCGATAGATACAGTTGCGCTGATCCGTAATTGTTGAAAGAGCCAATCATCGATTGGTATCGATATTACGATACGGTCGAGATAGCCGAGACGCCCTAGGTGACTTGCGCAACGTCACTCCTGCCTTTCGGGAACCTTCTCGGGAATCATTTTACGAGACGAATTTTCTCCGACAGCGGTCCGCTCTTGACTCACCGGCCGTCTTCGGTATCCGGTTGTAACTGCCTGAAGCGGTAGTCACAAAGCGCTCCGGGGGCAACGGAATGGACGGCGTCCGGTGGACAACCGGGCTGGCCGCGACTCGGCGAACTGTTGGGACTCATACCAACACCCTATATGGCCGTCGTGGTCACTGTGGGGGATTATATGCGTAAAATGTAACACCGAAAAATCGAAGATTTTTCGGGCCGACGACCGACCAACGGGAGGGAGGAGCGCTTTTGGTGCAGATTTTTCCAGGGAGCCAGCGGAAACGACGACGCGGCCGTCGTCGTTTCCGCCTGCGACCGCAGAAAAAGGTGCTAGAACAGATTGGCTTGTTGATACACGCTGATTCCCTCGTCCGTGATGTCGTAGGGCTTGATCTCGCGGGAGTGGTTCGCGTCCCGGATTTTCTGGATTTCGATGGCGAGTCGCGTCTCGCGGAAGTCGTCGGTGCTGCGCACGTAGCGGAGGACGAACACGGCGTCGGTGAGGTATTCGATGATACCGTGGCGGGAAGAGTAGGGGTTCTCGTCGCTGGCTTCGCTCGTGAGCATGGTGGTCACGCCCGCTTCCTTGAGACTTCGAGTGAAGTCGTAAATCTCGTTGCGGCGGGTGGCTTGCCCTTGATACATCATTTCGAGGAGCGACACGGAGTCGAGGACGAGCCGCGACGCGCCGAAGTCGCGGACGAGGCCGGGGAGTTCGCTTCGAATGCTCGACAGCGAGTTGGCCATCTCGATGGGGTCCAAGTCCACGACCGCGAGGCGGTCCTCCTCGACGTACTCGTCGTAGGGCCAGCCCTTCTCGGTCGCGCTGGCGACGATTCGCTCGTGGCTCTCCTCCAGCGTGACGTAGACCGCCTTTTCGCCGTTCGAGAGGGCGTGGTTCAGAAACTGTAGTCCGAACGTGGTTTTCCCGGTCCCCGCGTTGCCGATGGCGACCATCAGGGTTCGTTCGGGGACGCCGCCGTGGATCATGCTGTCGAGGCCGTCGATGCCGATGTCGATGCGCGGGATGGCGGATTCGAACGCCTCGTCGTCGAAGCTACTGCCGCCACCGCCGAAACCGCCAGCGTCGAACCCGCCTTCGCCACCAAATCCGTCGTCGAACCCGCCTTCGCCGAATTCGCCGTCGTCGAATCCGCCACCGCCGCCGAAGTCCGGTTCGCTTCCTCCATCGGCACCGGGAGCGCTGGCGAACGCGCTGGCGAAATCGTCCTCGAACAGCGGGTCGTCGCCGGTGTCCGGTGCGTCGTCGGTCGCATTTCCCTCGACCGCGTTTTCATCGGCGTCACTGTCCGCTTCCGTTCCGTCCGCTTTCCTATCGACGGATTCCTTGCCGACGGATTCCTCGTCATCGGATTCCTCGTCGTCCCGAAGCGCGGCCTCGAACCAATCGTCGTCGTCGCTCACGTCAGTCCCTCCGCATCGGCTTCGATTCGGCGTGAACCGCGGACCGATAACCCGGTCGTCCGCGTCCGGTTCCGAGCGACAGTTCTCATCGTCCTGTCACTGGCACCCGTCGTAAATTAATGTTCGTGTCGGCGGCTTTTTGAGCACCGGGAGAGAACGAGGCCGTGATGAACGTCGGTATCGTCGCACAGCGGGGAAACGAGCGGGCCGCGACACTCGCGGGACGGCTCCGAGAAACGCTCAGAGACGATTCCGTGGCGGTGTACATCGACGCCGCGACCGCAGAGCGGTTGGGCGTCGACGGCGTGGACGTGAGCCGGATGGCCGAAAACGATCTGGTCGTCAGCATCGGCGGCGACGGCACCTTCCTCTTTTCGGCGAGCGGTGCGGGCGGGACGCCGATACTCGGCGTCAACCTCGGCGAAGTCGGATTTCTGAACGCGGTCGCGCCGGAAGACGCCGTGGCCGAAGTCGGCGCGGTCGTCGCGGAGTATCTGGAGACGGACGAGATACCGTCCTGGGAAGTGCCCCGCCTCCGTGCGACCGGGGAGGGCGACTGGTCGGTCCACCCCGCGCTGAACGAAATCGTGATACAGGGCGCACAGCGCGGACACGGACAGGGACTCGACTACGAAGTTCACGTGGACGACGTGGAGTACAACAGCGGCCACGCTGACGGCCTGTTGGTTTCGACGCCGACTGGGAGCACCGCCTACAATCTCAGCGAAGGCGGGCCGCTGGTCCACCCCGGCGTGAACGGGTTGATACTCACCGAGATGTGCGCGTCACATCCCATGCCGCCGCTGGTGTTCGAACCGGACCACGAGGTGGTGGTCGAGGTGTCGAACGCGGACGCCGCCGTCGTCGGCAGCGACGGGACGCAAGTACGCATCGAACCGCCGGAGACGATTACCGTCTCGCTCGCGTCCGAACCCGCCCGAATCGCCGGGCCGTCGCCGAACTTCTTCGAAGCCCTCGGAAAGTTAGACTGACTGCCGGAAGCGGAAGCCTCTAATTCCGTTGCTCACAAGGGAACGACAATGAAAGGGCAACTTCCAGACGTACAGGCAACGGAACCCGACGTGACCGTCGGGTTGAATCGGGTCGGCGTGACGGGGGTCGAGAAGTTGGTCGAAGTCGCCCGACCTGACAAACGACCCTACGTTCTCACCGCGGAGTTCGACGTGCTCGTCGACCTCCCGAGCTGGCGGAAAGGCGCGGACATGAGCCGAAACATGGAGGTCGTGGACGAAGTGCTCGAAGACGCGGTGAGCGAACCGACCTACCGACTCGAAGACGTGTGCGGCGACGCCGCCGAGCGACTGCTCGAAAAGCACGAGTACACCTCGAAAGCGGAGGTCAGCATGGAGGCGGAGTTCATGGTGCGCGACACGACGCCCGAGAGCGAGCGCCCCACGCAGGCCATGGTGGACATCATCGCCAGCGCGACCGCGACCGAGGAGGAGACGACCGAGGAAATCGGCGCGCGCGTCACGGGCATGACGGTCTGTCCCTGCTCGCAGGGTATGATGAGCGGCCGCGCGAAGGAGAAACTCCTCGACCTCGGCGTCGGCGAGCGCGAAGTGAAGGAGTTCCTACGGGAGATTCCGCAGGCGGGCCACTCCCAACGCGGCCACGCGACCCTCACCGTCGAGAGTTCCGGCGCGCCCGAAGTGGACCTCCACGAACTCATCGAGGTCGCCCGCGACTCGATGAGCGCTCGGATTTACAACCTCGCCAAGCGCCCCGACGAGGACCACATGACGTTTCAGGCGCACGCCGACGCGAAGTTCGTCGAGGACTGCGTGCGCGACATGGCCCACGGCGTCGTGGAGACGTTCCGCGACCTGCCCGACGATGCGGTCGTGACGATGAAACAGAGCAACGACGAGTCCATCCACCAGCACAACGCCCACGCCGAGCGCGTGGCCGAGGTAGGCACGCTCCGCGAGGAAGTCGCCGAATCGAGCGAGTGACGTAGATTTTCGCCGTTTCTTTCCCGAGGTATCCTTCTTTTCGGCGACAACGTGTAGCGTTTTGGAGGCACGTGGCTGTTCGGTATCGTGAGCGAACTCGTCCGCCGTGACCGCAACTGCGGGGGACCGTAATTGCAACTGCGGGAGACCATAATTACAACTTCGGGGGACCGTGACCGCACCGGGACCGCACGGCCGTCCGTCCGCTCGGCCCCTGACCTCCCCGGTGCTCGGACGCCATCGCCGTATGGCTCGGGCGTCCTCGCCGCGCATCCCGAAAGCGGCCGTGAAAACGGCGTTTCGCCCTCGGTTCGGTCGCTTTCGCTCGGTAGCCGTGGTCCCGACGTTCACCACGACGTCGCTACCGGATTCGGACGCCGCCGACGTACAGGCCGTTGCAGAGGACGAACACGCCGATAGCGCCGTAGATGACGCCCGAAGTGGGAACCGTATGCGGGTCGATGGCCCAATCGATGATACTGAACCCGATGAACGCGAGGAAGAGACCGAAGAGGTGCCGACCGAGGGACCGCCGGAGGACGAGGAGTGGGCCGAACGAACGGGAGGAAGGGGACGCGGGTGTATCGGGTGACATTGTATACTGAGGGATGTGACAGTACCAAATACGTTGTGCATCAGTACGAGAGTTCGAGAGTCGCTCGAACGCCACGAGAACAGCGGGAAGGAACGGCCCGCGGCGGTCTTTCGTTCAGCACCGGGCGTGGAATCTTCGCGTGAGCGACCCGTCCGAAAAACGAACCTCCCGGATTGCGGGGTCGTAAGACGTATTCCATGCGACAACGAATCCGTCTTTTATGATAGGTATCGTCGGCGGGGGAATCGCCGGATTGGCCGCCGCCTACCGCCTCCAACAGCACGGCTACGACGTGCAAGTATTCGAAGCGAGCGATGACCTCGGGGGACTCGCCGCGACCTACGAGACGAACGGGGACCGCATCGAGAAGTTCTATCACCACCTCTCCGCGTCCGAGCAGACCATCATCGACCTCATCGAGGAACTCGGACTGGACGACGATTTGGACTGGCCCATCGGCAAGAACGCCTACTACATGGACGGCGTGGTCCACCCCCTCGACAAGCCGTGGGAGATTCTCGCCTACCCGCACATGAGCTTCTACGACAAGTTCCGCCTCGGCATGCTCACGCAGGAAATCGACGTTCGCGGCGGGATTCCGAAGTTCGACAGCTACGAGCGACTGGAGGACTACGAGGACGTTCCCATCAAGGACTTCCTGGTGGAACACACCTCGCGGGGCGTCTACGAGAACTTCTTCGGCCCGCTGCTGGACGCGAAGTTCGGGAGCAAAAAGGAGAAGGTGAGCGCCGCATGGCTGCTCGGCCGCATCAAATTCCGCGGCGAGCGCGACCTGCTCCGCGGCGAACCGCTCGGCTACCTCCGCGGCGGCTTCGGACGGCTCATCGACGCGCTCGTCGAAGAAGTCGGACGAGAGAACATCACGACCGGCGTGTACGTCACCGACCTCGATGCCGAGGACGGGCACGTCACCTCCCTGACGACGGAAGCGACCGAAAGCGCCGAGGTCGCGGCCGCCGACGGCGGCACCGCAACCGAAACGCACGACGTGGAGAGCGTCGTCGTCGCCGCGATGCCGAACGTCCTCGAAGACTTAACCGGCTACGAGTGCGACATCGACTTCCAAGGCGCGGTCTGTGCGCTCGTGACGATGGACGAACCGCTGACCGACACCTACTGGCTCAACATCGGCCACGACGCGCCGTTCGGCGCGCTCATCGAACACACCAACTACATCCCGCCGGAGCAGTACGGCGGCGACCACCTGCTCTACGTCGCCAGCTACATTCAGGACTACGAGGAGGAGTTGTGGCAACTGGACGACGACGAGGTTGAGGAACTGTGGTTGAGTCACATCGAGGAGATGTTCCCCGAGTGGGACCGCTCGTCGGTGACGAACTTCCGCCTCGCGCGCAACCCGCGCGCAGCGCCGGTGTACGAGCGCGGCTACCTCGATATGGTCGTCCCCTACGACCTCGGCGACGACATCGCGGACGGCATCTACTACGCCGGAATGGCGAGCAAGGCCCAGTATCCCGAGCGCAGTCTGAACGGCGGCATCGTCGCTGGCTACGAGTGTGCCGACCGAATTTCCGGGAAGAAAGTGGTCGTCAGTCCGGACGACGAGTAGTACCGGTAATAACCTCCCGGAATACGCTACGGGTAGGGTCTTGCCAGTTCGTCGCCGGTAGTCTGCATGGTGGGGACAGCGCAGCTGGCGGTCGTGGGTATCGGCGCGGTGGCGAGCTTCTTCATGGCGTGGACGGTCGGGGCCGGATGGACACCGTACGCACCGGGCGTCGGCGCTCGAACCACGACGGTCATGCGGGCGGCGTTCTTCACCGGTCTGTTCGGGATACTGGGAGCGATTTTACAGGGCGCGAACGTTACGGAAGCGATTTCCGCCGGACTCATTAACGGCGTGACACTCACACCGATTGCGGCCGTCATCGCGCTCCTCGTCGCCGCCGGACTCGTCGCCGTCGGGATATTCACGGGGTACCCGCTGGCGACGGCGTTCACGGCGACGGGTGCGGTCATCGGCGTCGGTCTGGCCCTCGGCGGGACGCCAGCCTACGCGAAATATCAGCAAATACTGCTTCTGTGGGTCCTGACACCGTTGTTCTGTGGCGGCATCGCGTATCTCCTCGCTCGGTTGATTCGCCGCGACGACGTGCCCGACGAGTATTCGATTCCCCTGTTCGGGGCCATCGTGGGACTCGTCCTCGCGAACTCGCCGTTCACCGTCCTCGCTCCGGAGTCGGGCGGCGCGTCGATTGCGGCGGTAGCCGCGAAGCGTTTACCGCTCCCGGAGTTCACCGGCGTCGCCGTGGTAACCCTGTTCGTCGCGCTCGTCATCGGCGGTCTGCTCCTGGTGGACGTTCGCGCGGACGTACGGGCGGGGCAGCGACACCTCCTGTTCGGCATCGGCGCGCTTGTCTCCTTTTCCGCGGGGGGCAGTCAGGTCGGACTCGCCGTGGGACCGCTCGCGCCGCTGGTGATACCCATCGGACTCTCGCTCGCCGTCGTGTTGTTGTTCGGCGGTCTCGGGGTGATGTTCGGCGCGTGGATGGGTGCGCCGCGGATGATAAAAGCCCTCGCGCGGGACTTCTCCTCGCTCGGACCACGGCGGGCCACCGCCGCGCTCATCCCAGCGTTCGCCATCGCACAGACCGCGGTGCTGTTCGGCATCCCCGTCTCGTTCAACGAAATCGTCGTCAGCGCCATCATCGGCAGCGGCTACGCCGCAGGAGGCGGACGCATCAGCAAGCGAAAGATGTCCTACACCGTCTTCGGATGGCTCGTCTCGTTGCTCCTCTCGTTCGCGCTCGCCTACGGGGCGGTCCTCGGGGTCGGAATGCTATAGTCCGACGTATCGAGGCTAACGATTCGCGGAGGAGCGTTATCTCAACCTTGAACCGGCAAGAACCCGTCGGAAACGTAGATAGCCGTCGCTGACATACCTCGACGTATGGAGGAGAGTATTGCTGGCTTCAAGGAGACGGGGGACTGGGTGGCCATCGTCGAACACGGCGAGCGAATCACGAAAGCGCTCGACGAGGAGGGAATCGAGGGTCACGACTTCGACGAGTGGAACGAGTGGCGGCCGAAAGCGGGCGAGCGACTCAGGGAGGACGTGAACGAGAAGACGGCGAAGCAGGCGAGTGCGGCGCGTGGCGAGGGGGAGAAGGCGGGGAAGTCGTCCACGGAAGACGCGGAAACGGCGCGCGAAGAACTCGAAGACACGGTGTCCGAACTCGCAGAGGGCGACATCGACGATGCGTTGGAAGAAGGAAAAGGCACCATCGAGTACGCGACTCGGGCGGCCGACACGGCGGGACGGAAGGCGCTTCGAACCGTCGAGGAGACGGTGTACAAACACGTCATGACGCAGGTGTCGCCAGCCTACTTCGACAACGAACTGGTGAGCGCGAACGTCGAACGCGGCCGGGGCGAAAACCGATACACCTTCGAGGTGAACGTCAACGACGACGACCTCAAGGCCCGCGTCAGCGACCGACTGAAGCGGTACGACGAGGAGATAGACCGCTGGCGCGGCGAAACCGAAAAGGAAACCGAGTCCGTCGAGGCCGCGGAGGGAATCGACCCGGTGGAGTGACGGAGTTTGGTTCGTCGGTTGGGGCTCGGAACTCGACGCTACTTCTATTGATGGCCGGAGCGTGGATGAGCTATCATGTTCGACCGAATCCTCGTTCCCATCGACGGCAGCACGGCGGCGAAAAACGCGATTCCGTACGCACTCGATGTCGCGGAGACGTACGACGCCGCGCTCTACACGCTTTCCGTCGTGGGTGCGAGCGGCGGCGAGGATGGGGAAAAACGCACGTCGATGTACGAGAAGTTTGGGCCGGAGTCGAAGCGGCAGGTAGAGGAGCTGCTCGACCGGGCGCGTGAGAAGGGAATCAGAACGGCGGCGGGGTCCATCGCCGAAGGAAAACCGCACCGCGCGATTTTACGGTACGCGGACGAGCAGGACATCGACTGCATCGTGATGGGAACGCACGGACGAGGCGGCATTCGCTATCCGCTTCGTCGGAGCGTCACGGAGAAAGTCCTCAGGCAGGCGGACGTTCCTGTGTTGACGATTCGCTTGGGGGAAGCGGAGGAGTAGGTGGACGGATTCAGGCTTCGCCTTCGTCCACGCCGACCGCATCCGAGATGTCCACGTTCTCGGGTTCGTCCTGGCCGCCGACTCGGATTTCACCGTCGTCGCCTTGGACGTACACGTCGTCGGCGAAGCCGCCTTCCGCGAACGGGTGTTCCGGGTCGTCCAGTTTTTCGGGCGTGGACGGCGCGTCGGGCATCTCGTCGGGGGCGAACTCGCCCAGCGGGTCGGCGATGGTGATGTCGTGCTCGGCGAAGAACGTCTCGTAGCGCTCGTAGTGTTCTTCGAGTTCGTCGCTCGGGAACTCCATCATCTCCGTCCAGCCGTGGTTGTAGAAGTCGAAGTTCGACTGGATGTGCGTGATTTCGCGGGCTTCCGCCTCCGGCGCACCGGCCTGTAGGGCCGCGAGGTACGAATCCATCGTTGCGTCGAAGAAGGCGTCGAGTCGTTCCTTGCGTTCCTCTCGACGTCCCTCCTCGGCTTTTTTGAGGAAAATACCCGTGTGCATGTCCACCAGTTTCGACTTCACCACGTCGCTGACGACGGGCAGTTCGAGAGCTTTTCTCGACGCGAAGTGGCGCGCGTTCTGACGGATTTTCATACCCGTGTTTGGGACGCGACGGTCTTCAACGTCCCGACTCAGGCGTGTGTTGGCGTTTGACAGCGATATCGAGATAGCAATCCACTTTAACCCCGACGAAGAACGTCCCAAACATGAGCGAATCGTACGTGATCATCGGGGATGGCATCGCGGGCAGTTCCGCGGCCGAAACCATCCGCGAGGAAAAACCCGACGCCGACATCGCCGTCATCACAGATGAGGGCGAAGCACTGTACAATCGTATTCTCATCAAGGAATTCGCCAAAGGCAAACTCCCCGAAGCGCCCATCTCCATTCACGAACCGGAATGGTACGACGAGCGCGACATCGACCTCGAACTGAACACGTTCGTCACCGACATCGACCCGGACGCACACGAGGTCCACACCCACGCGAGCGGGACCTACACCTACGACAAACTCCTCGTCGCCACGGGCGGGACGCCGACCCAGCTTCCGGTTGACAACAGCGACGCCGACGGAATCCACCACTTCTGGACGTTTCAGGACGCCCGACGCATCGCCGAACACGCGGAAGCGGCGGACACCGGGACCGTCATCGGTGCGGGTCTTCTCGGCATCGACCTCGCCGCCATCTGTGCCGCACAGGACGTCGAAGCCAAGTACATCATGCGCGGCAACCGCTGGTGGCGCTACGGCCTGAGCCTCGACGGTGCGGAGATCATTCACGACGCGCTCGAAGAGAAGGGCGTCGAACCCGTCCTCGAAAGCGGCGTCAACGGCTTCAAGACGGACGACGACGGCAACGTCGTCGCCACCATCGACGCGGACGACAACGAGTACGAGAGCGATTTCGTCGGCATCGCAATCGGCCTCAACTTCAACACGGAGTATCTGCAGGGCAGCGGCGTCGAGACGGACAACGGCGTCGTCGTGGACCAGTACATGCAGACGAACGTGGACGACATCTACGCCGCGGGTGACATCACGCGCTTCTACGACGTGATTTTGGACGAGTACGCCCAGAACGGGTCGTGGGGCAGCGCGAAACAGCAGGGCGTCATCGCCGCGAAGAACATGGTCGCGGACGACGAGGAAGAGGAGTTCCGCTGGGTTTCGTCGTACTCCATCACTCACTTCGACTTCCCGTTCCTCTCCTTCGGCTTCCCGACGATGGGCGACGACGAGTGCGAGGAGAAGTACAGCGAGACCGAATGGCGTCGCCTCTCGTTCAAGGACGGAAAACTCATCGGCGGCGTCCTCATCGGCGATATCGCCCCGCAGGGCAAGTACAAGGACCTCATCCGCAACGAGGTCGAGTGTGCCGACCAGAAGGAAATCCTCCTCGAGAAGGATTTCGACCCGGACAAACTCGCACCCCAGCAGGAACAGTGAGGCCGTAGTGCGGAGCGGTTCGAGGTTGTATTTTTGTCGTTTGATGTAGATAAAATCAATAGTTGTCACGACGTGAAGATTTAAGTACTACCACGACAGTTGGTATCATTGGCCATGCTCGGTCGGGAGAATTCGTGAAACCCAAGATAGCCGTCGAACCGGTGGATTCGATTCCGAACGACGCGCGCGTTCGACACTACGACGAACTCGAATACGACGCGAAAGGGCACTTCCCGAGCGTCGTCGAACGCGGCGAACAACTCATCGACTGGGAGACAGCGGGACAGTTCAGCGACGGCGAATTCGTGAAGTACACCGGTTATTTCCGGGTACTGCTCGCGTAGCGAGAGAACCATCACGTTTTTTCGAGATGATTGCCACAAGGTTTAAGAGGTGCTAAGTCAATTGGTAACATGTATCAATGGCTTCGAACAGCACGAGTAGTCTCGGGTCCGCATCGACCGGAGAGACGGCGTTTACCATCACCCGAACCGAAACCGTTCCGGCGGGCGTTCGGGTGTACCACTTCGACGAACTCTCGGAGGCGACTCAACAGGTGTTCGCGGAAATCGACGGCCGCGAGCGAGTCGTGAGGATGGGCGAAGCGGTGGCGAACGAGTTCACGACCGACGCCCTCGTGGTGTTCGACGACTACTACCGAATCGACGTGCCCTGACCGGGCGAACGAGCAACCGAAGCCGTTTTCTCCCGCAGGACGGGATGTAGGGACATGAGCATGAGCGGAAGCGGCGAGATGACGCTGGCGTTCGAGTTGTCCGCGCTCAAAGCGTTGGCGAGTCCCGGAGCGGTGTTCGAAGACGCCCGACGCTGGACGCGGTACGTCGGCGTCATCTCCGACCAACCGACCTACGTGGTGACGAACTTCACCCGGAAGAACCGCATCCGACAGGACTTCTTCTCCGGCCCGAAAGGACGCGCCGAGAGCCTCGACAGCGTGAAATCGCAGTTCGACACCGACCGCCACGTCTTCGTCGGCGTGACCGACGAGGACCGCGAACTCGCCGAGGAGCACGACTGGGAGTTCCTCCACGTCGAGGACGCCGCCGAGGCGGCCGAGTGGGACCTCGCGTCCGACGACGACGGCGAAGGGGCGGCGAACGAAGAGGACGTGCGCGACGACTGGCCGTAGCCGGAGAATCGCTACTCGGTCAGCGGTCCGCCCGCAACCGTCGTCTCCCTTCCTCGGTTATCTGATAACAGCACCAGTTCGAGTTCCGAACGAGGTCGCGCTCGACGAGGGAACGACAGCGAGTCGCGGTGACGCAGTTGGACAGCGACAGTCGTCGTTCGATGTCGATTCGAACCTGTATCCCCTCCGCGTCGAGCAGTCGGAGGATTCGTTCGTCGATCGGGCGCAGTCGGTCGGGAACCCCGCTGGCCTGTGCCATAGCAGTCAGTATTTTTTCCGCCATCAAATAGCTCGCTAAGAGGGGTATGTATCGTGGGCTGGAACGGGGGAGGACTATTGAGCACTATCTGTACGGTCGCGGTACGTGTCGGGCGAACGAATCGGCTCCGACGACGACCAATCACGTTCTTTAAACTCGTCAGGGACGAACGGAGCGTATGGCAGAACCGCGCGTACCGGGAGGAGACGGTGCGACGCTCGACCTCCCCTGTGGCGAGTCGGTGGCGACCGGGAAACTCGACATGGGGATGCGCGAGTACGACTGTGACTGTGGCGAATCGCATGCGGTCGTCATGGACGTCCATCCGCCGTCACGGTTCGTCCCCGAGTTCCTCGTGGATATCCTCCGCGAAACCATCGATACGACCGACGAGAACGTCGAATTCGGCACGCTCCACATCATGGGCGTCGTCATGGAGGAGTTCCCCGAGGAGGTCGCAAGCGAGGACGTGGCGGAAAACCCCGACCTCGGCTACGCGATGGTCTGGGTGACCGACTTCAACTCGCGTCGTCTTCACGAGGTCGTCGTCGAACTCATCGTCGAACTGATGGAACACGCCGTCAGCCACGCCGAGGACGACGAGGCGATGAGTCAGTTCGAAGCGGACATGCTGAACTTCGACGTGCCGACCTTCGTCGAACAGTATCGGAAGGAACGCGATTTCTCCGGGCCGCACGACCGACCGGCGTGAGCGGGGACGCTCCGACCGGGGTGGTTGTCTGACTGAAATTTAAGTACCTAATGGCCGATATGACGACCATGCCACTTCGGGGGAGTGCGTTCGAACGGATTCGGGACGTCGTGACCGAACACGGGAGCGGTGAACCGTTGACGGCGCGGGAAATCCTTTGCCTCCTCGACGAGAGCGACGCCCACGAGGAGTTCGAGAGTACACACGAAATCGCCACCGTCCTCGGGCGGCGGGCACAGGCGGGCGACGTAACCGTGATTCGGTCTTCGCCGTATCGATACGAACTCTGAGTACGACACGAATCCCGGTTGTACACCAAACTACAAGACCCCGGAACGCCCCCTTCGAGTCGATGCTGGACGAGTTGCTCGGGCGCGCGGAGCTGAAAGAGCGAATCGACGACCTCGAAGACGACAAACATCATCTCGAACGGCAGTTGGAAGCCGAACAGGAACGGCGGGCGGAAGCCGTCACCGAACGACAGAACGCAGAAGAGCGGGTCAACCGCCTCGAAAACCGCATCGTGGAACTCGAAGATCGAGTGGAGCGACTGCAAAGCGACGAGGAATCGGTCGAGTTCCGCGGCACCGAAACGCTTCACGGAGAACGGGTGGACGACGTGTTGGCCCGACTCGACAGCTTCGAGACGGAACCGGAAGGGGCGTTGACCGCGATGGTGGACGACGACCTTCCCGAAGCGGTGGCCGAGGCGTTCGGGGACCACGGGTCGCTCGTCGCTCGCGCCGCCCCGTGTCTGGCCGTGACCGACGACGCGGGACTCGTCAGCGCGGCGCTCGTCCCGCCGAATCCTCCGGAACCGTTCGTCTCGTGGAGCGACGACTTCGCGTTCGAGTCGTCGTGGTTCCGGCCGGAGGGTCGGTTCGCGTTCGCGCTCGTCCGCTCCGACCTGTTCGCCATCGCCGAGTACGACGGCCGGGACCGCCTGTCGGTCGCGGGATTCGAAAGCGACGTGAAGGGGGACCACTCGAAAGGCGGGTTCTCACAGGCTCGGTTCGAGCGGATTCGAGACGAACAGATTGCCGACCATCTGGAGCACTGTCGGGAGGAGATAGACGCCCGCGACGCGGAGCGTCTGTACGTCGTCGGCCAGCGAACGCTCCTCTCGGAGTTCCGCGACGATGCCGAGGCGACTAAACCGGTGGACGCGACCGGTAAACCGAGGGAGGCACTCGACGACGCCTTCTACGAGTTCTGGACGACGCGGCTGTTTCGGGTGTGACTCGGCTCAGTCCAGCTTCGCGTGGAACAGCAGGCGGCCGCATTCGGGACACATGCCCGTTTCGACCTCCTTTCGCTCGTTCATGCCGAGCGAGCCGAGAAGTCCCTCTCGACGTTCGCTCGTTTTCACGTACGGTTTCCACGCGTCGTTCATGCCGAACTTGACCGGTTCGAGCGAGACGTCGCAGTCGGGACAGCGGTCACGACTCATCATACGAGAACCATTTTCACGAGAAACCGTGGGTGTTCCGCTTTCCCCGACTCACACCGACTCACCGACGTTCTATCGTCGCTCCGCCCCCGACGGCGGTCGGATAGGCGCGCGCCTCCACGTCAGCGTCGGAGAACGCGTCCAACATCGCGCTCGCGACCGCGCTCTGCCCGTCGTCGTGACAGACGGCGAGGACGCTCGGTCCGGCCCCGCTGACCGCGACGCCCGTCGCACCGGCGTCGAGCGCGGCGGTTCGCACCGCGTCGAAGCCGTCGATGAGCGACGCCCGCGACCCGGTGACCGAACCGTCTTCGAGACCCGTTCCGACGAGTTCCGGGTCGTCGCGGAACATCCCCGCGGTGAGCGTCGCGGCGTTCCCGACGGTATCGACCAGTTCGTCGATGTCCACCGACTGGGGAACGACGCGCCTCGCGTCCCGCGTCGAGACGACGATTTCCGGCAGGCAGGCGACGACAGGAATCGACGCCTCGACTTGCGTGATGGCGTCGTCGGTGACCATCGTGAACCCGCCGAGAATCGACGGCGCAACGTTGTCCGCGTGGGCTTCGCCCGAGACGGCGGCCTCGCCCTCCGCCGCGACGCGGACGAGTTCGCGCCGTGTGAGCCCGCAGTCGTAGAGTTCGTTCAGGGCGACGGCCGCGGCGGCCGCGCTGGCGGCGGACGACCCGAGTCCCGACGACGGTCGAACTCCCTTGTTGATCCGAATGTGCGCGGGCGTCCCGAGTTCCTCGGCGACGACGCCCGCCGTGTTCTTCGGCGGTTCAGTCGGGATGTACTGTTCCCCGACGCCCGTCACCTCTATCGTCGTCTCCTCCGCTCGTTCGACCCGAACGATGTCGGCGGGACGTTCCAATGCCAATCCGAACACGTCGAACCCACACCCCAGATTGGCACTCGTAGCCGGTGCCCGCACTGTGACCATGCAAAGGCTATCGAAAGCACGGACAAAAACCTTCGCCTCGGGGCGGAATCGACATCCTCGAAACCCGACAACCGGATGCGATTACTACGTTACCGCGAGAGACGGGTTTAAGCCACCGTGCCACCACCGCACACGCATGCAGGTTGCGATACTGGCGCACGAAAAGTTCCCCGGTCGCGCGAAGACGGCGGTCGGGATTCTACGCTACGCTGACTACGACGTCGCGGCGGTACTCGACCGCGACCGTCCCGGAGAACGCGTCACCGACCACGTACCCGACGTCCAGGACGCACCGATAGTCGCCGGAATGGACGACGTTGGGGACGTGGACGCGCTCGTCATCGGCATCGCACCCATCGGCGGCGGGTTCGACGAGTCGTGGCGACCGGACGTGGAGAGCGCGCTCGAACGCGGCTGTGACGTGATTTCGGGACTGCACTACTTCCTCGAAGACGACGATGAGTTCGCCCGATTGGCCGAGGCGAACGACTGCGATATTTGGGACGTTCGAAAGCCCCGCGACGACCTCACCGTCAGCCAAGGCGTGGCCGACGAGGTGGACGCGGAAGTCGTCCTCACCGTCGGAACGGACTGCTCGGTCGGGAAGATGACCGCCACGCTCGAACTCGTGCAGGCGGCCCGCGACCGCGGCGAGAGCGTCGGGTTCATCCCGACCGGACAAACGGGAATCATGATCGACGGATGGGGCAACCCTATCGACCGCGTGGTGAGCGACTTCACCGCGGGGGCCGTCGAGGAGATGATCCTGGAGCGCGGCGACGAGTACGACTACCTGTTCGTGGAAGGACAGGGAAGCATCGTTCACCCGGCCTACTCGGCCGTCACGTGCGGAATCCTCCACGGGTCCATGCCCGACAAACTCGTCCTCTGTCACGAGGCCGGAAAGGAGGTCATCCACGGCTACGAATCCGTCTCCCTGCCCCCGATTTCGGAGTACGTCTCGCTCTACGAGGGACTCGCACGACCGGTGCACGAAACCGAAATCGTCGCCGGAGCCATCAACACGTCCGGCATCGCGGACGACGAGGACGCCCGCGCGGCAATCGCGGAGTACAAATCCGCGCTCGGCGCGCCCGCGGCCGACCTCGTTCGATTCGACGCGGACGACGTGCTGGAGGCGATTCTGTGAGTCTCTCGACCGAGTTCGAGCGCATCTCACTCCCGCTCGAACACGCCTTCACCATCTCGCGGGGGACGCAGACCGCCGCGGAAAACGTCGTCGTCAAAATCGAGGACGACGACGGAAACGTCGGTATCGGCGGGGCCGCCCCCTCGGAACACTACGGCGAGACGGCGGCGACGGTCGAAGCCGTCATGCCGGACCTCCTCGCCGTCGTCGAACGGGTGGACGACCCACACGCGCTCGCCCGAATCGAACGGGAGATGCGCGAGACGGTGAACCGCAACCCGGCGGCGCGCTGTGCGGTGAGTATCGCGCTGCACGACCTCGTGGCGAAACGCGCCGGACTGCCGCTGTATCGCTACTGGGGACTCGACGGGCGCGAGACGCTCGAAACGTCGTTCACCATCGGTATCGACCCGACCGACGTAATGCGCGAGAAGACGCGCGAGGCAGTCGCGGCCGGGTACGGAACCCTGAAGGTGAAGGTCGGCACCGACCGCGACGAGGAAATCGTCGGCGCGATTCGGGAGGAAGCGCCCGACGCGACGATTCGCGTGGACGCGAATCAGGCGTGGAGTCCGCGCGAGGCGGTGCGGAAAATCGACGCGCTCGCCGACTTCGGCGTGGAATTCGTCGAACAGCCCGTCCCCGCCGAGAATCCGGACGGAATGGCCTTCGTCCGCGAACGCGCCGCCCTCCCCATCGCGGCCGACGAGTCCTGCATCACGCTGGAGGACATCCCGAGAATTGCGAGCAAGGCCGACATCGCCAACCTGAAACTGATGAAGTGCGGCGGCCTCCGCGAGGCGATTCGGATGATTCACGCCGCGAACGCCCACGGCTTGGAACTCATGCTCGGGTGCATGGTCGAGAGCAACGCCAGCATCGCGGCGGCGTGTCACCTCGTTCCCCTGCTCGACTACGCGGATTTGGACGGGTCGCTCCTGCTCGCCGAGGACGAGTACGAGGGCGTCCCGATGCCGAACGGCGTCATCGACCTCGAAACGGGACGCGCGGGCACCGGCGTTCGAAAATCGTAGGTCGTCAGCGCTCCAGCGTTCCGACCCGCTCCGCCCGAAAGCCGACCATCTCGTCGTAGCCGTCGGTGGACATCAGGACGGGATAAAAGGGACGGTCGGCGCGGAGTTCGTTTCCTGGGCTCCCCGTGTCGCCCGTTCCTCTCTTTCTGGCGAACACCTCGCCCTCCTCGACGCGGACGAAGTTCTCGCCGACGAACTCGTAATCGGCCCCTTCAACGGCGTCGAAGATGCGATACAGTTCGGGGTCCCCGCTTTCCGAGAGCGCGTCGACCGCCCCGGTTTCGCCGAGGAAGTTCCGCAGGACTCGTTCGGCGTTTCGCTCGGCGCGCTCCGTCCCCCGAAGGCCGCACTCGACCGCCACGCCGTCCACGTGGTCGATGAGACCACCGGCGACGTAGCTGATATCGACGACGCGCGCGACGCCCGTCGCCCGCGCCAACCGTTTCGTCCGGTCGTTTATCCGCGAGAGGAGCGCGAACGCCTCCGGATGTGACCTCGTGGAGTGCAGGTCGAGAACGCCGCAGTCCCGAATCTCGGGCAGGAGTTCCGCAGCGAGTCGGGACTCGTGGGTGTCCCCCTCGGGGTCGCCGGGAAACGCGCGATTCAGGTCCTCGTCGATGAACCTGACGCCCTCCGCGATGGCCGCCTCGTTGGCGAGGACGAACCGAACCGGCCGAGAGAAGGCGGGCTTCTCCGCCAGCACGCGCTCGATTGCTGTTTTGCCACAGCGCTCGTTCCCGTGCAGGCAGGCGACGACGGCGAGGTCCGGCGTTCCATCGCCGAGGGTCTGGACGCGCATCGATGGTCATGGCACACACCCACACGACTTGAGACTGTGGGTTTTCACTGCGCGTGCCGCCGTCCGACGTAATTACTTCTTCTTCTCGTGTTCCGTGTCGTGAGTCCGTAGCCGAACTTCTTTGTCCGTTATCTCGTGGATGGCGTCGTGCGGAAGCGGGTAGATGTCCTTCGCCTCGTCTTTCCACCCGAGGAGCATCTTGTACTCGTCGAAGAGGCTGGGATGCGGGTCCACGTACGCGATACCGTCCCGAACGTCGGTGACGATGCCGACCTTCTGGTCGTCCACGTTGAACACCGGTTTGTCCACGTCCTTCGGTTTCGGTGATTTGCGCATATCCTTCGTTCGACCGACATCACCATCAGCGTATCCGCCGATACGAGGGGTCGAGTTTTCTATCTCGTAATCGATGACTGCATCGAAAATTCCGGCCGCTCGTTTTCGAGGTTTCCGCGAAACCTCGCTGTCCTCGGACCCGCTGGCACACGCGCCACGGAGGTTAGTCAGTAGTGCGCATCCCGGTTTTCGAATGGCGCGCGCTGGCGGGGTGACGAGGATAGCGGTCATCCGAGTCACCTCGCTATAGTTCGCGCGAGGGATGACGGAGGGAGCCAGCGACCGAAAGAATCGGTTGGGGAGGCACGAGGGCGGTGGCGGCGCGGTTTCAGTGACGTCTGTACTTGCAGTCACCACAAACCAACCGCGACATTTGCAGCCGTAGAAAACCAACCGCGACATTTGCGACCACGGAAAATCAGACACGACTCGTAGCGAACGTGGAGAGGGATTTCCGGGACTGCTTCTCGGTTATTCCGGCTACTTCTCGCCCGACCCGACCTCGAAAAATCGCCTCGACTCGTCACCGTCGCTCGCGCCGTCTCAACACACTTATCTGGCGCGTGGCGCGTACCAAACCGCATGAGCGATATCGTTGTCACGCTCCCGGACGGCGCCGAACTCGACATGGAGGAAGGCGCAACCGTGGAGGACGTGGCGTACGAAATCGGCCCGGGACTAGGCAAGGACACGGTGGCAGGTGTCGTGGACGGCGAACTCGTCGACAAGGCGACGCCGCTGTCCGAGGACTGCCGACTCGTCATCGTCACCGACCAGAGCGACGAGTACCTGAGCGTCCTCCGGCACTCCGCGGCCCACGTCTTCGCGCAGGCGCTGAAGCGACTCCACCCCGAAGCGAAACTCACCATCGGCCCGTGGACCGACGAGGGGTTCTACTACGACATCGCAGGCGTCGAACTCGACAGCGACGACCTCGCGGAAATCGAGGACGAGGGCCACGACATCATCGAGGAGGACCTCGACATCGAGCGCGTCGAGAAATCGCGCGAAGAGGCCTTCGACATGTACGAGGACAACGAGTATAAACAGGACATCCTCGACACCGAAGCGGCCGACGAGGACTCGATTTCCTTCTACGAACAGGGCGAGTTCTCGGACCTGTGTAAGGGACCGCACGTCTCCTCGACGGGCGAAATCGGCGGCTTCACGCTGCTCGAAACCTCCGCGGCGTACTGGCGCGGGGACGAGGAGAACGACACGCTGACCCGCGTCTACGGGACGGCGTTCCCGACCGAGAAGGGCCTCGAACAGTACCTCGAACGCATGGAGAAGGCCGAAGAGCGCGACCACCGCAAACTCGGCAAGGAACTCGACCTGTTCTCCATCGACGAGACGACGGGACCGGGCCTGCCGCTGTATCACCCCCACGGAAAGACGATTCTCCGCGAACTGTCCGATTACGCGGGCGAACTCAACCGCGGCGCGGGCTACGACGAGGTGGAGACGCCCCACCTGTTCCGCACGGAACTCTGGAAGAAATCGGGTCACTACGACAACTACGTGGACGACATGTTCCTCCTCGACGTGAACGACGAGGAGTACGGCCTGAAGCCGATGAACTGTCCCGGCCACGCGACCATCTTCGACCAGCACAGTTGGAGTTACCGCGACCTGCCGATTCGCTACTTCGAGAACGGCAAGGTGTATCGCAAGGAACAGCGCGGCGAACTCTCCGGCCTCTCGCGCGTCTGGTCGTTCACCATCGACGACGGCCACCTGTTCGTCCGCCCCGACCAAATCGAGCGCGAGATTCGGCAGGTCATGGACCTCATCTTCGAGGTCATCGAGACGTTCGACTTGGACGTGGAAGTCGCGCTCGCCACCCGCCCCGAGAAGTCCGTCGGTAGCGACGAGTTGTGGGAGCACGCCGAAGAACAACTCCGCTCCGTCCTCGAATCCACCGGCATCGACTACGACATCGAGGCGGGCGACGGCGCGTTCTACGGCCCCAAAATCGACTTCGGCTTCGAGGACGCCCTCGGGCGGGTCTGGGACGGCCCGACGGTCCAACTCGACTTCAACATGCCCGAGCGCTTCGACCTGACGTACGTCACCGAGGAAAACGAGGAGGAGCGCCCGGTCATGATCCACCGCGCGCTGTACGGTAGCTACGAGCGCTTCTTCATGGTGCTCATCGAGCACTTCGACGGCAAGTTCCCGCTCTGGCTCTCGCCCGAGCAGGTCCGCGTCCTCCCCGTCAGCGACGACAACCTCGGCTACGCCCACCGCGTCGCCAACGAACTCGACGACTTCCGCGTCGAAGTCGAGGACCGCTCGTGGACGGTTGGGAGAAAGATTCAGCAGGCCCACGACGACCGCGTTCCCTACATGATAATCGTCGGCGGCGACGAGGAGGAAGCGGGCACGATTTCGGTCCGCGACCGTCTGGAGCGCGAGGAGAAGGACGTTTCGTTGGAGGCGTTCCGCGAGCATCTGGAAGCAGAGCGGGACGAGAAGAGTACGGAACTCGGCTTCTTGGACTGAGGCGGCTGGACTGCGGTTTTCCGGTTTTGCTGAAATATTCGGTGAGGGTCGGATTTTACCAGTATTGACGAATAGAGGAAGCGTATTTAGTATTCTACTTCACGGACTACTGGATTCGTGGTCAGTAGTCACCGGTGACCATATGAATATTCGCTGTTATCTACGAGATAGATGAAACCTGTTCGGTTCGTAACCCTCTGTTTCGTATATAGTGGAATGGTATTGCTGGTGCAGGCCGCTTTCCTCTTTGAGTCTCCTATCGCAATCATCACACAACTCGGCGTTGGCATCACCATCTTGGGAACCGGACTCCTTCGATTGTACAATCCCGAGAAATACGAGCGAAAGCCGACGGAGTACGGGCTATTAGCGTATGGAATGGCGATTCTCGCTCTCGTATTAACTGCGCTATTTCTCGTCCAAATAGTCGTCTTCTAAACGGAAGCGCCCACTGTTCGACCTACGCTCTGTCTCCAGCACGCCATCGCTGACGACAATCGAAGAGGTCACTGACCAACCTCGTTCGCTCTTCTCAGTCCAACTCGTCGCTCCGCTTCGTCTCCCGCAGAATGAACGGTCCAATCGAAAGCGTCCGCTTCGCCACCGTCGCAATCCGAAGGATGTACGCCAGCAGGATGATGAACGGGACGATTGCAATCGTCGAAGCCAAACTCACCGTCAGCACGTCGTTGCTGATGCCGAACGTGGACCCCGGAATCGCCTTCGCGTCGAAGTAGATTATCATCGCAATCGTGACCACGAGCGCCGGGACCGCCGTGTACAGCATGGCCCGCGAGAGGTTGACGAGTTCCCACTGGAAGTAGAGCGTCTTGAAGTGCTCGCGCGACGGCCCGAAGAAGGTCAGCGATTCGATGATGTCGTCGAACGCCTCGTCCACTTCGTCGGTGAGGGCGTCCGCGTGTTCGTTGCGAATCTTCCGCGCGAGGAATATCTTCCACGAGTAGTTGAAGTTGAGGATGGCCGAGAGCACGTCGAACGTCCCGAACTGCGTGTCTTCGAGCGTGTCGCTCACCTCGTCGGCGTTGCCGGTCAGACCATCGACGTAGCTACCGATTTCGTCTTTCAGATCCTCGTCGCGGCTCTCGTCCACCGCGTCGGCGAGGGCGTTCGCCCGCGATTTGGTCTCTTCGAGGAGCGCCTGCATGAACGACGCGGGTTCCGGCGGCGCAGTCGGGACGTCGAGCGCGTCCTCGACTTCGCGTCGGAACTGCATCGCGCCCTCCATGCGACTCTGCTGGTCTCCGACCGGACCGAGTTCCTGCGAGAGGACGAGCTGATTGAGCGTCACGACGAGCGTCACGCCGGTGATGATCGCCCCGACGAAGCCTTGAAACACCGTGTCCACCGCGTCGTCGCTCGGCCCGATGTACTGCTGTAGCGGCGACGGGTCGAGAACGCCGAGGACGACCAACGCCGCGAAGACGGCGAGGAGGATGACGGCCGCGACGAGCCACCGATTGGCCTCCATCAGAATCCATAGTTTGAGCCGACTCTCGTCTACTCGCTCGCGCATCGTGTCTCCGGGTTGCGCGCTCCCGTCGGACTCGCTCATACGGAACAAAAACGCGAGTAGCGTCAAATAGACACTTGCCGAAACCAGTTACTCTTGCCGGAGGATGGGTCTGGCGCGGAGTTGCAAAAATGGCTCCGAATCGGGGTTCCCGGAACGAATCGGGATTCCCCGGAGGTGGTTGCGGGGCCGGAGGTGGTTGCGGGGCCGGAGGTGATTGCGGGGTGGTTTACCGGAGGCGATTACGAGTTGTTCTCCTCGGTCGCCTGTTCGGTTTCGCTCTCCGTCTCGGTTTCCGTCTCCTCGGCGGCGACATCGGCTTCGAGGTCCGAGAGGTCGATGTCGTCGTCGCTGGACGACGTTTCTTCCTCCTCGGGTTCGTCCTCCACACCCATGTCGGCTTTCAGCGTCTCCAGTTCGGAGTCGACCTCGCCGGACGACCGCATCTCTTCGAGTTCGCGGTCGAGGCTGCTTTTATCGGAAAGCGCGTCCTCGAACGCGCCGGTGTCCTGCAGTTCGTCCATCGCTTCCGCACGGGCTTCCATGTCCTCCGTCTTCTCCTCGGCGCGCTCGATGGCCATCCCGACGTCCTGCATCTCGTCGCCGACGCCGGTCATGGCCTCCGAGACGCGGCTGTTGGCTTCCGCGGCCTCGTAGCGAGCCTTCATGCTCTCTTTCTTCGTGCGGAACTCCTCGATACGGTTCTGGAGTTCGTTCTTCTTCTCGACGAGGTTGTCCTGCGTATTCTGGAGTTGCGCGATCTGGCCCTCCAGGTCCTCGATTTGGTTCATCTTCTGCTTTTTCTTTTCGAGGGCTTGCCGGGCCAGGTCCTCGCGGTCCTGCTTGACCGCTTGGCGCGCTTGCTGGTTGTGCTTCTCGACGTTCTCTTCGAGGCGGCGCTTCTGAATTTCGAGGCGCTTTTTCTGCGTCGTGAGGTCCGCGATACCCTGCTTTACGTCCTGCAGTTCGTCGCGCATCTGCTCGTAGGAGTAATCGAGCGTCTCGGTCGGGTCTTCTGCCCTGTTGAGGACGGCGTTTATCTTCGAGCGGACGACGTACGACATGCGTGAAAGTACTCCCATACTACTACATTCAGAACCCGACCCTTAAAATCCTCACCAAGCTAACACGCCCACATGACGTTGAACGAAGTCGTCGTCCCCGGGGCGCGGGACGTGCGCGGGTCGCTGGACGAACCCGAAGCACCGACGGATACCGTCGTCGTCGCCTGTCCACCACACCCGCAATTCGACGGCAACAGAAGCGACAACCGCCTCGTCGCGCTCGCCGACTACCTCACGGAGCACGGCGTGGCCTGCCTGCGCTTCGATTACGGCGATTGGGACGAGGGGTACGGCGAACGCGAGGACGCGCGCAACGCCCTCCGCTGGGCGCGCGAGCGCTACGATTCGGTCGGCATCTTCGGTTTCAGCTTCGGCGGCGCGATAGCGACGCTCGCGGGCGTGGACGAGACCGCCGACGCCATCGCGTTGCTCGCGCCCGCGTCCCGCCTGACCACGGAACTGGACGCGGCCGCGGCGCTGGGCGACGTGGACGTTCCGCTGAAAGTCCTCTACGGAACGCGCGACGACACGGCCGACTGGAAACCCCTCGTGGAGCGCGCGAAGGAGTTGGGCTTCGAAACCGAGGAGTTCAGCGCGGACCACTTCTTCATCGGACAGGAAGCGAAGGTGGCGGGGCGGTTGGGCGAGTTCTTGGTCGAACGGCTTTGAAAGGCGGTGATACGGTGGTTTTGGGTCTCCGCTGACCGAGGCGGGGAAGACAGCGGGATGGTTCAGCCCTCGAAAGCCCACGTTCAGGACACGTTGATCGTGAGTTCGTTATAATGGTCGTGAGTTCGCCACGACCGCGATTACAGACGTCACATGACCGCACCGCTACCGTGCCGCGACAACCACACCCTCCCCAACCGATTCCTTCGCATCCGCTCAGTCATCCCTCGCATGATAGTCAGTAGGCTCTCGGACGTGAAGTCCTCGAACCGACTGACGCACGCGCCGGGGACGTTGGTTTGTTTTTCTCCGACAGATCCTCCGACGTATCGCGCGCTGATGGGTCCTTTCACCGCCGTCCTCCCTTCCGTTTTTCCGGCCTCGCGTTCATCTCACGGCGGACCTCCGACGTATCCAACATATGTCACCTCCTGTCGAACCGGACGGCCTCCGAAATGGTTTTGAAGAACGGTTGCGGAAAGTCAGTATGCCGACTGACCCCGAGACAGACTACGACCCCGAGATGGGGAAGAAGTTCATTTTCGTCACAGGGGGCGTCATGTCCGGACTTGGCAAAGGCATTACCGCCGCGAGCACTGGGCGACTGCTCGCAAACGCCGGGTTCGACGTGACTGCCGTGAAGATCGACCCGTATCTCAACGTGGACGCGGGGACGATGAATCCCTACCAGCATGGAGAAGTGTACGTACTGAAGGACGGTGGCGAGGTCGACCTCGATTTGGGGAACTACGAGCGGTTCCTCGACATCGACATGACCTTCGACCACAACATCACGACCGGCAAGGCCTACCAGTACGTCATCGAGAAGGAGCGCGCCGGGGACTACCTGGGCAAGACGGTCCAGATAATCCCGCACATCACGGACGAAATCAAACGCCGCATCCGCGAGGCCGCCGAGGGCCACGACGTGTGTATCGTCGAAGTGGGCGGCACCGTGGGCGACATCGAGAGCATGCCGTTCCTCGAAGCGCTCCGCCAGTTCGCCACGGAACAGGACGACGACGACTTCCTCTTGACCCACGTCACGCTCGTTCCGCACTCGAAGAACGGCGAGCAGAAGACGAAGCCGACCCAGCACAGCGTAAAGGAACTCCGGAGCATCGGCCTGCAACCCGACGTGCTCGTCGGGCGCTGTAGCGACGGACTGGAGGAGAAAACGAAGGAGAAAATCGCGCTGTTCTGCGACGTGCCGACCGACGCCGTGTTCTCGAACCCCGACGTGGAGGACATCTACCACGTCCCGCTCGTCGTGGAGGAGGAGGGCTTGGACGAGTACGTCATGAAGCAACTCTCCCTGACGGACCAGGCGATTCCGAGCGACGACCGGAGCACCGCGTGGCGCGAACTCGTCACGCAGGAGACCGAGGGCGAGGTCGATATCGCGCTCGTCGGTAAGTACGCGCTCGAAGACGCCTACATGTCCATCCACGAGGCGTTGAAACACGCCGGACTGGAGAAGAACGTGGACGTCAACGTCCTCTGGGTCGATTCCGACGAGATGGACGACGACCACGAGGAGCGCCTCAAGGAGGCCGACGGAATCGTCGTCCCCGGCGGGTTCGGCAGTCGCGGAACCGAAGGCAAAATCGAGGCCATCCGTTACGCGCGCGAGAACGACGTGCCGTTCCTCGGCCTGTGTCTCGGCTTCCAGATGGCCGTCGTGGAGTACGCCCGGAACGTCCTCGGACTGGACGACGCGAACTCCGCCGAACTGGACGCCGACACGCCGCACCCCGTCATCGACATCCTCCCCGAACAGTACGAGGTGGAGGACATGGGCGGGACGATGCGCCTCGGCGCGCACGAAACCGACATCGAATCGGGAACGCTCGCGGAGGAAGTCTACGGCGCGACGAGTTGCACGGAGCGCCACCGCCACCGCTACGAGGTGAACCCCGAGTACTTCGAGGACTTCGAGGGCGAGGACCTCGTTTTCTCCGGCAGTGCCGGAAACCGGATGGAAATCCTCGAAATGAACGACCATCCGTACTTCTTCGGGACGCAGTTCCACCCCGAGTTCCGCTCCCGTCCCGACCGCGCGAGTCCGCCGTTCGTCGGCCTGCTCGATGCGGTCCTCGACGAAGCCGAGCAGCGTGAGGAGGTGGAAGCCTGATGGTCGAAACCGGCAAGTTCATCGAGAAAGCGGTCGCGGAGATTCGAGAAGCGGTCGGCGACTCGCACGCCATCATCGCGCTGTCGGGCGGCGTCGATTCGTCCGTCGCCGCCGGACTCGCGTACAAGGCCATCGGCGACCAGCTCACGCCGGTCTACGTCGATACCGGCTTGATGCGCAAGGGCGAGACGAACCAGATTCGCAAGACGTTCTCCTACATGAGTTCGCTGGAAGTCGTGGAAGCGGAAGACCGCTTTTTCGACGCGCTCTCTGGCGTCACCGACCCCGAGGAGAAGCGGAAAGTCATCGGCGAGCAGTTCATCCGCGAGTTCGAGCGCGAAGCGCGGGTCACGGACGCGGATTACCTCGTGCAGGGGACCATCTACCCCGACCGAATCGAGAGCGAGGGCGGCATCAAGTCCCACCACAACGTCGGCGGCCTGCCGGACGTGGTGGACTTCGACGGCATCGTCGAACCCGTCCGCGACCTCTACAAGGACGAGGTGCGCGAGGTCGCTCGCGCCCTCGGCATGGAAGAAATCATCGCCGAGCGCATGCCGTTCCCCGGACCGGGACTGGCCGTCCGCGTCATCGGCGAGGTCACGCCCGAGAAGGCGCAGGTCGCACGCGAGGCGTGCCACGTCGTGGAGGAGGAACTGGAGGAGTACGACCCGTGGCAGGCGTTCGCCGCCGTCGTCGGCAAGGGAACCGGCGTCAAAGGCGACAACCGCGTTCACGGTTGGATCGTCGCAGTTCGGTCGGTCGAATCGCGCGACGGCATGACCGCCAGAGCGCAGGAGATAGACTGGGAGACGCTCCAGCGCATTCAGTCGCGCATCACCGGCCAGAACGAGAACGTCGCCCGCGTCGTCTACGACGTGACACATAAGCCCCCGGCGACCATCGAGTACGAGTGATGCGTGCAGTCATCGCAGGTCCCGACGACGGTAAACTCGGTCGCGCCCTCGAAGCCGAGGGCGTCGAACTGACGGCTGTCAACGGCGTCGCCTCCCGTCCCGCGCTCGAAGACGCGGCCATCACCGAGGCCGACCTCTTCGTCCTCACGGACGTCGGACAGGCCACGGCCATCGCGGTTGCAAAGGACGTGAACCCGGACGTTCGCGTCGTCGTCTACGACGAGCAGTCCATCCCCGAATTCGCTCGGAGTCAGGCCGACCTCATCGTGGACCCGAACCTCCTCGATGCGAGCGCGGTCGCCGAGGAGTTGGCGGCCTAGCCGGGACGGTCTAACCGGGAGAGTACACGCGGTCGCACACCCTGGGCGACACACGCGACGACCGAGGCGGAAAAGCGACGGTATCGGTCGGAAGGGGTAGGGTTAATCCCCCATCCAACGAGGATTTTGCATGCGCTACGAAGTCCGTGACGAGCTACCGACACCCGAGGAGTTCATCGCCCTCCGCGACGCCGCGGACATGGCACCCCGGAGTTTGGAGGCGGTCGAACGAGGCTTGCCGAACTCCGTGTTCGGCGTGACGGTCGTGGACGGTGAAACCGGCGACGTCGTCGGCATGGCCCGCATCATCGGCGACGGCGGGTCGGTCTACCAAATCGGCGACATGGCGGTCCACCCCGACCATCAGCGGCAAGGATTGGGCTCTCGCATGATGGAGCGGTTGATGGAATATCTGGAGGAAACCGCCCCCGAGGGGGCCTACGTTAACCTCATGGCCGACGTGGAGGGATTCTACGAGCAGTTCGGCTTCGAGTACACCGCACCCGCTTCGCGCGGGATGTACCAGCGAATGTGACGGATACGAAGTGCGTTCTCGAAAATCCTCGTCCACTCTCTGACTCGTGGTTGGTGTTGCGGTGATTGCAAATACAGACGTCAATGAGACCGCACCGCAACCCAGTAGCAGAAATCGCATTTCGGGCTGTCGCGTGACTGCAAGTACAGACGTCACTGAAACCGCACCGCATCGGCCACTCCCTCCCCAACCGATTCCTTCGGTCGCTGGCGCTCCCTTCGTCATCCCTCGCACGCTGCCAGCATCGACCTTCGGCCGACCGCTGGTTCGCGGTTTCGCCAGACTCCGTCTGGCTGACTGCCGAGCGTTGCTCGGCAATTTCACCGCTCACCCAGAGGTTTCTTCGAAACCTCGTTGGCCTCAGGCCGGTGCCAGCGCGCGCCACGTTGTTCGCTCGACTGGCGTTCGGGATGGTTCCCGTCCCCTCTCGCGTGCGTTCGACTCACATCGACGCGACGAGTTCGCGCAGTCGCTCGCTCCCCTCGCGGAGGAAGGGGACGCCGTGGCCCATCGCGGCCACCTCGAACTCCGGCGTTCGGGATTCGAGCGAGACGATGCTGTCGTAGACCGCTTCGGTGTCGTAGCTGATGGCCCACGAGGAGGGTTCGAGTTTTCCGTGGTTTTCGCGCACGAGGTCGCCGAGGAAGGCCACGCTAAGCGATTCGCTGACGTACGACGTGTGTCCCGGCGAGTGGCCCGGCGTGGCGTAGGCGGTGAAACTCCCGATTTCGTCGCCGTCCTCGATGGGACGAATCTCCTCGTCGGGACGGGAGAGGAGCGGTCGGGTCACGCGCTGGAGCGCTCCCTTGTGGTTGTGCCAGTCGGGGGCGTCCGCGCGCGAGAGCAGCGGCGCGTCCGCCGCCCCGGCGTACACCGGCGCGTTGAGGGGCAAGCGCGCGAGCGACCCGACGTGGTCGAAGTCGTAGTGCGTGAGCAGCACGCGGTCCACGTCGTTGATGGAGTACCCCGCCTCCCGCACGCCGCGCATGATGTCGCCGCTGTCGAAGGGTGTCCCGGCGTCCACGAGGGTCAGGTCGCCGCCGTCGTCGGCGAGATAGCAGTTCACGCTCCCGAGGTCGAGCCACCACACGTCGTCCGCGAGTTGCGTTACCATATCGGACCCACGACGGCCAACCACTTGAGCGTGAACGGGTGATTTTTGGTCGTGCGAGACGCAACTCCTGCTATGGGAACGCCACTGCCGACCGAGACGCGCGACATCGACCGGTGGCGCGCGACGAAAGCCGTCCTTCCGTTTCTCGCGCTCGGGCTGTTCGACCTCGTGCTCATCCTCGGATGGGGACTCAACCCGCTGTGGGGCTTTGCCATCCTGCCGCCGATGCTCTTCATCAGCGTGCTGGCGTGGATCAGCTTCAAATCCGGGTTCGTCGGCGACAACGCCGAATACGCGGAGGAATGAACGTGTTGGACCGCACTCCGGACCTCGACCCGGGCGACGGCGAGGTGCTGACGGACGAACTGGTCGTCACCGACGACGTGCTCGTGAAGGCCTTCGCGCTCGGTCCCGGCGCGGAACTCAGCCCGCACGAACACGGCGACAGCACGAACGTCTTTCACGTCATCTCCGGCGAGGTGACGGTGATTCAGGACGACGAGGAAGAGACGGTCTCGGCTCCCGGCGTCGTGCTCCACGAGCGCGGCGTCGTCCACGGCGCGCGCAACGACTCGGACGACGTGGCGATGCTGACGGCGAGCCTCTGCCCGCTTCCGTGACGGCGGCGGGACTCTTTTCGACGGATTCGGTGCGGAAGATATTTGTTCTATCTCACCAACAATAACGAACGATGAACCACTCCCTCCGCCGGTTCTCGCTCGGGCTCTACGTCCTGTGGCTTCTCGCCACCGTCCTGCTCGTTCTCGGAAAGTACACCTCGTTCCCGACCGTGGCGGGCGTTCACAGCGCGGTCGTGGTCGGCGCGGCGGTGCTGACGGTGGGCGGGGCAGGGAGACTCGCTCGTGACGGCTATCAGCGGTTCGTCGCCTGAACTCCCGTCGAAGTTGCAGTTTGCTCCAACAACGGCACCGTCCGCTAGTCGAGGTAACCGCTTTCGGAACGACTTTGAAACCGCGATACATCCCCGCAGGCATGAACCGAATCATCGGGGAACGCGAATTGGATGAAACGCCGTTCTCCGCGGAAGCCGCCCGGGAGACGTTCGAACGGATGGTTCTCGCCCGGCGATTCGACGAGCGCGCCATCGCGCTCCAACGACGCGGGTGGATGAGCAGTTGGCCGCCGTACCGCGGACAGGAAGCCTCACAAGTCGGTGCCGCGCTGGCGATGGCCGACGACGACTGGCTCTTCCCGACCTACCGCTCGAACGGGATGCAGGTCGCACGCGGCGTCCCCATCAGCGACATCTTGCTGTTCCGTCGCGGACGACCGGAGTTCAACTCCGAGCACGACATCCCGACGTTTCCCCAAGCGGTACCCATCGCCACGCAAATCCCCCACGCGGCGGGCGCGGGCATGGCGATGAACTACCGCGGCGACGAGGACGCCGTTCTCTGTTACTTCGGCGACGGTGCGACGAGCGAGGGCGACTTCCACGAAGGGCTGAACTTCGCGGGCGTGTTCGACGCGCCGGTCGTCTTCTTCTGTGAGAACAACAACTGGGCCATCAGCCTCCCGCGACACAAGCAGACCGCGAGCGACAGCATCGCCGTGAAGGCGGAGGCCTACGGTTTCGAGGGCGTGCAGGTGGACGGCAACGACCCGCTGGCGGTCCGCGAAACGGTCGCCGACGCGCTCGACTCCGCCCGGAAGGGAAAGCCGGTCCTCGTGGAGAGTCTCACCTATCGACAAGGTGCCCACACCACGAGCGACGACCCGAGCAAGTACGAGGACGTGGAACAGGACCTCCCCGAATGGCGGAAGGCGGACCCCCTCGACCGCTACGAGACGTGGCTCCGCGAGCAGGGTGTCATCGACGACGAGTTCGTCGAGGAGGCCTACGACGAGGCGGACGAACTCCTCGCGGAGGCCGTCGAGGAAGCGGAAGCAGTCGAGGACCCCGACCCGCACGACGTGTTCGACCGGGTGTACGCCGACGTGCCCCCGCGACTCCGCGACCAGCGCGAATGGCTGGACTCGTTCCTCGAAGACCACGACGTGTACGAACTGGAACACTGAGAAGGATAGCAAAAAACCGCGCTCGGGAGAACGAATCAGTCGATAGCGATGTACGTTTTGGTGTCCACGACGCCATCGAGTCCCTGAATATCGGACGAGGAGGTTTGGAGTACTTCGTACACCTCGTCCGTATCCACCTCGACGATGATGTCGAAGTCCCCGGCGACGATGTGCGCCTCCCCCACGTTCGCCAGGCCGCGCACCGATTCGAGCAACCCTTGGGACTTTCCGGCGGCCGTGTTCACCATGATAAACGCGTGCACCATTATGCCGTGTGATACTCTATCATGCGAGAAAAACCTTTGCCCGGCGACGATCCGATACTGTCGTTTCGTCCCGAATCCGCCAAAGACACCGACCAGCGCGCTCCCGAGCGGCGGTATTGAGGGGCCGGTTCGTCACCGGAGAAAGCTTATTCAACCCCTCTATCGTACGGAGTGACATGCGATTCGTTATCATAGGTGCAGGTAGGGTCGGCCTGCGAACCGCTCGCGTCCTCCGCGAAGAGGGGCACGAGGTCGTGTTGGTGGAAAACGACGCGAACAAAGTGAAGCGTGCGCGCACCGACGACTTCGAAGTCATCGAGGGCGACGGGTCGCGCGAATCGGTCCTCGAACAGGCGGACCTCGACACCGCGGACGCCCTCGGGGGGTTGACGGGGGACCTAAACGTCAACTTCGCGGCCTGCATGGTCGGCAAACACCACGGCTGTCGAACCATTCTGCGCATCGACAACGACTACCGGGAGGACATCTACCGGAAGTTCGCCAGCGACGTGGACGAAGTGGTCTACCCCGAGCGACTGGGAGCCATCGGTGCGAAAAACGCCCTCCTCGGCGGGAACATCCGCGCCATCGCCGATATCGCCCAGAACTTGCAGGTGGTCGAACTCACCATCACCGAGGAGTCACCCATGCGCGGCTACTCCATCAGCGAACTCGAACTGCCCGCGAACTCGCGCATCCTCGCGTTCGGCAAGCACGACGAGCGGATCGGCATTCCGCTCCCGGACGACTCCCTCGAAGTCGGCGACAGGGTAGCCGTCCTCGCCGATTTCGCGGTGTTGGACGACGTTCGGAAGATACTCGTCGGCGACGGCAGTCGAGCGGCCGCGGGAGCGGGGGGTGTCTGAGATGGTCGCCGCATACATCATGGTCAAGGCGAACACGGGCGAGGCGGACCGGTTGAAGAACGCGATTCTCGACATCGACGGCGTGGAAGACGCCCACATCGTCGCGGGCGACGTGGACCTCATCGTGAAGGTGGACGTCGAGAACCCCGCCGAAGTGAAGACCGTCGCTGCCGACGGAATTCAGGGCGTGCAGGGCGTCGAGGACACTCAGACGTACATATCGATGGACTGACATAAAGGGCCGAGAGAATCGCAAAACGACGCCGCTCGTCCTCTTTGTACGCCGTTCGGATGCCCCTCCACCAATATTTGACCGACACCCGGCCGCGACACGACCGATAGCCGACCGTTAGTCGTAGGATTGGTGTGCCCGGTTCAACATCCCCGCGGCGGGTTCGTCGTAGTCGTAGCCGGGAATCAGACCTTGCATCCACGTCCCCTCGGCGAAATCCACGACCGCCTTCGCGTTCTCGGCCGCTTTGTCGGGATACCCCGAGAACTCGACTTCGAGGACTACTTCGTCGCCGTCTCGCCTTATCGTCGGTGGCGTCGCGTCGTCCGAGGAAACGACCGTGTGGGCGTCTTCCAGTCGGAGTTCGAGCGTTTCGAACCAACCGGTTTCAACGACGTCGGCGACCGAATCGTCCGCCACGACGCCCGAAAGCATCGGCATTCTGACGGTCACTCGGATGGAGTCGGATACGGTAACGCGTCCGTCGAACGGCGTCGTGGTAACGAGGTAGCCGTCGTCGTCCGGTTCGAAGCCGTCGTGCAGGCCGAAGGCTCGTTCGACCGCGTTCGTCTGCGTCATTGCCCGTCGGTAGGGCCGGAGAACGGAAGGGCGTTACGAGAAGTCGCGGCGGACATCGACGTCGGACGACCAGTACAGGTCGTGGTCGTAGACGACCGCCGTATCTTCGAGTTTTAGGTATCGTTGCAACTCGTCCCCCGTGACCGTGAACGTCGGTAGGTCGCCACCCAATAGGTAGTACGACTCCTCGTCGTCGATGTACGGAAGGAGGAACGACCCCATCGAATGTTGGTTCGTCGGGTAGGTTCGAATGCCGAGCGCGTACTCGTCGTCGCCGAGCGGTTCGACCGAGAACACGACCGGTGCGCTCTCCGATTGGACGACTTGGATGCTGCCGTCGCCGACGACGACGTACTGATTGCCGACGAGTCGCCGTCGGCGTGCGATGGAAAGCGCCGCCCGGAGCGGGAATCCGGCGTTGAGCAGTTTGGCGATGGTTTGGCCGATGACGGTGGCTCCGGCGTTGCCGATTTCGCTGTACGTGACGATGCCGCCGATGCTGCCCGCCTCGATGAGGCGTTTGCCGGGGACGTACGACCGACAGGCGTTCAGCAGAAACATATCGACGCCCACGGTCGCCACATCGTCGGGATGGAGAAGTCCGTCGTGACAAACGAACGCCTCGTTTTCGACGTGGCCGATGTAGTGGAAAAAGTCGGTCGGTTCGCGGAGGTGTCGCCGAAGGTCCGCCGTCGAGCAGTTCCGGTCGATGGTCACGTCGAACGGCAGTTCGTCCCGGTGGTAGTACAGCGAATCGCGGTACTCCGCTTCCATCTTCGGGTCGTTACAGATGATAGTGATCTGCGGGTCGTCCGTCGATCCATCGCGGTCCACGCGATGTTCGAACCCGGCATCGACGAGTTTGTTCCCGCCGACCGGTGCGCCGTCGCCGAGCCACGCGTGTTCGAGCGTTTCCGTCTTCGGCGGCACGACGTACCGCTCGTCGGGGGCGGGTTCCACGGGATACCTCCTGTCCACGTCTGTCGTCCGCGTGAACTCGCCGATATCTGCCGCCGTCGCGACCGGCTCGCTGGACGCTCCGTCAGTCGTCGCCACGCCGATTATCGGCAAGTCTCGAATGACGTACGGAAGTTGGGCCGCGTTCCGGTGGTCGTCCGTGGCCTGCACCGCGAGTCGCCACGTGGGAAGCACGTCATCGAGCAGCGAGAACGGCACGTCGAGGTACGCCAGCAGTCGGTCCGAAAGCGACGCATCGTAGAGGGCCGCGAAGTCGAGGTCGACGAAGGGTTCCACTTCCCGCCGTTCGTGTAAGTCGAAGCGATACAACCCCTCGGTACGGGTGAGACAGTCGAGCAACAGGGCCTGTTTGAGGACGCGGGCCGTTTCGCCTTCGAACCCGCGCTCCGGGTGGTCGAGGGCGTGGGAACCGCTGTCCGTGACGATTCGGGGGGTATCTCCGGGGACGACCGTCGCGCCGAGATAGTACGCGAGCGAGGCGACGGGAAAGACGAACTCGAACGCCGGCGGGACTTCGATGGTCACGCCCGTTTCCGGCGGTTGCAGGTCGTCCGGAACGTGGAGTTCGTCGCCGAACTCGACCGTCGGGGGGTGTCCGCGGAGCGTGGGGAACGACCGCTCCGGACTGGTCGTCTTCAACGCCGACCCGAACGAGGAGATGGCCGCCATCACGTCCGCCGGGTCGCTCGTCGTCGTCACCGTCCCCGCCGGGCGGGTGTGGTCGGACCGAGCACCGATTTCGAGGGGGGATTCGTCGCCCAACGAGAGGGTCAACCGGTCGTCTCCAACCTCGAAGTCGAGCGCGGATTCCACGCGGAGATACGTCTTCACCGGCGTCGTCAGTTCGACGTAATATTCGTCGGACGGGAGCGTCACCTCCGTCTCGTGGTCGACCGTAGCGACCAGTTCGCCGGACGTGTCGCGGACGAACGCGGAGACGAGGAACGGGAACTCGATTCGGTCCGTTCGGACGCGAGCCACCGCACTGACCGGCGCGGCGAACCCATCGACGGAGACGGGACGGGGTTCCACACACTGTGACGTTTCGATAGCGTACTGACACCGTTCCAGCGGGTCGATGATGGAAACCCCGGGTCGGTCGTCCCGCGGTCGAAAAAGCGGCTCGACGCTTCGGCCGATGGTATTGGGGACGGGTACGTCACTCATTGGCGGATGACCTCAAACGTCGAACCACTCGGTCGTGTAGCTCGTCTCGCGGAGGTGCCAGCGCTGTTCCGGGCCGCTGTCCCCCGCACGGAGTTCGATTATCGCGTCGAACCGGTGTGCGATGGCGCGAACCTGCGGCGAATCGCGGTCGATGGGAAGGACGTAGTGGCCCATCCCGGAGACGTCCTTGACGCGGTGACAGAGTGTATCGAGGAACGCATCGACCTCGGCGTCGTCGTGGGTCTCCACCAGCGGGCGGAGCGTATCGAAACAGAAGCGAAGCTCGGCCGGTGCGAACCCGCCGTGTTCCGCGTCGAGGCGTTCAATTGCGTCGACGATTTCGTCGCGGAACTCGTGTATATCGCCGTCCACGCGTTCGACGGTCGGGGTGGTCCGTACCGAAGATTCGGCGGCCGCGGACCGAGCGCCGGTGTGATAGTCCACGACGTGCGCGTCCGACCCGGCGGAACCGGCGCGAGAGAGACGAGTACGCGCCGTCGAGATGCTGCGGTCGTGGAGCGCGAAGAGCCGCGTTCGGTTGCGCGTCGAATCGCCGAGTAGCGGGACGCTGGCGGCGTCGACGACGGAATCCGGGACCGACCCGACGACGAGCAGATTCCCCCCGAGTCGCTTGATGCGTGCGAGACCCGGTTCGATGGTTATCGACCCGTCGCCGCGAACAGTTACGTGGTGGCCGTACAGAGAAAACGAGAGTCGCCCGCCGCGTCGCGGCGTGCCGTCGTCGCGTGACTTGAACAGTTTGTCGAGCGCCTCGGGGTCGATAACGTCGTAGAGTTGTTCGGGGATGTCCGCCGGTTCGACGCCTGCCACGTCCGCGACAGCCACCGTCACCGTCGTGCTGAGTGACTGCGGGCTGGAGAGGTCGTGTTGCACGCGGTACACACCGCGCTCGTCAGGGGAACCGTCCTCAGTCATATACTTTTTAAGCTTCTGTGAGCGACAGTGAAAAACCCATCGTCACTTCTCTGATAATGATTTCGTCCGATAGGTATTTTCGTCGCGCTCTCCGTCGGTTCTCGAACCGCGGAAACCGCTCTCGACGTTCGTTCCGCTCCGACCACATCGCCTCGTCCACTCACCGCACCGTCCAGTTCACCCCACCCATTCGTACGCGCGGGAGAACATCCACGGAACAACGACGAGCAGGCCGCCGAGACACATCGCGAAGAGGGCCGCCATATCCCCGAGGGTCCACCGCTTCGAATCGCCGCCGGGCGGGGAGAGACGACCGGCGTTCTCCGGCGTGCCCGAATCGGTCGTCGAACCGTTCGGGACGGCGCTCGTGCGCTCGGTCCCTCGGTCGGTTTCCGTCGTCCGCTCCCGCGTCGTCTCGGACTCGATAGCGGTCGTCGCTGATGCCGATGTCGCGTCGGTCGGCGTCGTGGGTGGTGCCGTAGTCGTCGTGGTCACTGGGGTCGTGGTCGTTGTCGTCGGAGTCGTCGTGGACGTGGAAGTCGTCGTGGTCGCGGTCGTGGAGGGCGGCGGCGTCGTGGTTGTCGTCGTAGTCGGCGTCGTTGTTGTGGTGGTCGTGGTGGTCGGTATCGTTGTTGTGGTGGTTTGGGTGGTGGTCGTCGTTGCGGTTGTGGTCGTTGTGGTCGTGGTTGTTTGAGTAGTCGTCGTGGTTGTCGTCGGAATCGTCGTGGTCGTCTGGGTCGTCGTGGACGTCCCGGTGGTCGTGGTCGCGTTGGTCGTGGTGGCCGTCGTAGACGACGAGGTGGTCGTGTTGGTAGCGGTCGCCGTCGCGTTGGTCGTCGCGGCGAGCACGCCCGGAGCACCACCGCCGCGACCGGCGGACGGGGTGACGTTCCCTGCGATGAGAAGTCCTGCAATGAGTAAGAGAGTGAGCACACGGGATACCGAGGTTCGCGTCTGGACCGGGAGCATGGGTCGCTGGTCATCGGTTCCCGTCATCGGTTGATTATTGTTACGATTATTCCGAACAAACGTAAATATCTTACAATAATTTGTTCTGATTGGTATTGTTTGTGTGAAATTCGAAGGTGAAGTTTGAAACGTTCAGAGTTCGGATGGTGGACGTGAGCAACGGATTCGATTGACGTGACAGCGTTTCGCACGTCGAGTCAGATTTTATTCAATTCGTCCGACAAGTACGATAGTTGTCGTTCTCGCGGGAAGACACGTACAGGTCGCTAGCCGCCGTCGAGGATGTCAAAGTTCGGTTCAATGCTGGTCGAGCATCGCCGCGAAACCCATCCTTTCGGCTCTTCGCACCCGAAATTCGAACCCACCGGTCGATACCAGTAAGCCACCGGAATCAGATATGTAGGATGAAGCGAACGAGGCTACAGCCGCAAAGGCAGGTGCTAGAACACCTACCTCGTTTGCTTCGGACCACTACCGAAGCATGCTCGACAAGGATTCTCCGCAAGAAAAGCGTACCGCTCAGCGACCGCTCCCCAAACCTGTCCGCGCTGTGACGAGCGCGTCAGGATGATAACGGTGACTGACCCCGAGTACATGCGGCTGTGGCCGTGTGGACATCGGCTAGCCGCGTAGGGAGTTCCGACAGTTCGTTTTTTGGTGGGCCGTACGGTGGAAGTCGTCGTTCAGTTCGGTGATGCGCCTCGGACAAACGTGTCTACTCGGTTGGCAAGTACAGCAGGCAGAATGCGATGCGAGGGATGGGATTCGAACAACGCCCGAGAACCTGCGCTTCGCGCAGAACCTCGGTCTAATTCGAACCTATTCAGCCGATTCGTACGGCGCGACGGACTGTCGCGCCGACTCATGCGAGGGATGGGATTCGAACCCATGGACGTCTACACGAGCGGGTCTTAAGCCCGCCGCCGTTGGCCTAGCTTGGCAACCCTCGCGCGTCAGTCGATTACCGCTTCCCCTGCAAGTGGGTTTCGGTTAGGGGTGGCCTCCCGTGTTTATCACGCCTCGAACCGAATCCTCGTCCATGCTCGCCCTCTCGCGCGAAGCGTACGATACGCTCGTCAGTCGCGCGCGTCGCGGCCGTCCCGCGGAGATTTGCGGAATCCTCGCGGGCACCCGCGGCGACCCCGCGAACGTCGAAGAGGTGTTTCACGCGGAGAACGTCGCGGCGGACGCGCGAACGCACTACGAAATCGACCCGGAGGAGCAACTCGCTGTCATGGAACGAATCGAAGCGGACGGCCGGGAGGTCGTCGGGTTCTATCACTCCCACCCGCTCGGCCCGGACGAACCAAGCGCGACCGACGCGGCGGACGCGACGTGGGACGGCTACTCCTACGTCATCGTCTCGCTGAACGGCTCGCACCCGTTCGTCGGGTCGTGGCGCTGGACCGGCGAGGGATTCGAACCGGAAGTGGTGCGGCTGACGTAGCCGCGCGAACCGCCGCAACCACCGAGGACGGTAGCAATCTAGGGGCGGGATTTTTTACGTCGCTTCGAACACAGGTGGCATGGACGAAACGGAACCCGTCGAGGCGGCCGACCGAATGGACCCGACCCACCGCGCGAAACTGGCGCTACAGTGCTGCGAGACGAGACACGCACCCGACTCGCGGGTCGCGGTTTTCGACGTAACTCCCGCCGGACGAGAATCGAACGGGGACGAACTCGTACTCCGTGGATCGGTTTCAACCTCCCGACACGAACGCGAAGCGTGCGAGGCGGTCGAGCGCGCGACCGGACGAACGACGACGAGCGACCTCACCGTCCTCGAATCGCTCCGAACGGAGAAGACCGTCGCGCGGTCCGTCGTCCCCGTTCGCGGGGACGCGGACGACGAGGGCGAACAGGTGACGCAAGTCCTGTACGGCGCGCGAGTCGCCGTCTTCGACCGCGACGGCGACTGGGCGCGAGTGTTCACGCCCGACGGGTATCTCGGGTGGGTCGATGTGGACGCGCTCGCCGAGATGGAAGTCGAAGACGCGAACGCGGTCGTCGCCCGCGATACCACGACGACGGAGGGCGAGACGGTGTACGCCGGAACCCCCTGCAAAGTCGAGGACGATACCGAAACGACGGCCGTCTTCCGAACCGGCGAACGGGTGGCTTCGGCGGATGGGGCGATTCAGCGACCGCCGGAGAATCCCACCGGGGACGATATCGTCGAAATCACACGAGAGTATCTCGGAACGGAGTACGACTGGGGCGGCATGACGAGCGACGGAATCGACTGCTCCGGGCTGGCGTGGATTTCCTATCGGGTCAACGGACTCGTCCTTCCCCGCGACGCGGACCAACAGCGGGCCATGGGTGAGTCGGTCGAGCGCGACGACCTCCGCCCCGGCGACCTGCTCTTTTTCCCCGGTCACGTCGCCATCAGCCTCGGCGGCGACGAGTACGTCCACGCCTACGGCGGCGCGGAAGCCGTCGTCATCAACAGTCTCGACCCGGAAAGCGATTCGTACATCCCCGACTTGGACGAGAAGTTCGAACTCGCGCGACGGCTTATCTGAGCCACGCGAACACGGCGTCCCCGATTTCGGCGATGGCGTCCGCCGCGTCGGCACCCGTGTCGGACGTCGCTCGCGCGCCGTCCGTCTCCGTCCCACCAACCCCGTCGATGAAGACCGAAAAAACGAGCGGTCGGTCGCGGTCCGGAACCGACAGGAAGCCGGTGTCGAGTGCGGCGGTCGGAAGCCGTCCGGTTTTGTGCGCGACGTCGGTTTCGTAGGGGAGATAGCGCGGGACCATCGACGTGTCCTTCTGGGCGGCGAGCGGGACGCGCATTCGCTCGTAGGCGGCCGCGGAAAGCGTCGTCTCGCACGCGAGGTCCGCGAAGAACCGCGCACAGTCGAGCGGCGTAGTCGCGTTCGTCGGTTCGTCCGCGGGAACGTGCACGTCGAACTCCCCGAAGTCGGTGTCTTCGAGCGTCGTCATCATCTTTCGCGCGAGGCGGGTTCGGTCCATGCCGAGACGGGCCGCGGCGTCGTTCACCGCCGACATCCCGAGGTGGTCGATGAGTTGGTTCGTCGCGGCGTTGTCGCTCACCGAAATCGTCGCACGCGCGAGGTCCTCGACCGTCGGCGTGGCGTCGAGGAGGTGCAACAACCCGCTCCCACCGACACGGTTTTCGGGCGAGAGGGGGCAGGGCCGGTCGAGTTCGTCGAGTCGGTCGTCGGCGTCGTACCGCTCGTAGAGGGCGTAGAGGACGGGGAGTTTGACGGTGCTCGCGCTCTGGAAGACGCGCGTCTCGTCGTGAGAGCACACTACGTCGAACTCGTCCGGGCCGGACGGGAATCCGAGGAAGACGCCGAGGTCGCCGTCGATGGTCTCGTCGTACGCCGCGATGGTGGCCGCCAGTTCGTCGCGCGTGTCGATAGCGGGGGTGTCAGGACGCATCGGTCATCGACCCCGATTTCGTCGCCATGCCGACACACTGGTCGCCCGCGCCTACAAATAGTTTCGTGTCGGAGGGGGTTTGGGAAAGAACGACCGACGAATCAGGGGAAGCGCCACCTAGCATGGGAGGGTCAACCGTTATCCGCCGCTTGTGGGATGTTCGGGCATGGAACTCACGGAACGAACGGAGCGGTTGCGGAGGCACGCCGACGACCTCGTGTCGGCGTACGGGTCGCCGCTGTACGCCTTTTTCGAGGACGACCTCCGCGCGAACTACGGGACGCTCCGGGACGCGTTGGACGAGCAGTATCCGAACTCCGAGGTCCACTTCGCGGTGAAGGCGAACTACAACCTCGGCGTCCTGTCGGTGCTTCGGGACGCCGGTTGTAAGGCGGAAGCCTACGCGCGCTGTGAACTGACGGCCACCCGACGGGCCGGATTCGACCCCGAGGAGGTGCTCCTCACCGGGATGAACCGAGCGCCCGAGGACATCGAACGGGCGCTCGACTGGGGCGTCTCCCACCTCCTCGTGGACAACGCGACGGAGTTGGAGAAGATACTCGTGGCCGCCGAGGCGACCGAAACCGTGCCGGACGTGCTGATTCGCGGCAATCCCGCGATGGAGGTCCCGACCCACCCCGAAGTGGCGACGGCGACCCGCGAGAGCAAGTTCGGGCTCGACATCGAGAGCGGGCGGGCGATGGCGGTCGCGCGGCAGGCCGTCGAATCGGAGTTCGTCTCGCTCGCGGGCGTGCAGTTGCACGTCGGCAGCCAGATTCGCGGCGTCGAACCCTACGGAGTCGCGGCCCGCGAGATGCTCGGCTTCGCGGCGGACGTGCGGGACGAACTCGGCGTCGAAATCGACGTGCTCGACCTCGGCGGCGGATTCCCCGTTCCCTACGACGAGGACGTGCCGGACACCGAAACCATCGTGGCGCACATGGCCGAGACGATTCGGGAAACGTGTGTACAATACGACCTCGACGAGCCGCGGCTGTTCGTCGAACCGGGCCGACGCCTCGTCGGCAACGCCGGAACCTTCCTCGGGACGGTCGGCGTCGTCAAGGAGACGCCCTACGCCGACTTCGCGGTCCTCGATGGGGGAACGAACGCGGTGTCGTCGTACTGGCCGTATCCCGTCTACGCGGTGAAGGACCGCGAACCGACGCGGACGTACCACGTCGCCGGGCCGCTCTGTTACTCCGGCGACGTGCTGAGCGAGGACGTCCCGCTGCCCGAACTCGGCCCCGGCGACCTCGTGGCGGTGGACAGAATCGGCGCGTACTCGCTCGGCAGCGCGAGTCACACCAACGCCGAGCCGAAACCGCCGGTCGTGTTGGTCCGAAGCGACGGCGGATACGACCTGCTCAGGAAACGCGAGTCGTGTGACGACGTGCTCGGAAACGACTCGATCCCCGAAGGACTGGGCGACGAACGGCAGTGAGCGAAGTAGTCCGAGCGACGAACGTCGTGAGAAAGATGGTTCGAACGGCGAATGCCGTGAGAAAGATGGTTCGAACGGCGAATGCCGTGAGAAAGATGGTTCGAACGGCG